>NZ_FYAN01000024.1:0-1421 GCF_900185665.1 Pannonibacter sp. I15F10I1
AGGTGGGGATCCATATGTGGACGGCCCCGTGGTCGCAAGGTTTAAGTTCGCAGGTGCTCCGGATCGCTTGCGGTCATATGTACGGCCTATTTTGCGATCCGTGAGACCGCTGGCCAAGATGGGTTCCGCAGCAGATAGGTTCCAAACAGTACAGCGATACCGGCTTTGAAGCCGCCACTGGATCCCACGGTATTTCCCATCCGCCTCGGACCGACCGAACACACCTTCTCATCTTCCCTTGCAAGTTCCTCTGCCGCGCTGGCTTGTTCAAGGCCGGGGCGGTGTTTTGTATGTGCTCACACGCTTGCCGGTTCGTGCCGCACAGACAGTGGGCGATAAGTCTCGCCGCTGACCATCAGCTTCCAGGCGATGCGCGCCAGCTTGTTGGCCAGCGCGACGGCAGCCAGCTTATGGGGCTTGTGCGCACACAGCTTGTCCAGCCAGGGCCAGAGGGTTTTCATTCGTCCCCGCCGCACTTGCAGCAGGACCGCACTTGCTCCGGCAACCAGTGTGGCGCGCAGCATTTCATCTCCGGCGCGGGTGATCACACCGAGCCGGTTCTTGCCCGCCGTGGAATGGTTTTTCGGGGTCAGGCCGAGCCAGGCGGAGAAGTCGCGCCCTGATCTGAAGGCGTGCGCATCGCTCACCTTGATCGCCAGCAGGGTCGCGCCGACCGGACCAATGCCCGGGATACCGGCCAGCCGCTGGCTGACTTCGCTGTTGCGATGCAGCTCTTGCAGCTTTGCATTGAGACCTGCGATTTCCTCGTCGACCCTTGTGTAATCACGCAACAGCGTTTCGAACATATCCAGGGCCAACTCCGGCAGTGTCTCGTCCGCACGGATCTGATCAACAAGCCGGTTGATCTGGAACAGGCCCTTCGGGGCAACCAAACCAAACTCCGCCGCAAACCCGCGGATCGAGTTGGAAAGCTGCGTGCGCCGGCCAAGGAACTGCGTGCGCAGCTTCGCCAGCATCTGCTCCGCCTGCTGCTCAGGGCTTTTGACAACAACGAAGCTCTTGGCCAGCTTCGGACGGCTCATCGCCTCACAGATCGCTTCCGCGTCAGCCGCGTCCGATTTGCTCCGCTGCACATAGGGCTTCACGTATTGTGGCGGGATCAGCGCAACCTCATGCCCCAACTTCCGCAACTCACGCGCCCAGTGATGCGAGGACCCGCACGCCTCAAGCCCCACCTGCGCAGGAGGCAAAACGGCAAAATAGTCCAGAACCTGCCGGCGGCGAAGCTTCTTGCGCAACACAGGCTGCTCGCGAACATCCACCCCATGCAGCTGAAAAACGGTCTTGGACGTATCCATACCAATTCGAATAATATCACTCATGGACGGCTCCTTCGTTTGAGATCGCTAACAACCTCATTCTGGCACATCGATGCCGTAGGGGCCGTCCAACCCAACAGT
>NZ_FYAN01000023.1:0-1288 GCF_900185665.1 Pannonibacter sp. I15F10I1
TGCTGCCGAGGGTCGCAAGGCTAATGATTCACACGCCGACTGCTATCAGTATTTTTGTGTGCCTGAGTATGGTACAGCTAATGGCCGTCTTCATTTCCATGCGGTGCACTTTATGCGGACACTTCCTACAGGTAGCGTTGACCCTAATTTTGGTCGTCGGGTACGCAATCGCCGCCAGTTAAATAGCTTGCAAAATACGTGGCCTTATGGTTACAGTATGCCCATCGCAGTTCGCTACACGCAGGACGCTTTTTCACGTTCTGGTTGGTTGTGGCCTGTTGATGCTAAAGGTGAGCCGCTTAAAGCTACCAGTTATATGGCTGTTGGTTTCTATGTGGCTAAATACGTTAACAAAAAGTCAGATATGGACCTTGCTGCTAAAGGTCTAGGAGCTAAAGAATGGAACAACTCACTAAAAACCAAGCTGTCGCTACTTCCCAAGAAGCTGTTCAGAATCAGAATGAGCCGCAACTTCGGGATGAAAATGCTCACAATGACAAATCTGTCCACGGAGTGCTTAATCCAACTTACCAAGCTGGGTTACGACGCGACGCCGTTCAACCAGATATTGAAGCAGAACGCAAAAAGAGAGATGAGATTGAGGCTGGGAAAAGTTACTGTAGCCGACGTTTTGGCGGCGCAACCTGTGACGACAAATCTGCTCAAATTTATGCGCGCTTCGATAAAAATGATTGGCGTATCCAACCTGCAGAGTTTTATCGCTTCCATGACGCAGAAGTTAACACTTTCGGATATTTCTGATGAGTCGAAAAATTATCTTGATAAAGCAGGAATTACTACTGCTTGTTTACGAATTAAATCGAAGTGGACTGCTGGCGGAAAATGAGAAAATTCGACCTATCCTTGCGCAGCTCGAGAAGCTCTTACTTTGCGACCTTTCGCCATCAACTAACGATTCTGTCAAAAACTGACGCGTTGGATGAGGAGAAGTGGCTTAATATGCTTGGCACGTTCGTCAAGGACTGGTTTAGATATGAGTCACATTTTGTTCATGGTAGAGATTCTCTTGTTGACATTTTAAAAGAGCGTGGATTACTATCTGAGTCCGATGCTGTTCAACCACTAATAGGTAAGAAATCATGAGTCAAGTTACTGAACAATCCGTACGTTTCCAGACCGCTTTGGCCTCTATTAAGCTCATTCAGGCTTCTGCCGTTTTGGATTTAACCGAAGATGATTTCGATTTTCTGACGAGTAACAAAGTTTGGATTGCTACTGACCGCTCTCGTGCTCGTCGCTGCGTTGAGGCTTGCGTTTATGGTACGCG
>NZ_FYAN01000010.1:0-2035 GCF_900185665.1 Pannonibacter sp. I15F10I1
CCGTGATTGACACGTTACTGTCTGCGCTTGGCACGCTTTTGTCTTTCCAGCACCTGTTCTACATGCTCATCGGTGTGTCCGTGGGGCTTGTGATCGGGGTGATCCCCGGTCTTGGCGGCATCGCCGGGCTGTCGCTGCTGATCCCCTTTCTCTATGGCATGAACGAGATCAGCGCGCTGGCGATGCTGATCGGGCTTGTCGCCGTGATACCGACCTCGGACACGTTCTCCTCGGTGCTGATGGGCATTCCCGGCTCCTCCGCCAGCCAGGCCACCGTGCTCGACGGCTTTCCGCTGGCCCGGCAGGGGCAGGCGGCGCGGGCCCTGTCGGCCGCCTTCATCTCCTCCATGGCGGGGGGCATTTTCGGCGCCATCATCCTGACCGGCTTTGTCGTCATCGCCCGGCCGCTGATCCTCTCCTTCGGCTCGGCGGAGCTGTTCATGCTGGCGCTCTTCGGCCTGTCCATGGTGGCGGTGCTGGCCGGGCGCAGCCTTGCCAAGGGGCTGGCGGCCTGCTGCATCGGCCTGATCATCGGCTCCATCGGCGGGGCGCCGGCCACCGGCGAGTTCCGCATGATCTTCGGCTTCGACTATCTGTATGACGGCATTCCGCTGGTCATCGTCGGCCTCGGCTTCTTCGCCATTCCCGAGATCGCCGATCTCCTGCGCAAGAACTCCGCCATCGCCTCGGGCAATGCCCTTGGCTCGGGCTGGTTCCAGGGCATCCGCGACTGGTGGGCCAATATCTGGCTGTCCGCCCGCTGCTCCGGCTTCGGCTGCATCATCGGCGCCATTCCTGGCCTTGGCGGCTCGGTCGTCGACTGGATCGCCTATGGCCATGCGGTCCAGACCGTCAAGAAGGACCCGCAGTTCGGCAAGGGCGACATCCGCGGCGTCATCGCCCCGGAAAGCTCCAACAACGCCATGCAGGGCGGCGCCCTGCTGCCCACCATGCTGTTCGGCATTCCCGGCTCCGGCGCCATGGCCGTCTTCCTCGGCGGCATGGTCCTGCTCGGCATCCAGCCCGGCCCCTCCATGGTGGGGGCGGACCTCAACATCACCTATTCGGTGATCTGGTCGCTGGCGCTCGCCAATGTCATGGGCGCGGGCATCTGTCTGGCCCTGGCCATTCCCATCGCCAAGCTGACCCAGATCCCGTTCCAGCGCCTTGCGCCCTTCATGATCGTGCTGATCTGCTTTGCCGCCTTCCAGGCCACCCGCTCGCTCGCTGATCTCGTGGCGCTGCTGTGCCTCGGCGTCCTCGGCGTGCTGATGAAGCGCTTCGGCTGGCCGCGCCCGGCGCTGCTGATCGGCTATGTGCTCGCCCCCCAGGCCGAGACCTATCTCTATCAGGCGCTGCAGTTCAACGGCTGGGACTTCGTCTTCCGCCCGGGCGTCATCGCCATCGCCCTGATGACGCTGGCCTCCATCTGGTTCGGCCTGCGCAACCGCATCGACGAGCACGGCCATGTGGTGCCCAACGTGGATGATGCGCCCGACGTGCCGTCCCTGCGCGCGCATCTGCCCCAGATCACCTTCGCCGTGGCCATGGCAGGGGCCTTGCTGATCGCCCTCAACGACGCGCTCCGCCATGACTTCCTCGCCCAGGTCTTCCCCCTGTCCGTTTCCATCATCGGGCTGGTGATGCTGGCCATCCTGATCCCGCAGCTGGTGCGGGGCAAGACCGGGCATCACTCGCATTTCGATGCGGAACTGACGGGCGATCACGTCGGCCAGCCGGGCATCGGCAACCTGTGGGGCGGCCTTGCCTGGATCGCGGGCCTCGTCGGCCTCACCGCCCTCATCGGCTTCTATGGCGCGCTGCTGCTGTTCTTCCCCGTCTTCCTCATCGTCAGGGCAAGGGCAGGACTGCTGGCAACCCTCCTGATGACCGCAGGGGCCGCCGGCGTCATCCTCACCCTCGCATGGGCCCTCTCCCTCAACTTCCCGTCAGGCATGCTGCAGGACGCAATGGACCTGCCCTGGCCATTCCGCTAAGCAAAAACCTGACCCGCCCGGAACAAACGGGCGGGTCA
>NZ_FYAN01000021.1:0-92589 GCF_900185665.1 Pannonibacter sp. I15F10I1
CGCGGATCAGGCAAAGCTTCAAAACAAGCGGCAAATCTACTCATCGCAACCTCCCGGGACGGAGAACTCATGAATCGATTTGCCTCAGTAAAACAACCCCTTATTCGACATACGCGATTCCCCTGCCTCCCCCTGGTGGGGAGGGGTAAGGGGTGGGGGGCTCTGGGCCGAGAACGATATGAGAGACAGACAGATACCTGAAAACACATCAGGAGGCGCTGCCGCCCATAATCATTGAACACTCTGCCAGACGGTAAGGCCTTTCCCCCCACCCCTAACCCCTCCCCACGAGGGGGAGGGGGGCTGAGACACCGTGCCGGAATGATCAGATTTCAGGTCTATCCCCCCTCACATGTCCTTCACCAGCCGCAGCGCATCATAGATTGCGGCGTGGGTGTTGCGGGAGGCGACGGCGTCGCCGATGCGGAAGAGCTGGAAGGTGCCTTGCGGATTTCGCGTGATGTCCTGCGGCTGGCCCGCGATCAGCGCCTCGTGCGACATCTCGCCAAGATTGGACGACAGCGGCTTCAGCTCGAAGTAGAGATCGGCCAGCGGCAGGGTGCCGTGGTTGATGACGACCTGATCCACCGTCCGCGTCTCGCTGGCCCCGCCGTAATCGCTGCCCACATGGGCGGTGAGCAGGTTGCCCTGCCGCTCCACCGCCTGCAGCCGCCATGTGACGGTGAAGCGCGTGCCGAGCTTTTGCAGGCTGCGCATGTAGGGCACCAGGTTCATGGCCATCACCTCCGGCGCAAAGCTGCGGTCGGGGGTCATGATCTCGACGCTGGCGCCGCTCCGTGCGATCAGTTCCGCCGCCTGCAGGCCGG
Source organism: Pannonibacter sp. I15F10I1 (assembly GCF_900185665.1). Classification (NCBI taxonomy): domain Bacteria; kingdom Pseudomonadati; phylum Pseudomonadota; class Alphaproteobacteria; order Hyphomicrobiales; family Stappiaceae; genus Pannonibacter; species Pannonibacter sp. I15F10I1. Next base: position 828 of record NZ_FYAN01000021.1, read on the forward strand.
TGTGGTCGCCCGCATCGTCATAGACCAGCACCTGCCGTCCGGGCTTCGCATCGCCGGAGAGAATGTCCCAGGCGGAGACCACCAGATCATTGCCCGCACTCAGAACCTGCGTATCCGGCAGGCCGCCGGTGGCGATGATCACCACATCGGGGCTTTCTGCCAGAACATCCGCGCTCTCCGCCCAGGTGTTGAAGCGGAAGGAGATGCCGAGCCGCTCGCATTCGGCCATGCGCCAGTCGATGATCGACAGCATCTCCCGCCGCCGTTCGCTCTGCGCCGTCAGGCGGATCTGCCCGCCGGGCCGGGCGGCGGCCTCGAACACGGTCACCTCATGCCCTCGCTCACCGGCCACCCGTGCGGCTTCCAGCCCGGCGGGGCCTGCGCCCACGATCACCACCTTGCGGCGGCGGGCGGCGGGGGCGATGTCATGCGGCATGGTCTCCTCGCGCCCGGTGGCGGCGTTGTGGATGCAGAAGGCAAGGCCGCCCTGATAGATCCGGTCGAGGCAATAGTTGGCGCCGGTGCAGGGGCGGATGCGCTCTTCCTGCCCGGCGATGATCTTGCGCACCAGATGCGGGTCGGCCATGTGGGCGCGGGTCATGCCGACGAGGTCCACCTTGCCGCTGGCCACCGCATGGCGGGCGGTGGCGACATCGGGAATGCGCGCCGCATGGAAGGTCGGAAGCTTTGTTTCCGCCCGGATGCTGCCGGCAAAATCCAGATGCGGCGCGCTGGCCATGCCCTGAATGGGGATCACATCCGTCAGGCCCGCATCCGTGTCGATATGGCCGCGCACCACGTTGAGGAAGTCCACAAGGCCGCTGTCCTTCAGGCGGCGGGAGATTTCCAGCCCGTCCTCCGGCGTCAGCCCGCCGTCGAGCCGCTCATCGCCCGTGTAGCGGATGCCGACGATGAAATCCGGCCCAGTGCGCTTGCGGATTTCGCGCAGCACGTCGAAGGCAAAGCGCAGCCGGTTATCGAGCGGCCCGCCATAGGGGCCGTCCAGCGTGTTGGTCAGCGGCGACCAGAACTGATCCATCAGATGGCCATAGGCTTCCAGCTCGATGCCATCCATGCCGCCGGCCTGCATGCGCTCGGCCGCATCGCCATAGTCCTTGATGATGCGCTCGATGTCCCAGTCCTCCAGCTGCTTGGGAAAGGCCCGGTGCGCGGCTTCGCGTGTATGGGAGGGGGAGACGACGGGCAGCCAGTCGCCCTTGTCCCAGCGGGTGCGGCGGCCAAGATGGGTGAGCTGGATCATGATGGCCGCGCCCTGCTCATGCACCGCGTCCGTCAGCTCCCTTGTCCATTTCACCACCTCGTCCTTCCACGCGAGGATGTTGTTGAACACGGGCGGACTGTCCCGCGATACGGCGGCGGAGCCTGCGGTCATCGTCATGGCCACCCCGGCCTTCGCCCGCTCCACGTGATAGGCGCGGTAACGGCCCTTGGGCATGCCGTCTTCCGGATAGGCCGGCTCATGCGAGGTGATGATGATCCGGTTGCGCAAGGTGAGATGCTTGAGCTGGAACGGCTGAAGAAGCGGGTCGCTGGACATGGGTCTTGTGCCTCTCTGGAAGGGCGGTTTTCTTCAGCAAAATGGAAATGTTCACTGGTGTCAAGTTTCAGTGCATGAGTGTCGTTTTCTTTGACGGGCCTGCGCCATCTGCTAGATTTGCGGGATGAAACAGGACACTGACATCATGGCGGAAACCGGCATCACGGGCGAAACCGGCTGGCGCGGCTCTGCGGATCTGTGGCTGGATGCGGCGCTTGAGGCGCTGCTGGAAGCGGGTGTGGAGGCGGTGAAGATCCAGCCTCTGGCGAAGAAGCTCAGTCTGTCGCGCACCAGCTTCTACTGGTTCTTCAAGGACCGGGAGGCGCTTCTGGCCGCGCTGGTGGCGCGCTGGCGGGAGAAGAACACCGGCGCCATCCTCCGCCAGACGGGCGCCTATGCGGAGACGCTGGCCGAGGCGATGCTGAATGTCATCGACTGCTGGCTCGACCCGGCGCTGTTCGATTCACGGCTGGAATTTGCGCTGCGCAGCTGGGCGCTGCAATCGCCGGACATTCTGCGGGAGGTGCAGGAGGCCGACCGCCTGCGGCTGGAGGCGCTGACGGGCCTCTTCACCCGCTTCGGCATCAGCGGGGCAGAGGCGGACGTGCGCGCCCGCACGGTCTATCTCACCCAGACCGGCTACATCTCCATGCAGACCCAGGAAGACCTCCCCACCCGCATGCACCGCATCCCCGCCTATGTCACCATCTTCACCGGCCAGCCCCCGTCCCTGCGCGAACTGGCAAGGTTTCACGCAAGGCACGGGTTTGTGGGGGAATGAGGGATCTGATCACTCCATCTGTTCCTGCTCAACGCCGCTGCTGATTTGGATCGTCCGGTATCCCTGCATCACAGCATGTGGGTGATGCGAAACTGCGATGATTGTCGAGCTGGCGCAAAGGTCGTGTAATGTTCGAAAGACACGTTTTTCGCTCTCATTATCAAGCGCGGATGTCGCTTCGTCCAAGATCATGATAGGCCGCCCTCTCAGGATTGCGCGGGCAATAAGGACACGCTGTCTTTCACCACCACTCAAACCGAGACCATTCTTATCGACACGCTGGTCTAACCAATCCATGCCGCCGCGTGCTTTGAGATGCGCAAGACCAAGCCTGACAAGTATGTCCTCTGCCCGCTCCCGGCTTATTTCTGTACATCCATAAAGCACGTTATCTAGCAGCGAACGATCAAACATCGTTGCATGCTGCGATACGAATGAGAGAACGCGCGCACGTTCAGCCATTGTCATGGTGCTGGTTGACACTCCACCTATGCATATATCCCCTTCGTTGGGCATGTTGATGCCCGAAATAAGCTTTAAAAGCGTAGACTTTCCTGAACCACTTCGACCAGTGATCATTATATGGGAGCCTGGTGCAATATTGAGAGATAGGTTGCGTATAATATGACTCTCGCCGGTATATGAGAAGCTGACATTGCAAATTTTTATTAATGGATGAAGGGAAATTTCTTTATCTTCTTCGTCAGATTTACTGTCGTATTTACTTGGTGAAACGGGGCCGATCGCGTCCAGGACTGAATTGAGTTTATAGGCCATTTCAAGTATAGAGTTCAGTACTTTTCCAGTTGAATCTAGTTGTCCATATGCCATAATTCCAATTATATAGAATAATACCGCATTTGAAGGATCCATGCCGGCTATGAATGCAGTAGAAAGAACAAAAAATCCGAAAAGAACGATCAGATAAAGTCTCTGAAGGAATTCACTTCGATCGATTCGCCCCTGCGCGGCTCGATAAGCCGTATGTTCGTCGTCAAGGTCAGCTCTTAGATTGTCAAGTTCGTTTTTTTGTGTGTTCGACAATTGAACTTGTTCAATATTAGAGAACACATCTGTCACGTTAGATGCCAATCTTGATGTTGCTGTAACCGCGCCCCCGACAAGATGAGATGCCGAGTGAGCTAATTTATACGAAATAATAATATATATTATCGAGAATATTAGAAAAATAGCACCAAATCCCGGATTTATCAGGATTAAAATGATCGAACACAATGTAATAAAGAGCGCCACTCTTGCTAGCGCGGTTAATCCGTCGTAGACGATTGACCGCGCAGCCTGAGAGGCTGTTGCTATTGAGGTTTCGAGCCAGCCTTCATTACGATCTCGGAAAAAGGAAGGGGCGCGCGACAGCAAATTTTCATACAGGTTTGCTTTCGTGCATTGTCTTATATCCTGTAGTACAAGATTACTGCAATGTGCCTGCAGACGCGCGAATAAGGCGCTGATTAACATTGCACCTGAAAGTACTACTAAAGTTTCGGTCATATCCTGACTAGAAAGACCTCCACTGGAGGCGTCCCTTACCAGTTTTGCTACCAAAAGAGGTTGAACCAAGAGCGCAGCAATATGTGCTGCTGTCGCTCCGAAGGCAGTGAAGATTTTTTTTCTCGCTGCATTTGTTATTGAGGAGTTGATAAATTCGAGAGCGACTCGGAGCGACATTACTCAACTCCATCTGTATTCACTTTAATATTTCCGTTTTTAACCTCAGGCAAATCTTCGAATCGATCTGCAGCTGTTGAGAGTGCGCGGCGTGTCACAATCCGCCAGAGATTAAATGGTTCGTATCCGGAAGCTTCACGGATGTTGTCAACGAGTTGGCGAAAAGCCTCTTGATCTACAGGCTTTTGACCGTAATAGCGTTTCACCATATCCACAACAGCGGCTCCACTATGCCACGGTGAAATCTGCGAGATAGGTGTAATATCGTGTAATAATACACGTTTTGGTAGATTATTTGTTGGCTTGATCTCCACAAGTGCGGTTCGCGATATGAGAGATCCGTCGTTCAAGTGGATTTCCAAATCAATGCAATACTGTCCAGAGACTATTGTATTTCGAATAGGCACGGAAAATACAAAGTGATTTCCATATCTTTCGTATTCATTTATCTTCCCTTGAGAGCCATTCGTAATTTCTTCGCTTAAGACTGAAGAATCGAGATAAATGTCAGTAATTGATCTGGGGGCGTTCGTTATCTCAACCTGAAGAGTGAAGTCAGTTCGATCGTCACGTGCTCCCGTGGCTTCTGTACGGCAGACATATTGCGGGAGCGCTAAACGATCGGCGAGATCGAACGCGTAAAGACGTCCATGATATGGAGGATCGCCTCCTCCTAGAAATGCGCGGCCATTATAGAACGTTATTGCACTATAGGGTGAATGGCCGGTAGCAATTTTGTCGAATGGGTTTCCGTTCTCCATGAGAAGCATATGAACTTGTCCGTCGACAGAGACAATAGCTAGATCCCCAAGAATTGAAACAGGGGTATTAATAATAGTATCTGCGATGAATCGCCAAATTTCTTCTCCATTATTTATATCTAGGCAATATAAATGCCCTGAAATGCTGGGTACGAAGAGGCGATCCTTGGCGACTGTAGGCATTTGTCGGCCAACTAATGTATCGGTCTCAACGCACCAGAGAAGATAACCGGTAAATGGGTCTACTGCAGCTACACGGCGTCCTGCTGCACAGTATAATGTATCATTGCTCAAGATAGTACCAGAAGTATCTGAGCTTATTATTTGCGCCTCCCCCAAGTCAATACGCCATTTTATTTTTCCAGAATCATAAAAGGCAGCAACTCCAACCTGAGATCGACCTTTCGAGTTTGTCCATGTTAAGTGACTTATGTAAATATTGCCTGAACTTGTCTTTATTTGGTGTACAAGGCCATAAAAAAATGAACCATTTTCCTCTATTCTTAGTTTTTCTTTGCCCTCCGCGTTAACAACGATGATGGTTGAACCGCATGAAAAGAGAAAGCATCCATCCTCGGTGACTGCTATCGGCGAACGTACGCGGGCGTAGCCTTTCCAAGTCCAGAGAATTTCTCCCTTGTGCGCATCAACGCCAGTAACATCTACAAACTTCGTTGGAACAGCAACAACATTGTGGCTGACTGCCAGCGATCCATATCCCCCGTTAACAAGGTTACAGCTCCAATCGATATCTCCATTCTCTGGGTGAAACGAGATCAATTCGTATTCGCGAGATTTTTCCAGGTAAGATACAACAAACCCTCGATCGATTTCGGGCGAGAATAACGGCGCCCTTACAAGGCCGGGAATGGATTTTGACCAGTTGATATGAAGGCGACGTCCAGTTGCATCATTTAGTAGAAATCTGTCAAACATCGCAGTTACCTCCCTCCTATTTTCACGGGCGGCATTGAATACACCGCCCGCTTTTGCAAGTTGAGATGGTGTCAACTATTGACGGAAAGTCGATCTGTATAAGTTGCAGTGCAAATAAAGTTCTCGGCATGTACAACGCCAATTTTATCGCGGTACTCGTATGGTCTGATGCCGCATAAAGATGCTACTGTCTCTGTTTTAACTGAAACATTTCCTTGTAACGCATCCGGCAGGTGCAGTATGAAGCGCGCTTGCTGACCGAAACGGAACGTGCCCTCTGCCGTCATTGTACGACTATCGCTCCAGTTTTCTGCTTCAAGCGAGACTGTAGTGTGTATATCTTCAAGAAACATAGAGTCATGATCCATGAAGGTGCCACGCATGAACGGAAGGCCAATTTTGATTGTTAATTTATTTCCATCGGTTAGGATGATTTCACTATCCAATGTACCGACTGGTGACTCTGAACCTTTTGATGAGTCAACCATGGTGACCTCGATTTCGTCGAAGTCAATCCAACTTACTTTAACTTCTTCATTTTTATTTCGGAGGTAAGGGTCAACTATCGCAAATTGACGCCGCTCATCATCGTATCCAACGATCAAAACGGCTTGTCCCTCCTGGTCAATATCATACCGGTCGTGAACTGAGGTTGGGTAATTCGCTGCACAATGCAGTCTCATCAAAGCAGGCCGTCCCGCAGCAAGGTTGTGTTTGATGCTTTCGAAGCACCGCGGGAGATGCGGATCATAACGGAGTGCGCCAACTAATCCATTGAAGGATTTTTCATTCTTAGAGATTGGCGTGACATTCTGATCAATTCGAATGATGCTCGACATTGGTAACTCCTATAGACGATTTTTCGGATTGTTACTTCAATGTAGCGATTGACCAAACTCATCATATTTTCTTGCGTTGATCAAAAGCATAACTATTCAACCAGAGAAATGTGGCTTAAATGCGATTCATGGTTGTATCTGTCCGTGCTTGGAAAATTGGTTGTGGTGACATTGTTGACGTTGTTATCTCGCTTATTTTGGATGTAAAATTTTATATTAGTTATTTTATTGTGGAATTTTATTCATAATTTTAGACATATATCTTGACAATAATATGTATTTCTTGAGTGATTAATAGAATAATTATGTTGATTGAGTGAGTTTTTGTTTTTAGTTATCTTCTAGATGTACAGAGATGGTATTCACCTGACAGTGCCGCGTTTTGAAGCAGGTTCAGGCGGCTCGGGTTTCTGGTTGCATTGAAGCCTGTTTGGGTCTGGTTGTCAGCGTCTCTCCCTTCGTTTTTTCCGGTGGCGTTTCGGGGGCTTTTTTCAGGCCGTCGGTGAAGGCCTTGAGGGGCGTTCGTCCGCCCATGTTGCGGCCCTGATGGGGTCGCCTAGTGTTGTAGAGGGCGAGCCATTCGTCGAGCACGGCCTGCATCTCCTCGATGGTGTCGAACCAGGTTCTGCGGCCTTCGACGCGGAAGTGTTCGTCGAGTACGGTGCGGTGGAAGCGCTCGACGATGCCGTTCGACTGCGGCCGCCTGACCTTGGTCGTCCGGTGCTCAATCTCCTCCAGTTGCAGGAAGAGTTCATAAGGATGCTGGTCGGGCCGGCCGCAGAACTCGCGGCCGTTGTCGGACAGCACTGTCTCGATCCGGGCATCATGGGCCTCGAAGGTGGGTATGACATCATTGTTGAGGATGTGAACGGCGGTCACCGGCAGCTTGGACGGATAGAGCCGGGCCCAGGCGTAACGGCTGTGACAGTCGATGGCCGATTGCATGTAAATCTTGCCGATCCCCTTGAGCGTTCCGACGAAGAAAGTGTCGACGGCAACAAGACTGCCCGTGTGCGGGGCCTCGATATGGCGCTCGCGAAACTCCGGCGAGAAGCGCTCCAGCAGCCGGGTCTGCTCCTCGCTCAGTTCGAAGGTCCGCTCGGCAGTAGCCTTCTCCAGCCTGAGCAGGCGCTCGTGCTTGGTGAGCAGGCCATGGCGCTGCCAGACCCCGCGTACGCCTCCGGTAGAGACGGCAAGGCCCTTGAGCCGCAACTCCTGCTCGACGCGCAGCGCGCCGTGACAGGGATGATCAAGGGCATGAGCCAGCACCGCCGCTTCGATCTCCGCAGGCATGCGGTTGGGGTGCGGCCCCTTCGCGCCGGGCAGCCGGTCGATCAGGCCTTCGGCGCCGTAGGTCTGGAAATTGCGCCGGATCTCATAGAGCTGCTGGCGCGAATAGCCCATCACCTTGCAGGCGCGGCTGACATTCGAAAGCTCGCTCGCAAGGTCCAGCAGAGACAGCTTCCGCCGTGCTATCTTGTCCTTCGTGGTCATGTTCGTTGTCCTCGGATTTGAGATGTTTGGCGACACCATCAAACCCGCTTCAACGCGGCATGGCCACACCCTTAAAGGTGAGCCAACTGTCAGGTAATTACCGTCTCAGGACATTCTAGATTCTCGCCGTCTTCTCCCTGATCCTCTCCAGCAGCCCCTCGACATCGGCCGTCAGGTCACGCGGGTCTTCGAGGCCGGTGCTGATGCGCAGGGCAGAGCGGGTGTGCTGCCAGCGGGGGCTGGTCCGGTCCTCGCGGATGGGCTGCGGCGCCATCAGGCTGCGGCTGCCGCCCCAGGAAGCGCCGATGGCGAAGGTGGAAAGCCCGTCGAGGGCAGGGGCCACATGCGCCACGACCTGAGGGCGGAACAGCACGGAAAACACACCGCTGACCCCGGCAAAGTCCCGCTGCCAGACGTCATGGCCCGGGCATTCCGCCCGCGAGGGCAGCAGCACGGCTTCCACGAGATCATCTGCGGCAAAGCGGGCGGCCAGCTCCTGCGCGACCCGTCCGGCATGGGCAAGGCGCAGGGGCATGGATTCCATGCTGCGCAGGATGTGGCTGGCATCATCGGGCGATACGCCGACGCCATAACGGCCGAACTGGCTGCGCAGGGCATGGGCCAGCGCCGGTTCGCGCACGCTGATGGAGCCCATGAGAATGTCCGACGTGCCGGAGAAATATTTGGTCAGCGCCTCGGTGACGATATCGGCGCCATGCGCCAGCGGCTTGAACAATAGCGGCGTTGCCCAGGTGTTGTCGCAAGCGACCAGCGCGCCGGAGCGGTGGGCGAGCGCGGCAATCGCCGCAATATCCTGCACCTCCATGGTGGTGGAGCCGGGGGATTCGCACCAGACGAGCCCCGTCTCCGGCGTCAGCCGCGCTTCCAGATCCTGCAGGGAAAGCGGATCGAAGAAGTCCACGGTGATGGACTGGCGGGCAAGGTCCTGCAGCGCGAAGTCCCGCACCGGCGGATAGCAGGATTCGGTGATGAGCACCTTCTGCCCCGGCTTCAGCACCGCCAGCATGGCAAAGGCATTGGCCGCCTGTCCGGAGGGGGCGAGGAAGGTGTGGAAGCCGCCCTCCAGCGCGTTGATCCGTGCTTCCAGCGCCCGCGTCGTCGGCGTGCCATGGAGGCCGTAGCTGTAGCCATCCAGCCCCCGCTCGCCGCGGCTTGCAAAGGCTTCCGCGGTGTCAAAGACGATGGTAGCCGCCCGGTGTACCGGCGTGGTGAGGCTTGCAAAGCCCTCCTCGCGCACATCCGGCTTCACCACGCAGCGGGTCATGTCATGCATTGCCAGGTCTCCTGTTCCGGCGGACAGAAAACCACGGCGCGGTGGCGGCCGTCCAGCTTCCGGTGCGGCGCTGCTTCAAACGGTCCGGCTGCGTGAGAGCAGCCAGAGCAGATAGAAGCCGCCGAGAAGGCCTGCCGTCAGGCCGATGGGCATGTTGATCTGGAAGGGCAGGCGCTGGCTCAGCAGGTCGGCGGCCATCAGCAGAACCATCCCCATGAGTGCGGCAGAAAATAGCGGCACTTCCGGTGCGCGGGTCAGCCGGCGCACCAGTTGCGGGGCGGCGAGGGCGATGAAGGCGATGGGGCCTGCCGCTGCCGTTGCAATGGCGGTCAGTCCCACGGCAGCCAGAATCATGGTCAGGCGCAGCCGCTCCGTTGAAAGGCCAAGCTGGTTGGCGGTGTCGTCGCCCATCTCAAGCAGGGAGAGCCTGCGGGCATGCAGCAGCGCCACGGGGGCGGCGAGGGCAAGCCCGGCGGCTGCCGGCAGCACATGCGCCCAGGTGCGGGCGCTGAGGGAGCCGGCGAGCCAGAGCTGCGCAGAGGCAGCCTGATCCAGATCTCCCATGACCAGCAGCACGGTGTTGACGCCGGAGAGCATGGCACCGCAGCCGATGCCGGTGAGCACGAGGCGGTAGCTGCCGGTGCTGCGCCCGCGCATCGACAGCACGAAGACCAGCGCCGCCGTTGCCATGCCCGACAGCACGGCGGCAAGGGCTGTTTCAGCCGGTCCGGCGTTGAACAGGATGATCTGGACGATGGCCCCGGTGGCAGCCCCCGTGGTGAAGCCGATGACATCCGGCGAGCCAAGCGCATTGCGCGAGACGGACTGGAAGATGGCGCCCGCCATGCCGAGCGCGGCACCCACAAGCATGGCGGTGAGCACGCGCGGCAGGCGCAGGCGCAGGATGATCCTGTCCACAGCAGGGTCCGTGCCCGGTGACAGCAGGCTGGCGGCGATGTCTGCCGTGCTGATCTTCAGCGAGCCGGTGGCCAGCAGCGCCAGCATCAGGACGAGGACGGCGGCTGCCAGCAGGGCGCAGATGGCGGCGGTGCGGGGGCGCAGGCGCAGCGAAAGCGGGCCGGTGCGGAAGGTGATCTGCGTGGATGGTTTCATCAGCGCCTCACATCTGCCGCAGGCGCAGGCGCCGCACGATGGCAATGAAGAATGGCCCGCCCGCCAGAGACGCAATGATGCCGGCTGCGATCTCGGCCGGCATGGCAATCAGGCGGCCTGCCACATCGGCTGCGAGGAGAAGGATGGCCGCAATCAGCCCCGAGAATGGCAGGATCCAGCGGTAATCCGGCCCGGTGATGCTGCGGGCAATGTGCGGCGCGACGAGCCCGATGAAGCCGATGGGCCCGGCAGCGGCGGTGGCCGCGCCTGTCAGCAGCATGATGGCAAGGCAGGAGGCGGTGAACAGCGCCCTTGTGTTGACCCCGAGCGCCTCGCCCGTGTCGCGGCCAAGCGCCAGCGCATTGAGGCCGGGTGCCAGAACCTGCGCGATCAGCAAACCGCAAAGCGTGGCCAGTGCAAGCACGGTGGCAACGGAGAGGCTGCGGCCTTCAAAGGAGCCTGCGGCCCAGTTGCGGAAGCCGTCCAGCACTTCGGGCGGCGAGTTGATGATGAGGAGCGAGGAGGCAGAGCCGAGCATGACCGAAAGACCCGCACCGGCCAGAACCAGCCGCACGGGATTGGTGCCCGTTTCATGGGCCTGCCCCAGCGCGAACACGGCCAGGCCCGCGAGCCCCGCACCGGCAAAGCCGAACCAGACATATTCCCAGATGCTGACAAACCCGAAGAGGGAGATGCCGGCCATGACGGCAAGGGCAGCACCCGCATTGATGCCCAGCAGCCCCGGCTCGGCCAGAGGATTGCGCGTCAGCGCCTGCATCAGCGCGCCGGCGGTGCCAAGGGCAAGGCCGGTGAGGAGCGCAACGCACATGCGCGGCAGGCGCAGGGACCTGATGATCAGGTGCAGGTCATTCTGCGCATTGTAGCGCAGCAGGGCTTCCAGAACGGCAGCGGGCGGCATCGGGCGCGAACCGGCAAACAGGCTGGCCACGGCCCCCGGCAGAAGCACGGCAAACAAGGCCGCAAGCCACATCCTGCGCCTTCGCCTGCCTGCGCCCGGCCTTGCTGCGGCTGGCGCAGTCCCCTCTGCCACGAGACTCATGGGTTGGTGAATCTGGGACGGGCGAATCTGGCCGCAATCAGGCTCATGATCTCCTGCCCGGAATAATAGTCGATGCGGTGCGAGGAGGGGCCAAGGGGATAGACCTGGCGGCTGCGCACCGCAGGCAGGTTGGCCAGAATGGGATCGGCGAGGAAAGCCTCTACATCCTTGTCCGTTGCGCGCAGCAGGAAGACGGTTTCGCCCTGAATGGCGGCGGGCAGGTTTTCCAGCGAGATCAGGTCAAAGTCGGAGGAGCGTGTCACCTGTCCGCGCATGCTGTCCGGCAGGCCCGAAACAGTCATGCCGAGGGAGGAAAGCAACCGGGCATGCGGGCTGTCCGGCTTGCCGATGGAGTAGCTGCCGCCGATGTTGTAGCCCACAATGCTGACGCTGCCTTCGGGCGGCACGATGGCCTGTGCCGTTTGCGCCGCCATGGCATCGAAGCGCCGGATGGCTGCTTCCGCTTCCCCCTCCAGCCCGGTGGCTTCGCCCAGCTGGCGGGCAACCGCCTGCCAGCTCTGGTTGGAATAGTTGACGAGGATGACCGGCAGCTCCTGCGCCTGCAACTCGTCCAGGTGTGCCTTCACGCTGTCGGCACCCGTTGCCGACACCACGACCAGATCCGGTGCGCTGCCAATCACGGCTTCCAGATCGAAGGCCAGATTGCTGTAAAGCACCTCCACCCCGCGTGCGTCTGCTTCCGCTGCCCACTGCGAGAAGAAGCCCTTGCTGTCCGTGAGGGGACCGGGCGAGGTGGCGGCGCTGGCGGCAACCGGGGCATTCATCGCCAGCAGGATGCCGGTGAGGCTGGGCGTGGTGGACACGATCCGCTGCGGGGCCGAAGCCAGCACCAGCTCCCCGCCTTCATGAGCAATGGTGCGCGGCCAGTCACCGGCGCTGCGGGCGGGCTGAAGCGGCAGGGCGAGGGAAATGGCCAGAGCCGCGAGAGCGGCAAACCGGGTGGTAAGACTGGTCATATGGCATCCGGTGTCTGCTGGGTTGTACAGCCACCCTACAGCCTGCTGGCGCAGGTGGCCCTAATAAAATATGAGGCATATACTCCGTATTTGTATTTGTCCATATTGAAGAACGCATTCCACAATGCAATACGTTCGGCACCCATCCGCGGGGCCGCCAGAAAGGAAAGCCATGACGTCCCGGCTGCATGCCAACTCCCTGACCCTTGCCTATGAAGAGCGCTCCGTGTCGAAGGACCTGACGGTTTCGGTGCCGGACGGGTCCTTCACCGTCATTGCCGGGCCGAATGCCTGCGGCAAGTCCACGCTGCTGCGGGCTCTGGCACGGCTGATGAAGCCGCTGGCCGGGGATGTGGTGCTGGACGGGCGCAGCATCGCCTCGCTGCCGGCAAAGGAAGTGGCCCGCCGCCTTGGCCTGCTGCCGCAAAGCCCGGTGGCTCCTGCGGGGATTACGGTTGCCGATCTCGTGGCGCGCGGCCGCTATCCGCATCAGAGCTTCCTGCGGCAATGGTCGCGGGAGGACGAGGCAGCCGTTGGTGCGGCCATGGAGGCGACACGGGTTTCACCGCTTGCGGACACGCTCGTCGATGAACTCTCCGGCGGCCAGCGCCAGCGCGTCTGGATTGCCATGGTGCTGGCGCAGGAGACACCCATTCTCCTGCTCGATGAGCCGACAACCTTCCTCGACATCGCCCACCAGATCGAACTGATGGACCTTCTGGCCGATCTCAACCACAAGGGCCGGACGGTTCTGGCGGTGCTGCATGACCTCAACCATGCCTGCCGTTATGCCACCCACCTGATCGCCATGCGCGGCGGTAGCATCCGCGCCGAAGGCAGGCCTGCCGATATCATGACGCCCGAGCTGGTCGAGGATGTCTTCGGCCTGCCCTGCGTCATCATTCCCGACCCCATATCAGCCACGCCGCTGATCGTGCCGAAGGGCCGCCACCACGGCGCCTGAAAGCCCTGATTTCCCAAGGAACCTCCATGACCCGCAAGCAGATGCATATCGGACTTTGCCTGACAGGCACCTGGATGAACGGGCAGGAGCCGGAATCCGGTGCCCTTGAACGCCATGTGGCCAATCCGCTGGCGCAGAGCATCGAGCTTGCGCAGGCTGCGGAACGGGCGAAGCTCGATTTCATCTTCAAGCCGGATACGCTGGGGGTGATGCCGCGCAAGGGGCGCAGCCGCCCCATGCCGGGCCTCGACGTGACGCTGGTGATGGCGGCACTGGCGCGGGAGACGAGCCGTGTCGGCCTTGTCACCACCGCCTCCACCACCTTCAACCCGCCCTATGTCATCGCCCGCCAGATGCAGACCCTGCACTGGCTGAGCAATGGCCGGGCAGGGTGGAACATCGTCACCTCCATCGAGGGGGCGGAAAACTTCGGCTCGGACCCGATGCCCGCGCCGGAAGAGCGCTACCGCAAGGCCGCAGAATTCACGCAGGCCGTGCGGGCGCTGTGGGACAGTTTCCCCTATGAGGCGCTGACCGGGGAAAAACCGATGACACCGGCTGCGCACGAGGGGGAGTTCTTCTCCGTCGCCGGGCCGCTCAATGTGCCGGGCCATCCCGCCGGAAGCCCGCCGCTGTTTCAGGCCGGCGCGTCGGAGGCAGGACGGGCCTTCTCCGCCTCGGTCGCCGATGCCACCTTTGCCGCAGCGCCCGACATGGCCGCCGCGCTGGATCTGCGGGCTGATCTGAGGGCCCGGGCCGAGGCCTGCGGGCGCAGCCCCGATGCCATCAAGGTGCTGCCGGGGCTTTACTTCTTCCTTGCACAAACGCGGGAGGAGGCCTGGGCCATGCACCGGCGCGCCCATGCGCATCTGACCCATGACCACAGGATCGAGTCGGTGCGGATGATCCTCGGCGCGGATCTCTCCGGCCATCATCTGCAAACCGTCATCACGCCGGATCTTCTGCCCGAGCCGGATCAGCCGGTGCGCAGCCGCACCCATGCGGATCTGCTGCGCCGCTACATCGAGCGCGAGCGCCCCACGCTGGGCCAACTGCTGGACCGGCCCGAAGTGGTGGGCTCGGCCCACTGGGTTTCCGTCGGCACGGTGGAGGATGTGATGGCCGACATCATCAGCTGGCACGAGGCCGGGGCAATCGACGGCGTCATCGCGCTTCCCGGCGGCTCACTGGACTCCTGCCGCCTGTTCCTTGAGGAACTGGTCCCGGCCCTTGCGGCAAAGGGGCTGTTCCGCACGGATTATGCCGGCAAGACCCTGCGGGAGCATCTGGCAGCCTGAGTGGTGGGGGCTTGCAATCTGGTCATTTCGGCACGGCGTTTCAGCTCCCCTCCCCCTCGTGGGGAGGGGTTAGGGGTGGGGGGAAGGCCTTTCAGTCTGGCAGAGTATCCATTGGCTCCGGACAGCCGTTCTTCTTGATGTCTCTTCAGGCATCTATCTGTCTTTCATATAGTTTTCGGCTCAGAGCCCCCCACCCCTTACCCCTCCCCACCAGGGGGAGGGGGGCGGCAGGCGTCCTCCTGAAAAGCAAACGCCTCATTGCGGGCAGTTTCCGAACCTGATGTGTGAATCAGGCAGCCCTCAACGGGCAGGGAAACTGAAACGCCGTCTCCGGCAGCAAACACCGCCCGTCACTCACATCCGGCCCGAGTCCCGCGTGGCTTCCAGTGCTGCTGCGAACAGCGCATCGCGGTGATGTTCGGCTTCTGCCCGCTCGACGAAGGAGACGGTGGTGGCAACGCAGGCGATTTCGCCATGCACGTTGAACACGGGCGCGGCCTTGCCGGTGAGGGCGGAAAACAGGTGCTCGTCGAGATCGGCGCCGCCTTCCCGGCGGATCTGCTCCAGAATGCCGGGGCGGGGCGGCTTGCCCCGGAAGGAAGCGGGCTGCACCTTGCGCACGGCTTCAATCCGCTCCGGATCCATATAGGCCTGAAACACCAGCCCGCAGGCCGAATTGTCCAGCGGCAGCACATCGCCCAGCGACACGGTGCTGATGGAAAAGGCGGCGCTGCGGTACCACTGGACGATGGTCGGCCCCCTGTCCGTCCAGATGGCGACGCCGCAGCTGGCGGCGATGCGCGATGACAGGCTCCGCATGTGGCGGGCGGTGACATCCACCGGGCTGATCCGCCGCAGGGCACTGACGCCGATGTTCAGCGCGGCGGGGCCCAGGTCATAGCAGCCGGTTTCCGCGTCCTGCGACACCAGCCCTTCCAGCACGAGGCTCTGCATGTAGCGGTGGGCCGTCGAGCGGCCCGTGTTGGCGCGGCGGGCCAGCTCGCCAAGGGGCAGGGCGCCATCGGACTGCGCAAGGATCTGCAGAAAACGGGAGGCGATGGATACGGACTGGATCGTGCCCGAACGCTTTGCGCCCGTGCTGCCGCCGTCCTCATCCAGCAGTTCCATCTCGTCTGTCATGCGGTCCTTCTCCCTCACCGGTCCTTCATGGCTGCGTTCGTGCCGCGCCGCAACCTCTGAAATCTTATACCCGGGCTTTCGATGCTGACGCATCACGCCTTGAAATTGCTCAGGCGCCGCACGGGCTTGACCAACTCTCGATGAGGCGGGCTCAACGAGAGCTGGTCTTACGCCGGGACAGGGTCCCCGATGCATCCTGCCATGCCTGTTGCAGAAGTGTGACTCTGTTTCAAGAGTCTTTGATGTGCCGCACTGTGGAACATATTCTCTATTGCGGAACATCGCCATCCTGCGCTAATCCAACATGAGTATGAAACTCAAGAATTGGGCGGGGCCGTTCGATGTCTGGAAGCCGTTTTTATCTCAATGGCGTGAGCCTGCTTGCGCTGACGCTTTTAGTGGCCGCACCGGCTGTTGCGCAGAATGCCGCGCAAGATGCTGTTCAGGATGCTGTTCAGGCCGATGGCGCGGTGACGGAGCTGAAGAAGATCACCATCACCGGCGAGAAGGTCGAGCGTGACCTGAAGAACACGGCCAGTTCGGTGACCGTGGAGACCAGTGAGGAAATCGAAAGGGAAAAGGTGGGGGATGCGTCGGTTTCCGAAGTGATCGCCGATGTTCCGAATGTCGTCTTCCCCGACAGCGTCAGCGCGCCGGTGATTCGCGGCCAGGACACGCAGGGGCCGAACACGGGTGCCACGGCCTTCTTCGCCGGAACGGTCCCCCGGGCGACGATCAATGTGGACGGTCACTACCTGACCTACAACGAATTCTATTTCGGCAGCTCTTCGGTCTGGGATGTGAACACGATCGAGGTGTTCCGCGGGCCCCAGACCACGTCGCAGGGCGCCAATGCGATTGCCGGTGCCATTGTCGTCAATACCAAGGACCCGACCTTCACCCCGGAAGGCGCCTATCAGGCCGAGATTGGCAGCTACAACACCCGCCGCGCCTCTGCCGTCCTGTCCGGGCCGCTGATCGCCAATCAGCTCGCCGCGCGCCTTGCCGTGGACTATTCGGGGCGGGATACCTTCATCGACTATGTGAACTCCGGCTTCCAGGGCAACGGCACAAACCAGAACTTCGAGGCCTTCAACACGCGCTTCAAGCTGTTGTGGGAGCCTGAGGAACTGCCGGGGCTGACGGCCAAGTTCACCTATGCCTATACCTTCAGCAACCGGCCGAGCCAGGAAGCCGCGTCAGCGCCTTACAAGGACCTGAACCACGTCACCACGACGATGCCGACCTGGGATCAGTACACCCATTACGGCGTGCTCGACCTTGGCTATGACTTCGGCAACGGCTGGCAGGTGTTCAACAAGGCCCATGTCTCCGACACCTATGCCAACCGCACGACGGGCGTGGTGAACAACGGCGATGCCGGCGTCTGGCAGACCAACGTGTCCGACGAGATGCGCGTGACATATGGTGATCAGGAAGACGTGATCAGCGGCATGGCCGGGATCTACTACTCCCACAGCGATCAGGACGAAATCCTCTATCTGAGCGGCATTTCGACCTTCGATGACACCAAGCAGAACCTCGGCATTTTCGGTGAGACCAGCTACCGCATGACGGACCGGCTGACGCTGACGGGCGGCCTGCGCTTCCAGAACGATATCATCCAGCGTCAGGGCCTTTCCGTCTATGCCCCCACGCGGGTCGATTTCGACAAGACCTTTACGGCCGTTTTGCCCAAGGCCACGCTTGCCTATGCGGTCACGCCGGACTGGACCGTGGGCGGCATGGTCAGCCGGGGCTACAATCCCGGCGGCGTTTCGCTCAACATCAGCGCCCGGAAGTGGATGACCTTCGAGGAGGAAACCTCCTGGAACTACGAGCTGTTCACCCGCGCCAGCCTCTTGGATAACCGGCTGATGCTGAACGGCAATGTGTTCTATTCCGACCTGAAGAACGCCCAGTACAATATTCCGGTGGTGATTTCGTCCGGCGTTACCCAGTCCTACACGATCAATGCCGAAAAGGCCCATTCCTATGGCCTGGAAGTGGGGGCGGATTACAAGGTTCTCGACAACCTGATGCTGCGCGCCAGTGCGGGCCTGCTGAAGACGCGGATCGACGAGATTTCCAGCAACGCGTCCTACGAGGGCAACGAGTTTGCCAAGTCGCCCGGCTACATGCTGACTTTCGGCCTGAGCTGGGACGTGACGGACAAGCTGAACCTCTCTGGTCAGGTCCGCCATCTGGATGGCTATTTCTCCGACACCGCCAACACGGCGGCCTATGCCATCGACCCCTATACGGTGGCTGACGTGCGGGCAACCTATCAGCTGCGCGAGGCCTTCCAGCTCTATGGCTACGTCAAGAACGTCTTCGACGAGCGCTCACCCACCTACATGCAGCAGAACCGCGGCATCGGCGGCACCGAAGCCAGCATGACCGAGCCGCGCATGTTCGGCATCGGCATCAAGGGCACCTTCTGACATAAAGGTCCGGTGCGCTTGATTGAACACCCGGCGGGCTTGGCCTGCCGGGTGTTTGCGTGAGAAGTGAGGAAAAGCCCCTCGACACTGCCCGGATGCTGGTCTTGCCAGCGCGGGGAAGGGCCAGCGCAGCGGGAGCTCAGCGGCAGCCCCGGGCGATCAGGCCGAGGCGGACCTCGTCCAGCGTGATCTGCTGCATCTGATAGGTGGTGCCATTGAACGCGATGGCCTTCGCACCCGGCACCGCGACAAGCGTGTCCTCCCCGTAGGCGGGGCCCTCACTGCTCTAGTAGCGCAGGCCTTTCACCTCCTGAGGATAGGCCAGATCCTGAAGCGGCATTGTCTGCTCGACAAAGGCGGGCGGTTCGCTCGTGCTGATGGTTAGGTAGCCGGACTGACCTTGCGGGCGGCTATCGCCTCCTTGCTGAGCGGGCCGGAATAGGGGCTGGTGAAATGATCATAGGTGGTCCAGCCAACGAGGGCGAGGCTGGCGAGCAGGGCAAGTTCCCCAAAGCCAAGCCGGGACTTCCGTGACGCTTTGGTGGCCTTGGCAGCTTTGGCTTCCGGGTCCGGCGCGGCCTTCTTCTTTTCCGGCTCCGGCTTTTGCGGCTCTACAGGGGCGGCCTAGTCTGCGGCCGGCTTGCTGGCGTCTTCCCGCAAGGGAGCCGCTTCGCCCGGCGTGTGCACGGGCGCTACCGCTTCCTGGCGCAGCACCAGTAGGGCCTTGCGCCCCTTCAGCCTGTCTCCCCGTGCCTCTTCCGCAGTGTCGATGATGCCGGGAAAGGGGCCGAAATATTGACCCAGCCTGAGGCTGCATTCAGAACCGCAATGACCTCCTCTTTCCTGACGTACTGGTCCTTGCGATCCTCCACCCAGGTCACTGTGAGCGGATAGTCTGCGTCATTTGGCGGAAAGATCTGAAATTTTGACACGCGTGCCCCAGCGCATGATTCACTTTGGCAGCAGTATTCCCTTTGAATACAGGCCTGACAACGCCGGAACGCTGCCGCCCGGTCAAACCGGGCAGGTCACAGAGACTTGCCGTAAAACGGCTCTGCGGCGGCAATATCCCACGAACAGACAACGCAGTTGCGCCCGCGCTCCTTGGCCGCATAGAGGGCGGCGTCGGCGCGCCGGAGGGCGTGCTTGATGCTGGCTTCGCCGTCTTGCACCATCGTCACGCCAAAGCTGGCGGTGATGCCCGCAGTCTCCGGCAGATATTTCGACAGCTGATCGCGGGGCATGGCGGCAATGCACTGCTGCAGGCGCCGCGCCACCTTTTCGGCCACATCCGGCGCCGTGCCGGGCAGCAGGACGGAGAACTCCTCGCCGCCGATGCGGGAGAAGACATCCTGCTCGCGCAGGGACGACTGGCAGGTGCGGCTGACCTGCCGCAGAATTTCGTCGCCGGCCGCATGACCATAGGTGTCATTCAGCTGTTTGAAGAAATCGAGATCGAAAACGATCAGAGCATTCCGGTGGTGCTTCCCGCTCCTGCCTGACAGGATGGCACGGCTGCGCCGCTCGAAGGCGCCGCGCCCGGCCGCTCCGGTCAGCCAGTCATTGTCGGCCACGCGGCGCAGTTCCAGATTGTGCATCACGAGGGCAGCCAGCTGCTGCAGGATGTCTTCATCGCGGGGCTCAAAGCTGCGGGGCTTGCGGTCGAAGATGCTGACCGTGCCGATCCGCACGCCGCCGGGGGCAATCAGCGGCGCCCCGGCATAGGCGCGCAGGTGGTCCGGGCCGGTGACATAGGGGTTGTCCCGCGTCCGCTCGTCCGCCAGGGCGTCAGGGATCAGCAGCGCCTTGTCCGACAGCACCGTGAAGCGGCAGATCGCATGTTCCAGCGGCGTTTCCCGCCTGTCGAAGCCGGGGTGGGACTTGAACCACTGCCGGTCCTTGTCGATGAAGCAGATGACGGCAACCGGCGCATCGAAGATCGTGCGCGCCAGTTCGGTGATCCTGTCGAACCCGGCTTCATAACCGCTGTCGAGGATCTGATAGCCATCCAGAACCTTCTGCCTGTCTACGTCCTGCATCGTCATCTGCCCCCTCCAGGCTGTCCGGACCAGCATAAGTGGGACTGCTTAAAAACTGTTCCATCTGAGGCTTGGGAATTGTCTGTATCTGCTGCTGGTTTGTCTTCTGAGGATGTCACGTTCACCGCATGCTTGATTAAAACCGCTTGACGGACCCGGAAGTGGGTGTTTGGATAAGTGGATACAAAAATCCAGAGATCCAGAAAATGCCGGCTTCCTCCGTTTCCCATGCGCCGCTTGCCTCCACGGCAGAGCAGGAGGCTTATCTGCATTTGCAGCAGGCGCTGCGCCTTGGCCGCTACAAGCCGGGCGAGCGGCTGATCCCGGAGGACATCGCGGCCGAAATCGGCATGAGCCGCATGCCGGTGCGGGAGGCGTTCCGCCGTCTTGCGGCGGATGGGCTGGTGAAGCTCCGCCCCAATCGCGGCTGTGTCGTCGCCGGTCTCACCCTCGATGAAATTCACGAGATCTTCGAAATCCGGTCGGTGCTGGAGGGGCTGGCCGTGCGCCTCGCCATGCCGCGCATGGAGGCCGAGACCTTCGAGGAACTGGACCGGATGCTGGAGCGCATGGAGCGGGCCGGGCAGACCGGCAGCAGTGACTGGGTCCTGCGCCATCAGGAATTTCACGGCTTCATCTATGGCCTGAGCGGCCGTCCGAAGCTGATCCGCCAGATCACCGGGCTGCATGTGATGATCGAGCCCTACATGCGCATCTGGTTCGACTATGCGGTCAAACCCCTCTCGGCGCGCGAGGAGCATCAGCAGCTGATCGAGGCCCTGCGCTCCGGCGATGCACGGCATGCGGAAGCCGTGATGCAGGAACACATCATCGAGACCGCCTCCCTGATTGCCGGATTTGCCAGCCCCGGACAGGGCTGAGGGTTGGCAACCGGGGCGGCCTGACGGCCGCCCGGGAGGCAAGCGGCGGTGCTGCAACGGACCGTCTGTTCATACGCAGGGTTCTGCCGGACTGAGGCGCTGCACCCCCCTCTGTCAGCTTGCGATGACATCTCCCCCTCAAGGGGGGAGAGGGGGGCTGCGGCAAAAGGGAGGGGGCATTCCTCTTCCTTGCGTCCACCGTGAACACCGCCATGGCAAGGGGAGGGGGCTTGCGCATGTTTGAAAAGCTGCATCTGCTCGGTTTCGGCGAAGGCGGCTGGGGGCTGGCCCTGCTCGGGGCGGCTGTCATCACGCTGGTGCTGTCGGTGCTGGGCTTTGCGCTTGGCACGGTTTTCGGCGCGCTGAGCGCCAGCGGCGGCCTGTCGTCGCGGCGCCTGCCACGGGTGCTGGCCTCCGCCTATGGCACCGTCTTCCGGGGTGTGCCGGATCTTCTCACCATCTATCTGTTCTATTATGGCGGCAGTGTCGCCCTCACCGCGATGGCCCGCAGTTTCGGCTCGGACAGTTTCATCGGCCTTCCCTCGCTGGCCACCGGCGTCATCGCGCTGGGGATCATTTCCGGGGCCTATCAGGGGGAGGTCTTCCGCGGTGCTTATCTCGCCATCGAGCGGGGGCAGTTCGATGCGGCGAAGGCGCTGGCGCTGACGCGGCTGCAGATGCTGCGGCTCGTCATCATCCCCCAGCTGCTCAGGCATGCCATCCCGGGCCTGAGCAACGTCTGGCAGCTGGTTCTCAAGGATTCCGCGCTGATTTCCGTCATCGGCCTTGTCGAACTGATGCGTCAGGCGCAGGTCGCGGCGGGCTCCACCCGTGAGCCCTTCCTGTTCTACCTCGCCGCAGCGGGCCTTTATTTCGTGATCGCAGGCATGACCGGACAGCTGTTCCGGGGCGCGGAGATACGCGCGGCACGGGGGATCCTGCACAGATGATCGACTTCGGCTTCTTTCTGGACATCATCCCGCAGCTTCTGTCCGGCGTGCCGCTGACGCTGCAGCTGGCGGGCACGGCCATCCTGCTCGGCTTCGTGCTCGCCCTTGCCCTTGCGCTGGTGCTGCAGGGGTCAAACCCGCTGATCGTCTGGCCTGTCCGCAGCTTTGTGGCCCTCTTCCGGGGCACGCCCCTGCTGGTGCAGATCTTCCTGATCTATTACGGGCTTGGCCAGTTCCGCCCTTCCCTGCAGGCGATGGGGCTGTGGTGGCTGTTCCGCGAGCCCTACTGGTGCGCGATCCTGGCATTGACGCTGAACACGGCCGCCTATGGCAGCGAGATCCTGCGCGGCGCGATCCGCAATGTGCCGCGCGCGCTCAATGAGGCGGCCCAGGCCCTCGGCATGTCCCGTCTGCTGACCCTTCGCTTCGTCATCCTGCCGATCGCGTTCCGCCAGGCGCTTCCCGCCTATGGCAATGAGATCATCCTGATGGTGAAGGGCACCTCGCTCGCCTCGGTCATCACCCTGATGGAGGTGACGGGCATCGCCCAGGGGCTGATCTCGCAAAGCTACCGCGCGATCGAGGTCTTTGCCGCCGCCGGGGCCATCTACCTGTCCATGAATTTCCTGATCGTCCGGGCCCTCACGGCTCTGGAAGTCAGGCTGACACCCTACCGGTCCCGCAGCTGAGGACCGGCCGCCGCACGAATTTGTCCGGCCAGAAAACATGTCCGGAAACCAATGAGGAGACCTGAAGGAATGCGCAATTTCGAGAAGCCGTCGCGATCGGCTGCGGTGTCGGCCAGGGCCATGGCGGCAACGTCCCACCCCTATGCCACGCTCGCGGCGCTCGACATCCTGAGGGCCGGCGGCAATGCCATGGATGCGGCCATTGCCGCCTGCGCCGTGCAATGCGTGGTGGAGCCGGGCTCCACCGGCATCGGCGGTGACTGTTTCGTGCTTTATGCCCCGAAGGGCGGCGATGAAGTCATCGCCTACAACGGCTCCGGCCGCACGCCCAAGGCGCTGACGGTGGACTGGTTCGAGGAACGCGGCCTCACCGAAGTGCCGCGCCAGTCCGCCTCCGCCGTCACCATTCCCGGTGCCATCGATGCCTGGACCCGGCTGAACGCCGACCACGGCCGCCTGCCCCTGTCCGATGTGCTGGCTCCGGCCATCCGCTACGCATCGGAAGGCTATGCGGTGAGCCCCCGTGTTCACCGCGACTGGCAGAAGGAGGAGAAGCTGCTTGCCGCAGACAAGGCGGCTGCGGAGATTTTCCTGCCCGGCGGCCGCGCGCCGCGCACCGGCGAGGTGCACCGCCAGCCGCAGCTTGCCGCAACCCTTGCCCGCATCGCCGCCGAGGGGCGCGACGGCTTCTACAAGGGGCCGGTGGCCGAAGACATGGTGGCCCATCTCAACGCCCACGGCGGCCTGCACACGCTGGAGGATTTCGCTGAGGCGGGGGGCGAGTATGTGACCCCGGTGACCACCACCTTCCGGGGCTACACCATCCACGAGTGCCCGCCCAACGGCCAGGGCATCATCGCCCTGCTGATCCTCAACATCCTGTCGTGCTTCGATGCCAGCCTGCCGCCGCAGTCTGCGGACCGGCTGCATCTGGAGATCGAGGCCACGCGCCTTGCCTATGCCGCGCGTGATGCGTGGATCGCCGATCCGGCCAAGGCGGATGTGCCGGTCAGCGAACTGCTGTCGCCGGAGTTCGCACGCGGGCTGGCGGACAGGATCGACCTGACGCGCGCGCTCACCGGATTGCCGGACTTCGAGATGCCGCTGCACCGGGACACGGTCTATATCTCGATCATCGATGAGGACCGCAATGCGGTGAGCTTCATCAACTCGATCTTCGACTGTTTCGGCACCGGCCTTGTGGCGCCCCGGTCGGGCGTCATCCTGCACAATCGCGGCCAGAGCTTCTCGCTGAAGCGGGGCCACCCGAACATGATCGCGCCGCAAAAGCGCCCGCTGCATACGATCATTCCGGGCATGGTGACGCGGGACGGCCGCACCGAAATGTCCTTCGGCGTGATGGGCGGCTATTATCAGGCCATGGGCCACGCCCATCTGATTTCCAAGGTGATCGACTACGGCATGGACATGCAGGAGGCGATGGACCTGCCGCGCCTCATCCCCGTGGGCGGCGCGGAGCCCCGTGTCGAGGCGGAGCATACGGTGGCGCCGGAGACGCTGGCGGAGCTGGCCCGCCGGGGCTTCGAGATCGTTCCTGCCGAAGATCCGATCGGCGGCGCCCAGGCCGTGCGCATCGGCTGGGACACCGGCACGCTGACGGGGGCGTCGGAGCCGCGCAAGGATGGCATTGCGCTGGGGTATTGATCCGGCGCCATAAAAAAAGCGGCCGGGGCAGCGTCTGCCCCGGCCGCAAGCGTTCTGGCCCTGCGATTACTTGACGGGCGTCACGTCGGTTCCGACCCACTGTTCGGAGATCCGCTTGATGGTGCCGTCTGCAATGGCCGCGTCAAGCGCGGCATTCATCATTTCCTTGAGCTTGGTGTCCGTCTTGCGCAGGCCGGCGCCCGTGCCCATGCCGAAGATCCCGCCGACGAAGCCCGGGCCTGCCAGGGTGAAGTCCGAAAATTCCGGACGGTTCAAGGTGGTGGCAAGGGCCGTCTGCTGCGCGAAGATCCCGTCAATGCGGCCGGCGGCCAGATCAAGGTCATGCTGCTCGGTCGTCTTGTACTCGCGGATCTCGACCGTATCGGCGAAATAGGTCTTGAGGAAATCCTGCATGGTCGTTGCCGCCTGCACGCCGATGACCTTGCCTTTCAGCATGGGCTTGAGCCCGTCGATGGCGGCCTTGGATGCGGCCTCGTCCTCAAGCCGGAACTTCTCCTCCGAAAGCCCGAGCTTGCCAAGCTCACTGTCCTTCGCAACGGCAAAGCTGGCCGGATCCACCGCATAGGGCTGGGTGAAGTCGATGGTTTCCAGGCGCTTGGGCGTGATGAACATGCCCGCCATGATGACGTCGAACTTGCCGACCTGCAGCGAGGGAATGAGGCCATCCCAGTTCTGCATCACGATGGTGCATTTGACCTGCATGCGGGCGCAAAGGTCGTTGGCCAGATCGATCTCGAGGCCCGCTGGCTTGCCGTCCGGGGTGGTGAAGTTCCAGGGTGCGTAAGCGCCTTCCGTTGCAATCGTGATTTCCTTCGGCGGGTCTTGCGCCAGAGCGGCCGAGCCAAGGGTAACCGTGGAGATAAGTGCGAATGCGCTCATACGGATGATGTTCATGGCTTTCCTCTTCAAGTGTGCCGTCCAGGACGGCGTTCCCCTGTTCCGGCCGGATGTTCCCCCCGGCTCGGGACCCTGTGACTGGCCGGTGCACAGGACCGGCCAGAACCCGAAAGAAACTCGACTCATAAGGAGGGGCGGCTTTTCAGCCGCCGGCCTTATGCGGCATAGGTGATCCGGCCTCCGCAGATGGTGTAACGCGGTGTCACATCCGCCATCTCTTCGGCCTCGATGGCCACGAGGTCGCGGTCCCAGATGACGAGATCGGCAACGAAGCCCGGCTTCAGCATGCCTTTCCAGCCCTCGGCGAACTCGGCATAGGCCGCGCGCACCGTGTAGGCATCCAGAACCTCCATCAGCGTCTGCCGGTTGTCCGGAAGATCATCGCTCCAGGGCTTGCGCGTCATGGCCGAGTGCATCGACAGCATGGGAGACACGGGCGAAACCGGCCAGTCCGTCGAGAGGATCAGGTCGATGCCCGCATCGCGCACCGCCCGCCAGGCAAAGGACCGGGCCCAGTTGCCGCGGCCGATGCGCGACAGGGTCGGCTCCAGCGGCAGGCCCATCTGTCCGGGCGGCACGGTCGGCTGCATGGAGGCAATGAGCTTCATGTCGGCCATCCGCTTCAGATCGGAGGCGCGGATGACTTCCAGATGCTCGATCCTGTGGCGGCTGTCGCGGCGGCCGTTGCTGGACACGGCGGCGGCATAGCCATCGATGGTCCTGGCGACGGCGCCGTCGCCGATGGCGTGAACGGCGATCTGAAGCCCCCGCTTGTCCGCTTCCACGCAGACGCGGTCGAAGGTCTCCTGATCGAAGCGGGGCTCGCCCTTCCAGCCCGGACGGTCGGCATAGTCATCCCACATCAGCGCCGTGTGGGAATCCAGCACGCCGTCCATGAACATCTTGACGGTGCCCGAGTTCAGCCACTCGCCCTGGAAATCCGCATTCATCTGCGCGGCCTTGTCCATCTGCGCGGCAATGTCCCCGCCGGTGTAGTGCAGCGGGATGCGCCCGCGGCAGATGAGGCCGCCCTCGGCCTCGATCTCGGCGAGAAGCTCCAGCTGATAGCGGTTGCCATCCATGTTCTGGAAGCTGGTGATGCCATGGGCGGCCAGATGCTGCAGCCCGCGCTTGAGAAGCTCGCGGTCATAGGCCCGTTCGGCAGGGCCCGGCGCCGGATGGGGTTCGTCCCCGGTGCTGAGGCCCAGCATGTCGCGCCCGCCGATGGCGCCAAGGGCAATCACGTCATCAAAGGCATAATGCTCGCGCAGCTCGCCGGTGGCCAGACCATCGCTGCCCATCACGATCTCGTTGCCGGGGGGCAGCGCCCGCCCTTGCAGAAGCCCGGCCCTGGTGAGGGCGAGGGTGTTCGCCCAGACCGTGTGGTGATCGGGCGCCATCACGGCCAGAGGCCGGTCAGCAATCATCGCGTCCAGCGCATGCCGGTCAACGTTCCGGTCTTCCCCCAGAATGGTGTAATCGCAGCCATTGGCAAGCAGCAGCGGATCGTCCGGCCGTGCGGCGGCATAGGCCTGAATGGCCGCCTTCACCGCGTCAAAGCCCTTGATGGCGAACAGCGAGAGCTGGTCCAGCTCGCCCGATCCGCCGAAAATGTGGATGTGGCTTTCGTTCATGCCGGGCGTCACGGAAGCGCCGCCCGCGTCGATCACCTGCGTGGCCGGGGTTCTGTAGGCGGCGATCCCGCTGGCGCTGCCGATGGCCAGCACGCGCCCGCCGGCAATGGCAACCGCCTCAGCCTCGGGCTGGTCCGGGTTCATCGACAGGATACGCCCGTTGGTGACGATCATTTCTGCAGAAGCGGTCATGCTGGTCCTCTGAAAGGATGATGAAAAGTGCCCGGAGAGAGACTGGTACAGAGAGTGGGGCCAAAGATGGGGCCAGACACCGTTTCGGGGCAGGCGCCTGTTGCGCGCCTGCCCCCTCCGGCGGCTGCTTCGCCTTGCCCGTCAGGGCCTTCAGCTCTGCTGCATCTCGGTCCAGATCTGGTTGATGAAGTCGGTCTTGAGAGCCTGCATCTCGTAATGCGGCCGCACCGGATCGATGGTCGAGGAGACGGCATCGAATTCCTCGTCGGTGAGGTCCGTGACCGACCGGTCCACGACCGGCGCGCTGCCGAGTTTGCGGGCGAGCTTGGACTGGATCGAGGGCTGGGACATGTAATCCATGTAGACATAGGCAAGGTCGAGCGATGAGGCCGCCGCCTTGGTCACGGCCCAGCTGCCGTAGTCATAGATGCCGCCTTCGACCGGCATGGTCGAGCGCACGGGGAAGCCGTCCCGCACGGCAAGGCGCGTGACGTCATGGAAATACTGGCCCATCGGGATTTCGCCGGACTTCAGCGCCTGCTCGAACTGGGCCTCGTCGCGGTACCACAGCCGCACGTTGGGCTTCAGCTCGGCCACCTTGGCGCAGGCCTCGCGGATGCCCTCGTCCGTGTCCAGATGGCTGATGCCGCCGAAATAGACCTTGGCCGCCACTTCCAGCAGATAGGAGTTGCCGACATTGGCAAGGAGGCCGAGGCTGTCCTTGTATTTCGGGTCCCACATGTCCGCCCAGGACTTGGGCTCTTCCGGATAGACATCCGTGTTGGTGACCAGCGTGATGTACCAGCCCACGGCGCCGATGGCGGCGATCTGCTCCTTCGCGTCGCGCTGCACCAGCTCCGGCTTGATGTGTTTGAGGTTGGGCATCCTGGCCGGGTCGAGCGGCGCCCACAGGCCGCTGTTGGCGCCGCGGATGACGGGCACGCCCGCCATCATCGAGATGTCCACCGGCGAGCGCCCGGCCCGTGCGGCCTGCTCAAGCTGGATGAGCCACACTTCTCCGGTCGGCTCGCCGACGCTTTCGACCGCGATGCCCGTGTCTGCCGTAAAGTCCGGGAAGATCTCGGCGTCAAACGTGTCCTTGAAATAGCCCCCATAAACGCCGATGCGCAGCTTCTTTTCCTGGGCGCGCAAGATGTTGGGGAAGCCGGTGATCATGGGCGCCAGAGCGAGGCCCGAAAGGCCTTTCAGCAGGGTGCGCCGGCGGAAGGAAAGGCCAGAATTGCTGTCGTTTGTCATGAAGTTCCCCTCTTTTTTAGGCTTGATTAAAGGGGATGCTGGCGGATCGGGCCGGGTCATTACACAAGAATATGGGGAGGGTCACTTCGGCAATTCCCGAACTTCCACCGCTGCGGTGCTCAGTTAAGGTCTTGCCCATCCCCATCCCCATCCCCATCCTTGGGGCAGGGTGCCCGGCCGTGGCGCCCGGGCATGGCAGTTTGCCGCCGCGAGCATTTGGTGCATTCTGTGTCCATGAAGATATCGGGTTCAGACCTTCACCTGCTTCGCGTGTTTGAATGCGTGGTCCGCAACGGCGGCATTTCGGCTGCCCAGATGGAGCTGTCCCTCAGCCAGCCCACGATCTCGAACCATCTGACGGCTCTGGAGCAGCGCATCGGCGTCAAGCTGTGCGAGCGCGGACGGCGCGGCTTTTCGCTCACCCATGAGGGGCGGCGGGTCTACGAGATCAGCGTGGAAATGACGGGGATGCTCGATGCAGGCTCCGCGCGCCTGTCCTGCCTGCGCAGTGCTCTTGCCGGCAAGGTCAGCGTCGGCGTCGTGGACTGCCTTTCGACCGACCCTTCCCTGCAGATGGCCGGGGCCATCGCGGCCATTTCCCGTGCGGCGCCCGAGATCGAGCTCAATCTCAGGATCATGCGGCCGAACGATATTACAAAGGCCGTTGCCTCGAACGAGATTGATCTTGGCATAGGCGGCTCGGACATCAAGGTCGCGGGCCTCACCTGCCGGCTGCTCTACCGGGAGGAAAATGCCCTCTATTGCGGGGTGGGCCATCCCCTGTTCGCGCTGCCCGGCGATGCCTTCACGATTGCCGACTGCTATGACTATCCGTGGGTGCATCGCGGCTACTGGAACGGGCTCAGGGGGCAGCGTTTCGGCGATCCGGTGAAGCACCGTGTGGCCTATGACATCGAGGCCGAAATGCTTCTGGTGCTGTCAGGCGCCTATCTGGGTGTGCTGCCGGTCCACTACGCCCAGACATTTGCCAGCCAGCAGCGGCTGCGGCGTCTACCGCTGCAGGAAGAGACCTATTTCGCGGATATCGAGCTCGCCAGGCGTTCGGGCGAGCAGGCCGCCAACGTGAACTATGTTGCCGAAGCAATCCTGAATGCGCACGGCTTACATTTGTAAATCTCAATGTACCGGTTCCCCGATTGGTATTTTCCCATAGGCGCGGCGGTCCTACCGTCCGTTGCAAAGAGGGGACATGGCCGGTTGCGGGCTGCTTCAAGCCTTCCGCAGGCGTCCTGTCCGCTGTGCCGCACAGGCCGGGCCTCTCCCCGTTTTTGATGATGCCGCACATCTCACCCTGCCGCAGAGCAGGGGAGGCAAGCGTCCGGTTTGGCCGGGGCAGCTGCCGGCACGTCCGGAAGCGGAAATCCTGCAATCAAAGGTGAGGGGAACGCACCTATGGGAAAGAACACGACCGGAAATCTGGGCCGGGCCCTGCTTCTTGCGGGCTGTCTGCTGCCATCCATGGCCATGGCGCAGACCAGACAGGTCTTCGTATACAATTTTTCGGACTATTTTGCGCCGGACACGATCTCCGGCTTCGCTGCAACGACGGGGATTGATACCCGCGTGGACTACTTCGACTCGCTCGAAATCCTCGAAACCCGGCTTCTGGCGGGCGGCAGCGGGTTTGATGTGGTGTTCCCCAGCGCGACGGTGGGGGAGCGGCTGATCACGGCTGGTGCCCTGCAGCCCATCGACAAGAGCAAGCTGAAGAACTACGGCGCGCTGGACCCCGAGCTGCTGAAGCTGCTGGGCGAACATGACGCGGGCAACACCTATCTGGTGCCCTACATGTGGCTGACCACAGGGGTGGCCTACAACAAGGCCATGATCGAGGAGCGCCTTCCAGATGCGCCTGTCGGCAGTCTGGCCATGGTCTTTGATCCCGAGGTGGCCGCAAAGTTCGCGGATTGCGGCATCGGCATCGTCGATGCGCCGAACGAGATCATCCCGATGGCGCTGAACTACCTCGGTCTTGATCCCTATTCCTCCAAGCCGGAAGACCTGCAGAAAGCGCAGGATCTGCTGATGGCGCTGCGTCCCAACATCCGCCACATGCAGAGCGGCAAGCTGATCGCCGACATGGCCTCGGGGCAGCTCTGCCTCGCGGTGATGTGGAGCGGTGACACGGGGATTGCCGCCGCCCGTGCGGTGGAAGCCGGGACGGGACAGGACATCCGCTACGCGCTGCCCAGGGAAGGCACGATCGTCTCCTTCGACACGATGGCCATTCCGGCCGGTGCGGCCAATGTGGATCAGGCGCTGGAGTTCATCGACTACATTCTCGATCCCAAGGTGGTTGCCGAAATCAGCAACGCCGTGTTCCTCGCCAATGCGAACGCCCAGGCAACGCCGCTGGTGGACGAGGCGATCACGCAGGACCCCAACATCTATCCGCCCTCGGAAGTTCAGGAAAAGCTGTTCGGCGACAGATCCCTGCCGCCCCGCCAGAACCGGGAGCGGACCCGGATCTGGACCGCCTTCCGCGCTGGCAACTGAAGATCCCGGTGAGGGGCACGATATGGAAAAGCCGTTTCTGAAAGTCGAAGGCCTCAGCAAGGCCTTCGGCAATTTCTTCGCCGTCAATGGTGTGTCGCTGGACGTGGGCCAGGGGGAGTTCTTCTCCCTGCTGGGCCCGTCCGGCTGCGGGAAATCGACGCTTCTGCGCATGATCGCGGGATTCGAAACCCCGACATCTGGAACCGTGACGCTGGACGATGCCGATGTGACCGGGCTTGCGCCGGAAAAGCGCCCGACGAACATGATGTTCCAGTCCTACGCGCTGTTCCCGCATCTCACCGTGGCCAGGAACATCGTTTTCGGTCTGGTGCAGGACCGTCTGCCGGGGGCCGAAATCGCCCGCCGTCTGGACGATGCCGTCCGCAAGCTGCAGCTGGAACCGCTGCTGGGGAGAAAGCCGTCGCAGCTGTCCGGCGGCCAGAGGCAGCGCGTGGCGCTGGCGCGTGCCCTCGTCAAGCGGCCGAAGATCCTGCTGCTCGACGAACCGCTGGGCGCGCTCGACAAGAACCTGCGAACCGAGACCCAGGACGAGCTGGTCCGCCTGCAGAAGGAACTGGGGCTGACCTTCATCATCGTCACCCACGACCAGCAGGAAGCCATGACGATGTCGTCCCGCATCGCCATCATGCAGGCGGGCCGCGTGCTTCAGATTGGAACGCCGGGAACGGTCTATGAAGACCCGGTCTCGCGCTATGTGGCGAAGTTCCTCGGGGAGGCCAACATCTTCGAGGTGGCCGGCGCCAGTGCGGCCCACGGCGCCGCCAGCGGGCAGGCAGACCTGACGCTTGCCGGGTTCGAGGGGCATTTCCGCGCAAGGCTTCCGGCAGGCGTGCCCCTGGACGGCCCCCTGTGGCTGTCGGTCCGGCCGGAGCGCGTCGAACTTGCGTCCTCCGGTCCCGGTGTGCCCGGCGTCGTCGAGGACATCACCTGCATGGGCGCCCAGCGGCGTTACCGCGTCCGGCTGGCCACGAACGGCACGCTCGACGCGCTGCGGGTGAACAGCGGAAGCGATGATTTCGCCACCGGTGAGGCGGTCGTTGCCCGGTGGGCGGACGGTGCCGCCCATCTTCTTGCGGAGTGACCGGGATGATCGCAAGGCAAATGTTCCGTCCCGGCGAGAGGCTTCTGGTCCTCCCGCCCTTCGTCTGGCTCGGCATCATGTTTCTGCTGCCGGCCCTTCTCGTGCTGGCCATTGCGCTGTCCTCGACCCGCGCCGGCATGCCGCCCTACGAGCCGCTCTTCACCTGGGATGGCGCCCTGCTGTCGATCAGCCTCAACTTCGAGAATTTCCAGTTTGTCCTGCGGGACGGGCTCTATGCGAGAGCCTATCTGAACAGTCTCAAGACGGCAGCGGTTGCGACCTTCCTCACGTTCCTGCTCGCCTACCCGCTGGCCTATGGCATCTCCTGCTGCAGGCGTCCGTGGCGCTCGGTTCTGCTGTTTCTGGTGATCGTGCCGTTCTGGAGTTCGCTGCTGATCCGCGTCTATGCGTGGATGGCCATCCTCAGCAATGACGGCCTGCTGAACAGCGGACTTCTCGCGCTCGGGCTGATCTCGCACCCGCTGCAGATCCTGCACACCCAGACGGCCGTCTACATCGGCATCATCTACACCTATCTGCCCTTCATGGTTCTGCCGGTCTACTCCAGCCTTTCGGACCGCGACCCGTCGCTGCTCGAGGCAGCGCGCGACCTTGGCTGCAGCCGCTTCTCCTCCTTCTGGCGTGTCACCTTTCCGCTCAGCCTGCCGGGCGTTGCGGCCGGCTGCGCGCTGGTCTTCATTCCGGTGGTGGGCGAGTTCGTCGTGCCCGATCTTCTTGGCGGCGCTGACACGCAGATGATCGGCCGGACGATCTGGATCGAGTTCTTCAACAACCGCGACTGGCCCGTCGCTGCGGCTGTCACCGTGCTGCTGGTGCTGCTGCTCGTGATCCCGGTCACCCTGTTGCAGTCCCGGATTTCCAAGGTGAGGGTTTAACCATGAGTCAGTCACCCGGTCCTAGCTGGTTCAACCGGCTGTCGATCCTTGCGGTCATGGCGTTCCTCTATGTGCCGATCCTGATCCTCATCGTGTTCAGCTTCAACAAGTCGAAGCTCGTGACCGTCTGGGGAGGGTTCTCAACCCAATGGTATGGCGCTGCCCTGTCCAACGCAGCCCTGCTTGACGGTGCCCGTGTCAGCTTCACGGTGGCGGCTGTCTCGGCCACGCTGGCAACCTTTCTGGGGCTGCTTGCGGCGCTGGTCATGGTGCGCGTCCGGCGGTTTCGCGGCAGAAAGGTCTTCACCGGCCTCCTGACCGCCCCGATGGTGATGCCGGAGGTGGTGCTGGGTGTGTCGATGCTGCTGATGTTCGTCGCCCTTGGCATCGACCGCGGGCCGCTGACGATCACGCTGGCCCATGCCACCTTCACCATGTGTTTTGCGGCCGTGGTGCTGCAATCGCGCCTTGGCAGCCTGGATCCGTCGCTGGAGGAAGCGGCGCGGGATCTGGGCTGCCCGCCCGTCACCGCCTTCATCAAGGTGGCGCTGCCGAACATCATTCCGGCCCTGGCATCGGCCTGGCTGCTGTCCTTCACCCTGTCGCTGGATGACCTCGTCATCTCGACCTTCACGACCGGGCCGGGCGCCTCCACATTGCCGATGAAGATCTATTCCCAGATCAAGTTCGGCGTCACACCCGAGATCAACGCCGTTTCGACGATGATCCTCGGCATCGTCGCCTCCGGGCTTCTGGCTGCTGCTGCCGTCTCGCGGTGGGGTGGGGCAGGGGCCGGCGGGCGCTGACGCCGGGCGCGGTTGTTCCGGGGGCCGGAGTGAGATATTCCGGCCCTGCTCCCATCCGCGCCTGTTCCGCATTAGAATATTCCGCCCATGCTCCGGCCTGCGGCGGCCATCCCAAGGCTCACGTTGAAACGGCCTCCGCCTGTCAGGGGTCTTTCCGTCCAGAACGCGAGGTAGTCCGGTGCATATGCAGACACAGCCCACGCAGACCTCCCTTGATGCTCTGCTCGCCAGCATCGGCGCACCGGAGCTTCCCCTTGACCTTGTCAGCGCGCGGGTGGCGGCGGTCTATGGCCTTACCGGCGAATGGCGCCGGCTGGGCGGCGAGCGGGAGCAGAATTTCCGCCTGACCAGCGCGGAGGGGGTGCAGTTCGTGATCAAGATTGCCTCTCTGCAGGAGCCGGCCGGGAGCCTTGCGTTCCAGATCGAGGCGCTGGACCATATTGCCCGGATGGACCCGGACCTGCCCGTGCCGCGCGTGGTGCGGACCCTTGCGGGCGCGCCCATGGCCACGATTGCCGGGGCGGGCGGAAAAGACCATGTGCTGCGCGTCCTCACCTTCCTGCCGGGGCAGATCCTGCTCGACGCCATTGCGGCGGAGCAGCGGACGCTTGGCGCGCCGGAGCTGATCGCCCTCGGCGCCATGAGCGGGCGCCTGGCGCGCGCGTTGCAGGGCTTCCATGGCCGGGGCGCGCCGGACCGCATGCCCTGGGACCTCAGAAGCGCGGCGGTTCTGGCCGCCGGCCTGCTGGACCACATGCCCGCCCGCATCCGCCCCACGGCGGCCGCGCTTCTGCCGGAGCTGGAGGCCAGCCTGAGCGGGGCCCTGCCACGGCTGCGCGGGCAGGTGATCTACAACGACTTTCACGAGTCCAACATTCTCGCCGCGTTTGAACCGGCGTTCCGTGTTGCGGGCATCATCGACTTCGGAGACATGGTCTACGGGCCTGTGGCCCAGGATCTGGCGGTGACCATTGCCTCGCTGATCCACTGGAGTGCTGACCCGGTGTTCGCCGCAAGCTGCCTGGCGCGCGGCTATCAGCGCCACATGCCGCTGGCCGCCGAAGATCTGGCCCTGCTGCGCGATCTGGTGCTGGCCCGGCTGCTGCTGCAGGTGGGCATCGTCTCCTATCAGTCCGCCGCCAGCGGCTCCGGCGTGCCGCTGGATGATCTGCAGCCGCTTTACATGAGCGCGATCGAGCGCTTGTCCAAGGTGAGCGCGGCGGATTTTGCCGCCGGCATCCTGCCCTCCGTCGTGCCGGTCAGCCTGCCTGCCGCCGCCACCGGCGCAAGCCCGGCGCCGGCCCTGCTGCAACAGCGTGAGGCCGTGCTCGGCAAGACCTACACCTTCTACAACGAGCCACTGGAACTGGTGCGGGGCCGGGGCTCCCGGGTCTATGATGCGGCGGGCAAGGAATATCTCGACTGCTACAACAATGTCGCCAATCTCGGGCACTGCCACCCCTATGTGGTGGAGGCTCTGGCGCGGCAGGCGGCGACGCTCAACACCAACTCGCGCTACCTGCACAAGGAAGTCGTGCGGCTGGGCGAGCGCCTGTCGCAGACCCTGCCGCCGCATCTGGACACGTGGATCTTCGTCTGCACCGGATCGGAAGCCAATGACCTTGCCGTGCGCATGGCACGGGCGGTGACGGGCAAGGAAGGCATCGCCGTCACCGAAAACAGCTATCACGGCAACACCTCTGTCAGCGCGCCGCTGTCGCTGATCGACTATGACACGGAAAGCCGCCCGGCGTGGGTGGAAACCGTGCCGCCGCCAAACCTTTACAGGGGCCTCTACCGGGGCCTCTACCGCCAGGGCGACAACGATGCCGCAGCGAAATATGCCGCTCATCTCGATGATGCGGCGGACAGGCTGGCGCAGAACGGCAAGGGGCTGGCCGGGCTGATGATCGACTCGATCTTCGATGCGAACGGGGCCCTCGTGCCGCCGGATGGCTACATGCAGCAGGTCTATGCCGCCGCCCGCCGCCAAGGCGCGCTGACGATTGCCGACGAGGTGCAGATGGGCTTTGCCCGCTCCGGCACCCACATGTGGGGCTTCCAGGCCTTTGATGTGGAGCCGGACATCGTCACCATGGGCAAGCCCATGGGCAACGGCCACCCGGTCGCAGCCCTTGTCACCCGGCGCGAGATTGCCGCAAGGCTGCAGACGGCAGGGGGCTACTTCAACACCTTCGGCGGCAACACCGTTTCCTCCGTGGTGGCCAATGCCTGTCTCGACGTGCTGTGGGGCGAGGACCTGCAAGGCAACGCAAGGCGGAGCGGGGAGATCCTCAAGGCGGGCCTTGAGGAGATGCAGGCGCGCCATGAGTTGATCGGCCACATTCAGGGGCGCGGCCTTTTCCTCGGTGTGGAGCTGGTCACCAGCCGGGAGACGAAGGCGCCCGCAAAGCTGGCGGCACGCTGGGTGCGCGAGCACATGAAATCATCCGGCGTTCTGGTGTCCTCGACGGGGCCGCTCGGCAACATCATCAAGATCAGGCCGCCGCTGGTGTTCAGCGCCGCCGATGCCGCGATCTGCCTGCAGGCGCTGGACAGCGCGCTGCAACAGGTGCCCGCCGGACTGCGCAAGGCTGACTGAACCCGTCTGCGGCGCGTGCGCTGTCTCCATGCCCTATGATTTCGGGGCGTTCTGCAGCCCGGCCCGGTAACGGGCGGAAGGCGCCAGCCTCACGGCGTTCGGGAGACACCGGCCGGGAGCGGGTTTTTGGCAAGTTCCTCCGTGATTTCGGGTTCAAGCGGGACATTGAAGCTGCCCAGAATGAAGCCGAGCACCGTGTAGAAACCCACTGTCGCCATCAGGTCCAGAAGGCCATCTGTTCCGGCCAGCTGGACAACCTCTTCCTGAAGGGCGGGCGGGAGGCGGTGACGGGCGAAAAGCTCGTCGACGGCGGCGCAAAGGATCCGGTCGCCGGGCTCCATTTCGTCCAATGGGCCTGCGATGGACGCAAGGCGCGCATCTGAGATGCCGCAGGCCCGGCCGCGGCTGACGTGATGCGCCCATTCATAGGAGGAGCCTGTCCTGACGCCCGTGCGCAGGATGACGATCTCACTGCGCTGCTTGCCGAGGGCTCCTTTCAGGACGACATGCTCCCGCAGCGGCGCCCAGGCCGCAAGCAGCGCGGGATGATGGGCCATGACGCGGTAAACGTTGAGCCGCCCGGCGAAGGTGTCTCTCACCTCTTCCAGCGATGCCGGCCAGTCCTTATCCTCGATCGGATGCAATTCCAAGATCTTCCTCCCGTTTCAGACAGGCACAAACCGCATCGGCAGCCGCGAGAAGCCCCGTAGAACGTTGTTCATGGCGAGCGTGGGCTCGCCGGTCTCGATACGTGCAACTTTCTTCAGCATCGCCGCCAGGATCGATTTCATTTCGAGGCGTGCCAATTGCATTCCGGCGCAGGCGTGAATGCCGTGTCCAAAGCCGACATGATCCGGCAGGGGCCGTTTCACATCGAAGACCTGCGGATTGGTCCAGCGCCTTTCGTCGCGGTTGGCCGATGCATAGAGAATGAGAACGCGCGCGTCCTTCTGCAAAGGGATGCCGTCCAGTTCGGTATCCCGTGACACGATGCGGGTGAAGCCCCGGATTGGCGATTCCAGCCGGACGGCCTCGTTGATGGCGTTTGAAATCAGGGACGGCGTTTCCCGCAGAAGAGCCCATTGCTCCGGGTTCTTGCCCAGCTGATACATCAGATGACCGGTTGCGAAGATCGTCGTATCCAGACTCGGGCCGAGATAGTCGCGCATCAGCACCTGCACGCGGCTGCTTTCGATCAGCCCGTCCCGGGCGGCATCATACAGCTTTGCGACCCAGCTGCCCGGCCGGACCTTGTCCTGCGTGGCGCCTGCGTTCGTATATGCGCGCATTTCGTGGACAACCGGAAGCGCCTTTTGCGCGCGCTCGTTATCGCCCCCCAGCATGTCGAACACCGCGGCGGCCCATTTCAACTGGTTCTCTCGGCCGAAGTCGGGCATCCCCACCAGCTCGGTGACGATCGACAGCGGGAGATATTGCGCAAGATCGAGCATGCCGTCGAACGTGTCCCGTGCGATCAGCCTGTCGATCAGGTCCTCGGCAGAGGACGCTA
This sequence comes from Pannonibacter sp. I15F10I1, assembly GCF_900185665.1. Taxonomy (NCBI): domain Bacteria; kingdom Pseudomonadati; phylum Pseudomonadota; class Alphaproteobacteria; order Hyphomicrobiales; family Stappiaceae; genus Pannonibacter; species Pannonibacter sp. I15F10I1. The sequence goes on from NZ_FYAN01000021.1 coordinate 38,831, forward strand.
TCCTGTCCTTCACCTCCTGCAAGGCCTGCACCGTCAGGGGCGCGCCGACGATCTTGCGCAGCTTGTCATGCAAGGGCGGATCGGAGGCAAGCAGGTTGCCGGGCGCCATCTCATTTGCCCGGCGGTTGGCGGCAACGCCCTTGCCGGACTGAAACACCTCATGGTCAGCCAGGCATTTGCGGACATCGGCGTGCCGCCCGACCGCCCAGAGATCATTGCGGGGCAACCAGACCGCCGCGCCCAGATCGCGGATGCGCGCGTAATGCGGATAGGGATCGCGCAAGACGTCCCCGTCATAGAGGTCCACGTCATACTCGGGTCTAACGTCTTCAGCTCTCACGCGTTTTCTCCCGGTTTCGCTCAAGGTGCCCTCTTCAGCTAGGGCCTAAACCCGGTCAGGAACAACGGCCATTCCGGCTGTGTCCAAGGAGTGGACACCCCGTGCGGCGCAATTGTCCACTGGGTGGACGCATCGCTGAATGAGGATGGGCGCAGTCCTGAAGAATTATATCAGGGCTTGATCAGGGCCGGACAGCGCCCTGCGCCGCCCGCAGGCCGGCAACCTCCTTCAAGCCGAACAGCCAAAGATGGACCCAATGACAAAGATCCATTTCATATCCGCAACTGGCATTGAAACCGTCATCGACGCCCGCGACGGGGACAGCGTCATGCATGCGGCGATCCTCAACGATGTGGAGGGAATCCTGGCCGAGTGCGGCGGTTCGATGATGTGCGCAACCTGTCACTGCTACGTCGATCCGGCCTGGCAGGACAGGGTCACGCCGCCATCGGAGCCGGAGGCCGGTATGCTTGCCTCTGCCGCAAGCGCGGTCAGGGCAACAAGCAGGCTCTCCTGCCAGATTACCGTGGGGCCGGAACTGGAGGGTCTCGTCATTCACCTGCCCGAGGCCCAGCTATGAGCGCCGGCCGGCGGGTGGTCATTGTTGGAGCGGGGCAGGGAGGGTTCCAGACCGCAGCCTGTCTGAGACAGGAGGGGTTCGCAGGATCGATCCTGATGATCGGAGACGAGCCCGGCCTGCCCTATCAGCGGCCGCCCCTTTCCAAGGCCTATCTCAAGGAGGGGGATGCGGCCCGGCTGGAATTGCGCCCCCGCGCCTTCTACGAGCGGCTTGGCATTGAACTCGGCATGCCGAATGCGGCGCTGGAGATCGACCGGCAAAACCAGACCCTGCACACGGCAGATGGCGCGCGTCATCCATATGACAGCCTTGTTCTGGCGACAGGCAGCGCCTGCTTCCGGCCGCCGGTTCCGGGCGCCGGACTGCCCGGCATCTGCGAATTGCGTTCGCTGAAGGACGCGGACAGACTGCGCGAGGCGCTGAAGACAGCCAGACGCATCGTGGTGATCGGCGGCGGTTTCATCGGTCTCGAATTTGCGTCGGTGGCGCTGCAGGCCGGGCACGCGGTCACCCTGGTTGAAGCGCTGCCGCGGCTGATGGCGCGCGCGGTATCTGCCAGCCTGTCCAGCGCATTTGCACGCTTCCATCAGGCTTCCGGTCTGACGCTGAGGTTGTCGGAGAGCGTCACGGAGATCACGGCCGGAGCGCAAGGCGGTTACTGCGTTGCGCTCGGCAGCGATCAGATCGAATGCGACCTGGTGCTGATGGCGACCGGGGTTCGCCCCAATGTTTCACTGGCCGCATCGGCTGGACTGGTGATTGAAAACGGTGTCAGCGCCGGCAGGACGCTGCAGACCTCCGATCCGCAGATTTTTGCCCTTGGGGACTGCGCTTCGTTTCCAGATCCCTTCACCGGGCGGCGTGTCCGGCTGGAGTCCGTTCAGGCGGCGGTGGATCATGCGCGGCTGGTCGCGAAAAACATCGCGAAGCAGGAGGCGTCGGTCTATGGCGCCTTGCCCTGGTTCTGGAGCGATCAGGGCGGATGGAAACTGCAAATTGCAGGTCTTTCGCTGCCCGGTGACGATGAGGTTCTGATCGAACGGGATGGCCGGCCGCTCTCTGTTTTCCGCTTCAGGTCCGGCAGGTTCGTGGCGCTTGAGACCGTGAACGGGCCTGCGGAGCACATGGCCGCACGGAAGATCCTGCAGGCGCCGGTCTCCCTGTCGCGCAAGGACCTCGAAGAGCGGGACTTTGACCTGAAGGGGCTTGCCCAGACCCTCGCGAAGGAGGGCTGAGCGGATGGCCCGCAACGTCCTGAGCGCGCATTTGTCCATACTGCGAACGCAGCTGCTCTTCGGCTGGCCCCAGGGTGAGGCCGCGCATACCAAGGGTTTATCCAATCGCTTTGACAGTTGCCGAGGTTTGAAATGACACAATATCCTCACATGGTCCCGGTGGTCATCATCGGCGCTGGCCCGACCGGTTTGACGCTCGCCAATCTTCTTGCGGCATATGGTGTCGATTTCATCATCGTGGACAGGGAGCCCGGCCCCCTCGACCTGCCGCGCGCCATTGTTCTCGATGACGAGGGCGCGAGAACGATGCAGGTTTTCGGCCTTGATGACAGCTACCTCCAGTCGACTGTCGCAGCTGCCGGCTCGCGCTACTTCACCGACAAGGGGGAGTGTTTTGCGGAAACGGGGCCGGGTCCGCTGACATACGGCTTCGCCAAGCGGCAATATATCTACCAGCCCGAGCTGGAGGCGGCGCTGCGCGAAAGGCTGGAGCAGCAGCGGCCAGGCACCCTGTTCTATTCTTCGGAAGTGGTGGACATCGCCTGCGGGGACGGGGAGGCGGCCGTTACGGTCAAGGCACCCGGCGGCAGCCTGCATACGATTTCCGCCAGCTGGGTTGCAGCCTGTGACGGCGGCCGCAGCCCGATGCGGGAAAGGCTGGGCATCGCCATGTCCGGCAACACCTACAAGCAGGACTGGATCGTTCTCGACATGACGGACGATCCCGACCACTCCCTCTTGTCCAAATTCTTCTGCAGCAACGTGCGCCCGGCGGTCAGCGTGCCCGCACCTAACGGAGGGCGCCGCTACGAGTTCATGCTTCTTCCGGGCGAAACGCGCGAGGAGGTCCTGGAAACCGGCTTCCTGACTGACCTGCTGAAGCCCTTCCGCAGCTATGACGAGGCGCATGTCCTGCGCAAGACCGTCTATACATTCCACGCGCGCATTGCGGACAGGTTCCGCGACAAGCGGATCCTGCTGATGGGAGACGCCGCCCACCTGACCCCGCCCTTTGCGGGGCAGGGCATGAATGCGGGCCTGCGCGATGCTCACAACGTTGCGTGGAAGCTGGCTGCCAGCCTTCTTGGCGGCGCCAGCCCGTCGATCCTCGACACTTACGATTCAGAACGCCGCAAACCGGCGTGGGACATGATCCTGCTCGCGGTTTCCATGGGCAATTTCGTCATGCCGCTGGGGGAAGAGGATATCCGCTTCCGGGATCACCTCCTGAAGGCGCTCGGGCCGTTTCCGGCGGTCAAGGATTACCTCATGACGATGCGGTTCAAGCCGAAGCCGCGGCATGAGGCCGGGCTTTATCTCGACCTTGGCGCGCAGATGCTCGAAGCCTCTCTGGTGGGGGAAATGATCCCGCAGCCCACCGTTCACCGTGACGGGCGGTCCGTCAGGCTCGACAGGCTCCTGGGCACCGGTTTTGCACTTCTGGCCCAAAGCGATGCGGGCGCCGGAGCCTTGCAGCAGCTGGACCGGACGGAACTGCTCGGCCTGCCCCTGTCAAAGGTCATCCTTTCTTCGGGTTTCCTGAACGCTTCGGCCGGGGCGTGGCAGACCGGGGCGTGGCAGGCCGGGCCGGAGGCCGCCGCCATTGCCCGGCCGCTCCTCACCCATCGCGATCAGGTCATGCTGATACGGCCCGACCGTTATTGTGCCGCCGTCTTCCCGCCCGCGGAGCTGCAGGCGGGACTGGACCGCTATCTCTCGCTCACGGCCGCTGCGGACGAGGACAGTTCCCCCACAATGGCCTGCGCGCAGCTCAGCAGTTCCTCGCGGCAGGTCTCCACCGCCTGATCGAAACTCATGGCGGAGGCGATCCAGATCAGCGTGAGACAGGCAATCGGCCGCCCGTCCTTCAGGACCGGCGCGGAAATGCTCATCGTCTTGTCGTTGAAGCCCTTGGTCCGGTAGCCGAGCCCCAGACGGCGGGACTGCTCGATGATATGGTCGAGCGGTCCGTCCTGCAGGTAGTAGGGCTTGGAAATGCCGGTCTCGGCTTCGAGCCCGGACAGGATGTGAAGGCGCTCTTCGTCCGGGCAAAAGGCGATATGGGCGCGTCCTCCGGACGTGTCCAGCACGGGAAGACACCGCCCCACCATGCCGTGATCCACCGAGAACGGGCTCAGGAAATGGGTGGACTCCCGGATCTCCATCTTGAAATCGCGGAACACGACGAGATCGAGCGGCCAAAGCACGCGCCGCGCCGTCTTCATCATCTGCGGAACGGCAATCTGCGACACCCAGTAGTCATCACGGAAACCGGAGCTCAGCGTGCGGGTTGTCAGGGTCGGGCGCCATGTGTCGTCAGAAGAGCCCCGGACGACGAAGCCAAGCGATTCCAGGGTTTCGAGCAGCCGGTAAGCTGTCGGCCGCGGGATGCCGGCCGCCTTGGCGACGTCTGCCGCCTTCATGCCATTGCGATGATTGACGGCCTGGAGAACAGCCAGGCCCCGCTCCAGCGAGCGGACGCTGCTAAAGGTTGAAATGGCCTGCCCCTCCTCGTCCGTCCACGCAGTGGACACTCCCGGCAGAGAAATTGCACCTGATTTGACCCATGTCAATGCTGCGGGTGGCGAAGCGCGAGGAGGCGCCGCCACGGAGGAGCAGATGATCCGATTGCGCAATTTTTCGGAGACCCTATCGCGGATGCTGGCGCTGGTGGGTTTCTTCGGCCTCTTCATTCTGGCCAGCATGACGTCCCTGGACATCCTGATGCGCTGGGTCCTGGCGATGCCGCTGCAGGGGGTCAACGACGTCAGCGCCGTCGTCATGGCCGTCGTCATCTCCTCCTGTGTCCCGGCCAATCTGGCATTCAAGCAGAATATCCGCGTGGAAATGCTCGGGGCGGCGGCCGGCCCTTTCGTCGAACGGATCCTCGAGGCCTTTGCCAGCGTTCTCACGCTCGTCTTCATCGGCCTGATCGCCTGGCAGTTCATTCCCTACACCTGGGGTCTGAAGGAGGCGGGCAATACCACGTGGGTGCTGTACTGGCCGCTCTGGCCCTGGTGGCTCGCCGCGACGGGCATGCTGAGCTTTGCAGCGCTCGTTCAGGCCGTCGTCACCGTTGACGACCTGCTTTCCGTCTTCAAGGCCCGGCCACGGTCCGCCAGCCAGTGAGCGTGGAACGGACATGCCGGACTTTCAAAAGAAAACCAACGCGACTTGTGACGGAGCATCCATATGGATCCGCTAATTCTTGCCCTGGCCGGGTTCTGCATCATGCTTGCCCTGATAGCTCTCAGGGTGCCGATCGGCGTCTCCATGGCCCTTTGCGGTGTCACCGGATTTGCTCAGATTGCCGGCTGGGGCGCGGCCGTCTCCCTCATTGCCAGCGAACCGGCATCGGCAATGTCCAATCTGGATCTCTCGGTCATTCCCCTGTTCATGCTGATGGGCAGCCTGGCGGTGGCAGGCGGGCTTGCAACCGACATCTACGATGTGGCGGAAGCCCTGATCGGTCACCGGCGGGGCGGGCTGGCGACGACGACCATCTTGGCCAGCGCAGGTTTCGGCTCGGTCTGCGGCTCGGCAGTTGCCACCACGGCAACCTTTGGGCGCGTCGCGATGCCTGAAATGCTTGCGCGTGGATACAAGCCGGGTCTTGCGGCCGGTGCGGTCGCTGCGGGGGGCACCCTCGGGATCATCGTGCCGCCTTCAGGCATCGCGATCCTCTATTCCGTTCTCAGCGAGCAATCGATCCTGCAGCTCTTTGCTGCCTGCATCATTCCTGCGGGTCTTGCGGTCCTCTCCTATCTCATCGCGATCCAGATCTCCGTGAGGCGCGATCCGGACGCCGCACCTCCCGGCGAGATGCTGCCGCTGTCTGCAAGACTGCGCGCGGCAAGGAAGGCCTGGAGCGTCATCGTGCTCGCAACCGCCGTGCTGGGCGGCATCTATTCGGGCATCTTCACAGTGAACGAGGCCGCTTCGGTCGGCGTCTTCATCGCCTTCCTCTTCCTCGTGATGCGCGGCAAACTCACGCGGCAGACCTTTGTGCGCATTTTGGCCGATGCCAGCTCTGCTTCGGCGATGATTTACATCATGGTGTTCGGCGCGAACATCTTCTCCTATTTCATCTCGATCACGGGCGCCGCCGCTTTCATCATCAACGCCATCGCCGTGCTGCCCGTGCCCCCGGTCGTGATCATCTTCGGCCTGGTCGGCGTCTACATCTTCCTGGGGGCATTCTTCGACGAGGTCGCCGCGCTGGTGATCACCCTGCCGTTCGTGATCCCGCTGATGCAGCATCTCGGATACGACCTGATCTGGTGGGGCGTGATCAACATCATCCTGATCGGCCTCGGCATGCTGACGCCGCCGATCGGCATCAACGTGATGCTCCTGAACACGATGTACCGGGAGATCCCGATGGGCGTGATCATACGGGGTGTCGTGCCCTTCATCTGCGCCGGCATCTTCATGCTCGTCATTCTCATCGCCTTTCCCCAGCTCAGCCTCTGGCTTCCGTCCGTCCTGCAATAGGGGGTGGCTGTCCGCAGCGCGGACAGTTGCAACAGGCTGCGGGCCTGGGGGTGCAGGCGCTCCTAAAATCGAAACTCAAGACGAACAAACACAGAGGGAGGAATCATGAAACTCAATGTCATTCTCGCCGCCGGATGCGCGGCAATACTGAACCTTGCCCCGGCGCAGGCGGAGACGCTCCGGTTTTCGAGCTTCGAGCCGCCCAACGCCTTCATCACCGCGGAAGTGCTGACGCCCTGGGCAAAGGACGTCAGCGAGGCGTCCGGTGGTGAAATAACCATTCAGATGTTCCCCGGCGGGACGATGGGCCGTGATCCGGCTCAGCAGATCCAGATGGTCGAGCAGGGCGTTGCCGATATTGCCTGGGTCATCCCCGGCTACACCCCCGGCCGTTTCGCCGAGGGCACCGTCGGCGAGTTGCCCTTCCTCGTCAGAAGCTCCAGGGCCGGTTCGGCCGCCATGTGGAAGATGTATGAGGAGGGGCTGTTCAAGGGCGATTACGACAAGTTCAAAATGCTCTGCATCTGCTCTTCGCCGGCAAACTTCATCGGCGCGACGCGGCCGGTCCGGGAGCCGGGCGACATGAAGGGCCTGAAGATGCGGGCGCCCGGACCGACCATGCTGTCGGCCATCAGTGCTCTTGGCGCTGTGCCCGTGGGCGGGATTACGGCGCCCGCGCTTGCCGAGTCGCTGAGCCGCGACCTGATCCAGGGCACGTTCCTGCAATGGGGCGTGGTCGAAAGCTTCCGGCTTGGCGAGGTGCTGCCCTTCTACAACGAGGTGCCGCTGGGTGCCACGCCGATGCTGGTCATCATGAACAAGCAGAAATACGAGAGCCTGCCGCCGCAGGCCAAAGCTGCGATTGACCAGTTTGCAGGCGAGGCTTTTTCGGAAAGGTTCGGCACGTCCTTTGATGCCTACATGACCGAGGCGAGGGACCGCATCGCCGCAAAGAACAAGCCCGAGATCTTTACGCCGGACGAGGCGCAGGCAGCCGCCTGGCAGCAGATGGTCGAGGTCGCAACCACCGACTGGCTCGCCAGGACCCCGGACGGACAGAAGATCTATGACGCCTTCACCGCCGCCCTGAAGGCCGCAGGCACCAACTGAACCGCAACCGGGCCGGCCGGCGCTCCGCCGGACGGCCCCACCCCGGAAGGCAATCGGCATGACGCTCATAGGGTTGGGCTATATCGGTATCGGCTCGCGCCAGACCGAAGCCTGGGATCACTTTTCGACACAGCTTCTGGGCATGCAGAAGATCGACGCAGCAGCCTCGGTCCGGGCCTATCGCATGGACGACCGCAAGCAGCGGCTCATCGTTTCGGGCGAAGCGCCGGAGGGGCTGGATTTCCTTGGCTGGGAAACAGCTACGCTTGAAGACCTGGATACGCTCGCCGGCCGTCTCGACAATGCAGGCGTTGCGGTCAAGCGCGAACCTGCCGCCCTTGCCGCTCAGCGCTACGTGCGCGCGCTGATCTCGTTTCACGATCCGGAAGGCAACAGGATCGAAGTCTTCTGCGGCCCGGAGATTGCCACCGATCCTTTCCGGCCCGGCCGGCCCATTTCCGGGTTCAAGACCGGCGCCCTCGGCATGGGGCATGCGGTGCTGCATGCGCAGAATACCGATATTCTGCTGCCCTTTTATCGCGACCTGCTGGGGTTCAGCGTCACCGACTACGGCGTTACGCCCTACAAGCTCTATTTCTTCCATGTGAACGGGCGCCATCACAGCTTTGCCATGGTGGGCTCCGGACGTCAGGGCCTGCATCATTTCATGGTCGAACTGCTTTCGCTCGATGATGTGGGGCAGGGCTATGATCTGGCGCAGGCGGAGCAGGACCGCCTTGCCTATACGCTCGGGCGCCATTCCAACGATCACATGCTGAGCTTTTACGCTCACTCGCCCTCCGGCTTCTTCGTGGAATACGGCTGGGGCGCGACGGTCATCGAACCGGAAAGCTGGACACCGCACGAGACCTTCGACGGGCCGAGTTTCTGGGGCCATGAGCGCCTGTACATGCCCGAAGGATCCGCAGACCGTACACGCCTGCGCGAGATGCGCTTCGCCGCGGCGGAAAAGGGTCTGCGCGCGCCCAATCCCGGCAGCAACTGTGCCTGGCTGGACAGCATCATCCGCCAGGAATGATGCCAGCGCCCGGACGGCCTCCTCAAATACTGGCCAAACCCCGGCGGCGGCTGAGCCGGTACGGGGCTGAATGCGCCCGCATCGCAAGACCGGGCATGAGCCGTTTCGTCACCCATACCCTACCGACTGGAGAGAATGACACATGCGAGTTTGTTCCTATGAGACCGCTGGCGGGCAGCCATCATACGGCTTGATCAAGGACGGCCGGATCTTTGACGCCGGCGCCCCCTTCCGGGCACGCTATCCCGATCTGCGGTCTGTTCTGGAGGCTGGTGCGCTTCAGTCCCTTGAAACAGCGGCCGCGGCGTCTTCACCGCTTGATCCGGCCAGCGTGACCTTGCTGCCGCCGGTTCCGCGGCCGGACAAGATCCTCTGCATCGGCCTGAATTACATGACACATATTCAGGAAACGGGCCGCGAGCGTCCGGCCAAGCCTTCGATCTTCACGCGCTATCCGTCCTCGCTCGTCGGGCACGGAGTGCCGCTGATCCGCCCCAGGGTTTCCGACTGGTTCGACTTCGAGGGCGAGCTTGCCGTGGTGATCGGCAAAGCGGGGCGGGCGATCAGCGCCGCAGATGCGGCCGGTCACATCGCCGGATACACCTGCTTCAACGACGGGTCGATCCGCGACTTCCAGCGTCATACGACCCAGTTCTGGGCCGGGAAGAATTTCGACCGCAGCGGCTCCATGGGGCCGTGGCTTGTGACCGCTGACGAGCTTGCCGACCCTGAAGCGCAGCACATGACGACGCGCCTCAATGGCGAGGTTGTCCAGTCGACGCCGATCTCCGATCTGGCTTTCAGCATACCGGCGCTGATCGAATATCTGTCCACCGTCACGGAACTGCTGCCGGGAGACGTGATCGCAACGGGAACGCCGAGCGGAGTTGGCCTGTTCCGGGAGCCGAAGCTCTTCATGAAGCCCGGCGACCGGATCGAAGTCGAGATCACCGGCATCGGCACGCTGGCCAACATGATCCAGGCGGAAGACTGAGAAGCGGGAGGCTCGCTGGTGCTTGCCGTCTGGCAGGCACCAGCGCCGGGCTGTGCTGCCGGCATGGTGGGGGACGGCTGTCCAGGGGAGGGCCGTCCGGGTGCCCGTCACCCGCCGGTGCTGATGCGCACGGTGGTGGGCACCTTGTGCTCGTGCACTTCCAGAACGCATTCGAAGGCCGCATTCTGGCGCAGGGCGGCGCCGAGCGCGGGCAGGTTGAGGCCTTTCTCCGTCAGGGCACGCACCGCCGGGCCGGGCATCAGGCGCGTGGCCAGCAGGGCAAGGCGGCCGGGAATGCGGATGTGCCGGTCCGGCCCGGCTTCCGTGTGCTTGGTGATGTGAACGGGGTTCATGGTCTTCATCCTTCCGGTGAGAGGTGAGGGGAGCGGGGTGCGTCAGGGGCCTTGCCATACTGGCTCAGCACCAGCCGGATGATGCCGTGCATAGCCTCCAGATCCGGCAAGCTGCCGAGGGCGGCTTCCGACACGAGGCCCTGATAGAAGGCGAGGACGAAACCGGCGAGCCTTGCGGTTTCTTGCGGCGAGAGGTCCGGCCTTGTGCGGGCGAGCTGCGCGCGCAGCGCATCGCGGATCCGGCTGCGCCCCTCCTGAAACACCTTCAGCAGATCCGGCCGCACCGCCACCTCGGCATGGATCATCGGCGTCGCCCGGGCGCGGCCATCGCTGGCGGCAGCCTTCAGATCGGCAAGGAACCGGCCGATGACCTCATCAAAGCTCAACACTTCTGCGGCCGCCGTGATCGCCTCCGCGCTTTCCGCCGTGCTGGCGGTGATGCCGTCGGCGATCAGCTCATCCTTGGTCTTGTAGTAATTGTAGACCGCCCCGGCGCTGAGGCCCGCTTCGGCAAAAATCTCGCGCATGGTGGTGGCCTGAATGCCCTTGCGCGCAAAACACCGCGCCGCCGCCGCACGGATCTGCTGGCGGCGCTCCTCAAGTTTTTCCGGGCTGATGCGGGGCATGGCTCACTCATATAAAACGGACAAACGTTTTATATTCAACTTCCGATGCCTGTGCAAGAGGGCTGAAGCCTCTCACCCCTGCGCCGTCTGCCGCCGCAGGAGCCAGAGGAAACAGGGGCCGCCGAGGAGGGCGGCGAGGAGGCCGGGGGAGAGGGGCCAGGGCCAGGCGAGGGTCTGGCTCGCCCATTCGGCCAGCGTCATCAGCAGCGCGCCGCTGAGGCCGCAGGCGATGCTGGCGCTGGCCGTGCCGCGGAAGCCGAGGCGCGTGACGAGATGCGGCACGAGGATGCCGATGAAGCTGACGGGGCCGGTGACGAGCGTTCCGGCGGCGGTGGCAAGGGCGGCGAGCGTCAGGCCCAGAATGCGGGTGCGGCGCACGGAGACGCCGAGGCTGATGGCGGCAGGCTCTCCCAGGGCCACAAGATCAACCCTGCGGCTGAGGAGAAGACTGCCTGCAAGGCAGGCACAGCCGGTGAGGGCGGCAGCCACGGCCACCGGCAGGCTGGTGGAGGAGGTGATGCCGGAGAACCAGCCGAGCAGCGCCGCCCCCCGCTGGCCGCCGCCGGCCATTACCAGCACAAGCAGGGCATTGGCGGTGCTGGCGATGCCCGCTCCAATCAGCAGCATGCGCGCCGGATCAAAGCGGCTGCGCAGGGCAAGCAGCGTCACCGCCAGCATGGCGAGCCCGGCGCCGGTCAGCGTCACGGCCAGCTTCGCCGGGGCGCTGGCGGCGGGCAGGATGACGAGCGCCAGCGCCAGCGCAAGGCCCGCGCCATGGCCGATGCCGAGCAGGTCCGGGCTTGCCAGCGGATTGCGCAGCAGGCGTTGCAGCAGCAGGCCCGCAAGGGCAAGGCAGAGGCCCGCGCTGGCCGAGCCGAGCAGCGGCGGCAGGCGCCACTGCCAAATGCGGGCGAGCTCCCCGCCGTCCAGCGCAAGGGACCAGCCGCCGGGCACGCGGCCCACGATGAGGGCGGCGGCAAAGGCCAGTGTCAGGGCAAAGCCCAGAAGCAGCAGGAGGCGCGCCCCGGCCTTGCGCTGCGGTGCCTGCAGCTGAAAATTCAGCGGCGCGCTGCCGGAAGCGCGGCGGGCGAGAAGGATGAGCAGGGGGCCAGCAAAGAGCCCCGCCGCCGCACCCACCGGCAGATCCCCGGCAAAGGGCGCCAGCAGCCGCATGCACTGGTCGGCGGTGAGCAGCAGCAGCGCGCCGGTGAGGGCGGCGGTGGCAAGGCCGGAGTTTGCCCGCTGGCCGATGGCCCGGGCAAGGGCCGGGGCGGCCAGACCGATGAGGCCGATCTGGCCGAATTCCGCCGTCACGCAGGCGGCGAGGCAGGAAACGAGGCCCAGCATCAGCAGCTTGACCACGCGCACCGGCAGGCCAAGGCTTGTGGCCCCGGCATCGCCCAGAGCCAGCAGCCGCAGCGGCCGTTCCAGCAGCCACAGGGGGATGATGGCAAAGAGCGCCAGAACCGTGAGCCGCAGCGGCGCGGCCCAGCCGTTCTGTTGCAGCGATCCGGCCTGCCAGGTCAGGAGGTTGCTGAGAAAATCGTGGTTGAACAGCACCAGCAGCGAATAGGCCGCATTGCACAGCAGGTTGACCATCACCCCGGCGAGCACCAGCTTCTGCGAATTGAGATGCGGCCCCCAGGCGATGGCGAGCACGGCGGCAAGGGCAAGCCCCGCCCCGGCCAGCGCCACGATCTGATAGCCCTGCGACCACAGGACGGGCGCCAGCACCAGCGTTGCGGCCATGCACAGCGCCGCCCCGCCGGTGATGCCCAGCAGCGAGGGTTCGGCCAGGGGATTGTTGAAGACGCGCTGGAACACGGCTCCGCCCAGCCCCAGCAGCGCCCCGGCCACCAGCGCCGCCAGAATGCGCGGCAGCAGGCTGTAGGTGAGGATCAGCGGATCGGGCGTGCCGGTGATGGCCAGAACGGCCAGCGCCAGTGCGGGCACCGCCAGCAGGCCGGTGAGGAGAGAAGCACGAAGGGCCGCATGGGGCGGCGGATCAGCGGGAAGACCGGCGGTGGGCATCAGGATTTTCTCTCCCGCGTCAGGTCCAGCACGGCTTTGGCAACGGAGCGGGCAAGATGCAGCTCCGACAGGCAGCCGCCGAAGGGATAGAACTGGCTGATCCGCGCCAGCCGCCCCCGCTGCACGGCGGGAAGCTGCTGCCAGATCTGGCTGTTGCCGAGCGCCCGCTCCGTCTGGGCCTCCAGCGAGGGAATGGTGATCTGGATGAGGATGGCATCTTCCAGCGGCATCAGCCGGTCCATCCCGGCCTGCGTAAAGCCGCTGGCATTGACCGGCCCGGTCCAGCCGTTGCTGAGCCCGAGGCGCGTCAGCACCGTGTCCGGCATGCTGCCCTTGCCGTAGATCGTGGCGCGCCCGCCGCTCTGGTCCGGCAGGAGGATGCAGACCGGCGGGGCCTCGGCAAGGCTCTGCGCAAGGCGGGCGGCAAGGGCGGCGGTTTCTTTGGCAATCCCGGCCAGCAGGGCGGTTGCGGCGGTGTCCGGCAGGCCGGCGGCTGCGGCGCATTGGAGCAGGATGGCGGCGGAGCGCCCGCCGCTGTCTCCTTCGGCCACCACTTCCACCGGCGCAATGTCCTTGAGAAGCGGCGTCATGAACAGGCTCGGCGCGCCCAGAAAGATCAGATCGGGCCGCAGCCGGTCGAGAAGCTCCAGATTGACCGCCCAGAAGGGGCCGATGTCCTGCGTTTGCGGCGGCAGGGCCTGCGGCATGCGCTGGTTGAAATAGCCGGTGTCGGCCACCGCCAGCGGCGGCAGGCCAAGGGCCATGAGGGATTCCGCTGCTGCCCAGTCAATGGCCGCAATCCGCCGCCTGCCATCGGCGCGCAAGGGCGCTCCGCCAAGGTGCAGCATGGCAGCGGCGAGGGTGCCCTTCAGGGCGGCGGCAAGGAGCGTGCGTCTGTCCGTCATGCAATGAGCCCCCGCCGGACGGTGATCCGGCAGGGGCGCCTTTCTCAGAAGTCGACGGTCAGACGGCCCATCACCGTGCGCCGGTCGCCCTGATAGCAGGAGTAGCTGGCGTCGCAGGTGGTGTAGTACTTCTTGTCGAACAGGTTGGTGGCGTTGATCTGCAGCTTGGCGTGCTCGTTGACGCGGTAGCTGGCTCCGGCATCAAACAGGGTGCGGCTCGGCACGCTGAAGGTGTTGGCGTTGTTGCCGAACACATCGCCCACGTGGCGGATGCCCGCGCCCAGCGATGCGCCTTCCAGCACGCCGGAGGTGAAGGTGTAGTTCAGCCAGCCGGAGGCCTGATGCTCGGGCACCAGCATCGGCCGGTTGCCGACGTTGCCCGAAGCGGCATCCTTGGTGATTTCCGCCTTGGTGTAGGTGTAGGAGGCGGTGAAATCCCAGTTGCGGGTGACGTTGAACCGCGCTTCCAGCTCGACGCCGCGCGACTGGATCTCGCCGGTGGCGACCGCCGTGCCGTTGGAAAGATAGTTCAGCACGTTGTTCTTGGTGATGTCGAAATAGGCGGCGGTGAAGAGGCCGTCAAAGCCCTGCGGCTGGTACTTGATACCCGCTTCCCACTGGTTGCCCTGCGAAGGATCGAAGGTGTTGCCGAGCGCATCGACGCCGCCATTCGGCACAAAGGACTGCGAGAAGCTGACATAGGGCACCAGACCGAAGGCGGTGACATAGCTGAGGCCTGCCCGGCCCGAGAACTGGCCCACATCCAGCTTCGTGGTGGTGCTGGTCAGCCGGTTGTGCGTGTCCATGCTCAGCCAGTCATAGCGCCCGCCAAGCGTGGCGATGAAGCCGTTACCGAACTTGATCTGGTCCTGCGCGTAAAGGCCGGTCTGGTGGTAGCGCTCGGAATAGTTGATGAAGGCCGCCGTGGGCACCGGCACATTCACGCCATAGACCGGGTTGAAGGGGTTGAGCGTGGGTGCAAGCCCCTGGAAACGCTTCACATCCGCATCGGACCAGCTGTAGTCGATGCCCATCAGCGCCTGATGGGAGGCAGGGCCGGTGTCGAACTTCGCCAGCACCTGATTGTCGGCGGTGAAGGCATCGAAGCTTTCGTCAAAGCGGCGGGCGATGCGGGTGACGCCCGAGGAATTCATGCCCGAGAGGAACAGGTTGTCGAGCAGGAAGTCCGTGTGGCCATAGCGCAGGTTCTGCTTCACCGACCATGTGTCGTTGAAGCGATGCGCGAATTCGTAGCCGATGGTCTGCTGCTGCTGTTCGCTCTGGTTGAAGTTCGGGTCACCCAGCAGGATGTTCGTCGGCGTGAACAGCATGATGGTGCCGCCGCTCTCGTCCCGCAGCACCTGCCCGCTCAGGGTCAGGCTGGTGTCCGTGCTGGGCTTCCACGTGATCGCCGGGGCGATCATCAGCCGGTCATCGCCGATCTTCGAGCCGTCTGAATACTTGAACTGGGTGTTGGCATCGCGCGCCGTGCCGATGACGCGGTAAAGCACCGTCTTGTCTTCGTTGAGCGGGCCGCTCAGGTCGAACTGCGCCTGTTTGCGGTCATGGCTGCCATAGTCGAAGGCGATCTGGCGGATGACTTCTTCCGTCGGCTTCTTGCTGGTCTTGTTGACCACGCCGCCTGCATCGCTCTGGCCGAAGAGCGCGGAGGAGGGGCCGCGCAGCACTTCAACGGAGTCGAGCTGGTAGGGATCGGTGCGGAAGAAGCTGTAGCTGCTGGAGACCTGCCGCAGCCCGTCCATGTAGGAGCTGGTGGCCTGCGCATTGAAGCCGCGCATCATGATCCAGTCATAGCCCTTGGGGTCCGGGCCGTAGGTTTCGATGGCGACGCCCGGCACATAGCGCAGAACTTCGGTGACGCTCTGGGCGTTCTGGGTTTCCATCTGCTTGCGGCCGACGACGGACACGGACTGCGGCACCTCGATGAGCGGGGCGTCCATCTTGGTGGCGCCGGTCACGTTGGTGGCAACGAAGGTGGTGGCGCCGTTGGTGTCGCCCTGCAGCTGGATCTTGTCCAGCGTGGTGCCGCTGGTGGCCGTGGCGCTGGTGCCCGCGTCTGCTGCGGCGGGATCATAGACCTGCACCGTGCCGGGGTTGCTGAAGCGGTAGGCAAGGCCGGTGCCCTGCAACAGGCGCGACAGGGCTTCGGCCGCCGTCATGGAGCCGCGCACCGGGTTGCCCGCGCGGGTGATGGCCTGGTTCTCGCGCACCACAACGGCAAGGCCGGTGATGCGGCCAATGTCATTGACGGCCTGCGGCACCGGCTTGGCAGCGATGTTGAAGCTGAACTGCTGGCTTGCCGCCTGCGCCCTGGCTTCGCCGGTTCCAGCCGTCATGATGGCCACCGGCGTCAGCAGCGTTGCCGCCAGAAGAAGTCCCGTCCGCCGCAGTCCGCCCGATTTGCCCAACCCGTTCAACGCCATGTTACCTGTCCTCTTTCGCACGGCGGAAGCCCCCTTCCTGCCGTGTCTCTATCCTCTTCACGGATGAGAGCTGCGCTTCATGAACCGGGCGGATGCGGTTTTCTTGATTTTTTTTGAGGGGGCGTTGGTGCGGGCCGGCGGCAGATGAGCGGGTGCTGCCCCGCAGTGATGCATCGGATTTGTGGCGGTGCATCTCCGCCCCCCTCCCCACGAGGGGGAGGGGGTAAGGGGTGGGGGGCTCTGCGCCTGCAAGGATTTGAAAAATAAACTTTTCCTGTTGAGGCCTCACGAGGAGCAGCTGCCCGCAATCAATGGATACTCTGCCAGACGGAAAGGCCTTTCCCCCCACCCCTAACCCCTCCCCACGAGGGGGAGGGGGGCTGAAACGCCGTGCCACACACTCCGCGTCGTCCCGGACGGAGCGAAGCGGAGATCCGGGAACCACTCGTTTCCAGAGCGGTGAAATGTGTTTGCGGCGGAGAGATTTGCTCTCGCCGGCCGTTTGCCGTGTCGTCAGTTACACCCACCGCGCCGCCCCGGCCTTGCGCCGGGGCCTGTAAGGCTGGTGCGGCCTCTCTCCTCGAGCACTTGCAGTGGCGGCGGGCCACACTGCGTCCCTGACAGGTCCCGGCACAAGGCCGGGACGGCGCGGAGGGTGTGGAGCTTCTGCAGCGGGTGGGCCTCTGCCGCAGCGCTCGGGCCAACGGCATTTCTCTGCAAACGAGTAGCCCCCGGCTCGCGCTGCGCTTGGCCGGGGTGACTCAGTGCGGGTTGGCAGCACTGTGCCTGGCGTTGGGGCGGATCAGCGGCAGATGAGAGGGCGCTGCCCCGCCACACACTCTGAGTCGTCCCGGACGGAGCGAAGCGGAGATCCGGGAACCACTCGTTTCCAGAGCGGTGAAATGTGTTTGCGGCGGAGAGGTTTGCTCTCGCCGGTGGTTTGCCGTTTCGTCAATTCCACCCACCGCGCCGCCCCGGCCCTGCGCCGGGGCCTGTAAGGCTGGTGCGGCCTCTCTCCTCGAGCACTTGCAGCGGCGGCGGGCCACACTGCGTCCCTCACAGGTCCCGGCACAAGGCCGGGACGGCGCGGAGGGTGTGGAGCTTCTGCAGCGGGTGGGCATCTGCCGCAGCGCTCGGGCCAACGGCATTTCTCTGCAAACGAGTAGCCCCCGGCTCACGCTTGGCCGGGGTGACTCAGTGCCGGTTGGCAGCGCTGTGCTCGCGGTTCTGTTTTCAACGAAACCAATCTACCGCGAGATCACTGTCAGCCGGCCCGCGACTAAAGTGATGCGAAAGCCGACGGAGGATTGCAGGGCGGCGAGGGCGGCGTCCGTATCGTCCAGCGGGAAGCTGCCGCTGACCATTTCGCTGGCCAGCGCATCGGAGGTGACGAGAATGCGGCCCTTGCGGTAGCGGCCGATTTCCTGCAGCACCGAACCGAGGCTGGCGCGGTAGAAGACGAAACGCCCGTTCCGCCAGGCCAGCGTTTCGTCAAGGTCCACCGGCCGGGGGGCGGACACGCCCTTGCCGCCGAAATCCACCTGCTCGCCCGGCTTCAGCACGGCCTCAGCGCCTTCGGCTGTGACGGAAACGCTGCCATGATCCAGCGTGACGGTGCCGCCGTCCTCCTGCAGGCGCACGTCGAAACGGGTGCCCAGAACCGTGATGCTGCCGCCGGCCGCTGCCACCGTGAAGGGGCGGGTCTCGTCCCGCACCACATCGAAAAAGGCCGTGCCGCGCAGCAGCCGCACGTGCCTTTCGCCGGGGGTGAAATCCTCGGCCAGCGCGCTGCCGGCATCCAGCAGCACGGCAGAGCCATCGGCAAGCGTGATGGTGGTGCGGCTGCCGCGCGGGCTGACGTAATCGGCGCGCATGTCCTCGAACAACTCCGGCCGCTCCAGCCAGATGGCCCCGCCCAGAACCGCCAGCAGGGCCAGCGTCAGCCCCGTCAGTCGCTGGGTTGTACGGCGCCGCGCCTTGCGGGCATCCATCGCCTGCAGATAGCGCTCCAGCGCCTCGCCTTCGGCCTCCGCCAGCCGCCGCCCCGGCGCTTCGGCCGCTTCCCAGGCCAGCGCGATGGTGCGGAAGGCCTCGGCATGGGCGCTGTCGGCCTGCCGCCAGGCTTCAAATTCGGCGCGTTTGCGGGCAGTCGGCGTCTGCAGCAGATCGACAAACCAGGCGCGGGCCTCGGCCTCGATGTCCCGTGCCGTGCGATGGGCCGGGCCTTCGCCGGGCGGAGTGGATGGGGCAGGGCTCATCGGCGTTCTTTCGCGTCCGCTCACTCGGCAGAAAGGCAGCTCTGGCAGGCGGCCATGGCGCGGGCCATGTGCTTTGCCACCATGCGCTCGGAAATCTCCATCACTGCGGCGATCTCGGCAAAGGTTCTGCCATGAATGCGGTTGAGCAGGAAGACGTGGCGTGTGCGCTCCGGCAGGGCGGCCAGCGCCGCATCAACGCCCGCCAGCCCCTGACGCGCCTGCAAAATGTCCTGAGGCGTGGCGGGGGCGGCGGCATACTGGTCCGGCAGCAGGCCCTCCACGAAGCTGCGGCGGGTCTTTTCGGCGCGCAGATGATCCACCGCCGCATTGCGGGCGCAGCGGGTGAGATAGGCCGGGTCGCCGCAGCAGCGCAGGGGCATGCGCTCCCACAGGCGCATGAAGATGTCCTGCACCAGATCGCATGCCGCCGCCGGGCAGCCAACCCTGCGGTTGATCTGCCGTTGCAGCCGGTCCCGCTCGGACAGGTACAGCGCGGCAAGTTGATCCTGATCTGACGGCATGCGCTTCAACAACCCCATGCCGCAGGCGCGGCGGGAAAATATGGACTGTGTCTGCAGATGTCCGGCAGAACCTGACGCACCGGTATAATACTTGTATTTAATAGTCAAGTTTATGAGGTCAGGTTCATACGGACGGGTTTGATATTGTGATGGAGCCTTATGCGCATATATGATGCGTAGGAAGCATGAGGAATGAGGGTGATGGCTGTTGATACGACGGAAAGCAGGTCTCGTGGCGTTGCGCGTGGCCCTGCACGTGGCAAGCGGGCCGTGAATCTGTCTCTGGACCCGGCCCTGCTGGAGGAGGCAAGGGCCATGGATCTGAACCTGTCTCAGGCTGCGGAAGAGGGGTTGCGGCAGGCGGTGTCGCGGATGCGCGCGGAAATCTGGCTCCGGGAAAATGCTGCCGCGCTCGAAAGCTCGAACGCTTGGGTGGAAGAAAATGGTCTGCCGCTGGACCAGTACCGGCAATTCTGATGGCAAGGTTCGACGTTTATCCGGATCCATCAGGACGCGGTTATCTGCTGGATGTTCAGGCAGGCGTACTGGAGGCCTTGAGCACCCGTATGGTGGTGCCGCTTTTCCCGGAAGACCGGGCGCCCTTGCCCGCCCGCCGGCTCAATCCGGTTTTCGGGATCGCCGGAGTGCGGCATGTGATGGTGACGCAGTTCATGGCATCGGTGCCGCGATCACTGCTGCGCCAGCCCGTCATGAACCTTGCTGCGCACGATGTGGAGATCAGCAACGCGCTCGATATGCTGTTTTCCGGATTCTAACGGAAAGTCATCCTGGAGCCTTGGCAGCGGCGCCTTTTCTGCCTTCGTGGGCTAACTGATCACGCATCGTGCAGAGGACTTGCCGCAACGCCCCTCTCCCCCCTTGAGGGGGAGATGTCTGCGTCAGCAGACAGAGGGGGGTGGCAGCGCCTCAATACGGCAGGCCCTCTCTTGCAACCGGACAGGCTGCATACCCCCCTCTACCCCCTGACGGGGGTATCTCCCCCTCAAGGGGGGAGAGGAGTTGAAGCCTGACTGGCAGTCCGGAATAAACACCCCCCGCGCAAGGGGGAAGAAGCGCTTTGCTTCAGCACCCCACCCTCAAAACTTCGCAGGTGCGAAGATGCGAAGTCCGGTGGAGAGGTGGGTGAGGGCGTCGCGGGCGAGGGTGAGCATGGCGGGTTGCGGCTGGTTGTCCCTGAGCCCGCGCACCTGGCGCACGTGGTTGATCGCAGTATCGAAATCCGGGAACCGCTCCGGCAGGGCGAGGTGCAGATAGAGCGCGATGACGGTGGCCGAGCGGCTGCGCCCGCCGCGGCAGTGGACCAGCACATGGCCGTGCCGGTGGGGCGGGTAATGCGGTTTGCCGGGGCTGTCCTGCGTCAGCATGCCATGCAGCGCCATGACGCCCGCCAGCAGGTGATGCGGCGCGTTGCCCGGCCCGTCGATGAGGCCGATGTGGGTGCGGCGGATGGTGGTGCCATCGGAAAGGGTCAGCGGTGCCATCTCCACATTGACAGCAAGGTTCATGGTGGAAGTGACGCCTTCGTCCAGCAGAAGCGCCGGATCATCCGCCGCCACCTTGTTGCCGATGAACAGGCTGGCGCCGTGGGGGCCGAGGCCGCTCATCACTTCACACAGCACCGGCAGGCGGTCCTCTTCTTCTTCGGGCAGAAGGGCGCTGGCGGGGGGCATGCGGGTCATATCCATCTCCTGACCGGCTGCACCGGTCCCAATTGCAGGTCAAGTTCCGGCCCGAAGACAAGGCTGCGGCCAGTGTGCAGCCGCTTGCCGAGGGCGGCAGTGAGTTTCGGCATGGCTTCGGGCGCGGCAAAGGCAGGCACCACATGGCAGGCGCGGGTGTGGTCCGCAAGCCAGAGCGTGTCACGCAGGCGGGGATGCACATTCCAGCCAAGCCATTCGGCCTGTCCTTGTGCCAGCAGCTCTGCCGCAGGCGTGCCCGGGGGCACGTGGCTGGAAAAGACGAAACGGAAGCCCTCACCCGCCCGCGCCAGCAGGCTGGCGGCAAGGCCGGATTCCGCATTGGCCTCAGTGCTGACGATCACATCTTTGGGCTGATACGCCCCGCTGCGCCCGGCGCTGGCGAGAAGCGCAGCCAGCTCTTCCCGCGTGCCGGGGTGGCAGATGCGCGAGGGTGTCCGGGCAAGGGCCATCATTTCGGCCAGAACCACCGGGCAGGCGCGGGGCTTCAACCCCTCACGGGCCAGTGCCAGCACCACTTCCGGGCCGCGCCCGGCGGAAGGCACGGGCAGCACCGCGCCACCGCGCACCGCCTCTGCCATCAGGCTGATCTGGTCCGCAAGGCTGGTGTCCCGGTCGCCATAGGAAGCGTCGGTGACGAGGCAGGCGGCGCGGGGCGGCGGGTCAAAGGCGAGAAGGCCGGACTCCGGCGTCCAGTCGCCCATGTAGAGAAAGCCGCAGTCCGCCGCCACATGCAGCCAGATGCCGCCCGGCGCATGGCCGCTGCGGCCGGTGGTGAGGGTCAGCCCTGCCACTTCCGCCGGTCCGGAGAGCGGCAGCAGATGGCGCGCGGCCTGCGGCAGCACCGTCTCCGGGATCTGCGCGAAGGTTTCCGCCGTGGCATAGACGGGCGGACGCCCCAGCCTTGCCCGCAACTGCAGGGCCCCTGCATGGTCCTGATGGGCATGGGAGAGGCACAGGGCATCCACAGGGCCAACACGGCTCACATCCGGCAGGACGCCCGGCTCCGGCCCCTCGCCAAGGTCAAAGAGAATGCGGCGGCCGCAGGTTTCCAGCAGAAAGGCTGCGGGCAGCTTGCCGCCCGCGCCGCTGATGATCTTCAGTTCTGCCAAGGCAGGGCCCCCTTGGGCAGGCGGGAGGAGAACAGCGAGGCGGTGCCCATGAGCAGCAGCACGGCCACCACCATGAGGCAGCCGACGGCGGCTGCCAGCGTTGAAGCGCCGCCTTCCTCAAGGAAGACGATCATCGGGCCGATGGTGCGGGCGCTGGAGGAGACGAGCAGGATGGAGACCTGGATCTCGTTCAGCGCCGTCATGAAGACGATGATGCCGCCGGCAATGGCGGAAGGGGCCAGCATGGGCAGGATGATGTCCTTCATCCGGGCGAGGAACCCGGCACCTGCCACACGCCCCGCCTCTTCCAGCGACCGCTCGATCTGGGCAAAGCCGCCCAGCACGGGCCGCAGGGCGAGGGCGAGGAAGTTGGAGAGATAGGCGGCGAGAATGATCCAGACCGTGCCATAGATGCTGACGTTGATGAAGGGGAGCGGCTTCAGGAAGAAGAGGATCATGGCGACGCCCAGCACGATGCCCGGCAGCGCATAGGCAAGCTCCGCCGCCAACTGCACCAGCCGCACGACAGGGCCTTTGTGCCAGCTGAGGAAATAGGCGAGGAACACCGCCATCACCACCAGCAGCAGGGTGGCGGTCAGCGTCAGGCCGAAGCTGGTGAGAAACGCTTGCCGGATCGAGGCATGATGCACCAGCGCGTTGGCGTAGTTCTTCAGCGTCAGGCTGGCGAATGTCAGCTCTTGCCCGAAGCCGCTGACCAGCGACGTTGTGACAAGAGCCGAAAGCGGCAGCAGCAGGGTGAGGACGAGGAAGACCCACGCCCCGGCCTCCGCCAGAATGCGGCCCCTGCCGAGCGAGAATGTGACCGGCTGGCCGAGGCCATCGACCCTGAGATCCCCGCGCCGGGCCATCCATCCGGCAAGGCCGAGGCCGGCCACGGTGAGGGCGGAAAGCAGCAGGGCGAGCGCGGCCATATCGGACAGAGCCGAGGGGCCGTAGCTGTTGAGCTGCTGATAGATGAGGGTGATCAGCGTCGGGAAACGGGCCGGGATGCCCAGCATCGCCTGAATGCCGAAATTGCCGATGGCCGAGACGAAGGCGAGCGCGGCACCTGCCATGATGCCGGAGCGGGCAAGCGGCAGGAGGATGGTGAAGAGCATGCGCCGGTTTCCGGCCCCGGCAGCGCGGGCAGCCTCCGCCAGGTTCTGCGGAATGCGGCGCAAGGTGGCGCGCACGGCGAGGAACACCAGCGGCGCATTGTAAAGCCCCAGCAGCAGGATGATGCCGGTGGCGGAAAACATCGGGTGCCTGACGCCTGCAGGCAGGGCAAGGCCAAGCGCGCCCAGCAGCGGGCTCGATGGCGAGAAGGCCTGCACCCAGGCAAGGGCGGTGACCTGCGGCGGGATCATCAGTGGCAGCACGAAGCAGAAGATCCAGGCCGTCTTGCCGCGCATGTTGGTGTGCACGGTGAGGATGGCCGCGAGCGTGCCGATGGCAACCGCGATCACCGAGGACAGAACCGCGACCTGCAGCGAATTGAGCGCCGCCGTGATCACCCGGCCCTTGAGATAGAGCGAGGACAGGCGGTCAAGATCGATCACCCCGTCCGGCGCAAGACCGGCCATGGCGAGGCGGGCGAGGGGGGCGAAGGAAAGCAGCCCGACGAGAATGGCCAGCCCGCCAAGGACCAGCCAGTCGGTGCGCAAGGGGAGCGCCAGACGGCGCCCCCCCGATGCGGACAGGGTGATATCGGACATGCCTCAGCCGCCGAAGATCTCGGTGAACTTGGCGCGGGCGGCAGCGTCGGTCTCGACGGCCTTGTCCGCATCCACCGGCAGCAGCTTGATGGTGTCCAGCTTGGGGAAGCCGGCCGGCGGGGTGAGGGCGGCGTCAAGCGGCAGGTTGCCCTGCGACACCACCAGCTCCTGGCCTTCCTTCGACAGCAGGAAATCGACGAAAGCCTTGGCGGCATCCACATTCTTGGCCGTGGACATGATCGCCGCCGGTTCGGTGATGAAGGAGACGCCATCCTTCGGGAAGATGAAGTCCACCGGCGAGCCGCTGGCCTTGGCGCGGATCACGTCCGCATCGACGACGATGGCGTATTTGGCCATGCCGCCGGCGACTGCCTTGAGGGCCGGGCCGTTGCCGCCTTCCGGGGCGATGCCGAGCTTGGCGAGGCCTTCATAGAACTCCCAGCCGATGCCCGGCACGTTGACGACGCTGTGCATGTGGTTGAGCGCAGCACCCGAATAGAGCGGGCTCGGCACGGCGATCTGGCCCTTGTTGTCTTCGCTCAGCAGCTCTGCCCAGGTCTCGACGGGCTTGGCATTCTGGGTGTTGTAGGCAATGCCGGTGGACATGATCTTCGTGCCGAAGAACATCTTGTCCTTGTCATAGGTGCTGGCGTCATAGCCTTCCACCTTGGCTTCCGGATAGGCCATCAGCAGGCCTTCGGCCTTGAGCTGGCCCAGGTTGATGGTGTCGGCCACCAGCAGCACGTCCGGCTTCACGTCGCCTGCGGTGATTTCGGCGCGCAGCACGTTCATCAGCTGGCTGGTGCCGTTGCGGGTCCATTCCACCTCGATGCCCGGGTTCTTCGCCTTGAAGGCGTCAACCGTCTGCTGGGCAATTTCCGGCGACTGGGAGGTGTAGAGCACCAGCGTTCCGGCGTGAGCCGTGCCGGCCATCAGCATGAGAGCAAGTGCAGAAAGAAGGCGCATGGTCAGATCCTGTCGTCTTTGAGGGTAGAAAGCCGGCGGGGCATGTCAGCCCGCATCCGGAATGATCCAGCCGTCTTCGGCCCGGACATGGATGACGCTGCCGGACGGCAGCGCGAAGTCACCGGGAGCCTGCAGCGTCAGCTGAAGGTCCGGCATGGCGTGGGGGTGGAAATCCACCTGTGTGTGGGAGCCGCGGAAGATCACCTGGGTGATGGTGGCGGCAAAACCGCCTTCAGAACCGGCGGCAATTGCCAGTTCGCCCGGATGCACGCAGATGCTGGCCTTCGCCTGCTGCTGCTGGCCGGAGCGGGCGCGCACCTCGTGCCGGTGGCCGAAAATATCCACCATGGCATGGCCTGCGCGGCCCGAAGGCGTGGCATCCGTGCCCGGCAGGATCAGGCCGCCGCCGATGAAACGGGCGACCATTTCGTTCTGCGGCTCGCGGTACAGCTCGCGCGGCTTGCCGAACTGCATCACCCGGCCCGCCTCCATCACCGCAATGCGGCTGGCAAGGGCCATGGCCTCGGACTGGTCATGGGTGATGTAGATCATGCTGGCGCCGGTGCGGCGGTGAAAGTCGAGGAACTCGCGCTCCATGGAGGCACGCAGGTGCACATCGAGATTGGCCAGCGGCTCGTCCAGCAGCATCACGGATGGATTGGCCGCAAGGCAGCGGGCCAGGGCAACGCGCTGGCGCTGGCCGCCAGAGAGGTCCGATGGGGCGCGGGTGCCAAGAGCCTCCATGCCGACGGTCGCCAGCGCCTCGCGGCAGCGGCGCGCCCGCTCCGCAGAGCTGACACCGGCGACCTTCAGCGCATAGCCGACATTCTCTTCCACGCTCATGTGCGGCCACAGGGCGTAGTTCTGGAAGACGATGCCGATGTTGCGCTTTTCCGGCGGCAGGCTGGCGGCAGGGGAGGCCACCTCGCGCCCGCCCAGGCGGATGGAGCCGGCTTCCAGCGTCTCGAAGCCCGCGATCAGCCGCAGCATCGTCGTCTTGCCGCAGCCGGAGGGGCCGAGAATGGCGACGAATTCCCCGTCGTTGACCGTCAGGGACACCCCGTCCACCACGCGCTTGCCGCCATAGCTCCTGGCAATATCCGTCAGTTCGATTCCAGCCACGTGCCGATCCTGAAAAATGAGCAATCTCAGTGATTTGATGTGCCTGACCACAGATAAAACTTGATCTGCACACGTGTGCACATTACAGGTGTTATGCTTCGGTTTTATGACGGGGCCAGAGGTTGCAATCCGGCAGGGATGCCAGTGCGCAAACAGGTGGGGAGAGGTGAATGAGCAAGGCCGGTTTTGTGACCGCAGCCGATGTGGCGAAGCTTGCCGGGGTGTCGCGCTCGGCCGTTTCACGCACTTTCACGCCCGATGCCTATGTTTCCCCGGCGGTGCGTGAAAAGGTGCTGCGGGCGGCGGATGAGCTGGGCTACAGGGTCAACCGGCTGGCGAAGGACCTGCAAACCTCCCGCTCCAGCATGGTGGCGATTGTCGGCGCCCGCTTTTACGAGCCCTATGTGGCCGGGCTGCTGGATGACCTCAGCGCCGCGCTGATCGGCAAGGGCCTGCATGCGCTGCTGCTCAATGCCTCGTCGCAGGACATGACGGCGCTGCTCAATCTGGTGCTGGAGTACAGGGTGCGGGCGGTGATCGTGCTCTCCGGCGCGCCCCCGCGTGAGCTGATCGACCAGTGCCTGCGCGCCCGCCAGCGCATGATCCTCATCAACCGCCACATGGAAGACGTGGAGGCAGGCTCGATTGAGACCGACGACCGCATGGGCGGGCGGCTGGCGGCAGAGCACCTGCTGGCGGCAGGGCGGCGGAAGCTCTGCGTGGTGCGCTCCGGGGCCGACACGCCCAGCCAGCGGCGGCGGGCGGCAGGCTTTCTGGAGCGGCTGGACGAAGAGGGAATTGCCTGCGAACGCTGGGTCGCCGGGCGCGGCAACTATGAAGCTGGCTGCGAAGCCGCCCGCAGCCTGCTGCGCGGTTCTGGTCCAGTTTCAGATATTGATGGCGTCTTCGCCGCCACCGACCGCACGGCGCTCGGCTTTCTCAACACGGCGCGGTTTGAAATGGGCGTATCCGTGCCGCAGGATGTGGCCGTGATCGGCTTCGACGACATCCCGGAAGCGGCCTGGTCCTCCCACAACCTCACCACCATCCGCCAATCCGCCCCGGACGTGGTGGCCGCCGTGCTGACGCTTCTGGCCGAAGACGACGAGGACGCGGGCCCCCGGCGCGTGGCCATTCCGGTCAGTCTGGTGGAGCGGGGGACGGTGTGAGGGGGCGGGTATTTTGAAACCGATGGGCTCCGAACTGGACGGAAGCCAGTGCCTGACATATATTAGCTAAATTAGTCATGTTTTAAAACTGGCCGAGGAGGCAGGGAAATGCAGGTGACCGTTCATGCCGCCAAAACCAACCTGTCGAAGCTGATCGAGGCGGCGCAGGCAGGTGAAGAGGTTATCATTGCCAAGGGCAAGCGCCCTGTTGCGCGCCTTGTGCCGATCCCCCAGACCACGTTCAGGACGGGTCTGCTGAAGGGCAAGCTGACGGGAGCTGGCCCAGATTTCTTCGAGCCGTTGGCAGAGGACGAGCTTGCGCTCTGGGAGGGGCGTGAGTGAAGCATCTGCTGCTCGACACACACGCCTGGGCATGGTCGCTGACGGCGGACCCGCGCCTGCCGCAATCGGCCATCGCTGCGCTTGAGGCGGCAGAAACCGTATCGATCAGTGCCATCAGCCTGTTTGAAATCGGTCAGAAGGTCCGGCTTGGAAAGTGGCCCGAAATGGCGCCGTTCCTGCACCTGTTGCCCAGCCTCGCCGGGGAGCAGGGCGCGCGCCTGCTGGATGTCTGCGCCGAAACCTGCCTTCTGGCGGCAACGCTCGAATGGCCGCATCGTGACCCCTTTGACCGGTTCATCGGGGCGTCTGCCATCACACGCGGCATGGTCCTTGTTTCGGCAGATACGGCATTTGAT
Source organism: Pannonibacter sp. I15F10I1 (assembly GCF_900185665.1). Classification (NCBI taxonomy): domain Bacteria; kingdom Pseudomonadati; phylum Pseudomonadota; class Alphaproteobacteria; order Hyphomicrobiales; family Stappiaceae; genus Pannonibacter; species Pannonibacter sp. I15F10I1. The sequence goes on from NZ_FYAN01000021.1 coordinate 66,261, forward strand.
GGACTGGACACAGAACCGGGCTGGCGCGGGCGCGTGTGGTAAGGGGGCCTTGGGCCTCTCCGCCGTCATCCTCGGCCTTGTGCCGAGGATCTATATAAATCAATAGCTTGCAGATGGCCGGGATAGGCCCGGCCATGACGAAGGAGAAGCAAGTCTCCTTTGTCATCAACCTCCAGACCGCATGCGGGTCTTGAAGGCCTCGAAGTCGAAGGGTTCCGGCTCGCCGGATTGTTCTCCGGCGATGAGGGCGGCTTCCAGTGCCTTGACGCGGGCCTCATGCTCTTCCAGCAGGCGCAATCCTGCGCGGACCACTTCGCTCGTGGAGCCATAGCGCCCCGCACCGACCTGCTCCTGAATGAAAGCGGTGAAATGGTCACCAATGGTGATGGAGGTGTTCCGTGCCATGGCCATTTCCTCATGATAATGGGCGTTCTCAGCCTATACCAAAAAGTATTACAGTCAATGTCCGGCCTTGTGGCCCGTCGTTCTCCTGCGCGCTGGACGCGGCGTTGTCCCTCGATCATGTTGACAAGCCTGCTGCCGGGCGTCCCTTGGTCCGGCAAGGGGCAGGGGAGCGGGCTGACGCAGTGTGAAGGATAACGGGGCCTTGAGTTTGAACGGGGCAGGCGAAGAGATTGCGCAGGTTGTCAGCCGCATGCGGCTGAATGCGGCGGCGTTTATCGTCACGGTTTATGGCGACATCGCCGTGCCGCGCGGCGGCGTGCTGTGGACCGGCACGCTGATCGAGCTTTGTGGAAGCGCGGGGATCAATGAATCGCTGGTGCGCACGGCTGTCTCGCGCCTTGTGGCGGCCGAGCGGCTGGCGGGCGAGCGCATCGGCCGGCGCAGCTACTACCGGCTGGCGGAGGCGGCAAGGGCGGAGTTTCAGCAGGCGGCGGATCTGCTCTACGGGCCGGATCAGCCGGGCCGGGGCTGGCAGGTGCTCCATGCGCCGGATTTGACGCCGGACGACGCCCGCCGCCTGCGACTGGGGCATATGGGCGGACCGGTGTTCATCCGTCCGGAGCGGGGCCAGAGCCCGCCGCCGGGGGCGCTGGTGCTGCATGCGGGAGAGGTTGCGGACCCGGCAAGGCTCGCCGGTTTCTGGGATCTTTCGGCCCTGCAGGAGGGCTATGCGGAGTTCATCGCCAGCTTTTCGCCGCTGCTGGCGGTGGCGGATGAGGGCGGCTGCCGTCTTGCCGATGGGGACGCGCTGACCGCCCGGCTGCTGCTGGTGCATGCCTACCGCCACGTGCTGCTGCGCGACCCGCGCCTGCCGCTGGCGGCTCTCCCGGCAAACTGGAACGGCGGCGAGGCACGCGGCCTGTTCCGCCGGCTCTATCTGGCGCTGACACCGGCCACGGAACGGCATGTGGCCTCCCATCTGGAAGGCACGGACGGCTTCCTGCCCGCACGCACACCGGAGAGCCTCAGCCGGATTCCGGTGGTTGTCTGAATGGGGAGAGGGCCTGCGATTTGGTCATTTTGGCACGGCCTCTCGTTTCCCCTCTCCCTTGAGGGGAGGGGAAACGAGAGGCCGTGCCTTCCTGTTGCCGCAGCGCTTCTCTTTTCCGCGCGGGCTACTGGATTCACACATCCGGTCCGGAAACTGCCCGCAATGAGGCGTTTGCTTTTCGAGAGGACGCCTGCCGCCCCCCTCCCCCTGGTGGGGAGGGGTTAGGGGTGGGGGGAAGGCCTTTCCGGCTGGCAGAGTATCGATTGGTTCCAGACAGTTTCTTCTCTCCAGCCTTTTCAGGAAAAGTTCGGCCTTTCAAATTCTTGCAGGCTCTGAGCCCCCCACCCCTTACCCCTCCCCACCAGGGGGAGGGGGGCTGAGAAGCTGTGCCAGAGTAACCAGACTGCAGGCTTTCGCCACTCACCGCAGCGTCCCTCTCCCCCCTTGAGGGGAAGATGTCTGCGCCAGCAGACAGAGGGGAGATGTCTGCGCTTCAATACGGCAGGATCTCTCTTAAACGGATCGTCCGTTACCCCCTCTGCCCCCTGCCGGGGGCATCTCCCCCTCAAGGGGGGAGAGAAATTGGTGCCTGACTGGCAGTCCGTTGCAAACACGGCCCTTCAAGAGGGGAGGGAGAGGGGGTGGTGCCTCACCCGGTGGCCTCCGCAAACACTGCCATGGGAGAAGCCTCCGCTCTCTCTGAAACTCTATAACCACCTGAAACATAACAGAAAAATCCTTGCACCCAAAAGCATCACAAGAATCATGAAAAAGTGACTTTTCTTGTGACGGTTTTGGGCGTATAAATCGACCGATCGGTCAGCGATATGAGGAGTGAGCTGGCTGTCACGCGGCTGCAAGGCGCTGGATTGAAGCGCGGAGCAGGGCGTTTGATGAGGGAGGAGGCCGGATCATGTATGCGCAGCTTGTGACATCCGAAGGCGGCAAGGCCCGTGAGGCGATGACGCCGGAAGAGGCAGCCTTTCAGGACCGCATCGACCGGGGCGAGAAGATCGAGCCCAAGGAGTGGATGCCGGAGGGCTACCGCAAGACGCTGATCCGCCAGATCGGCCAGCACGCCCACAGCGAGATCGTCGGCCAGCTTCCCGAAGGCAACTGGATCACCCGCGCGCCGACGCTGGAGCGCAAGCAGATCCTCTTGGCCAAGGTGCAGGACGAGGCGGGCCACGGGCTCTACCTCTATTCCGCCGCCGAGACGCTGGGTGTCTCCCGCGATGAGCTGATTGACCTGCTGCATGCGGGCAAGATGAAATATTCCTCCATCTTCAACTATCCGACGCTGAACTGGGCCGACATCGGCGCTGTCGGCTGGCTGGTGGACGGGGCGGCGATCATGAACCAGGTGCCGCTTCAGCGCACCAGTTATGGTCCCTACAGCCGCGCCATGATCCGCATCTGCAAGGAAGAAAGCTTCCACCAGCGGCAGGGCTACGACATCATGATGAAGATGGCCAGGGGCACGCCGGAGCAGAAGGCGATGGCGCAGGATGCGCTGAACCGCTTCTGGTTCCCCTCGCTGATGATGTTCGGCCCCTCGGACAAGGACTCGGTGCATTCCGCCCAGTCGATGGCCTGGAAGATCAAGATCAACACCAATGACGAGCTGCGCCAGAAGTTCGTCGATCAGACCGTGCCGCAGGCAAAGTACCTTGGCCTCACCATTCCCGATCCCGAACTGAAGTGGAACGGGGAAAAGGGCGGCTACGATTTCAGCGAGCCGGACTGGAGCGAGTTCTTCGCCGTCATTTCCGGCAATGGCCCCTGCAACGAGGAGCGCCTCGGCGCCCGCGTCAAGGCCTGGGAAGATGGCGCCTGGGTGCGCGAGGGGCTGATGGCCCATGCGAAGAAGCAGGATGCGCGCCGTGCGGCGGCGCGGGTTGCGGCCGAATAGGTCAGGGCCGGTGGGGCGCATGAGCTTTCAGGCGCCCGGCAAAAGACAGTCTGATTTCAACGTGTTTGCGGGAGGACGCGGAACATGTCCAGCGAATGGCCCCTTTGGGAAATCTTCATCCGTGGCCAGCATGGCCTCAATCACCGCCATGTGGGCAGCCTGCATGCGCCGGACGCGGACATGGCCATCCGCCATGCGCGCGATGTCTATACGCGCCGCAATGAGGGCGTCTCCATCTGGGTGGTGAAGTCGGAAAACATCACCGCTTCCGTGCCTTCGGAAAAGGGGCCGCTGTTCGAGCCGTCGAACAGCAAGGTCTACCGCCACCCGAGCTTCTACGACATTCCCGAAGAAGTGGGGCACATGTGATGGCCAGCGCGACACATCAGGCGGCCCTGTGCGAGTGGCTGCTGCGCATGGGCGACAACGCGCTGATCCTCGGGCACCGGGTGTCCGAATGGTGCGGCCACGGGCCTGCGCTGGAAGAGGATATCGCGCTTGCCAATCAGGCGCTGGATCTCATCGGCCAATGCCAGCTGTGGCTGGGGCTGGCGGGCGAGGTGGAGGGCAAGGGCCGCAGTGCCGATGCGCTCGCCTATCTGCGCGATGCCGGCGCCTTCCGCAATCTGCTGCTGGTGGAGCGCCCGAACGGCGATTTCGGCCACACGATGATGCGCCAGTTCCTGTTCGATGCCTTCCATGTGGAGCTGCTGGAGGCGCTGAAGGGCTCCAGTGAGCCGCGTGTGGCGGAGATTGCGGCGAAAGCTGCCAAGGAAGCGGCCTATCACCTCGACCGTTCCGCCGCGCTGGTGATCGCCCTTGGTGATGGCACGGAAGAAAGCCACGCCCGCATGGCCAGGGCGCTGAAGGCGCTGTGGGCCTATACCGGCGAGATGTTCATGGATGACGAGACGGATGCAGCGCTGGCCGCTTCCGGCACTGTGCCGCTGCCCTCCAGCCTCAAGGCGGGCTGGGATGCAACGGTGGGCGCGGTGCTGGCAGAAGCAGGGCTTGCCCATCCGGGCGAGGCCTGGCAGCACAGGGGCGGCAAGCGCGGCACCCACACCGAGCATCTGGGCTATATCCTGGCCGAAATGCAGTTCCTCCAGCGCGCCTATCCCGGCGCAACGTGGTGAGTGCCATGGCCAGCGTGCGTCATCCCGATGTGGCGGAAGTCTGGTCCTGGCTCGCCGAAGTGCCGGACCCGGAAATTCCGGTGATCAGCCTCACCGATCTCGGCATCATCCGGGATGTGGCCTGGCAGGATGAAACGCTGGTGGTGACGGTGACGCCCACCTATTCCGGCTGCCCGGCAACCAGCATCATCAACCTCGACATCGAGGCGGCGCTGCGGGCAAAGGGCATTGCCGATCTGCGGCTGGAGCGGCGCCTGTCGCCGCCCTGGACGACGGACTGGCTGACGCCGGAGGGGCGCGAAAAGCTGCGCCAGTATGGCATCGCCCCGCCCATCGACGGCACGGCACCCGATGGCCGTGTTGCTGAGCAGATCGCGGGCCGCGTGGCGCGGCTCGTCTCCGGCAGCAACCTTGCGATCACCTGTCCGCGCTGCGGCTCGGCAGCCACGCAGAAGGTCAGCCAGTTCGGCTCGACCCCCTGCAAGGCCAGCTACCGCTGCACGGACTGTCTTGAACCCTTCGACTATTTCAAGTGCATCTGAGGACGCAAGCCATGGCCCGTTTTCATCCGCTGACCGTCACCGGTGTGCGCCGCGAAACCCGCGATGCGGTGGTCGTCACCCTTGCCCCGCGTGAGGAGGACCTTCCGCTTTTCGGCTTCACGCAAGGCCAGTATCTGACCTTCCGCCGCGATTTTGACGGCGAGGAGCTGCGCCGCAGCTATTCCATCTGCGCTGGCCTTGATGAGGGCGTGCTGAAGGTGGGCATCAAGCGGGTGGATGGCGGGGCCTTTTCCACCTGGGCCAACGAGGCGCTGCACCCCGGCGACGTGCTGGAAGCCATGCCGCCCATGGGCCGCTTCTTCACGCCGCTCGACCCGGAGGCGGGCCGCCAGTATCTCGGCTTTGCCGGGGGCTCGGGCATCACGCCGGTGCTGTCGATCATCAAGACGGTGCTGGCCCGCGAGCCGCGCTCGAAGTTCACCCTCGTCTATGCCAACCGGCAGATCAGCTCCATCATGTTCCGCGAGGAGCTGGAGGACCTGAAGAACCTTTATCTCGGGCGCTTCTCCGTCATCCACGTGCTGGAGCAGGAGGGGCAGGAGATCGACCTCTTCACCGGGCGGATCGACGCGGAAAAGATGAATGCGCTCTTCACCCACTGGATCGACGCCAGCGCCGTGGACACGGCCTTCATCTGCGGGCCGGAGCCGATGATGCTGACCATCGCCGCGAGCCTGCGCGAGCATGGGCTGGATGACAGCCAGATCCGCTTCGAGCTGTTTGCCTCCGGCCAGCCAGGCCGGGCGAAGGCGCCCGCCGTCTCCCGCGACGCCGTTGCGCCGGGCACGGGCACGCAGGCCTCGGTGACGCTCGACGGCCTGACCCGCAGCTTCGAGATGGGCCGCGATGGTGAGACCATTCTGGAGGCCGCGCTCGCTGCCAGCCTGGACGCACCTTATTCCTGCCGGGCGGGTGTCTGTTCCACCTGCCGCTGCAAGGTGCTGGAAGGCGAGGTGGAAATGGCCATCAACCACGCACTGGAGGATTACGAAGTGCGCGCCGGTTATGCGCTCTCCTGCCAGGCCCGCCCGCTGACGGACAAGGTGGTGGTGACCTACGACGAATGAAGCCACCCGGAACCTTGGAATGACAAGACTTTTGACAACCTGCGACCTCTCCGCCGTCATCCTCGGCCTTGTGCCGAGGATCTAACCAAATCAATGGCTTGCAGATGGCCGGGACAAGCCCGGCCATGACGAAAGAGAAGAGTTCCTGCTTTGTCATCACCCTTAACCCGCCTCTGGCGGGCAGGATTATTGAAAGAAGGAAATGCCCATGACTGCCGCCCCGCGCCGTCTTGAAAGCCATGTTTGCGGACGCTGGATTGCCGGAACCGGCGAGGGCCAGCTGCTGCGTGATGCGGCCACCGGAGCGCCGGTGGCTGAGGTGGATGCCACTGGCCTCGACTTTGCCGCCGCGCTCGACTACGGGCGGAGGACCGGCGGGGCAAAGCTGCGCGCCATGTCCTTCCACGATCGGGCGGCGATGCTGAAGGCGCTTGGCCTCTATCTGATGGAGCAGAAGGAAGAGCTTTATACGGAGAGCCTGCACACGGGCGCGACCCGCGCCGATGGCTGGATCGACATTGAGGGTGGCATCGGCACCATGCTGACCTTTGCCTCCAAGGGCCGGCGCGAGCTGCCCAACACCCGCGTCCTGACCGATGGCGATGTGGAACCCCTGTCCCGCGACAACAGCTTCAGCGCCCAGCACATCCTGACGCCGCTGCGCGGTGTCGCCGTGCACATCAACGCCTTCAACTTCCCCGTCTGGGGCATGCTGGAAAAGATCGCGCCCACCCTGCTGGCGGGCGTGCCCTGCATCGTCAAGCCGGCGAGCCAGACCGCCTATCTGACCGAGTTGTGCGTGCGCCAGATCATCGCCTCGGGCATTCTGCCGGAGGGCGCGCTGCAGCTGATCTGCGGCAGCGTCGGCGATCTTCTCGACCATGTGACCGGGCAGGACGCGGTGACCTTCACCGGCTCCGCCGCAACGGGCCGCAAGCTCAAGGCGCATCCGGCCGTGGTGGCCAATGCAGTGCGCTTCACCATGGAGGCCGACAGCCTCAATGCGGCGATCCTCGGCCCTGATGCTGCGCCGGGCACGCCGGAGTTTGACCTCTTCGTCAAGGAAGTGGCCCGCGAGATGACCGCCAAGGCCGGGCAGAAATGCACCGCCATCCGCCGCGTCATGGCCCCGCGTGCCCATGTGGAGCCGCTGATTGACGCCCTGCGCGAGCGCCTTGCGAAAACGCTGCCGGGCCTGCCGGGCGAGGAGGCAACGCGCATGGGCGCGCTCGCCAGCCTCGACCAGCGGCAGGAGGTGCGCGAGCGCATCGCCGAACTGAAGGCCGATGCGGAAATCGTTGCGGGCAACCCGGATGACGTGCGCCTTGCCTCGGGCGATGCGGAGGCCGGTGCCTTCCTCAACCCGGTGCTGATGTATTGCGCGAGGCCCTTCGAGGCCGGCGCCGTGCATGATGTGGAGGCCTTCGGCCCGGTGTCCACCGTCATGCCCTATGATGATCTGGAAGAAGCCGTCGAGCTGGCCCAGATGGGCAAGGGCTCGCTGGTGTCCTCGGTCTTCACCGATGATCCGCATGTGGCCGAAGAGATGGTGCTGGGCCTCGCGCCCTTCCATGGCCGTGTTCTGATCGGCAATCGCGCTTCCGCCAAGTCCTCCACCGGTCATGGCTCGCCGCTGGCGCCGCTGGTGCATGGCGGGCCGGGCCGGGCAGGCGGCGGCGAGGAAATGGGCGGTATGCGCGGCGTGAAGCACTACATGCAGCGCACGGCCGTGCAAGGCGCGCCCCGGCTGCTCTCCGCCGTCACGGGCCGCTGGATCGAGGGCGCGGATGCAAAGCAGGGCGTGCATCCCTTCCGCAAGTCCCTTGCAGAGCTTGCCATCGGTGACCAGATCGTCACCGCCGCCCGTGAAGTAACGCAGGAGGATGTGGAGCATTTCGCCCATTTCACCGGCGATACTTTCTATGCCCACATGGACAGCGAAGCGGCCAGGGCTAACCCCTTCTTTGACGACCGCGTCGCCCACGGCTACCTCATCGCCTCCTTCGCCGCCGGGCTGTTCGTCGATCCGGCACCGGGCCCGGTGCTGGCCAATTACGGCGTCGACAACCTGCGCTTCCTGACGCCGGTCTATTTCGGCGACACGCTGCAGGTGCGCCTGACCTGCAAGGAAATCAACCCCCGCGCCAATGCCGAACACGGCGAAGTGCGCTGGGACTGCCAGGTCACCAATCAGTCGGGAGAGGTCGTGGCGCAATATGACGTGCTCACCATGGTCGCCAAGACATGGCCGCCGGTGGCGGAGGCGGTGAAGGCGGCGGAGTAGGGGGGAGGCGCCCGTGGCCTCCATCGGCGCTTCCCCACCCCCGTGCCGTCCCCGCCTTGTGCGGGGACCTGTAAGGGGCGCGGCGCGGCTGTTTTTTGCGGCTATTGCCGAACGAAAGCGTCTGATGCCGGAAGGCAGTGCCCGCCTGACAGGCCCCGGCACAGTTTGGGATTTGGGGCCGGGGCGGCGAGAGAGTGCGCTCGGCCCAGCATCAGGCACTGAGTCACCCCGGCCAAGCGCAGCGCGAGCCGGGGCCTACTCGCTCCCAGAGAGATGCCGAACACCACCGCAGATGACACGAAGTGTGTCTCATGTGCCTTCCGTTGCCTTTTCACCGCTCTGCAAGCGAGTGGTCCCCGGGTCTTCGCTTCGCTCCGCCCGGGGTGACGGCGGAGAGAGCTGCGCGCCCCTGACAGGTCCCCGCACAAGGCCGGGACGGCTTGAAAAGCGTAGCTCCTTTCGACGCCACTTCACCTCAGCCTGCCGCCGTTATGGATTGCAGTAAGCTCCCCACCCACCGCGCCGTCCCGGCACAGTTTGGGATTTGGGGCCGGGACGGCGCGGAGAGTGCGCTCAGCCCTGCATCAGGCACTGGGTCACCCCGGGCCGAACACAGTGAGGACTCGGGGCCCACTCGCTCGTAGAGAGATGCCGGATACCACCGCAGATGAGACGAAGCCTGTCTCATGTACCTTCCGTGGCCTTTTCACCGCTCTGCAAATGAGTGGGCCCCGGGTCTGCGCTTCGCTCCGCCCGGGGTGACCGCGGAGAGGGTGTGAGGCTTTGCAGCGCCATCGAGGCAAATTCAGAACAAAAAAGGAACTTTCTTGCCGTCTGGTGGGATATTATGCTACTTTTCCAGAAGGCAAGGAGATCCGCCATGCAGAATGCCGAGAAGATCAGCGTGACAATGACGCCCGAGATGATGCAGGTCATCCGTGCCAGTGTCGCTTCAGGCGAATATGCGTCGACAAGTGAGGCGCTTCGGGATGCAGTGCGTATCTGGCAGCGCGAGCGTCAGGAGCATGCCGAACGCATGGCCGCCATCCGCCAGCGGGTGAAGGCCTCTGCCGATGATCCCCGGCCCTCCGTCAGCGCGGATGAAGTCATGACGCGCCTGCAAGCCCTTCACGCGGAAACGGTGAAAGGGCATGGCGGTGAAGGCCGTTGAGGTCACCTTCCGGGAAGCCGCCATCAGCGATATTCAGGATGTGTACCGCTGGGTTTATGAGGTCAGCCTCGACCCTGAGACAGCGCAGCGTTTTACCTCCCGGCTGGTGCAGGCTTGTCTGCGCATAGGCGATGTTCCGTCCGGCGGACGGCCGAGAGATGATCTGCTGCCCGGACTGCGCACGGTTCCCTTCGAGAAGCGGGCGGTCATCGCATATGTGATCAAGGACGGCACGGTCGAGATCACCAATGTCTTTTATGGTGGCCGTGACTACGAGAGCTTGCTGAGGGAATAAGGCGCCAGAGCACATTTGCTCAGGTCTCATTCAGGTCCACGGCCCGGCGTGCGTGCGAGGACCCGGCAGGCCGCAGGCGGCAGCTTCTCGCTGCCACCGCCCAGGCAGGATCAGGCTGCCGCTGCGCCGGAACGGTTCAGCGAGCCGTCCAGATCGCCAATGATATCGGCGGTTTCTTCAAGGCCCACGGACAGGCGGATCAGACCTTCGGAGATGCCGTGCGCGGCCCGCTCTTCCGGCGTGTAGGTGGAATGGGTCATCGAGGCCGGGTGCTGGATCAGGCTTTCGCAGTCGCCGAGCGACACGGCACGCCGGATCATCATCAGGCGGTTCATCAGCGTGGCCCCGGCCTCAAAGCCGCCCTTCAGTTCAAAGGCGATCATGCCGCCGAAGCCCGGCATCTGACGGCGGGCGAGATCATGCTGGGCGAAGCTTTCCAGGCCCGGATAGTATACCTTGGCCACTGAGGGATGGGCCTCGAGGAAGCGGGCAACCTCCATCGCGGAGGCGCAGTGGCGCTCCATGCGCAGCTTCATCGTCTTCAGGCCCCTGAGCACCAGATGGGCATTGAACGGCGCCATCACGGCTCCTGTCATGTCCTTCATCCCGACCAGACGGATCTGCTGGATGTCCGCGCCCGGACCCACCGCAATGCCGCCGACCAGATCGCCATGGCCGCCCATGTACTTGGTTGCCGAATGCACGACGATATCGGCTCCCAGCTCGACCGGGCGGGTCAGGACCGGGGTCGCGTAGGTGTTGTCGACCACGGTGCGCGCACCGGCCTTGCGGGCAATCGCGGAGATGGCAGCAATATCGACCAGCCGCATGTTCGGGTTAGCCGGCGTTTCGAAATAGACGATCTTCGTCTTGCTGCTGATCGCGGCTTCCAGATCGGCCGGGGCCGTTAGGTCAACATGGGTGATCGTGATGCCGAAGCGGGCGAGGCCGTGGCGCAGGAAGGCGAAGGTGCAGCCGTAGAGCGTCTTGTCGGTGATGACCTCATCACCCGGTTGCAGGAAGGTCCAGAGCACCGAGGTGATCGCACCCATGCCCGAGGCCAGCGCCAGCCCGGCCTCCGCCCCCTCGAGCACGGCGCAGCGCCGCTCCAGGAGATCCAGCGTCGGGTTGGAAATGCGCGAGTAGAAATAGCCGCCCTCGCGGCCGGCAAAGATCGCCGCGCCCTGTTCGGCGCTGTCAAAGGCGAAGGTGGAGGTGAGGTGCATCGGCGGCGTCAGCGCACCCTCGTTCTCCATCGGGTCATAGCCGTGATGGATGGCGCGTGTTGCAAAGCCGGCGTTGGACTTCAGGGTCATGGGCTGCTCCTCCAGATCAAATCGTGCAAGGAGAATACTGCTGACAGGCTGGCAGGTGCTTTCAAGATATGCCACTTTATGCGTATGATTTGGCAGATATTGCCAGAGCAAGCCGGAGCCGCGATCGCTGATGCCACAATTGGACCTCAAGGACCGCCAGATCATCCGCGCCTTGCAGGAGGATGGCCGCCTGACCAATCAGGAGCTTGCCGGGAAGGTGAACCTGTCGCCGTCGCCTTGCCTGCGCCGGGTACGGCTGCTGGAAGAGCGCGGCGTCATTAAGGGCTATGCGGCCAAGGTCGATCCGGCGGCCTGCGGACTGGAGATCACCGCCTTCATCCGCATTTCCCTGCAGCGGCACGAAGGGGCGAATGTCTCGGACTTCGAGGCGCGTGTCCGCCGCATCCCGGAAATCCTCGCCTGCTATCTGATGACCGGCGAGGCCGACTATCTGCTGCGCGTCGTCGTCGCCGACCTGAAGGCCTATGAGGCCTTCGTCCGCGATCAGCTGCACCATATCCCCGGCATTGCCTCCATCAACACGAGCCTTGTCTATGGCGTGGTCAAGGAAACCAGTGTGTTTCCGTGACAAGGATCTGCCGCTTTGCGTGAGAATTTCAGACCGCAGCCGGGCTGAGCCCTTCCCATTCCCTCACCTGACCGCCTTGATCCCCTCCAGGATCAGCGTCGTGGCGACGCCGGCGTAGTCTTCGCGGCTGATGCGGCCGCCGTCGCGGAACCACATGTAGACCCAGTTCATCATGCCGAAGAGCGACATGGTGACGGGCATGAGCAGCGGGCGTTCGGGGCTGTTGAGGTCCGGGTTGATCAGTTCGAGTACGGTGGAAAAGCGCCGCACGATCCGGCGCTCCAGCGCGGTGATGCCGGCCTTCTGCTCGTCCGAGAGGGCGGAGGTGGCGTTGAGCTGGACCTTGTGCTGGTTGTCCGCGCCCCGGTAGTTCTCCAGAACCGCGCCGACCAGCCGCCGCAGCCTGTCGCCGGGGGGCAGGGCCGGGTCATCGGCGGCCTCGATGGCCTCGTCCAGCGCTTCAAGATGTGTGACGATGATGGCGTAGATCAGCGCGTCCTTGCTCGGATAATAGTGGTAGAGCAAGGCTTTGGACACCTGCGCAACGCTGGCGATCTGGGACATGGAGGCTTTTTCCATGCCCTGTTCGGCGAAGACCTGCGCAGCCTTGTCCAGAATGCTGCGCTGCTTCTCTTCAAAGTCTGCTGCCCGCGTGCGAGCCATCTTGCTGTTCCTGTTCATGACAAACGGGCGGATTGCGCGTTGTTTAGCCGATCCGGCCCCGCTTGTCAGGGGTTCGCCCCAGGGCTGTGATGCCGCAGGGGCTTGATGTTGTGCCGCTCAGGCGCCGCACGGGCTTGATGCTTGGCCGCTCAGACGCCGCACGGGCTGTTTAAGCCAAGGCGCTGAGATGCTGGCGCATCACGCCTTGGACCGCTCAGACGCCGCACGGGCTTCATTCCTTCGGCCTGTTGTCCAACACCCGCTTGGCCTTGCCTTCCGAGCGGGCGACGCCGCCGGGGGGCGTGATGTTGATGCGGGTCGAGACGCCGACCACGGCCTTGATGTGATGGGCCAGCTCCCCGGCGGAGGCTTTGCGGGCATCATCGCCTGCCATGTCCGGCGTGCATTCCACATGCACGGTCATGGTGTCCATGCGCCCGTCGCGGCTCAGTTCGATCTGGAAATGCGGGGCAAGGCCCTTGCACTTGAGGATCTGCTCCTCGATCTGCGTCGGGAATACGTTGACGCCGCGCAGGATGATCATGTCGTCGCTGCGGCCTGTGATCTTCTCGATGCGCCGCATGGAGCGGGCGGTGCCGGGCAGAAGCCGCGTCAGGTCGCGGGTGCGGTAGCGCACCATCGGCAGGCCTTCCTTGGTGAGGGTGGTGAACACCAGCTCGCCCATCTGACCATCGGGGAGAACTTCGCCCGTCACCGGATCGATGATTTCCGGGTAGAAATGGTCTTCCCACACATGCAGGCCGTCCTTGGTCTCCACGCATTCCTGCGCCACGCCCGGCCCCATGATTTCCGACAGGCCGTAGATATCAACCGCATGCATGTCGAAGGCCTGCTCGATTTCCTCGCGCATGGCGTTGGTCCAGGGCTCGGCGCCGAAGATGCCGGTCTTCAGCGAGGACTGGCGCGGATCAAGCCCCTGACGGCGGAACTCGTCAAGAATGGCCAGCATGTAGGACGGGGTGACCATGATGATGTCCGGCTGGAAGTCGCTGATCAGCGTCACCTGCCGCTCGGTCTGGCCACCGGAAATCGGCACCACGGTGCAGCCCAGCCGCTCCGCGCCGAAATGGGCGCCAAGGCCGCCGGTGAACAGGCCATAGCCATAGGCATTGTGCAGCATGTCTCCGGGCCGCCCGCCGGCGGCGCGGATGGAGCGGGCCACCAGATTGGCCCAGACGTCAATGTCATTGGCGGTGTAGCCGACCACCGTGGGCTTGCCCGTGGTGCCGGAAGAGCCATGCACCCGCGTCAGCTTGGCGCGCGGCACGGCGAACATGCCGAAGGGGTAGGTGTCGCGCAGGTCCTGCTTGGTGGTGAAGGGGAAGCGGGCAATGTCCTTCAGGCTCTTCAGCTCTTCCGGGTGCACGTCATGCTCGATGAAGCGCTTGCGGTAGAAGGGCGAATTCTCATAGGCGTGCTTCAGCGACCGCTTCATGCGGTGAAACTGCAGCGCCTCGATCTCGTCACGGGACGCGGTCTCGATCGGGTCGAGCGACTTGCGGTCCGGCGTCAGGTCTTCCATGGTCTCCTCCCCAGGATATCCAGTCTCATGCTTGGTTTCGTGCGCTCACGGGGCGCATGTGAGTCTTGCTGTCAGTTCCCGTCCATTTCTGGCTCCGAGCCCCCCACCCCTCACCCCTCCCCACGAGGGGGAGGGGGGGCTGAGAGGCTGTGCCGTGAGCCGGTTCCAGCGAGGGGCAGCGGCTCAATCTGTTCCTTCCGGCGGGGCCTTGCCGCTCCCCTCCCCCTCGTGGGTAGGGGTGGGGGGCTGCCTCTCCGGCTGGCAGGGCAACAAAGGCTGGCGACCGTCAGTTCCTTCGTCTGGCCCCTCCCAACAAATCTTCCATCCTTCAGTTCATCTCAGGCTCCGCGCCCCCCACCCCTCACCCCTCCCCACCAGGGGGAGGGGGGCTGAGAGGCTGTGCCGTGACCCTCACCCCTCGGGAATATGCGTGCCCTTGATGGTGCGGCAGTGGCCGCGGAATTCGGCGAGGTGCTGGCCGTCCTGATTGGTGATGCGCACGTCGTAGATGCCCGAGCGGCCCTGCCGTGACACTTCCACGGCCTGTGCCGTCAGCCGGTCGCCGATGCGGCCGGGCAGGAGGTAGGTGATGGAACAGTGCTGCGCGACAGCGTGCTGGTTGCGGCTGTTGCAGGCGAAGGCAAAGGCGCTGTCGGCCAGCGTGAACAGATAGCCGCCGTGGCAGGTGCCGTGCCCGTTGGACATGGCGGCGGTGATGGTCATGCTGATCGTTGCGGTGCCGGGACCAACCTCTTCAAGGCGCATGCCAAGCTCTTGCGTGGCGGTGTCGCCTTCCCACAGGGAGCGGGCGGAAGCTTCGGCGATGTCCTGCGGGGTCATGGCGCTGAGCGGTTTCATTGGCCCTTGAACTCCGGCTTGCGCTTTTCAAGAAAGGCGGTGACGCCTTCGGCATAGTCGGCGCTGCGCCCGGCCTGACGCTGCAGGTCGCGCTCCATGTCGAGCTGTTCGTCCAGCGAATTGGTGGCGGCGGCCTGAATGAGCCGCTTGGTCAGCCCCAGACCCAGCGTGGGGCCGGCGGCGAGCGAGGCGGCCAGCGCCTCGGCTTCGCCCATCAGCGCCTCATCCTCCACGGCCTTCCAGATCAGGCCCCAGCTGGCGGCGGTTTCGGCGGGCAGGGGCTCGGCGGTCAGCGCCAAAGCCTTGGCGCGGGGCTCGCCCAGAATGCGGGCAAGGCTCCAGCTGCCACCGGCATCCGGAATGAGGCCAATCTTGGCGAAGGCCTGAATGAAGCGGGCGGATTTCGCCGCCAGAACGATGTCGCAGGCCAGCGCGATGTTGGCGCCGGCCCCTGCGGCCACGCCGTTGACGGCGCAGACAACGGGCTTTTCAAGGCTGCGAATGAGGCGGAGCGTGGGGTTGTAGAAGGTTTCCAGCGTGTGGCCGAGGTCCGGCGCCGGACCGCCCTTGCGGGGGTCGCGGTCGCCCAGATCCTGCCCGGCACAGAAGCCCCGGCCCGCACCCGTCAGCAGCACGGCGCGCACGGCGGCATCCTCATGGGCGCGGGTCAGGCCCTCGCGCAGGGCAAGGTGCATCTCTTCGTTGAACGAGTTGAGCTTTTCCGGCCGGTTCAGCATCAGGCGCAGCACGCCGTTGTCCAGCGCCACCAGAACGGAAGCGCTCCCGGTCCCTGTTTCGGGCCCAGTTTCTGTCCCAATTTCGGGCATGGTCTTGTCTCCTCCCGTCCGGGCCATGGGACCGGACATAAAAAGCTCTTGCATAAACCGACCGGCCGGTCAATGATAATCCTCGCCGGTCAGGGATGGGCCGGCGGGAGGACTTCGCAAGGACCTGTTGGACGGCTGCTCGCCGGGCACTGCCCGCCGGCAGCGCTGATCTGTGTCCCTGCCGTTATACCCCCGTTCGGGCTGGCCAGAGGAGTGGCCGTTCGGATGGGCCGCATCCCGAAGAGAGAGATAGACCGGTCCGGTTTCCGTGGGAGGAGAGCATGAAGACCTATTTGACGACAACTGCGCTGGCAGTGGCGGCCGGGCTTGGCCTTGCCACCAGCCTTGTCACTGGCGCACTCGCCGAAATCCGCATTGGCGCATCCATTTCCGCAACCGGCCCGGCGGCCTTCCTGGGCGATCCGGAAGCCAAGACGCTGGAAATGCTGGTCGAGGAAATCAACGCCAGGGGCGGCGTCAACGGCGAGAAGATCACCCTCATTTCCTATGATGATGGCGGCGACCCCAACAAGGCCCGCACCTTCGCCACCCGCCTTGTGGAGGATGACGAGGTGGTGGCCATCATCGGCGGCACCACCACCGGCACCACCATGTCGATCCTGTCGGTGGCGGAAGATGCGGAAGTGCCGTTCATCTCGCTGGCCGGTGCCATCGACATCATCAGCCCGGTGAAGCCGCACACCTTCAAGACCCCGCACACCGACCGCATGGCCTGCGAGAAGATCTTCGAGGACATGAAGGCGCGCGGCCTGACCAAGATCGGCATGATTTCCGGCACGGATGGCTTCGGCGCCTCCATGCAGGCGCAGTGCAAGTCGGTCGCCGGTGACTACGGCATCGAGATCCTGGCCGACGAGACCTATGATCCCAAGGACGCCGACATGACGGCGCAGCTGACCAAGATCAAGGCCACAGCCGGCGTGCAGGCGGTGCTGAACCCCGGCTTCGGCCAGGGCCCGTCCATCGTCACGCGCAACTACAAGCAGCTGGCCGTCGGCCTGCCGTTCTACCAGTCCCATGGTGTGGCTTCCGATGGCTTCATCAAGCTGGCGGGCGAAGATGCGGCTGAAGGCGTGCGCCTGCCGGGCACGGCGCTGCTGGTGGCGGACCTGCTGAAGGATGGCGATCCGCAGAAGCCTGCGGTGGAGGCCTACAAGGCCGCGTTCGAGGCCCGCACCGGCACGCCGGTCAGCACCTTTGGCGGCTATGCCAATGATGCCTTCCTCATCCTCGTGGATGCGCTGACGCGGGCAGGCTCCGCCGAGCCGAAGGCGATCCGCGATGCCATCGAGGCAACCTCCGGCCTTGCCGGCACCACGGGCATCTACACCATGTCTCCCGAAGACCACCTCGGCCTCGACCTCTCCGCCTTCCGCATGCTGGAAATCAAGGGCGGCAAGTGGACGGTTGTTGAGTGAGGCATTGAAGGGGGGCATCAGCCTCACTGCCTGACGGAGAGGCTGTTCCCCCCACCCCTCACCCCTCCCCACGAGGGGGAGGGGGGCGGATGGGCCCTGCTACAGGGGACGGGTAGTCTCTTCTGACCCTTGAGGAAACGCCGAGGTCGATGACAAAGCGAGGGCTCTCCTCTTTCGTCATGGCCGGGCTTGTCCCGGCCATCTACAAGCCATTGATTTGGTTAGATCCTCGGCACAAGGCCGAGGATGACGATGGAGAGGCCCAAGGCTTGTCAGCAGTCTGAGCGTTTCAGCCCCTCAAGGGGGAGGGAAACAGAGACGCGCTGCAACAAGAAACAGATGCCCTCTGCACCTGCTGCAATGACCACTGCATATCCAGCCGGAGACTGACATGCCGGAACTGCTGCAATTTCTTTTTTCGGGGGTGACGGTCGGGGCGGTTTATGCGCTTGCGGCGCTTGGCTTCACCATCATCTACAACGCCTCGGATGTGGTGAACTTCGCGCAGGGCGAGTTCGTGATGCTGGGCGGGATGATCACCGTCTTCGCCCATCTCGCCGGGGCGCCTCTGCCGCTGGCGGCGCTGCTGGCCATCGTCATCACCGCGAGCCTTGGCGTTGCCATGAACAAGCTGGCGATCGAGCCTGCGCGCGGCGCGCCTGTGGTGTCGCTGGTCATCATCACCATCGGGGCGTCGATCTTCATCCGGGGTGCGGCGCAGCTGATTTTCGGCAAGCAGATCCACAGTTTCCCGGCCTTTTCCGGCGATGCGCCGTTCCACATCGGCGGGGCGACGATCCTGCCGCAGAGCCTGTGGGTGATTGGCGGGGCGGTGGCCGTGTTCATCGGCCTGTGGCTGTTCTTCACCCGCACCCTGCTGGGCCGCGCGGTGCTGGCCACCTCCAACAACCCGCTGGCGGCGCAGCTGGTGGGCATCAACACCGGTTTCGTCATGACGCTGTCCTTCGCCCTGTCGGCAGGCATCGGCGCGCTGGCGGGCGTGCTGGTCACGCCGATCACGCTCACCTCCTATGACGTGGGCCTCGGCCTTGCGCTGAAGGGCTTTGCGGCGGCGATGCTGGGCGGCATGGGCAACCCGAAAGGCGCGCTGGTGGGCGGGCTGACGCTGGGCCTGCTGGAGGCGCTGACGGCGGGCTACATCTCCTCGCAATACAAGGATGCCGCCGCCTTCCTCGTCATTCTCGCGGTTCTCTTCTTCCTGCCGCAGGGCCTGTTTGGCCGCAAGGCCACGGAGCGGGTGTAAGCGATGCGACTGTCTTCCAAAGCAACGGCACTTCTCGTTCTGGCGCTGCTGGTGGCGCTGGCGCCGCTCCTGTTCCCCTCCGGCTTCTATTACCGGGTGGGCGCGCTCATCTTCGTCAACGGCCTCGCCGTGACGGGCATCGTCATCCTGACCGGCTGGGCCGGGCAGGTCAGTTTGGGCCATGCGGGCTTTGCCGGTATCGGCGCCTATGCCTGCGCGCTGGCCCCCGTTCATCTCGGCCTGCCGCCGGTGTTCGCGGTGGTGCTGGGCGCGGTGGTTTCCGGGCTGCTGGCCTATCTGGTCGGCCGCCCGATCCTGCGGCTCAAGGGTTATTACCTCGCCATTGCCACGCTCGGCATGGGCATCCTGATTTCCATGGTGCTGAACAACGAGCGGGCGCTGACACGCGGGCCGGATGGCATCGACGTGCCGGAATTCGGCCTGCGCGCCGTGCTGAAAGGCATGGGGCTGGATCTGACGAACGGCCAGTTCTGGTATTTCTTCTGCGGGCTCTGCCTCATCCTCGGGGCGTGGCTTGCGCTCAATCTCTACAACAGCCCCACGGGCCGGGCGCTGCGGGCGCTGCATGGCTCGGAAGTGGCGGCCGGCACGGTGGGCGTCGATGTGGCGGCGGCCAAGCTGCAGGCCTTCGTCATTTCCGCCGTCTATGCCTCGGTCTCCGGTTCGCTGCTGGCCCTGCAGAACAAGTTCATCACGCCGGATGTGGCGGGCTTCATGCATTCGGTCGAGATGGTCACCATGGCCGTGCTGGGCGGTGTCGGCTCGGTGATGGGCGGCATCTTCGGCGCGGCGGTGCTGACCCTGCTGCCGCAGGTGCTGACCGTCTTTGCCGAATATGAGCAGCTGGTTCTGGGTCTGGTGATGATCCTGGTGATGATCTTCCTGCGGCAGGGGGTGATCCCGTCCATTCTGCGCAAGATCAGGGGAGGCGAGGGATGAGCCTTTTGTCGATCGAGGGCCTCGGCATCAGCTTCGGCGGGCTGAAGGCGGTGCATGACGTGTCCTTTGCGCTGAAGCCCGGCGAGATCGTCTCCGTCATCGGGCCGAACGGGGCGGGCAAGACGACGCTGTTCAACATGATCTCCGGCATCTACCAGCCCGGTGCGGGCAAGGTGAAGCTGAACGGCGAGGATGTGACCGGCATGCCGCCGCATCTTCTGGCCCGGCGCGGCATGTCGCGCACCTTCCAGAACCTGCAGATCTTCCAGCAGATGAGCGTGCTGGAGAATGTCACCGCCGGGTTTCACCTGAAGGAGCGCGGCTCCGTGCTGGCGGACCTCTTCGCGCTGCCCGCCTCCCGCCGCCGCAGCAAGGCGGCGGAGGAGGGGGCGCGGGCGCTGCTGAAACGGGCCGGGCTGGAGCGGGCGGCAGAGCGCGAGGCGGCCAGCCTTTCCTATGGCTCGCTGAAGCGGCTGGAAATCGCCCGGGCGCTGGCGCTCTCGCCGAAAGTGCTGCTGCTGGATGAACCGGCGGCGGGCTGCAATGCAGTGGAGACGGAAGAGATCGACCACCTGATCGCCGAAATCGCCGCTGCAGGCACCGCCATCCTGCTGGTGGAGCATGACATGAAGATGGTCATGCGCATTTCGAACCATATCGTCGTGCTGGACCATGGCGAGAAGATCGCCGAAGGGGACCCGGCCGGCATCAGCCGCAACCCGGCTGTCATTGCCGCCTATCTGGGAGCTGATCATGCTGCTGGTTGAGGGCCTGCGTGCCCGTTATGGCCGGATCGAGGTGCTGCATGGCCTCGACCTTTCCGTCAATTCGGGCGAGACCGTTGCCGTGATCGGCGCCAATGGCGCGGGCAAGACCACGCTGCTGCGCTGCCTGTCCGGCGTCCATCCCCTTGCGGCGGGCTCCATCACCTTCCGCGGCGAGACGCTGACAAAGGTGCCCTCGCACCGGCGTCTGGCGCGCGGGCTGGCCCAGTCTCCCGAAGGGCGGCAGATCTTCACCAATCTGACGGTGGAGGAGAACCTGAGGCTCGGAGCCTATCTCTTCGATGATGACCGGGTGGCAAAGGACATGGACGATGCCTTCCACATGTTCCCGGTGCTGCGGGAAAAGCGCAATCTGGCGGCGGGCGGCCTGTCCGGCGGGCAGCAGCAGATGCTGGCCATGGCCCGCGCGCTGATGGGCCGGCCCTCGTGCCTCCTGCTGGACGAGCCGTCGATGGGCCTGGCGCCGATCATCGTCGCCCAGATCTTCGACGTGGTGAAAAGCCTCAAGGCGCTGGATGTGACCGTGCTTCTGGTGGAGCAGAACGCCTTCGGCGCGCTGAAGATCGCCGACCGGGGCTATGTGATGGAAACCGGCCGTATCACCATGCAAGGCCCTGCCGCAGATCTGATCGCCGACCCCCGCATCCGCGAGGCCTATCTGGGGATTTGAGGGGGAGTGTTTCTGCCGGACTGCCTGTGAGGCTCCAGTTCCTCTCCCCCCTTGAGGGGGAGATGCCCCCGTCAGGGGGCAGAGGGGGGTATGCAGCCTGTCCGGTTGGAAGAGAGGGCCTGCCGTCCTGAGGCGCTGCCACCCCCCTCTGTCAGCTTGCGCTGACATCTCCCCCTCAAGGGGGGAGAGGGGGCTGCGGCCTGTGGAGGAGCCCATTGCTGAGGCAACTCAAAGGAGCCGCTAAAGCTGGCCCAATATCCTGCGGCAGCGTTTGCCAATCTCGTGCACGGCGCGCTCCAGAATGCGGGAGGGATCGCCTGCCGCCTCCACGATGGCAGCGGCGGTGCCTTCGCTGCAGCTTGAGACCTGCTCCGCCAGATCCTTCACGCGCCGTATGGTGGTGGCGGGGCTGAGGCCGTTGTCCTCTGCCAGTGCCTTCCAGTCATCGGCCCTGAGGTCCGCTGCCTTGTAGCGGCCGCCGATGGCCTGCGGCAGGCTCTGGTCCACATGGCGGTAGACGGCAGCGCACATCAGGTCATAGAGCGGGGCAAGCCTTGCCGACCCGCCCGCACCGATCAGCACGGAGTGGTTCTTGGCATGGGAATCCGAGTTGCAGATCAGCACGTTGAAGATGACTGCATCAAGCAGCTTCAGCCGCTCGGCCGGGCTGACCAGCGTATGGATCGCGGCAAACATCATCTTCAGCGTCACGCCCTGTCCGCCGGTCATGCGCTCGTATTTCTGTGCCGGAAACTGGCCGGTGAGCTGGCACAGATCCTCCTGATGCAGCCGCCGCAATTCCCCTTGCCCGTCGGTGAAGCGGTCGTAGCGCTCCACCAGCAGATAGCGCCGCTTTCCGGCCGTGCCGATGGACGCGCTGGCCGCCTCCAGACCGCAGGCGCGTGCCAGCGCCAGGCAGAAGGCCTCATTCTCGACACTGCCCGCCAGATGGCGCGTGTCCGGCTTGAGGATGTGGGTCGAGGGCGTGCCATCCACCGGAATGGCCAGGGTGCCCTCCGGCGTCACGAAGACCGGCAGCTTCTCCTGCACGCCGGCCAGAGACATGGAAACACCGCGCTCGCCGGCGAGAAAGGGCCGTGCCGGAAGCTCGTCCAGAATGCGCTCCAGCGCGGCGTCACCGGGAACCGGCATCAGGTGGATGCCGGGTTTGCGCGGCGCGCCGATGGAGAGGGCGCCTGCCGTATCCCGGCCGATGTGGCTGAGCAGGCCGACGATATCCTGCGGCGAGACCTTCAGCTTCTGGCCGATTTCCGCCAGATGCGTTTCGGGCAGAAGGTTGGCCAGCCAGGGCAGCAGCCGTCCGGCCTCCACAGGGCCGGAGCGCAGCGGCATGGTCAGCGAAACGGGAAAGGCCGCCCGGCGCGCCTCCCAGCCCGGCTCATAGTCAAGCCGCCATTCTCCATCGAAGCGCAGCTGCGCGACGGGAAGGCTCTCGTAGAAGATCGCGGTCATCGGCCTTCCCCGAAGTCGGGCAGGAAGGCCAGATCGCCGTCCTCCGGGGGCGTTGCGGGAGCAGGGCGTGCCTGCCGCAGGTCGCCGATTTCGAGGCCGACGGTGCGGGCGACGGTCAGCGCCTTTTCCAGATGGCAGCCGGGCTTGCCGGACTCCAGCTCGACGATGAAGCGCTCGCCCGTGCCGGAGCGGGCGGCAAGCCCGGCCTGTGTCCAGCCAAGCGCCTTGCGCTGTTTGCGGATTGCGGCGCCAAAATCCCCTGCGGTTCTGAACAAGCGGCTTCTCCCTGCTTATCTTACCGTACAGGAAGAAAAGCGGTCGTTCAATGTCAATCTTCCCGTTCGGGATGAAAGCTGCTTTTCTAGCAACGGGCTTCCCGATCGGTAAGTTTTCCGGCGGTCCGGCTCTCCGGTCTCAGCCCTTGATCTCCATCTCGAACAGCGCGCCGCGGCCGGACGGGAGGCAGCGGGCGTGGCCGCCGTGGGCGGCGGGCTGTCAGAGCTGGCTTTGAAGCCACCGGCTTCAGGCCAGCTTCCGGTCTGAATTATTGTTTTGCCTTTGCGTGACTAAGCTGCACTTAGGCCGTACACATTGTCGAAATTATAGGTCAACTGAGGAGCAGCGCTGTGACCGGGCTTTCCGCCTTGAATGGGGCGACCATCGCTTTCGACCTTGATGGCACTCTCGTCGAAACGGCCCCAGACCTCATCGGGGCTGTGAATGCTATTCTGACGGCGGAGGGCTGCACTCCCTTGGCGTATGGTCAGGGCCGCCCCTTCATCAGCGCGGAGCACGGTGGCTGCTGCAGCGGGGATTTGAGATCGCTGGAGAAGAAGAACCGGCGGCCCGCGCCGCCGCTCTCTTCGGCCGCTTCATCAGCCACTACAGTGCTCATATCGCAGATGAAAGCCAGCCGTTTCCAGGTGTCATCGGGGCTTTGAGAACCCTGAAAGCAGCCGGTGCCAAGCTTGTAGTCTGCACGAACAAGCCTACCGGTCTATCGAATAGCTTACTTGCCAAACTGGACATGGTGGAGCTGTTCGACGGGGTGGTCGGCATTGATGCGGTTACGGCAGCCAAACCCAGCGCTGCACATCTGATCGAAGCCGTTGAGGCTGTGGGAGGGGACTTGGCTCGCACAGTGATGGTTGGTGATGCTGATACCGACGCCGGAGCCGCGCGGGCGGCTGGCACAGCGCTGATCCTGGTCGACTTCGGTTATACCGAAATTCCGGCGGCCGAACTTTCGCCGGATGTTCTGCTCCATCATTTTGATGGCTTGGTGGATGCCTGTACGAACCTGCTCAACGGGATGCGTCCTGTCTATCTGCCTTGTGAAACAATGTCATAAGGGCACGTTCCGTACTCCATCCGCAGGTTGCCGTATCCCGGCCGGTAAGATTTTGAACTGCCGGAAGCTTGCCGGTCTTACACCAAGGCTTTCGATGCTGACGCATCACGCCTTGAAATTGCTCAGCCCTTGATCTCCACCTCGAACAGCGCACCGCGGCCGGACGGAAGGCAGCGGGCCTGGCCGCCGTGGGCGGCGGCGATGTCCGCAACGATGGCCAGACCCAGGCCGCAGCCGTTGTCCATGTCGAGGCTGCGCCGGAAGAAGCGGTCGAACACCCGCTCGCGCAGGTCTTCCGGCACGCCCGGCCCGTCATCCTGCACGCTCAGCCGCACGGTTTCCGGCTGGAAGTCCAGCGTCACGGTCAGCTCACCGCCGGGTTTCAGGGCGTAGCGGACGGCGTTGTCGAGAAGATTGGCCAGCATTTCCTCAACCATCACCGGATCGCAGGTGACGGGCCTTGCCTCGCCCTCCAGGGCAAAGCTGACCGCAACATCGCGGCGCATCTGGATCTCGGCAAAGGCACGTACACGCTCGGCCACGAGGGCGGCGAGATCGGCCTGGGTGAACAGCGAGCGCAGGCTGCGCCCGCGCACCCGCTCCATCGACAGAAGCTGGTTGGTCAGCCGGCCGGTGGCCCTTGCCGAAACGGCGATGGCACTCACCCGCTTGCGCAGCGTTTCCTCATCCGGTGCGGACAGGGCGGCTTCCGCCTGGCTGACGATGGAGGCAATGGGATTGCGCACCTGATGGGCGGCGTCAGAGATGAAGGCGGCCCGGATCTCGAAGGCCTTGGCGAGCCGTGAAAAGAGTGAGTTTGTCGTCTCCACCAGAGGCCGCAGTTCCTTCGGCACCCAGCGCCGGATGGGGCGCAGGTCGTCCGGCGTGCGCAGGCTGATGGCGTTGCGCAGGTCCAGAAGCGGCTTCAGCCCCAGCTGGATGCCGAACCACAGGATCAGCGCGGCCGACAGGATGACGGTGCCCAGCAGCAGCAGGGATTCCGTCAAGAGTTCCTGGCTCAGCGCGCTGCGCTGCGTGGTGGTCTGCCACACTTCAACGGTGACCCAGCCATTGAAGCGGGGATGGGCAATGAACTCCCGCAGCACGACCGAACGGACCTCACTGCCGAGATAAATGCTGTCAAAGAAGCTGGGCTGGCCGCTCTGCAGGCTGATGTCCTCCGGAATCCGGGGGGAGTGGGAATAGCCGGTGACGAAACTGCCGCCCGGGCCGGTGATGCGGTAATAGACCGGGTCCCCCAGTGCGGTGGTCAGCTCTTCGAGGAGCGGCTCGGTCAGCATGTCGCCTTCGGAAATGATCACATCGCGGGAGATGGTCAGGGCGACCGCCAGCAGCGTCTTGTCATAAAGCTGGCGCGACAGGTTCTGCGCCGCTTCATAACGGGCATAGGCGCCGAAGGCGGCAATGATGACCAGCGGCACGATCAGCAGCAGGAACAGCCGCGCACGCAGGGAAAGCCGGTTCATGCCGGGTCCGTGTCCAGCATGTAGCCGAGGCCGCGCGCCGTCCGGATCTGCACGCCGCTGCCCTCAAGCTTGCGGCGCAGGCGGGAAATCAGCAGCTCGACGGCATTGGCCTCGACTTCCGCCCCGGTGCCATAGAGCGATGCGGTGATATGCTCCTTGGCCAGAAGCCGCCCCCTCTGGTCGAGCAGCAGCTCGAACAGGGTCAGCTCGCGGCGGGGCAGGTCCAGCCTCTCGCCATCCCGGTAGACCGTCCGCTGCTGCCGGTCATAGGTCAGGCTGCCGGCGGTTTCGATCTGCGGCGCAACCTGCGGGCGGCGGCGGGAAAGGGCCCGGAGGCGGGCGAAAAGCTCTGCCATTTCGAAGGGCTTGACCAGATAGTCATCGGCCCCCGCATCCAGCCCGTTGACCCGGTCGGAGGTCTTGCCCATGGCGGTCAGCATCAGCACGGGCGTTGCATCCCCGCGCTGGCGCAGGCGGCGGGTGAGCTCTATGCCGGTCAGTCCCGGCAGGTTGACGTCAATGATGATGACGTCGCAGGTCTCTGTTCTGAGAAATTCTTCCGCGGCCAGCCCGTCGTCGAGATGGTCGACCGCATGACCCTGATCCTTCAGCGCATTCTCGATGCCCTGTGCCAGGCTCATGTTATCTTCGACGAGGATTATTCGCACCTTCGTGCCTTCTGTTGTCAGACAGGTTACGGACAGCAAACTTTCGTAATGTGCGATCAAGCAGACTTGACGAGGAGAAATCAAGTCCGCTTCCATCAGAAGATAAGAATTGGCTGCATCCTGATGCTGTTCAGGGGCCGGGGGAGGAATGATCCATTGACTTTGTTTGCACTGACGCGCCAGGGCGCGAGGGATCGGGCTGCAACGCTGTTTACAGCGGGACTGCAGGCCCCGGCGGGATGTGACCTGGCCCCGGGCGCGGATGCGGCCCGGGCCTCCAGAAAAAACCGCCACTAGAGCCGGGATCCTGCTCTCCTGCCCGTCCGGTGCGGCGATGCGTGCTGTCACGCCTTGCCATGCGCCTTCCAGATCTCATCAAACATCTTGAGAACCTGCGGATCGCCGCGGTGTTCACGGAGTTATGACCGTGATTGACACGTTACTGTCTGCGCTTGGCACGCTTTTGTCTTTCCAGCACCTGTTCTACATGCTCATCGGTGTGTCCGTGGGGCTTGTGATCGGGGTGATCCCCGGTCTTGGCGGCATCGCCGG
>NZ_FYAN01000008.1:0-567936 GCF_900185665.1 Pannonibacter sp. I15F10I1
CCACCGCCGTAACCGCCGCCGCCGCTGCGTCCGCCGCCGTAGCCACCGCCGCCGCCTTCACGGCCACCGCCGTAACCGCCGCCGCCGCTGCGTCCACCGCCGTAGCCGCCGCCGCCTTCACGGCCGCCGCCGTAGCCGCCACCGCCGCCTTCACGGCCACCGCCGTAACCGCCGCCGCTGCGTCCACCGCCGTAGCCGCCACCGCCATCACGGCCGCCGCCGGCAGAAGCGTATTCCTCGCCACCGCCGTAACCGCCACCAAATCCGCCACTACGGCGGGGGGCGCTATAGTCACCACCGCCGAATTCACTGCCGCCGCCGCCGAAATCGCTGCCGAAGTCCTGCGGACCGCCGAACTCACGCTTGCCGCCGCGCCGTCCGCGCGAACGCCGGTCCGAATCGCCATCGTGCATTGCTGAAACACCCTATTTGCGTGCCGTCTTCACGGCTCCGACCCATTCCTATCTCTCCCGCACCGAAGTGCGGACGTTCCATGCAGCCTGCTGACCCCGCAAGGCCAACGGACTTGCCACTGCCAACAACATGGTATTGGGAAGAAACAACGCTGCCGCAACCCGATCCAATCCGCCGCAGAATTATCATAGCTGTGAAAAACGGCTCCCGGCAAGCGAATCCTTACCGGATGATGGTCTAAAGGTCACAAATGCCGCAACGTGATTTGGGCACCTGCGCTCTTGCTGCCCAATTTGCGGGAAAGCTGCTGCCTTCTGCCTTCCAATCAGGCATTTCAAGCTGTGTTCCGCCAATCCGGGGATCTGCCGTCCGGCTTTCCATCTGATCTGCGGCTTGCGGGGGGAGGGGCTGCAGGCTACTGAAACTGCAGATGCCAGCTTTCAGGAGCCCGAAATGACTTCAACCGACGGTGATGCGATGCAGGATGGCCTGCCGCCCGTGCAGATTGCCGTGATCCCGGTGACGCCCTTCCGCCAGAATTGCTCCCTCATCTGGAACCCGCGCAGCATGAAGGGCGTGGTGGTGGATCCGGGCGGCGACGTCGAGATCATTCTGGAGACTGTGGCAGCTTACAAGGTCGAGGTGGAACGCATCCTCATCACGCATGGCCACATCGATCACATCGCCGGCGCTGCCGATCTTGCCGATGCGCTCAAGGTTCCGATCGAGGGGCCGCATCTGGCGGATCAGATGCTGATCGACCGTTCGGAAGGTCAGGCACAGCAGTTCAACATGCCGCCGTTCCGGAAGATCGAACCGACCCGATGGCTGGACGAGGGTGACACGGTGGATATCGGCGGGCTGGTGTTCCAGGTGCTGCATTGCCCCGGCCATGCGCCCGGTCACGTGGTGTTCTTCAATGCGGAGCTGAAGTTCGCCATTTCCGGGGATGTGCTGTTTGCCGGATCTGTCGGCCGCACCGATCTGCCGGGGGGCGATCATGCCACGCTGATCCTCTCCATCCGGGAAAAGCTGCTACCGCTGGGCGATGACGTCACGTTCCTGCCCGGACACGGCGACCCGTCCACCTTCGGTCACGAGCGCCTGACCAATCCGTTCCTGCGCTGATATGAGCCAGACATGAAAGAAGGGGCCGCGAGGCCCCTGAGGTTGATGACAAAGCAGGTTTTCTTCTCTTTCGTCATGGTCGGGCTTGTCCCGGCCATCTACAGGCCATCGATTTCTATAGATCCTCGGCACAAGGCCGAGGATGACGATGGAGAAGCAGCAGGTTTGTCAGCAGTCTGAGGTGCCTTTCGGCCCCTTTGTCATGTTCACAGAAGCGATCTCAGCTTCTCGAGTTTCTCGTTCACGAGCCAGCCGTAATAGTTTTCCTGGGGCCAGGTGTTGCCGCTGCGGCGGAACTGGGCCGCCCGGTTCCAGGAGTCGCCAAGGTTATAAAGAGTTGCCGTGATCCCGGGATTGTTGGAAATGTCCACATCGCCGACGATCCGGTAGGCCTCGATCGCATCCTGGATGATCGCGGCCATGTAATGCAGCGAGATGTTCGGATCCATCGTCGCCTGATAGACATCGCGGGCATTGTCGGCGGTCAGGCGCTGCATCCGGCTCTGGCGGGCGACCCGGTCTGTCATTTTCAGCACCGTGAGCGGGCTGAGCTGGCCGAGGCCGAAGCTCTGGCCGGAGAAGAGCGGCTGGAAAAAGGTCTCGTTGAAATTCGTGCGGGGATAGCGCGTGCCGTCCACGCTCTTGCCGCGGAAGTCGCTGTCCCAGACCCGTTCGTAACAGGTCCACAGCTTGTTGCTGTCGTTCTGGGTGGCGCCGGTGTTGCAGGCGCTGAACTGCGGCTTCTGAACGAAGTCCGTCACGTTGACGCCGCCATGGGCGAAATTCAGGCTGACACCGGCATAGGACAGGGCCTTGACGTAATAGCTCTGGGCGCTGTCGAGACTGTCATAATTATAGGTGTGTTCGCCAACGATAGCGCCGATCATATGGACCGGGTCGATGTCATACCGGGCGGCAACGCGCTTGATGTCGGAAATCAGAGCCGTGTCACGGCGCAGCACGCCCAGAACGCGCTCAAACTTCGCATCATAGGTCGAGCGCATGGCTGCCGTGCGGCGGGCCGAGGCGAAAGGTATTGCGGGCTGCTCCGCATTGCGGTTGCCGGGAGGCACGCTGCGCGGAGCAGCAGAAGCCTCGGCAAATGCACCAAGGAGAACCGAAGCCGAAAGTCCTGCCGCTGCAAGCTGACGCGCGGCAAATTTCACACTGCGTCCCGCCAGACGCAATCCATTAAACATGCTCATGCCTGACTCCAGGCCCCCGCCGGGAGAAATAGACGGGGCTCTCCGCAAGATACAAGTCCAAAACAAGGAAACTCACCGGAACAGCCGTGGAACCGGAAAATGTGTTGTTTCCAGTCCACAATGCAGTGCTCTCAGGCGTGCGAACCAATACGCGAGGCCAGCGCCCGAATCAATGTCTGCGGCCGTTTATACCGCATCATCCAGAGCTTTGGCGGCAAGGTTTCTGGCAGGTGTTGCGGTTTTATATCACGTCTTTGTGTGCCGTTGCGTCAGTCTGGGGAAAAACGGAGACACTGCAAGGCCTTGACGGAAGATGGGAGCTTTGACGGAGCCAGTCTTCAGCGGCGTGCCGGCCTTGGTCCCATGCGCAGGCGCACCGGTGCCGGTACCTGCATCAGGTCCAGAAACTCCCGGTGCTGACGCAGGCCGCAGAGCTCGCGCTGGATCACCACATGCCAGAGTGCTTCGGCAGCCTCCTCCAGCCGGTCCTGATGACGTGATCGAAGCCTTTCGTCCTCCGGGGCTTCGGCAAGACGCCGGGCGGCGCCCTCGAGCCGGGCCAGAGCCTCATCCAGCTTGCGGGTCAGGCGGGCGAGGGTTCCGACCTTCTCTGCCATCACCTCCTGCGCAAGGGCGGCGGCGAGCGGGTCCTTGTCTTCCGTCCTGTACTGGCTGGGCGGGCGTACGCTCATCGCGGCCTGTCTCCCGGTGGGGTCATTCTCTGCGCCTAGGCGGGGGCGTGGCCCGTTGCTCCGCCGTGGGCCAGCAGGGCCGACTTGCGCCAGAGCCATGCCATTGTAGCCAGTTTCAGCAGGCAGGGAACCGCGGCATAGGCAATGCTGAGCGCAAGCGCCGTCTGCGCCGTCAGCGGTGCACCGGGCTGATAGCCTGCAAGGCCCAGCGCCGGCAGGGTGAGGCCTGTTGCCAGCGCCAAGGCGCCCTTGGTGAACAGCGCCATCACGGCATAAAGACGGCTGGCGGCCCCTTCGCTGCGGCTGCGGGCAATGTGGTCGGCAAGGATCGAGGCCGGCAGAGCCAGATCCGCCCCCAGCGCAAGACCCGAGAGCAGGCAGATGGCCGTGTAGGCGGCAATGTCTCCTTCACCGATGAAGATGGCCCAGACGAAGGTGAGCACGCTCAGCCCCATGGAGGCGGCCCAGGCCTGCAGCTTGCCCATGTGCCGGGACAGCACCTGCCACAGCAGCATGGATGCGGCACCGGAAAGGAAATAGGCCAGCAGGAACAAGCCTGTGAGACCTTCTGCGCCCAGCCGGTCGCGGATGAAGAAAATGACCAGCACCGCCGGAATGGCGCTGGCGAAGGTGTTGGCCAGATAGATGGCGAAGAAGCTCCGCCGCCACCGGTCGCCCGTCACATCCTGCCAGCGGAACGCAGGGCTGGTGCCTGCGGCCTCCTGGGCCAGCGGCGCATGGCGCAGCCAGCGCAGCAGCAGTATCAGCGCAAGCGCCAGGAGCGGCAGATAGAGCCAGGCAAGCCGGGAGAATGCCGCTTCCTTGCCTGCGCCCTGATCCAGCACCGTTGGGGCAATGGAGGCCAGCAGCAGGCCGATCAGCCCCAGCGCCTCGCGCCATCCGGCGATACGGGTGCGCTCATGCTCGGCGGCGATCCACAACCCGCCGAGGGCCTGCAGGTTGATGGCGACAATGGAATAACCGGTGGTGCAGAGCAGGATGGACAGGGCGAACCAGCCGAGTGCTCCCTCCCCGGCGGGCGGTGTGAACACCATGAAGAAGCCCCCGCCCAGCAGCAGGCTGCCCAGCATCAGCACCAGCCAGCGCAGATGGGAAAAGCGGTCGCTGAGGCTGCCGATCAGTGGATCCTGGACGGCATCCACCAGCCGCAACAACAGAAGCACGGTGCCGAGGCTGGCGAGCGGAACGCCCAGTGCGGCCGCATAGAAATCCGGGGCGTGCAGATAGACTGGCAGCCCGGCAAAGGCGAGCGGCAGCGCCATGAAGCCATAGGCGAAGAGAGCCCCTTTGCCCTTGTGCTGGTCTGGGGAAGATGCCGCGGGCAAAGGGGCGCTCATCAGCGGGCAGATCCGGTCAGGCTGGCCTGCAGGCTCGGGTTTGCCGTGTTGTCGCCCAGCCAGATGGCAAAGAAGCGGCGGGAGAACTCGGCATCATTGATCGTGCCGATCCGGCGGCCGTCCTTGTAGAAAACGGCCTTGCCGGAGGCATCGCGAACGCCGGTGATGGAAGCGCCCTGTGCCACATCCGGGAAAATGGCGCGCATCTGGTCGCCCCATTGCTTCAGCTTGGCCTCGTCCCGCAGGCCCTGACGGCGCATTTCATCGACGGAGCGTTTGGCAATGTCCGCGCCCTTGAAATTGCGCAGATACGTCAGCTTCAGGGCGAAAGGTTTCGACGGCGAATAGCGGCCCTGGGGGGCGTAGAGTTCTGCGTCAAAGACGCGGAAGCCGAAATAGGTCATGCGGCCCTGGCCGACGAGTTCGGCGGACGGGACAAGCCGGGCGGCCGGACCGGCGTCGGCTGCTGCCGTACGGGGCATGGCCGTGACGGCCAGCGCCAGCAGCAGCCCCATGACGAAGGCCATGACGATACGGCGCGATTGGGAGCCGGTGAAGCCGCCTGCGATGGCGTGGGACATGCTGCGCGCACGCGCGGCGCGGATGGCGCGCTGCTGATCTTGCGGCGGGGTGATGGTCATGAATTCATCCTCCTGTCTGCCATTCCGTTTCAGGCCTTTACGCAATGCAGCGCGGGCCGGATTGTTCCTTGTTTGAACAAGAGGGCAGGTGGAGTTTCACGGGAGCGTGATGCCGGCTCTGCCGGGGTTGAGGCATGACGGCTCGAAAAGACATAGACGCCGCATGGGCTTGACCAACTCCCGGTGAGCCAAGTTCTTTGGGAGCCGGGATCAGAGGCCCTTCTCGAAGATCTCGCGCGCGCGGCGGCCCTCGGGGGAGTTCTGAAAGCAGATATGGAAGTCCGGGGTTCCCAGGAGCCGGCTGTTGAACTGCAAGTTTCCGGCTGCGTCCTTCAGATCCTGCGTGTTGGCGGTCAGGTGCTCGTAGACCTTGAGATCGATCACCGCGGCGGCAATTTTCCCCTCGACGAGATTACGCAGGTTCTGCTCGTCGCTGGTGGCTTCAACTGCGTGGATTCTGCCCGTTGCGACCAGAAGATCAAACATGTCCTCATTTTTGTAGCCGCGGACCGTGCCGATCCGCAGATCTGCGAGATCGCCGATCCTGTCCCATGTCACGGGCCCGCTGCGGTGCTCGGCCAAGCCCAGTGGGCTTTTGTCAAAAGGCTGCGAGAAAAGACAGCGGTGACCGTCCGCTTCTGCATCCGCCTTGAGGGAATAGTACGCGGGAAAGACGCCCGCATAGGCCGGGTTTTCAGCCACAAGCGAAACCGCCCGGTGCCACGGGTGAACCTCTATGATCACAGCCTGCCCGGTCCGGCTGAAGGCCTGCCTGACCGCATCTGCCACGGGACCGGAACCATCTGCGAAAACATGAGGCGGCCATTCCAGTGTGGTCAGCCGCAAGGCCGGTTTCGCCTCTGCACCGGCTTGGCCCGAAGCCAGCGGCACAATCAGTGCCGCGAGGATGGCGGAGTATCTTAAACACTTCCGTGCTCTGCCGGTCAGACACCTCACCATGCCCCCCTCCCACAGGCGCCAGATCGCTCGCGCAGTTTGTCCCGTTCCGCTTAAGGCCAGGTAACCGGATGATGTGCTTATACCAAGTTCGCTGAACCCGTTTCCTGAGTGCCTGGACCAGCTGGCGCAGTGATGGAGCACTCACAAGGCATGATGGTGAAGCCGGGTTGCTTGCTACCGGCCGGTCAAGTCTTGAAAATGCTCACGTGCCGCATGGAAATGGCCGGTTTCTGGTAATTCAGGGGCAACCGGATCTCGCCGGATCTGGCATGATATGTCTGCGCCACCGCGCTGTGACGTTAAAGGTTAAATAAAACTAACGCGAAGTCAACTGGAGCAAGTCCAGCAAAAGCGGGAACCGGTTTGCCTCCGCAGTTGCGTGAAAACAAAGAGAGGGAGCACGTTCGGCGGCTCCTTTTTCATCGGCCTGTGCGCTTATGCCAAGGCTTTCGATGCCGACGCATCACGCTTTGAAGTTGCTCAAGCGCCGCGCGGGCTTGACCAACTTCCGATGAGTCGAGCTCATCGAGAGCTGGTATTAGCGCTGGGGAGCAGGCGGGCAGGCCACATCACCCGCTCTTGGTGCCATGCCGCCGCCCGCAATCACGTTGGATGAGCCGGTGGCGATACAGCCTTCCTTTGGCGCCGACAGCCGCACGGCGGGCTGCCCTTCAATGAAAAGCCCCGGCACGGTCTCGAACATGCCCGCCGGGCATCCCGCCACATCTGCCAGCCGCAGCGCCGGGCGCCCATTGATGAACACCGACCGTGCCCCCGTCACCGCACAGGCCGGCAGCTCCGCCCCTGCCGCCAGAACCGGGGCAGGGATGAGAGAGGGCAGGGCCAGGGCCGCAGCGAGGAGGAAGACGAATGATTTCACTGTCCCGGCCTTCCTGTCTTGCGGGAGCGGCCCTTGCGGCGTTTTTCGTCTGCCGGGTCTTCGTAGGAGCCGATGCCGGTCTTGCCGCGCGGGGTGAGATGCGGGGCGTCCTCTGCCTGGATGACGGGCTTCTTCGGCAGCGGGCCTGCATGGGCGGGCACTTCCGTGCGGCCGACGGTCATTTCGTCCAGCGAGTTCTTGCGCACCTTTGAACTGGGCGCTGGCATGCTTGAGGACTTGGCCGCCCGGGCGCGGTCGGCTGCCGTTTCCTTCTTCTTGCCGCTGGCGCCTTCCTTGGTGCCGCCTGCGCCATAGAGGCGTTCGCCCCGATAGCTGCCGCCTTGCTCTTCCACGTCGGACTGGCGGGCCAAGGGATCGCTGCTGAGGGCAAGCTCGGTTGCCTGCAGGCGGCGGATTTCGTCGCGCAGCCGGGCGGCGGTTTCGAAGTCGAGATCGGCGGCGGCTTCGCGCATCTGTTTTTCGAGGCTTTCCAGATGGGCCTTGAAATTGTGCCCGACCAGATTGCCCTCTTCCGCAAAGCCCGCATCCACGGTGACGTGGTCCTGCTCGTAGACGCTTTCCAGAATGTCGCCGATGGAGCGCTTCACGCTTTCCGGGGTGATGCCATGCTCGGTGTTGTAGGCGATCTGCTTCTCGCGGCGGCGGGTGGTTTCCGCCATCGCCCGCTCCATGGAGCCGGTGATGTTGTCCGCATAGAGGATGACCTTGCCATCCACGTTACGCGCCGCACGGCCGATGGTCTGCACCAGCGAGGTTTCCGAGCGCAGGAAGCCTTCCTTGTCCGCGTCCAGAATGGCGACCAGCGCGCATTCGGGAATGTCGAGGCCTTCGCGCAGCAGGTTGATGCCCACCAGCACGTCGAAGGCGCCAAGGCGCAGGTCACGGATGATCTCGATCCGCTCCAGCGTGTCGATGTCCGAGTGCATGTAGCGCACCCGCACGCCGTTTTCGTGCAGATATTCCGTCAGATCCTCGGCCATGCGCTTGGTCAGGGTGGTGACCAGCGTGCGGTAGCCCTTGGCGGATGTCTCGCGCACCTCGCCCAGCAGGTCGTCCACCTGCGACGAGGCGGGGCGCACCAGAACGGGTGGGTCGATCAGGCCTGTGGGGCGGATCACCTGTTCGGCGAAGACGCCGCCGGATTCGTCCAGTTCCCACTTGCCGGGCGTGGCCGACACGGCGATGGACTGGGGCCGCATGGCGTTCCATTCCTCGAAGCGCAGCGGCCGGTTGTCCATGCAGGAGGGCAGGCGGAAGCCGTATTCCGCCAGCGTCGCCTTACGCCGGAAGTCGCCCCGGTACATGGCGCCGATCTGCGGCACGGTGACATGGCTTTCGTCGAGGAACACCAGCGCGTTGTCCGGCAGGTATTCGAACAGGGTCGGGGGCGGCTCGCCCGGCTTGCGGCCCGTCAGATAGCGCGAGTAGTTCTCGATGCCGGCGCAGGAGCCGGTGGCCTCCAGCATTTCCAGATCATACATGGTGCGCTGTTCCAGCCGCTGGGCTTCCAGCAGGCGGCCGTGGGCGTGCAGCTCTTCCAGCCGCTGCTTCAGCTCGGTCTTGATGGAGCGGGTTGCCTGCTGCAGCGTCGGCTTGGGCGTCACATAGTGCGAGTTGGCGTAGATCTTGACGCTCTTCATCTCGCCGGACTTCTTGCCGGTGAGCGGGTCGAATTCGGTGATCGATTCCACCTCGTCGCCAAACAGCGTAATGCGCCAGGCCCGGTCCTCAAGGTGGGCCGGGAACAGTTCCACCGTGTCGCCGCGCACCCGGAAGGCGCCGCGCTGGAAGGCCGCGTCGTTGCGCTTGTATTGCAGCGCCACCAGATCGGCCAGCAGCTGGCGCTGGTCGATCCGCTCGCCCACCTCCAGCGCGAAGGTCATGGCCGTATAGGTCTCGACCGAGCCGATACCGTAGATGCAGGAGACGGAGGCGACGATGATCACGTCATCGCGCTCGATCAGGGCGCGGGTGGCCGCGTGGCGCATCCGGTCGATCTGCTCGTTGATCGAGGATTCCTTCTCGATGTAGGTGTCCGTCCGCGGCACATAGGCCTCGGGCTGGTAATAGTCGTAGTAGGAGACGAAATATTCGACGGCATTGTCCGGGAAGAAGCTCTTGAACTCGCCGTAAAGCTGCGCCGCCAGCGTCTTGTTCGGCGCCAGGATCAGCGCCGGGCGCTGGGTGCGGGCGATGACCTGCGCCATGGTGTAGGTCTTGCCCGAGCCGGTGACGCCCAGCAGAACCTGCGTCTGCTCGCCGCTTTCAAGGCCGGACACCAGCTCCGCAATGGCCGTGGGCTGGTCGCCACGCGGCTCGTAGGCGGATTTCAGCACGATCGGCACGCCGCCTTCGGATTTCTCCGGCCGGTCGGGCCGGTGCGGCACCCACAGTTCGCCGTTCTTGTGCAGCGGGTTGCCGCTTTCGATCAGCGCGGACAGAGCCTGTACGGTGGCCGTGGCGCCCTGATTGCCGGACAGTTCCGGCAGGGCGTTGCGGCCCTTCTTCTTTTTGTTTTCCTTGAGATGCTGCTCGAGCTTCTCGGCCTCTTCCAGCGAGATATCGAGCCCGGCCACCGGGTTCAGCCCGCCTGCCGCCCGCTCTCTCGCGCTCTCGGCCTTGCCGATGGAGGTGCCGCGCGACGAGCGGCTGCCGGTTTCCGCCTTGCCCTTGCCGCGTGCAGCCTTGCGTGGCGCCGCATCTGCCGCCGGTGCGGGTGGCTCGGCGGGAAGCTTCTCCGCCGCTCCCGCGATCTCTTCCGCCCAGTCGGCAATCGATCCCGACAGGTTGACGGATGGCAGAGGCGCGCCCTCAAACGCCGCCTGAGGCGCTTCGCCAAAGCCTTCCGGCTGGCTTGAGGGTTCCGGAGTGAAGGGGGAGACAGGCTTCTTGCTCATGCCGTGCAATATGGGCCGAAACCGCTGCCGGGGAAAGGGGGTGTTGCGGCTTTGTTCTGGCAAGTTGCTTTGTGGCGGCATGATGCTGGCCGGAATGCTGCCGCCGAACTGGGGATAAGAAAACTGTTCATATTTTGTTCTTTTCGTGATATCCGAAGGGCAATATATGCTCCCGCCAGAACGGCGCCCCGCCGTCTTTGAGGATACCGCATGAGGAATCAGCTGACATCTCTGGAACTCTGCGCCGGCGGCGGCGGGCAGGCGCTTGGCCTGGAGATGGCGGGTTTCGATCATGCTGCCCTGTTCGAGAATGATCCCCACGCCTGCCAGACGCTGCGTTTGAACCGCCCGGAGTGGACGGTTCATGAGCATGACCTGTTTCAGGATTTCGCATTCGAGCAGTTCCGGGGCGTGGATCTTCTGGCGGGCGGCTTGCCTTGTCCGCCGTTTTCCGTGGCCGGCAAGCAGCTGGGCGAGAAGGACGAGCGCAATCTCTTCACCCGGGGCGTCGAGATTGCCGAGCGTGTGAAGCCGCGTGCCATCATGTTCGAGAATGTGCGCGGCATGCTGGACCCTTCGTTCCTGTCCTACCGCGAGTTCATCGAGCTGCGTCTGCGCAAGATTGGCTTCAAGGTGTTCTGGAAGCTGCTGCAGGCCTCCGATTTCGGCGTGCCGCAGCTCCGGCCCCGTGTGGTGATGGTGGCGCTGCAGCGCGAGTTCGCGGACAATTTCACATGGCCCGAAACAAAGGTGCCGGCGGCAACCGTGGGCGAAACGCTGCATGATCTGATGGCAGCGCGGGGCTGGGCAGGTGCTGCTGCCTGGAAGGAACAGGCCTGCCGCATCGCTCCGACGGTGGTTGGCGGTTCCAAGAAGCACGGCGGGCCGGATCTTGGTCCGACACGTGCCCGGCGTGCCTGGGCGGAGCTTGGGGTCGAGGGGCGGACGATTGCCGATGAGTGTCCTGCGCCGGACCACGAGGGCATGCCCCGGCTGACCGTGCGCATGGTTGCCCGGATTCAGGGCTTCCCGGACAGCTGGGAATTTTCGGGCCGCAAGACGGCCGCCTACCGGCAGGTCGGCAATGCCTTCCCGCCGCCTGTGGCTGCTGCTGTTGCCCGCTGCATAGCCGTGGCTCTGGGCATGCCCGCGCTGGAAGCGCTGGCAGGGCGTGAAGCGGCGGAATGATCGGCGATGGCTCCCCGGCGGATCTGCGGCAGCAGGATCAGCAGAAGCTGAAACTGATCGCGGATGAGGTGTTCCGGCTTGCTGGCGGCGAGGCGCAGTTCATCCGGACCTTTCCCGAGCTGATCCGCGAAGCCGTGGAATATGTCATCGATCCCGTGCGCACGGCACGCACGCGGGTGTCGGACCTCGACAACGTGGAAAAGACCTTCATCGGCCTGAAGGTGGAGCATTTCCTGCGCGACTTTCTCGGTGTTCCGAAAGGCCTGCGCGATTTCCGCCTGCTGGGTGAAGACGTGGACGTGAAGAACACCGTCCGGAAAACCTGGATGATTCCGCCCGAGACCTTCCGCAATGCCGAACCCTGCCTGCTGGTGATGGTGGCAACCGAAGAGCGGCGCTGTTCCATCGGCATCATGATTGCCCGCGAGGACTATCTGAACCAGCCGAACCGGGATGGAAAGCGCAGTGTCCGGCGGTCCAGTTTCGAGCATATTCACTGGATGATCCGCGATGGCCAGCTGCCGGACAGCCGCTTTGAAGGGCTGGACATGGTGCGCTTCCGCGAATTGCGGGCCGTCAACGGCGGGACGAAGCGTGTGGTGCAGTTCTTCCGGGAGAACACCGGCAAGGTGATCCACCGCACGGTGCTGCAGGCGCTGCTCTTTGACCAGAAAGACTACATGAAACGTGTTCGCGGCAATGGCGGCGCGCGTGATATTCTGATGGCGGAGCGGACGGCGCTGTTTTCAGGGCTGTATCACAGTGCTCTCATCGCGGCACTCGGGCTTCCCGCCTGTGACAGGGAAGAGTTCATCGCGCGCCGCTGTGATGAGACGGAGTGGGACATGGTGCTTGCAGGCGGGTATCTGGCGGCAAAAGACTGAAGTCACACCAGCTCACGATGAGCCTGGCTCATCGTGAGCTGGTCAAGCCCGTGCGGCGCATGAGCCCTGGTATCAATGGCAGACAAGCTTTCACCCGAACGGCGGTCGCGCAACATGGCGGCGATCCGCTCGAAGAACACGAAGCCGGAGATGATTGTCCGGTCAATGGTGCACGGGCTGGGCTTCCGCTACCGCCTGCACCGCAAGGATCTGCCGGGCAAGCCGGATCTGGTGTTCGGCCCACGCCGGAAGGTGATTTTCGTGCACGGCTGCTTCTGGCATCTGCATCCTGACCCGGACTGCAAGGATGCCCGCATCCCCCAGTCCCGCCGCGACTACTGGCTGCCCAAGCTGACCCGCAACACCGAACGGGACCGGGACCATGTGCAGCAGCTGGAGGCCATGGGCTGGCAGGTTCTGATCATCTGGGAATGCGAAGTCCGCAGGCCGGATGAACTGCGGGAGAGGCTCAGGGATTTTCTGTCCCGTTGATGCCGCTGCGGAAGGCCGGGCGATCCCGGACGCGGTGAGAAAGCGGAAAAAACCGGCTTGACCTGGAGTGCGCTCCAGCACCTAGCGTTGGTAACTGTCCAGCGCAACTGGGCAAATGTCATGGATCGAACAGCCATGCGGGCGGCTTGCGGAGAAGCAGGGCATGCCCGGGAAAGAGGTTTCATGAAGATCGGTGATCTCGCGGCCCGGACGGGCCTGAGTGTCGATACCTTGCGCTATTACGAAAAGATCGGCCTGATCCCGCCCCCTTTGCGGGATGCCGGCGGCCACCGGGTCTATGACGAGCCGGCCCTGCGCTGGCTTGAGTTCCTCGAAAGGCTGAAGGCCACCGGCATGGGCATCCGCGACCGGCTGGCCTATGCGGAGCTGCGGGCACGGGGAGCCGCCACGGCCCGTGAGCGGCGGGAGATGATTGAGCGGCACCGCCAGAAGGTTTCGGCCAGCATCTGGGAACTGCAGCAAACGCTGGAACTGCTCGACGGCAAGGTGGCGCTTTACCGCAAGATCGAAGCCGGGGAAGCCGAGGACCTGGCTGCTGTTCCGGCCTCACAGGCTGGAGCTCCGGCCGTTCGCAAAGCCAAACGGAGAGCATGATGACTGCTGCGCTTGAACAGGGACGTGATGTCGTCCGCCTGCTGAATCCCGGTCTCGAGCAGGTGCTCGCAGAGCGGTATGACGATCTGGTGCCGGGCTTTAGCGAAAGTCTGGTGGAATGGGCCTATGGCCGCCACTATGCCCGCACCGGGCTGGATCTGAAAACCCGGCAGCTCTGCACTGTCGCCGCACTCACGGCGCTGGGCGGCCAGACCGGCCCGCAGCTGAAGGTGAATATTGCCCATGCGCTTGCGGCAGGGGCGAGCCGCGGGGAGATTGTAGAGGCTGTCTGGCAGATGGCTGTCTATGGCGGGCTTCCAGCCGCAATCAACGGCCTCAATGCCGCGCGCGAGGTATTTGCCGAAGCGGGCCAGCCGGAGTGAATTTCCTGTGCCCTCAGCCCGGGCCTTCGGACAGGTCCGGGCTGAAGGTTTTCTTTGTCACCGCTTCATCGACACCAGCGAGAACATGGCGCCTTGCGGGTCGAGGGCGTTGATGATCCAGGCGCCGCCGGGGACTTCCTGCGGGCCGTGGATGACCTTGCCGCCGGCCTTGGCGACGCGGGCGACGGCGGCGTCAAGGGCTTCGACGTTGATGTAGTAGCTCCAGAAGGGCTGCGGCATGTCCGGCATTTTGGTCATGATGCCGCCGATGCCCTGGCCGTT
This sequence comes from Pannonibacter sp. I15F10I1, assembly GCF_900185665.1. Classification (NCBI taxonomy): domain Bacteria; kingdom Pseudomonadati; phylum Pseudomonadota; class Alphaproteobacteria; order Hyphomicrobiales; family Stappiaceae; genus Pannonibacter; species Pannonibacter sp. I15F10I1. The sequence continues at coordinate 14,041 of NZ_FYAN01000008.1, forward strand.
CAGGGCGAAGCACTGGTAGGTGCCCATTGGCCCCATATCGACGGCCATGTCCTTCTCCCAGCCGAACATCTTGCTGTAGAAGGTGAAGGCTTCCGCGCCGTCTCCGGCATAAAGCTCGCTCCAGCCGAAGGTGCCGGGAAGGCCCATGGCTGGTTCCGGCGGCAGAGGCCCATCCGGCATGTCCGGCTTGAACAGGCTGAGGACGGCGCCGTGCGGATCAGCCACGACGGCAAAGCGGCCGACCTGCGGGATATCCTCTGCCGGGCGGACAATCCTGCCGCCGCTGGCGGCAAATTCGGCGGCCTTGGCATCCACATCGGCAACACCCACATAGCCGATCCAATGGGGCGGCACGCCTGAGCCTGCCAGTTCGTCCGGCAGGGCCATCAGGCCTGCGCTGGGCATCGGCTGGCCGGGAACGGTCAGAAGCGTGTAGTCGAAGCCCGGCATGCCCGAATCCGAGACCTGCCACCCCACCACGTCCGAATAGAACGCAGCGGCTGCTTTCGGATCCGTGGTCATCAGCTCGTACCAGATGAATTTCCCGATCATGGAAGTCTCCTCATTGCAAATTAAAGGGGGGCGACCCGTCAGGCTGGAGCCAGAATGTGGGTCATGAATTCGCGGAAGGTGCCGTCCGGCTGCTGCACGCTGCCGGTGAAGCTGCGGGTGCCGTCCGGCAGAAAGCGGATCACGTCGCGGTAGACGGCGCTTTTGCCCGGCGTGTCGAAATCCGGGCCATCGGCTTCCAGAACCAGCGTCTGTCCCTCGTCTTCCACCCAGCCGCGGTAGATCCAGAGATAATCCATCATGGAGCCGGTCCAGGTGCCGGTGTAGCGGCCAAGGGCAGGGTCGTAGCCGATGGTCATCAGCATTTCCGCCGGTTCGCCGTCCGGCATGGGGCCGCGCGTTTCGATGATCGCCCAGAAATCTCCGAGCATGCGGCCGGTTTCGGTCCAGCGCTTCGCCGGATCCTCCGGATCATAATCCGGGTGACCGGTGGACGAGACCATCCGCCATTCGCCCGCGAGCCTGCGCAGGATCTTGTGATGCTCTGTTGCGGTTGAAGGTTGCATGACGGGCCTCCTCTCCCGGTTGCTGATTGGTGCCGTCCGGCACGAGCGCGCTTGCGCGCCGGATCAGGGCGCTCTATCCCCGAAAACTGCCGATTGACGATATGAGTTGATATCAACATAAATAGACCATGTCAAACACCCTGCCCGTTCCCTATGCCAAGACCCTGCAGGTGAAGGACACCTGCCTGTGCCTTTTCGCCCAGCGTGCCGCCCGTGCACTGGCGCGCCGCTTTGATCTGGCGCTGAAGCCCACCGGGCTGACGAACCAGCAATTCTCCCTGATGATGGCGTTGAACCGGCCGGAGGCTCCGGCGCTGGGGCAGGTGGCCGGGCTTCTGGGCATGGACCGGACAACGCTGACGGCGGCGCTGAAGCCGCTGGCGCGCAAGGGCTGGGTGGAGGTTCTGCCGGATCCGAAGGACAGGCGCGGCAAGCGGCTGCATCTGACGCAAGCCGGGGCGCTGACGCTTGCCGCTGCGGTGCCCATCTGGGATGAGCTGCATGGGGCCCTTGAAGCGGGGATGACGGCCGATCCGCAGGTTCTGCGCGATGGGCTGGCGGAAATCAGCGGTTAGCCGCCGCTTTTATGCCCGTCCGAATGGCCGAGATCCCGATCAGGCCAGACGAGATTGCGCAGGCGCTGTTTCAGCACCTTGGCCTCGGGGAAGCCGCCGTCTTCCTTGCGCTCCCAGATCTGCGTGCCGTCGCAGGTGATGAGGAACACGCCACCGGTGCCGGGGATGAGGGTGACGGAGCCGATTTCCTCGGAGAAGGTGGAGAGCAGTTCCTGCGCCAGCCAGGCGGAGCGGAGCATCCAGTTGCACTGGCGGCAGTAGGTGATGGTGATGGCGGGCTTTTCGGTCATGGCCTGAGTATGCGGTGAGTCCGCCGCTCCGGGAAGAGGGGCGTGGAAACTGCGCTTGCGGCTGGCGCTTGCTGCCGGGGACAGGATGGAGCAGAAGGGATGCACTTTGCTGCCCGCCCCGATTTCGTGGTTCCCGTTCATGCCTGATCTGTCGCCCCTGCCTTTGCCTGCGCCTCTTGCGGCTGCTCTTGCGGCCTGTCCGCCGCTGGCCGGGGCGTTGCGCCGGGAGGCGGGAGACAGGCTGCAGGTGACGGCGGTCTCCGGCCTCAGCAATCACGTCTACCGGCTGACGGGGGAGGCGGGCAGCTTTGTCCTGCGGGTGGAGCGGGCGGAGAACCGGGGGCTTGTCGACCGCCAGACCGAGGCTGAGTTCTCGCGCGTTGCCGAACGGCTGGGACTGGGGCCGCGGGTGGTCCTGGCGGTGCCGGAGCAAGGCGTGATGCTGATCGAGGCGGTGCCGGATGCCCATCCGCTTGCGGCGGCGGATGCTGCCGGGGCAGAGCTTCTGGGGGCGCTGCTGGCGCGGTTGCATGGGGCGGCTGCCGCTTTCGGCGGGCTGGCACGGCCGCCGGTCTTCGTGCCCTCGCAGCGGCTTCAGGAGATGATCCTTGCGGCAGAGGCAGACAGCGCGCCGCCGGAAGATCTTGCCTTTCTGCGGGACGCAGCCGGTGATCTTGCAGCAGTGCTGCAGGTGCCGCCCGCCCCATGCCATTGCGATCTGGTGCCGGGGAATATCCTCAGTGATGGCCAGCGCCTGTGGCTGATCGACTGGGAATATGCGGGCTGGTCCGATCCGGCCTGGGATCTGGCCTATGCGGTGCTGGAATGCGGACTGGATGTGGTTGCCGAGACGGCGCTTCTGGCCGCCCATGCCGCAGGCCTTGCCCACGGCGAAGACCCAGACCTGATGCGCCGCCGGGTGGCCGCGATGAAGCCGGTCTGTGACGGCATTTCCGCGCTCTGGGCGCTGGGGCAGGCCGCGCGCGGCAATGATGCGGCGGATTTCAGGGCTTTTGCAGCGCAGCGGCTGGTGCGGGCGCGGCACAGCGCCTGAACCTGAACCTGAGCCTGAGCGCTGCGGTCACTGCGGCGGATTGGCCTCGAATTCCTGCTGCACGCAAGCAGCATGGCTCGTGTTCATCTGGCTCAGAAGGCCGGTATCTTCCGGATTGCCCAGCAGCTTGTCCCACAGGCCGTCAGACTTCATGGCGGTCAGTGTGCAGGAACAGATGCGCGCGCAGGCGGACTGTTCCACACCGCCCGCCGTGCAGGTCAGGGTGCAGTTTTCCTGAAAGTCACGGGAGGTTCTGTCCTCGATGACGCCGCTGGCTGCCACCAGCCAGAGGCTGCCGAACAGCACGGGCTGATGGATCAGATAGACCGCCAGCGAGTGGCGTCCGCCCCGGCAAAGCAGATGGCCGAAAGCGGAGCGCGGCTGCCAGCGGGAGGCCCAGAATTTTACGTCAGGATGGCGCAGCATGTGCCCGGCAGCAACGCCCAGCAGGGTTGCGCCTGCCCAGGGCACGACCGGTACCCAGTCCACGCTGGAAAAGCCGGGGTCGCCAAGTCCTGTCCAGAGCCACAGCGGCCCGTCGAAGGCAGGGCCAGCAGCCCAGAAGGGCAGGGAGAAGACCAGCAGCGCGGCGGCAACGGACGCAAGGGCGGGCAGGCGGACAAAGGGCAGGGCCAGCAGGCTGGCTGCGGCAATGCAGTGGAGAATGCCGAAGCGCACCATGTTGGCGTCGAGTGCATACCATGTGCCGGCGCTGACTGCGGCTGCAGCCACCAGGATCACGGCCTCCCGCCGCCAGAAGGCGCGCCAGCGGATGCCGCTGGCATGAGCCAGGCTCAGGCTGACACCGGCGAGAAACAGGAAGGTGCCTGCAATCAGCCGGGCATAGGTCTGCCAGCCGCCATCCTCGTTGACGGGCCAGTCCACGATCCCGAACCAGGACAGATCCCAGGACAGGTGATAGGACACCATGGCCAGCAGCGCGAGGCCACGGGCAAGGTCCAGCCCGTGAAGACGCAGCGTGGAAGAACCGGTACTTGGGAAACTGATTGCCGGACTGGCGGTCATTGCGGAGATCCGTTGAAACTCCACCTGCCGTGCCCGGCGCTTCTGGCAGGCTGCCGGAGCGAGCCGGACAGGAGCCTGACGGTATGCCTAGCCAAGGAAGGCGGATGCCAGAACGCTGGCAAAGGCTGAAACTGCGATAAAGCCCGCTACATAGGGCCAGGGTGAACGCGGACTGCTGACGAGACCATCGGTATCATAACGATCCTGAATGCTCATCTCAGGGCTCCTCCCGGTTGGGTGTGGTCCATATGTGACGTCCCTAGGAACGTCGCATATGGTTAACGTCTGGTTAAAGCCCTATTTGACCTTCCGGTTCCGTTGTCCTGCATGTTTTTTCTGCGGCTGTGGGCAAGATCCTAAAAGCCCAGTGTTTCCAGGCCATTCTCCAGATAGTCCGCGAGCAGGGGCAGGCCGATCAGATAGCTGGCGGTGCCCTTCATGCCTCTGGCCCGAGCCTCCTCGACGGCCTGTTCGAAGTCGCTGGCATCAAAGTCACCGCGGCCGACCCAGGCAATGGCGACCAGTTCGGCCGACTCATCCACGTTCAGGTCCGACAGCAGCTCCCGCAGTTCCTCCTCGCTGAGGTCGATGGATTCCTCTTCCGCAAGGCCATCGTGCATGTGGAGGTCGGAGAGATGGTCCTCGTCGAAATCGATGCCATTGCCGCGGTCCTCCTCGAAGGCGTCGTTGAGGGCGGCCGACGCGGCACGGGCCTTCTGCACCAGCATGCGGATGGTTTCGGGCGACAGGGTCAGTTCAACGGCCATGGCAGAACTCCATGTGTCTTTCGCAGGCATCATTAAGTCACTGGATGGGCTGGGAAGCAACGGGTCAGGACTTGGGTTTCCGGCGGCCCCGGATGGAGCTGATCCAGACGGCCGCATTGATGGCGATGAGAAGAAGGCTGAGAGCGGCAAACGCCATGGCGGCTTCATAAGCTCCCTGATTTCTCAGGATGAAACCGAAAGGACGGCGGCCGCACCACTCGCCGCATTCTGGACTGGAAAAATAGGCCGAGACATTGACGAGCTCGAACATGCACCAGGTCAGAAGTCCCTGATAAAGGACGATGGAGAGGATCAGCACTTTCCAGCGGGCAGCAAGCATGGGCAGGTCCGTTTGCGGGCAGCCGCTCCCGGCTGCAGGATCATGTGCCAGCCCAATGGCTGACGGGCGCAATGGTTCCCTTGGCAGGATATGGCGCTGCCGCAAATCTCCGTGTGTCAGGTGTGCCAAAGCCCCGGAGAACAGGTCTCGCGGGGCTTTGGCAAACCAGCACTTCACGCGCTGGTCTCGAGAGGTTGCGCCGGATGCATCATCCCGTGCGCAGCGGCAGGGCAGATGGCGTGGTCTTGCCGGCCTGGACAGGATGCTGGAGGGCACCTTGTGCGGTGTTGTCTCCATTATGTTCGCGCGCGGATGGCGACGGGCCAAGGAATGCCACTGCCACGGCCAGTATGACGCCAAAGGCGATGGCCATTCCCAGAGGCCGCAGGCTTGCCTCATCCTCCGGCCGCGTCTTGCGCGGTGTCAGGATCGTTGCCATGGGCGGTGTGTCCATGCGCGTGGTCGTTCCGCTGCTGCCATCCGGCTGCGTCGTATCTCCGGTCATGCTGTCAGCTCCAGTCATCATGTGGGCGTCTGGATGAGTGATGCGGCGCACTGTCCGGCCGGGCATCCATGTCCTGCAACAAGGTTGCACCAAGACAGAGCGTCACCGACGTCATGCCGGCGAAGGCTGCGGCCAGAACGGCCATCAGGCTCAGCCCTGTTGCACTGCCGGTCACCGCACAGATGGCAACTGCCGCAAGACCAAGACCGGCAAACAGCCCGGCAAGCTGCACGGGGCAGGCCTGCCTGCGGGAGATCTGCGTGCGGGGCATTGTCCTGTTTCTCATCCCAAGGCCCTTTCATCAGCGCCCAGACGGGCAGAAACTGGCCTGAAAATGCGACGGCCTGCGGCCCGGAAACGGGCGGGTTGCAGCATTTTTCATGGCCATTTCGTGGCGGGAAAGTTTCGGTTTGTAACGATCATCTTCACTGGATTTTTGCCCTTGCAGGCGATACCGGAACGTACTGGATGTTTCGGAGCGGGGATGGGCCCGCCGCCGGGGACGGGCAAGAGGCATGAGCGGATCAAGCGAGGCGGCTGCGGCAGTGATGCCCGAGCCGGACCAGAAGCTTTTGCAGACTGCGGCTTCCGCGGTGCCGGATGCTCACGCCGGACCGCATCTCAGTCTCTCCGGTCTTTGGTTTCTGATCGCTGATCCCTCCGCCAAGCGGCTGATGTGGCTTGAGACGGCGACCGCCCAGATCGAGGGCAAGGGTGCCGGTCTGAAACAGGCCGCTCTGTCGGAGGCGCTTTCTGCGCTCGCACCGCAGACGCAGAAAAACCTTCTCAACCTGTTCAACACCGTCATCCGGAAGGGCAAGTGCGGCCCCATCGATGTGGGCACGGATGCGGAGAGTGGCATTGCCGGCATCAGCCTGACCGGCTGGCGTTACGACGCCGGTGATGGGCGCCAGTTTGTCATCTGCCACCCGTCGACGGTGGCAGCTGGCGGAGAGGGCGGGCATGTGGTGCGCGGCCTTGCGCCGATCCTGAAGCACTTCGTGGAGAACTCAGGCAAGATCGTCATGACGGCGGATAATTTCGGCTATGTCCGCTATGCCAGTCCCGGTTTCTTTCACGCCTTCGGCATTGACGACCCGGCGCTCTGCATCGGCCGCAACATTGCGCACATCCCGAAGCGTGTCGGCAAGACGCTCGCGGCTCTGATCCAGACGGTTCTCGCCCGCTCGTCCAGCGCCTCCGGCAAGGGGCGCTTCAAGATGCCGAATGGCGACACAATGGTGATGCACTATTCGGCCCTGTTCTTCCGTCTTTCAGAGACAGCGGGCGGTGTTGTCTTCACGGCAGAGCCGGATGGCCACAGCGAGGCGGATTTTACCCGGATCTTCGATGTGATGACGTCGCCGGTCATCGTCGTGGACACAAAGACACGCAAGATGCTGGCCGCCAACAAGGCGGCGCGCAAGGTCTTTCAGCTGACCCAGCAGTCGATGGACGAGCATCCGATCACCGAGACCCTGCTGCATCCCAAGAGCTACGGGCTGCTGCTCGAAGCCGCAAAGAAGGCCAACAACATTCCCATCGCCGTGGTGGTGAACAGCCTTGACGGCTCGTCCAGAAACAAGCGAATCCGTGCGCTCTTCATCGACAACGACGAGGACCCGCCGCATCTGGTGCTGGAAACCCGGGCCTGAGGGGAGAGGCCCGGCTTTCTCTGCGTCAGCGTGACTTGAGGAAAGCCTCGATCTCGCTGTTGGCCTTCTGCACGCCCTTCACCTTGTCCACCATGCCCATGACGGTCTGGGCCGACATGCGGGTCTTGTTGCTGGCATCCGACACGCTGGAAATGGCGCGGGTCACCTCCTGAGAGGCGGCCTGCTGCTGGGTCATGGCCGCTGCGACAGCGGAAGACAGCGAATCCAGCTCGCGGATCATGTCGATGATCGAGCGGATGGCCGTCATGGCGCCGGTGGTCTGGCTCTGCATGGCCTCGATCTGCGCACGGATCTGTTCCGTCTCGCGGCTGGTCTGCTCCGACAGCCCCTTCACTTCCGCCGCAACGACCGCAAAGCCCCGGCCAAGCTCACCGGCACGTGCGGCCTCAATGGTGGCATTGAGCGCCAGAAGCTTTGTCTGGTCGGCGATGGACTGAATGGTGCCCATGATGGTGCCGATGGATTCCGACGCATTCTTCAGCGCCTCGATCTGACCGGCGGTGGAATCGGCCTGTTCGGTCGCGGCGCGTGACTTCTGCGCCGCCGTCGTCATGCGGTGCGCGATCTCGGAGAACGAGGCTGCCATTTCCTCGGCCGCGGAGGAGACGGATGTGGCCTGGCTGCCGGCGGCTTCGGCCGTATGCAGCATGCTGGCGGCTGTGCTGTCCAGCTCGCTGCCGATCTCGTTCATGGTCGTGACAACGCCGCTGATCTGGTCGGTCACATGGGTCTGGTCGGTGATGATGGACCAGCTCAGCATCGGGCCAAGATAGCTTCCGTCCGTGTCCTGAATGGCCGAAACGTCAAGGCGGAGCGTTTCCGGCCCGACCTTGATGTTGGCGCGCCAGGGCAGGTTGGAGGGATCGGAGAGAATCTTGCGCTGGTGGCCAGGGTGCCTGTGGAACACGTCGATGGAGCTGCCAAGCAGATCCTTCACCTTGATCGGCAGGTATCTTTCGACAGCCTCCAGCGTCTTGAGGCTGGTCTGGTTGACATAGTTGATCTCGAAGGTCTTCGGATCACAGGTCATCACGTTGATCGGCATCTTGTCGATCATCTGCAGCAGGCGCTTTGTTTCCCTGTCTGCCTTGTACTGCTCGGTGACGATGCTCCAGACCAGCGAGGCCTTGGTATAGCGGCCTGCTGCGTCATAGATCGCCGAAATATGCAGGTCGATGACCTCATCGCCGAGTTTGATGCGGGCCTTGTGCGGCAGTTTCTTGGGATCCCCGATGATCCGGCGCTGATGCTCCGGATGCTTGTGGAACACGTCGATGCAGGTGCCGACGATCTTGGAGGGATCCAGATTCAGGATGTGCTTGAGCTTGTCCACCAGGCCGATCGAAGCCTTGTTGGCGTAATCGATGCAGAAGCTCGAAAGATCACAGGTCATGACGGCAACCGGAAGATCGTCCAATGCCTGAAGGGCATCCCGGTTGATGCTGCGCTGCATGCTGCCGATGGAGAACAGGCTGGCCATCTGTGGGCACTCCGCTTGGTGTATGCATACGTTTTTTCACGTACTCATTACCTGAGACTTAAGCTCACTCTGCGGCGCCTTTTCCGAAATGGAAAAATTAAGGTTCTGATACTGATGATTTTTTGAGGGTACTTGGTATTTGTTTCTAGGGTGTTCGCGGTTGTGCCGGTGGGGCCTTGTCGTTTCTGCCGGGTACATGCTTCTGTCCAGATCTGCGAAAAAAAGTTGACGCAAGCCGCAGATCTGCGGCGCTTGGGCCTTGCGGCTGTTCTGTTGTCGGCTTAGGGTCCGCGCGCTCGAAATCACCATGTCTCCTATGGAGGACCCTCATGGGCTTTATTGCCGATGCTCTTTCGCGTGTGAAACCGTCCGCAACGATTGCGGTCACCAACAAGGCGCGTGAGCTGAAAGCCGCCGGCCGGGACGTTATCGGTCTTGGCGCTGGCGAACCGGACTTCGATACCCCGGAAAACATCAAGGCTGCGGCGATCAAGGCCATCAATGAGGGCAAGACCAAATACACCGCCGTGGACGGCATTCCCGAGCTGAAGGAGGCGATCTGCGCCAAGTTCAAGCGCGAGAACGGCCTGACCTACACCCCGGCACAGGTGACGGTCGGCACCGGCGGCAAGCAGGTGCTTTACAATGCCCTCATCGCCACCGTGAACCCCGGCGACGAAGTGCTGATCCCGACGCCGTACTGGGTGAGCTACCCGGACATGGTGGAGCTGGCCGGCGGCACGCCGGTGATCGTGGAGGCCGACAAGAAGACCTTCAAGATCACGGCCGAAGCGCTGGAAGCGGCGATCACGCCGAAGACCAAGTGGTTCATCTTCAACTCGCCGTCGAACCCCTCGGGCGCCGCCTACACGCGCGCCGAGCTGAAGGCGCTCACCGATGTGCTCGTCCGTCATCCGCATGTGTGGGTGATGAGCGACGACATGTATGAGCACCTCGTCTACGACAACTTCGAATTCACCACCCCGGCGCAGGTCGAGCCGTCGCTCTATGACCGCACGCTGACGGTGAACGGTGTCTCCAAGGCCTATGCCATGACCGGCTGGCGCATCGGCTATGCGGCCGGTCCCGTGCAGCTGATCAAGGCGATGGCGACGGTGCAGTCCCAGTCCACGTCCAACCCCAGCTCCATCGCCCAGTATGCGGCCGTGGAAGCGCTGAACGGAACGCAGGACTTCATCCCGAAGAACAACGAGATCTTCAAGGCCCGCCGCGATCTCGTGGTGTCCATGCTGAACCAGGCCAAGGGTCTCGTTTGCCCGGTGCCGGAAGGCGCGTTCTACGTGTTCCCAGCCTGCGAAGGCTGCATCGGCAAGACCGCGCCGTCCGGCAAGGTCATCGAGACCGACGAGGACTTCGTGACCGAGCTGCTGGAAGCTGAAGGCGTTGCCGTGGTGCAGGGCTCGGCCTTCGGCCTTGGCCCGAACTTCCGCATCTCCTACGCCACCGCAACCGAAGCTCTGGAAGACGCCTGCCAGCGCATCCAGCGCTTTTGCGCTAACCTGCGCTGAGCCGTTTCTGACGGTAAGTGATTGAAGAGCCCGCCGGTGAAAACCGGCGGGTTTTTTGCTGTTAAAGTCCTCTCCGTGGTCATCCCGGCTCGCGCTGCGCTTGGCCGGGATGACGATGGAGGGGCTGCAGCGGCGCCCGCAAAACTCTACCTTTGTAAATTGTCGGAGCTCTATTGTTTCAGCGCTTCTTTGGCTTCCCGTAAACATCCCGGTACTCAGGATGGGTGGGGCAGCCGGGCTGGGTGCAGGGTTGGGCAAGTTCCCTGGCCCGCTCGCGGCGGTGTTCGGCTTCGATCTGCTGGCGCTTGTCGAGGCCTTGCGTCTGCTGCTGCTGGCTTTTGTCCAGAAGCATGCGCCCGGCCTGGCCGCGCATGGACGGGGCGGCGGCAGTGCCGTTGTCGCTGGAGCGGCGCAGGGCGGAGGTCTGGGCCTGTACCTCGGACCATGAGTCAAACGGCAGAAGGGCTGCCGCCAGAAGCAGGGCGGTTGCCACAAGGCCTTTGAGCGTCTGGATCTGCATGCTGACTTCGGCCTTTCGCTGCCTTGTCCTGTTGTCTCTGGCCTTGTTGTGGCCCGCAGATGCGGCAGGGGCAAGGCCGTTTGATGCTGCAGTGCCGCACATCTTTTGCTTGCAAATGGCGCCCGCGCGGCGCGACGATGCCTTGACCGGCTCCGTGGCGGCGTCAAACGCGCGCGGAGCTGCAATGCTCAAACGCCGCAGGGCCTGGCCCGGCTCCGGAGCGTCCGGACAAGACGGCTCATGTCCCTGCAGCGGGTGGACGGCGCGCAGACGCGGCGTCATCTCCTGCCGCGATCCTCGCGCTGGCAACACAAGCCAACGGGAGACGGCAGCATGAGCGGCATTCAGGAAAGCACCAGCAGCGGCAGACGATCCGGCCCCCGCTGCATCGCGATTGTCGGGCCCTTCGGAAGCGGCAAGACAACCCTGATGGAAGCCATATTGGCGCGCACGGGGGCAATTTCCAGACAAGGCAGCCAGGCAGGCGGCAACATGACGGGCGATGCCTCGCCGGAGGCGCGCGCTCACGGCATGAGTATCGAGATGAACATCGCCGGGACGGAGTATCTGGGGGACCACTATACCTTCCTCGATTGCCCCGGCTCCGTCGAGTTTCTCACCGACACGGAAGGCGCCCTGTGCGGCGCGGATCTGGCGATCGTGGTGGCGGAAGCGGACGAGAAGAAGGTTCCCGCGCTGCAACTGATCCTCAAGATGCTGGAAGAGCGCGGTGTGCCCCGGCTTCTGTTCCTCAACAAGATCGACAAGGCTACCCAGCGGGTGCGCGACGTGCTGCAGATGCTGCAGCCGGCCTCCAGCGTGCCGCTGGTCTTGCGGCAGATCCCCATCTGGAAGAACGGCATCGCCGTGGGTTTCATCGATCTTGCCCTGGAGCGGGCCTTTGTCTACCGCGAGCATGCGGAAAGTCTCGTGATCGACATGCCGGGTGATGAACTCGCCCGCGAGGTGGAAGCGCGCTTCTCCATGCTGGAACGGCTGGCCGACCATGACGATGTGCTGATGGAAACCCTGCTGGAGGACATGGCGCCAGGCCGCGAGCGGGTGTTCACGGATCTTGCCGAGGAAATGCGGCAGGGGTTGATCTGCCCCGTATTCATCGGCTCGGCAGAACACGGTAACGGCATCCAGCGGCTGATGAAGGCCCTGCGGCACGAGGGGCCGGATGTGGTGGCGACGCGGGCGCGGCTGGGCCTGAGCCCCTCCACCGAGGCGGGCGTGGTGATGAAGACGCTGCACACGCTGCATGGCGGCAAGCTGTCGGTGACGCGGGTTCTGGGCGGCACGGTGGCCGAGGGGCAGGGGCTGCACCTGCCGGAGGGCGGAGCGGAGAAGCCATCCGGTCTGCTTTCGCTGTTCGGCCAGCAGGCGAGCCGCCGGGGCGCGGCAGGAGAGGGGGAAACCGTGGCGCTGGCGAAGCTCGACGGAGCGCAGACCGGCATGCTGCTGGGGCTGAAGGAACCTATCCGGCAGTGGATGCCCTTCCGCCGGCCGGAGCCGGTGATGGGGCTTGCCATCTCCACGGCCGACCACAAGGACGACGTGAAGCTCTCCACTGCTCTGCATAAACTGACAGAGGAAGACCCCGCCCTGCATGCGCGGCTGAGCGAGGCGACCGGCGAGACCCTTCTGGAAGGGCAGGGCGAGATGCATCTGCGTGTCGCGCTGGCCCGGCTGAAGGGCAAGTATGGCCTGACGGTGGAGGCGCGCGCGCCGCAGATCGCTTACCGCGAGACCATCCGCAAGGGCACCAGCGTGCGCGGGCGGCACAAGAAACAGTCGGGCGGGCATGGCCAGTTCGGCGATGTGGTGCTGGAAATCCGGCCGCTGGGACGCGGAGAGGGTTTTGTCTTTGCCGAGAAGATCACCGGCGGGGTGGTGCCGCGCCAATATATCCCGTCCGTGGAAGAAGGGGTGCGCGAGGCGCTGGGCCATGGGGCGCTGGGCTTCCCGCTGGTGGATATTTCGGTCGTGCTGACGGACGGGTCCTATCACTCGGTCGACAGTTCCGATCAGGCCTTCCGCATGGCGGCGATCACGGCGATGCGCGAGGGGCTGCCGGAGTGCAGCCCGGTGCTGCTGGAGCCGATGGACGAGGTGATCGTGGTGTGCCCGTCCGAAGCGACGGCGCGCATCAACGCCATCATCCCGGCCCGGCGCGGCCAGATCCTCGGCTTTGATGCAAGGCCCGGCTGGGCCGGGTGGGACGAGGTGCGCTGCCTGATGCCGCAGGCGGAGCTGGACGGCCTGATCGTGGAACTGAGATCTGCGACGGCAGGGGCGGGCAGCTTCCACCGCCGCTTTGACCATCTGGCAGAGGTGACCGGCAAGCTTGCAGATCAGATACTTGCCCGCGAGCGGCAGAAGGCTGCATAAAGGAGCTCTCCATGCAGCCCTTCGGGCTGCTGCCAACAGGAGGGGCGAGGCCGGTGCGGACGGGCGCCGGCCTCATCTTCCTGCCCGAGTTCTTGCCCGAGTTCCTGCCTGATACATGCCTGACGCCCGTCAGATGCTCAATCCTGCGTGCGCAGGGGCTCGCCAGACGTCACCAGAGCGTTATTTGCATCTTCAGAATTTCAGGCGTTTGCTGTGGGCGCTGATCAGGAGGACAAGATGCATATCATCCGCAAGCCGGGCTGGGCCCTGCCCGAGCATATGGCAACACCGGAGCACCTGTTCTGGAACCGCCGCGCGGTTCTGGCGGGCATGGCGGGGGCGGGCGCGCTGGCACTGGGGGCGGGGCTGCCATCCGGCGCAAGGGCGCAGGATGGTGCCGCAGACCCGAGCGCCAGCCTCTATCCGGTGACGCGCAACGAGGCCTATACGCTGGACCGTGCCCTCAGCCAGGAAAAGCATGTCACCAGCTTCAACAACTTCTATGAATTCGGCACCAGCAAGAGCATCGCCCGTGCGGCGCAGGCCCTACCCATCCGCCCGTGGACGGTGACCATCGACGGCATGGTGGACAAGCCGCAGCAGATCGGCATCGATGATCTTCTGAAGGCCATGCCGCTGGAAGAGCGGCTCTACCGCTTCCGCTGCGTCGAGGCCTGGTCCATGGCCGTGCCCTGGTCCGGTTTCGCCCTGTCGGAACTGGTGAAGCTGGCGAGCCCCCAGGCAGGCGCCAAATACCTGCGCTTCGAGACCTTCCAGGACGCGAGCATTGCGCCGGGCCAGAACATGGTCTGGTATCCGTGGCCCTATGTGGAAGGCGTGACCATGGCCGAGGCCACCAACGAACTGGCCTTCATGGTGACCGGTGTCTATGGCAAGCCGCTGCCCAAGCAGAACGGCGCGCCGCTGCGCCTTGCCCTGCCGTGGAAATACGGCTTCAAGTCGATCAAGAGCATCGTCCGCATCACCTTCACGGACGAGCGGCCGAAGACCATGTGGGAAGCGCTGGGGCCGACCGAATACGGCTTCTGGGCAAATGTGAATCCGGAAGTTGCTCACCCGCGCTGGAGCCAGGCGCAGGAAGACGTGCTGGGCACCGGCGAAACCGTTCCGACCCTGCTCTACAACGGCTACGCCGAACAGGTCGCCGGCCTCTACAAGGGCATGGAAGGCGAGAAGCTGTTCATGTGAGGCTGTGTGGCTTCAGGGATGTAGGCTGGAAGGCTCCGGGGTATCTCCGGGGCCTTTTGCGTTCTGGCTGAGGCCTCTCCGCCGTCATCCCGGACGCGCTTCGCGCGATCCGGGACCGGTGAGCCGGGGTATAAGTTGGTTGTGTTTAGGAGCCATAGCCGCGGGACCTTGGCTCACCGGTCCCGGATCTCCGCTTCGCTGCGTCCGGGATGACGATGGATAGGGAACGGGCTCGCTGAAAGCAGCCATCTCAAGCGCTTTTGCATTTCAAAGGTGGAGTTTCCTGTTGCTACGTCCGAGCGGCATCAGCCTAAGCGCGTTCCACTTCCAGGCCACAAGGCAAAAAAAAGCCGGGTCAAAAGACCCGGCAGTTATTTTTGATTTTCCACAGCGTGGAAAATCACCTTCCAGAGGGGAACAGCTGGCTGAATTGGCGTCGCTGGGAGGAGAGTGCGACGCCGCAGAACCAACAGTGATGCTTATATGCAGTGCACAAGCTGATTAAACAAGTGGCACCTGCGCAGGTCAGCCATGCGTTTAAGGAATGACTAATATGTCAGTCCTGCACAATCCTGTCACATTTGGCCCGGGGGAATCATATTTCCTTTTTTGATTCAGAGGCTTGATGTGTGCTTTGTGCAGATTTTGACCTTGTGGTCAGATTTCGTGCAGTTTCAAGAATTGCCTGTTTTTCAGGCGAATTCGTTCTGGCTGGTATTTTGATGGATGAGTTCGCAGGAGCGTACAGGCTGCAGCTGGACGCTATTCTTCCCGGAAGCGCTAAGAAATCAAAGGGATATGATCGTGGAGGCGTTTTCTGCGCTGCGGCATTCTGTCCAGCGGCGGAACGCCGGTCAGTAGGACCAGCGCTCTGCCTTGGCCAGCAGGAAGTCGCGGAAGGCGGTGATGCGCGCCGTGTTTTTCAGCTCTGACGGATAGACGAAATAGGTATCGAAGCTTGGAATCTGGTCTTCCAGATGCGTCAGGATCTGCGTCACGCTCGTGTCGTTCTCGACGATGTAGTCCGGCAGAATGGCGACGCCGATACCCTGATCCACCGCGCGCTTGATCGCCACCACATTGTTGACGCGCAGTACGATGCGGCGCGGCTCACCCAGCGGGCGGTGGGCGGTCTCCAGCCAGTTCATGTCGCGCAAATAGGCGGGGGCGTGCTCGCCGAAGGTGACGATGCGGTGATTGTCCAGATCCTCGATCGTCTTCGGGGTGCCGTAGCGCTTCAGGTAATGCGGTGAAGCGTAGATGTGGAAGTGCACGGTGAAGAGCTTGCGCTGGATCAGGTCCGGCTGTGTCGGCTGGCGCAGGCGGATGGCCACATCCGCTTCGCGCATGCCAAGGTCCAGCTCCTCGTCATCGAAGATCAGCCGCAGTTCCATATCCGGATAAAGGTCAATGAACTCGTTGATGCGCGCCGTCAGCCAGGTGGAGCCAAGGCCCACCGTGGTGGTGATGCGCAGCACGCCGGAGGGCTTTTCGCGGCTGTCGGTGAGGCGTGTCTGCACGGCCTCCAGCTTCATCAGCACTTCCCGGGCCGTGCGGTAGAGGAGTTCGCCCTGTTCGGTGAGCAACAGGCCGCGCGCATGGCGGTGGAACAGCGGGATGCCGAGATCCTGCTCCAGCGCGCTGACCTGACGGCTGACGGCGGACTGGCTCATGTTCAGGCTGTCGCCCGCATGCGTGAAGCTGCCTGCCTGTGCGGCGGCATGGAAAATGCGCAGCTTGTCCCAGTCCATCATGCGCCCGTCTCTCCTCTTCCGCCGCCCCTCTTTGCCGGGTCAGCCTGTTGCTGGCCGCCTCAGCTTGCCGTTGCTGCCTCAAGGGCATGTTCAGCCAGAAACTTCTCCGCTTCAAGGGCGGCCATGCAGCCCATGCCGGCGGCGGTGACGGCCTGGCGGTAGATGTCGTCGGTCACGTCACCGGCGGCAAAGACGCCCGGCACGGAGGTGCGGGTGCTGTCGGCCTCGGTGAAGATGTAGTCATTCGGCTTCAGCGTCAGCTGGCCGCGGAACAGATCGACCGACGGCGCATGACCAATGGCGATGAAGACGCCGTCGGCCTTGAGTTCGTGCGTTTCGCCGGTCTTGACGTTCTTGAGGCGTGCGCCCGTGACGGCCTTGGGCATGCCGCCGCCGAGGATTTCGTCCACAACGCAATCCCACACCACATTGATCTTCGGATTGGCGAACAGCCGCTCCTGCAGGATGCGCTCGGAGCGGAAGCTGTCGCGGCGGTGCACGACCGTCACCTTGGAGGCCAGATTAGCAAGGTAAAGCGCTTCCTCGACGGCCGTATTGCCGCCGCCGACCACGATCACTTCCTTGCCGCGGTAGAAGAAGCCGTCGCAGGTGGCGCAGGCCGAAACGCCCGCACCCATGAAATCCACTTCCGACGGCAGACCCAGCCAGCGCGCCTGCGCGCCGGTGGCGATGATCACCGCATCGGCCAGAAACTCGGTGCCGCCATCGGCAACGGCGCGGAACGGGCGCTTCGACAGGTCCACCTCGGTGATGATGTCATGCACGATGCGCGTCCCGACATGCTCGGCCTGAAGCTGCATCTGCTCCATCAGCCAGGGGCCCTGGATCGGCTCGGCAAAGCCGGGATAGTTCTCCACATCGGTGGTGATGGTCAGCTGGCCGCCCGGCTGGATGCCCGCGACGAGAACCGGTTCCAGCATGGCGCGCGCGGCATAGATGCCGGCGGTGTAGCCAGCCGGGCCCGAGCCAATGATGAGCAGCTTCACGTGTTCCGTCGCCATGTCCAGTTCCTTAAATCTCATGCCTTGCGCGAGGCCAGCCGGTCCCTGATGGCCGCAGCGATCTGCGGGGTGCTGTCCAGCGGCTCACAGGTAGTGGTTTTGAGAGGCCCCGGAAAGGGGTGAATGGCCCCAATCTGGCGCAATCCAGTCAAAAAACGGTCCAGCCGGTGGTGCCCGCCCGAGGGCATGAACACATGCACCGGCCGTCCAGCCGCCAGCGCCTCGCCTACCATGTTGGTGCTGTCGCCCGTGACCACGATGGTATCGGCCAGCGCCAGCATGGCCAGCAACGGGTTTTCGCCGCTGCCGTCCCAAAGGAAATGGTTTCCTGTTTCCGCCAGTTGCTCCAGCCGGTGACTGAGGGCAGGGGGTGTGCGGCGTGAGGCGGTGATCATCAGGCTGCCGCCCTGCCGTGCCGCATCTGCCAGCCCGTCTGCAAAGCAGTTGATGTCTTCGGCCGTGAAGCTGTGATGGCGGCTGTTGCCGCCCACAAGCACGGCTATGCGCGGGGAGGGCAGATCCCCAAGGCGCGGGTCCGGCTGCGCCCTTGCCGCCGCCAGCTTTTCCGCAGAATGGCGGTGCGGTGCGGTTGGTGTCACCAGAACATTGGCGCCGCGCAGCCGGTCATGCTCGCCCACCCAGATGAGGTCGGCGGCACTCGTGCCCGTGCGCGGATCCTTGAGGAAGACGGTGAAGGTGCGCCCGCCGCTCAGCTTCTTCAGGCGGCGCAGATAGGGCACGGTGCGCCGGCCGGAGGCAATGGCTATCTCCGGGTAGGGCGGCGCCAGCGGGCTGCCGGGCCGCGTCTCGGCCTCACGCGGGTCAATCGGCCCCCAGGGCATGGCCCAGACGAAGGGCTTGCGCGGGGCAACGCGGCGGATCTGATAGGGCAGGCCAAGGGCTTCGGCGACGCCCATGCACTGGATTTCGTCGCCCGCCTTGCCGTCGGACAGAATCCAGATGCTCCGGTCATCCTCAGCTTTTGCGGTTTCTGGATCTTTCTTGAGCATGGGTGCTTTTGTTATAGTCTTGCGGAAATGAGCAAAAAATCATAAGCCGCAGGGCATTGGGTCTTGCGGCCACACAAGCACGGACAGACGGCTGGAACAAGGCCGGGGGCGTGCCTGTGAAACGGAACTTTGGGGCAGGCGGCCTTTTTGCCTTGCCCGCCGGGCGCCGCCCGCACTGACTGGAGATTTCCTTGAAAGCACGGCTTGACGCGATCGACTGGCACATTCTGGACGAGCTGCAACAGGATGGCCGGATGACCAATGTGGAACTCGCCCGCCGTGTCGGCATCTCTGCGCCCCCGTGCCTGCGCCGGGTGCGCGCGCTGGAAGAGGCCGGGCTCATCCGCGGCTACCGCACGCTGCTGGACGAAAAGCAGCTCGGCTACGAGGTGACGGCCTTTGCCATGGTCGGCCTGCACAGCCAGACGGAAGCGGACCTCAACGGCTTCGAGGAGCGGGTCAACAGCTGGCCCATCGTGCGCGAGTGCTTCATGCTGTCGGGCGAAGTGGATTTCCTGCTGAAATGCGTCGCCCCGGACCTTCAGACCTTCCAGACCTTCATCATCCGCGAACTGACCGCCGCCCCCAACGTGGACAGCGTCCGCACCGCCCTCACCATCCGCCGCACCAAGGACGAACCCACGGTGCCGATCGAAAGGTGAGGGGGCGCTGCCTATTGCTGTTTGGGACTGCGGCTCTAGCTTCCGGGCGTTGCGGCTGATCCTGCCAGGATGCCGCCGTCGACCGTCAGCTCTGTGCCCGTCATGTAGGGGGCCTCGTCAGAGGCAAGGAACACGGCAAGCGCCGCAACCTCCTCCGGTCTGCCGAAGCGGCGCAGCGGCGTATCGGCGACCATGGCCGCCTCCCGTTTGGCTCTGTCCGGCCCGTTGCCCAGCATTGGCTCCCACATGGGCGTCATGACGGCGGCAGGGTGGATCGAGTTGCAGCGGATCTTCAGGCCTTGGCCGGCACAATAGAGCGCCACGCTCTTTGTGTGATTGCGTATCGCCGCCTTTGAAGAGGCATAGGCGGCGGCCATCGGAATGCCGACCAATCCTGAGCGGGACGAGATGTTGATGATCGACCCGGCGCCTCTCGCCCGCATGGCGCGGATGGCATAGCGGCACCCCAGAAACGTGCCGTCGAGGTTGACGGCATGCACGGCTCTCCAATCGGCAAGCTGCGCATTCTCGGGGTCATGCGCTGGCGGCGCGCCATTGGCCATGTCCTCAAAGCCCGTAACGCCGGCATTGTTGACGAGAATGTCGAGTTCGGGGAACAGGCGCTCCGTCCGGCTCCAGTCCGCTTCAGAGGCCACATCCAGATGACAGTATGTGCCGCCAATGGCCCCGGCTGTGGCTTTACCGTCTTCGTCGTTGATATCGGTCAGAATGACGCTCGCGCCTTCACCGGCAAAGGCCTTGGCAATGGCCGCGCCAATCCCACGCGCCGCCCCCGTCACGAGGGCGCGTTTTCCAGAAAGTCTGGGCATGATAAATCCCTGGATTCCAAAGTGAGGGTGCGTGGCCGCTGGTCATTCCAGCTCTCGATGAGCTTCTCTCATCAAGAGCGGCGAAAGCCCGTGCTGCGCATGGGCAGCTTCAAAGCGTGATGCGTCAGCATCCAGGCTCTGGTCGAAAGCCAAGCCAGTGGCCACGGTTCGGCGAATGTCCGGATTACCGGTTGTGGTTGTCCATGTCCGTCACTCCTCAATCTGAGGTAAAGGGTTACCCGGCAGCAGTGGGGGCGTCAAGGGCGGGCCTGCCGGGGGCTTTCAGTGGGGTTTGTTTGTGGCGTTGGCGTGGTGGTGATTATCCTGAGACGCTCATTACCTGACAGAGCCGCGTGTTGAACCGGATGCAGGCAGCCCGGTGTTCTGATTGCATTGAAGCCTGTTTGGGTTCGGTTGTCAGCGTCTCTCCTTTTGCTTTTCCGAAAGTGGACTACATGACCATTCCATGGAGGATATCCTGAAAGCCGCACGCCAGCGCGTCCAGACTGGCTAGTCGTCGGATGGGATGTAAAATCAGGGCTCTGCGCAGCTGAGCGATGACGCTTCGGCATTGCGAGGATGTTTTGCAGATTTTGCAGGCCCCCTCAAAAAGCGCCTGCAGCAGGCACGGAGCTTCAGTCTGCCGACGCGTTTGCAATCTCTCCCGTCATCCTCGGCCTTGTGCCGAGGATCTGCACAAGTGAATGGCTAGCAGATGGCCGGGACAAGCCCGACCATGACGAAGGAGAAGAAAGCCTTCTTTGCCTCCAAACAAAAATGCCCGCGGCGGGCGCGGGCATTCTGGGGTTTGGCGGGCGGGAGGGCCCGGGGGTCCATTATCCTGATCAATCTTCTTGATCGGGCCTCTGGATCAGCCCTCCTGATCAGGTGCGCTGATCCGAAGAGCCGGTCAGAGACGGATCAGAGGAACTGGACGTTCTCGATCTCGTAGGAGCGGGCGCCGCCGGGGGCGGCGACTTCGACGCTGTCGCCGATCGTCTTGCCGATGAGGGCGCGGGCGATGGGGGAGGAGATGGAGATCCTGCCCTGCTTCACGTCTGCTTCCACGTCGCCGACGATCATGTACTTCTTCTCTTCCTCGGTGTCCTCGTCGATGAGGGTGACCGTGGCACCGAACTTGACGGTGGTGCCGGAGAGCTTCGAGACGTCGATGATTTCAGCGCGGCTGAGCTTGTCCTCAAGCTCGGCGATGCGGCCCTCGTTGTGGCTCTGCGCTTCCTTGGCGGCGTGGTACTCGGCGTTTTCCGACAGGTCGCCGTGGGCGCGCGCTTCGGAAATGGCCTCGACGATCCGGGGCCGCTCGACCGACGTCCGCTCCTTCAATTCCACCTGCAGCATTGCGTAGCCGGCGGCGGTCATCGGGATCTTTTCCATTGGCCGTAGACCTTCTGGTTAAGTGGTCCGCTTGCGCGGACGAAACGTCAAAAAAACACAATCCAGCCGGACGTTTCATCGTCTGGCCGGAGTGCGGATGATACAGTTCTGGAGCGTCCTCCGCCCGGGTTCATGATCCGGCCAAGAGAAAACCGCTTCAGATTTAATGCTAAGATCGCATTCTGATCGTGCGGGCCACGATGGCCCGCACGAGACTATGCTCTAGGCGAAGTAGGACTGCAAGGGCCTGACTTCAAGCCCCCCGCTCTTGTAGGCCTCGATGCCCTTGGAAGCGGCCACGGCGCCGGCCAGCGTCGTGTAATAGGGCACCTTCTGCAAGAGGGCTGCGCGGCGCATGGAGCGGCTGTCCGACATGGCCTGCATGCCGTCCGTGGTGTTGATCACCAGCTGGACTTCGCCGTTCTTGATCACGTCGACGATATGCGGGCGGCCTTCGGAAACCTTGTTGATCTTGGCGCAGGTGACGCCATGCTCCTCAAGATAACGCTGGGTGCCGCTGGTGGCGATGATGCGGAAGCCGTTGGCGGCAAGGCGCTTCACCGCGTCCAGCACGCCTTCCTTGTCCTGGTCGCGCACGGAGACGAACACCGTGCCGCCCACCGGCACGCCGGTGCCGCCGCCGATCTGCGACTTGGCGAAGGCGGTGCCGAAGTTGGCATCAAGGCCCATGACTTCGCCGGTGGAGCGCATTTCCGGGCCAAGGATGGTGTCCACACCCGGGAAGCGGGCGAAGGGGAACACGGCTTCCTTGACGGCCACGTGCTTCAGCGGCTTTTCGCTGAGGTTGAACGAGGCAAGGCTTTCACCGGCCATGATGCGGCTGGCGATCTTGGCCACCGGCACGCCGATGGTCTTGGCTACGAAGGGCACCGTGCGCGAGGCGCGCGGGTTGACTTCGAGCACATAGATCTGGCCGTCGCGGATGGCGTACTGAACGTTCATCAGGCCGCCGACTTCGAGCGCCTTGGCCATGGCAATGGTCTGGCGTTTCAGCTCGGCGATCATTTCGGCCGAGAGCGTGTAGGGCGGCAGGGAGCAGGCGCTGTCACCGGAGTGAATGCCGGCTTCCTCGATATGCTCCATGATGCCGCAGACGAACACGTCCTTGCCATCCGACAGGGCATCCACATCCACCTCGATGGCGCCATCGAGATAGCGGTCGAACAGCAGCGGGTTGGTGCCGAGCAGGGTGTTGATCTGGCCGGTCTTGTCGTTCGGATACTTGGCGCGGATTTCACCGGGCACCAGCTCCGGCAGGGTGCCGAGCAGGTAGGAGTTCAGCGACTCTTCGTCGCGGATGATCTGCATCGCACGGCCGCCCAGCACGTAGGACGGGCGCACCACCAGCGGCAGGCCGAGCTGGCTGGCGATGAGGCGGCCCTGCTCGACGGAATAGGCGATGCCGTTCTGCGGCTGCTTCAGGCCGATCTTGGTCAGGAGGCGCTGGAAGCGGTCGCGGTCTTCGGCAAGGTCGATCATGTCCGGCGAGGTGCCGAGGATCGGCACATCGGCCTTGACGAGCGCCTGCGCCAGCTTCAGCGGGGTCTGGCCGCCGAACTGGACGATGACGCCGTGCAGCGTGCCGTTTTCCTGCTCGGTGCGGATGATTTCCAGCACGTCTTCTGCGGTCAGCGGCTCGAAATAGAGCCGGTCGGAGGTGTCATAGTCGGTGGACACGGTCTCCGGGTTGCAGTTGACCATGATGGTCTCATAACCCGCTTCCTGCAGCGCAAAGGCCGCGTGGCAGCAGCAGTAGTCGAACTCGATGCCCTGGCCGATCCGGTTCGGGCCGCCGCCGAGGATGACGACCTTCTTCTTGTCCGAAGGGCGGGCTTCGCTGGCCAGCTCGCCGGCAAAGGGCGTCTCGTAGGTGGAATACATGTAGGCGGTCGGCGAAGCGAATTCGGCCGCGCAAGTGTCGATGCGCTTGAACACCGGATGGACGTCAAGATCTGCACGCAGCTTGGCAATATCGGCTTCGTCCTTGCCGGTCAGCGAGGCGAGGCGGGCGTCGGAGAAGCCCATGCCCTTCAGCTTGCGCAGCATCACGGCATTGTCCGGCAGGCCGTTGGCGCGGACCTTCTCTTCCATGGCAATGATGCCGGAGAGCTGCTCCAGGAACCAGGGGTCGATGCCGCAGATGCTGTAGATCTGGTCCAGCGGCGTGCCGAGGCGGATCGCCTGGGCGACGTTGAGCAGGCGCGTCGGCGTCGGCGTCGAGATGGCGGCGCGGATGGCGTTCTTGTCGTCGCCCTGGCCAAGGCCGGGGATTTCCACTTCGTCGAGGCCGGTCAGGCCGGTCTCGAGGCCGCGCAGGGCCTTCTGCAGGCTTTCCGGGAAGGTGCGGCCGATGGCCATGACTTCGCCCACGGACTTCATGGCCGTGGTCAGCACCGGATCGGAGCCTGGGAACTTTTCGAAGGCAAAGCGCGGGATCTTGGTGACGATGTAATCGATGGACGGCTCGAACGAGGCCGGGGTGGCGCCGCCGGTGATGTCGTTCTCCAGCTCATCCAGCGTGTAGCCGACGGCGAGCTTGGCCGCGATCTTGGCGATCGGGAAGCCGGTGGCCTTGGAGGCCAGAGCCGAAGAGCGCGACACGCGCGGGTTCATCTCGATGACGACGAGGCGGCCGTTCTGCGGGTTCACGGCGAACTGCACGTTGGAGCCGCCGGTTTCCACGCCGATCTCGCGCAGCACCGCAATCGAGGCGTCGCGCATGATCTGGTATTCCTTGTCGGTCAGCGTCAGCGCCGGCGCGACGGTGATCGAGTCACCCGTGTGCACACCCATCGGGTCGATGTTCTCGATGGAGCAGATGATGATGCAGTTGTCCGCCTTGTCGCGGACCACTTCCATCTCATACTCCTTCCAGCCCAGCAGGCTCTCGTCGATGAGGATCTGGCCGACCGGGGAGGCGTCGATGCCCGAGCGGGCGATCGTTTCGAATTCCTCACGGTTATAGGCCACGCCGCCGCCGGTGCCGCCAAGGGTGAAGGCCGGGCGGATGATGGCGGGCAGGCCGATCTCGTCCAGCGCCTTCATGGCTTCCATGAAGCCGGCGTTGCGGTCGTAGCCGGTGATCTTGCCGTTGGCATCGCGGATGGCAGGCGAGGAGGCAATCGAGGCGCGCGGGTTCTCAAGCCCGATCACATCCATCGCAGCGCGGAACTTCTCGCGGTCTTCGGCCTTCTCGATCACATCGGCACGGGCGCCGATCATTTCCACGCCGAATTTCTCCAGCACGCCGTCGCGCTCAAGGTCCAGCGCGCAGTTGAGCGCGGTCTGGCCGCCCATGGTCGGGAGCAGCGCGTCGGGGCGCTCCTTCTCGATGATGCGGGCAACGACTTCCGGAGTGATGGGCTCGATGTAGGTCGCGTCCGCCAGATCCGGGTCGGTCATGATCGTCGCCGGATTGGAGTTCACGAGGATGATTCGATACCCTTCCTCGCGCAAGGCCTTGCAGGCTTGCGTGCCCGAATAATCGAATTCACAGGCCTGACCGATGACAATCGGGCCTGCGCCAATGATCAGGATGGAGGAAATGTCTGTGCGTTTGGGCATCGTGGCTCGCATCGGCCCGCCGCCGCGCTCTGTCGCGCGTGCGCCTGGGCTCGTCCTTGAGGAATGACACTGGTGGCTGAGCGCGCCTTATAGGCAATAAAGGCGAAGGATGAAACCCCGGATCGCCGTCAATCGAGCGCTTTTGCGTTTCCGTCTTCTTCCGGTACGGGAAGCGGCGGCGCGGAGCGGGTGTTCTGGCCATCAAAATCGCCGATTCCCGCCTGCAGGGCATAGCAGGCGAGGCGGACGTATTTGGGGATTTCGACAGGCCGTCCGTCGCGGTTCCCCTTTTCATAATACTGGATCATCCGCTTCTTCAGGCCCAGCCGCTCGGCGGCGTCCTTCTGTTTGAGGCCGAGTGCGCGCCGCCAGCCGCGGAACTGCTCCGGTGTCATGCCTGCCGTCTTCTTGCCGCTCATCGCTGTTATCCTGATTGATGCTGATTATCTGACTGGCGGATAGCGCACTTGTTGCGCCTCTGGAAGTGCTCAGCCGCGTCTGCCCGGCAAATTTCTGCGGCTCCTGCCGCGGGGTGGGCTGGCGGGGGCTGCTTTTCTGGCGGCTATGCACTTTCTGCGATCTTTCTGCCGCCTTCATACGTTTTTGATTGCATCCTGCCTGTATCGGGATGGTTACCGGCAGGTAAAATACAATTTAGGAAAATCGTGATTAATTTCCTTTCGAATTGATAACGTTAATATGGAACCCGGCGTGATATCTTGTTTTCGAGGTTCTCGCCGGGGGGCATTGGTGATTATACAGAGGCCCTTCTGGAACAGATTCTTGTTGAGATTTCAGGATTCTGTCCCGTGTTACACTTCTGGAATGTATAGACATGCTGCGCGAGGGAAAGTTGGGCTCTTCATCCGGAGTGGCAGAAGTTGCCGGGCAGATCATTGAGCCGCTTGCGCGGTACCTGGAACGCAATGGCCTTGCGATTGAAGAGGTGGCGCGCAAGGCCGGTGTGATGCTGCCGCCCGCAAATGGGCGTTACGACCGTTATCTTCCGATGAATGACGTGGCCTGCCTGCTGCAACAGGCGGGGAAGTTGCTGGATGATCCGTTGATCGGGCTGCGCTCGTCCGTCATGGAACCGGTGGTTCCCACCCATGCGCTCGTGCTCGCCTTGCCCTATGCCCCGACATTGCGCCGCCTCTTCGAGGTGCTTGGGGAAGCGCATGCCTCAATTGTTGATCTGGAGGCCTGCGAGGTCCGGCAGGTTTCCGGACGGCTTGAGGTGATCTGGCGCCATGTTCCGCGGGTGGTGCTGCGGGATCAGCTCAATGACTGTATTGCCGTCCTGGCCTGCATGTTCCTGTCTCTGGCTGCGGGGCCCGATTGTTTCAAGAATGTCGCAGTGCGGCTGGAACGGGGCAAGCCTGAGGATACGCGGCTGCACCGGCAGTGTTTTGGGCCAAATGTGCTGTTTGATCAGAACCATTCAGCGATCAGCCTGCCGGCTGAGCTGGCGGACAAGCCGCTGCCGGGAGCGTATCCGGTTCTTTTCGAGGCCCTGGTGGAACTGGCAATGCGGCGGCTCGCGGATCGCGGGCGGCTGTCGGGGATCACCGCGCTGGTCAGTGAGGAAATCGCCCGGCGTGTGGGGGAAAAGGATCTGTCTCTCGAGAGTGTTGCCCGTGCCGTCGGTGTCAGTGGCCGGGTGCTGCAGCGCCGGCTGAGTGAGCAGGGGGTGACCTTCCACGAGTTGCATGATGATGTCCGCCGCGGCATCGCGGCCGATCTGCTGCGCACAACGGGACTGCCAATCTCCGAGGTTTCGTTCCGCCTCGGGTTCTCGGCGGTGGGGAACTTCACCCGCGCAGCCAAGCGCTGGTTCGGGATGACACCGAGCGAATGGCGCAGGACTGAGGCCCGCCGCTGACAGGCTCAATGCTGCCGTGCCTGCAGGTGCCGGGTGAGTTGCAGCGCTGCCTGTCAGGATTGAAAAAAATGCGTTGCCGCTCGCCAAACCACGCAGGGGAGGAGACCCGGCGCAGACGTGTGTGCCTCAGAGGCAGCTACACGCGCAGTTTGTCCCCTTGTTGAATATTCAAGTTCAGGAAAGTAAGGCCCCGGCTGACCATGTGGCGGAACTCTCCAATTTCTGCGTGACGTGGAGAATCAACTTTCCGGATTTTTCAACCTCGCAAGCTTTGCGTGTTTGCGCTGCACAATGTTGTTAAGTGCAGATTTCTTCGTGCAATTGATATCGATTTCACAGTCTTAAGAATTAGATATTTATTGCAGGGGCGTTCGGCCTGACTGTGGGCTTTGCCGGGCGTCGTTGCTTGTGCTGTTTTTGTGGTTTGTTTGTATTCTTATATATCGATAATATGTAAATGGTGTTTTTCAAATGAATTTATTTATCGTTTTTCTTTTGTTTTTCGATTGATATTCAGTTGTTTCTCTAAAGTCTTTTTTGTTTTCTGGAAGAATTTCTGTGCATTTAGGGCAACTTAAGTGCTGAGTGATCGAAAATTGGCGCCTTATGAGAAGGAGTATACGTGAAATGGGTGGCATATTAGTGCCCGTGACGTAAATGAGCGTTGTGTTTGGAGCCTCTCTTACAAAGGAGTTCTCTTCATGACGCGAAATGCGGAAGGTGTCCCCAAAGATCCGGGTTTCCAAGGTGGGAGGAGGCTGGGATCTGCGCTGGCGCATTCATTTGTCACGCCCTGTTCAACCACCAGGCTAGAAAACGATGAACAGCTTAGCACCCAATATGGTCGTCATTCCGGACATCGCAGGTCCGGTCGTGGATGATGGCAGCGAGCCGAAACTCCTCGCGATCTCCGAGATGTCGGAGAATTTCGGCGTGACGCTCCGGACCCTGCGTTTCTACGAGGAAAAGGGCCTCATCAATCCGGTGCGTAAAGGCGCGCGCCGCTTCTATTCCGCCCGTGACGTCGGCCGGATGCGGGTCATTCTGCAGGCCAAGAAGATCGGCCTGACCCTGACCGAGATTCGCCGCGTGCTGAAGCTTGTTGAAAGCAGCACACCCCGCCGCAGCCAGCTGGAAGAACTGCGCGGCATCTGCGCCAGCCAGCAGGACATGCTGCGTGAGCAGCACGCGCTGCTGCAGGAGCAGGTGGCGGAAGTGGATCATGTGATGCAGTCCCTCGACCGGCTGATCGCCGTGTCCTGAGCTGCAGATCTTCCGGAATTGCAAGATACCGGAATTGAAAGATAACAGAGCCCGGGCGGCAGGCCGGGCTCTGTTTCTTTTTGGGAAAGGGCTGCGGCCGCTGGCAGGGCTCAGGATCCCAAAAAAACGCCCCGGAAGCGCTGCTTGCCGGGGCGTTTTGATCTGCTGCGTGGGCCTGTCAGGCGCTTGCCTGCCTTGCCTCGCGCATCACCTCGGTAAAGCGCTGGAACAGGTAATGGCTGTCACGCGGGCCGGGTGAGGCTTCCGGGTGATACTGCACCGAGAACACGGGCTTGCCCTTGAGGCGGATGCCGCAGTTGGTGCCGTCGAACAGCGAGACATGCGTCTCTTCAACGTTTTCCGGCAGGCTTTCCTTGTCCACGGCAAAGCCATGGTTCATGGAGGTGATTTCCACCTTGCCCGTGGTGTGGTCGAAGACCGGATGGTTCGCGCCATGATGGCCCTGATGCATCTTCATGGTCTTGCCGCCGAGCGCCAGCGCCAGCATCTGGTGGCCAAGGCAGATGCCGAAGACCGGCAGTCCCTTGTTGACCAGCGCCTGAATGGTGGCGACGGAATAGGTGCCGGTGGCCGCCGGATCGCCGGGGCCGTTGGACAGGAACACCCCGTCCGGGCTCATGGCAAGGATTTCGTCTGCCGGAGTTTCGGCCGGGACGACGGTCACCTTGCAACCCGCATCGGCCAGCAGGCGCAGGATGTTGCGCTTCACGCCGTAGTCGATGGCGACGACGTTGAATTCCTTGTCCTGCTGCTCGCCGTAGCCTTCATCCCAGACCCAGGGGGTCTGCGTCCAGCTCTGGCTCTGGCCGCTGGTCACGTCCCTGGCAAGGTCCATGCCTTCGAGGCCCGGCCAGGCGGCGGCCTTGGCTTTCAGCGCATCGATGTCGAACTTGCCATCCGGATGATAAGCGATGACCGCGTTCGGCACGCCGAGGTCGCGGATGCGGGCGGTCAGGGCGCGGGTGTCGATGCCGCTGATGCCGATGATGCCGCGTGCCTTCAGCCACTCGTCAAAGCGGCGCGCGGCGCGATAGTTGGAGGGGGAGGTGACGTCGGCTTTCAGCACCGTGCCGCGCACGCCGGAGGCGGACGCCATGTTCAGCGTCTCGATGTCGTCCTCGTTCGCGCCCACGTTGCCCACATGCGGGAAAGTGAAGGTCACGATCTGGCCGGCGTAGGAGGGGTCGGTCAGGATTTCCTGGTAGCCGGTGATGGCGGTGTTGAAGCAGACTTCTGCAACGGCCTCACCTTCGGCCCCAAGGCCCTGGCCCTCGATCACGGTGCCATCGGACAGCACCAGAAGTGCGGTGGCAGGCGGTATGGCCCACGCGTCTGCAGTCGCGGTCGTCATGTCTTGCAATCTCGGTGTTGTTGATGACATCATGGGCACCGAACGCCCGGATATGCCGAACCCGAGCCAGGCGCTAGCCCCGTGCTTCAAGCGCGGGAATGTAGGGGAAGCGTCCCGGCAGGTCAATATTGGTGTTCGGGAATAAAAAGGCCTTGAATCAAGGGCTTGTTCGCTTGGTACATTGCATGTGGGCAAATGGCCGGGTAAGAGGGCGTCTTTCAGCGGTCATATTCGTGGTTATTAGGGGCAAGACATGCGCGATGACATCAGTGCGTCCTTGAAGGATGCGCTTGAGGCCGGCGACAAACGCCGCGCTGCCACCCTGCGCCTCATCCTGACTGCCATCAAGGACCGGGAAGCGGCGGCGCGTGACTGCGGCCGCGATGGAATCACCGACGAAGAGGTGCATCAGTTCCTGAAGCGCATGCTGGCGCAGCGCGAGGAATCCCGTCAGGCCTATGAAGAGGCCGGACAGGTGGAACTGGCGGTTCAGGAAGAGGAAGAAAGCCAGATCATCCGCGAGTTTCTGCCCCGGCAGATGGGCGAGGATGAAATGCGCCGCATCTGTGCCGAGACCATCGCCGATATCGAGGCGCAGGGCCTGCGTGACATCGGCCGCTGCATGAACTCCCTCAAGGAGCGCTATCCGGGCCAGATGGACTTCGTGCAGGCCTCCTGCCTTGTGAAGGATCTGCTGCGCACCCGGCCCGGGGACAGCTGAGGGGCGCAGGGCCGGGTTCCGCTCTGGTAAAGACGGCCCGCCCGGCCCGGTCTGCGGGGAGGCCCTTGCAGGCGGCGCCCCCGCGCCTTAAGTCACTGCTTCCCTCAAAGGGGCACTCAAGGCTAATGTAATCCACTTGCCGCCATGGCCGGATGCCTCCGGCCCTGCGGGCCATTCCCGGCTTCCGGACAGGTTTCATGCGTTTCGACAACCGGCTACTGGACGAGATCAAGGCACGGCTGAGCCTTTCGGACATCGTGGGCCGGCGCGTGAGCTGGGACCGGCGCAAGACGCAGCCGGGGCGGGGG
Organism: Pannonibacter sp. I15F10I1; assembly: GCF_900185665.1. Taxonomy (NCBI): domain Bacteria; kingdom Pseudomonadati; phylum Pseudomonadota; class Alphaproteobacteria; order Hyphomicrobiales; family Stappiaceae; genus Pannonibacter; species Pannonibacter sp. I15F10I1. Next base: position 44,286 of record NZ_FYAN01000008.1, read on the forward strand.
GACTTTTGGGCCTGCTGCCCCTTCCATCAGGAAAAATCCCCGAGCTTTCACGTGGATGACCGGCGCGGGCGCTACAAGTGCTTCGGCTGCGGTGCATCCGGCGATCATTTCCGTTTCCTGACGGACACTGAGGGCCTGAGCTTTCCCGAAGCGGTGGAGCGGCTGGCGGAGCAGGCCGGCGTTGCCCTTCCCGTGGCGGATCCGAAGATTGCCCGGCAGGAGCGCAAGAAGGCCGGCCTTGCCGAGGTCTGCGAGATGGCGGCGAAATTCTTCCAGATGGAGTTCGGCGGCCCGCGCGGCCAGACGGCCCGCGCCTATGTGCAGCGCCGCCAGCTGAGTGCCGAGACGCTGAACGAGTTCCGCTTCGGCTTTGCGCCCGACACCCGTGACAGCCTGAAACGCTTTCTGGCGGAGAAGGGCGTCGAGGAGCCGGTGATGGTGGAGGCCGGTCTGGTGATCAAGCCGGATGATGGCCGCCCCTCATATGACCGGTTCCGCGGGCGGCTGATGATCCCGATCCACGACGAGCGCGGCCGGGTCGTCGCCTTCGGCGGGCGCACGCTCGACCCCGATGGCCAGCCGAAATACCTCAACTCGCCGGAAACGCCGCTCTTCCACAAGGGCGTCATGCTGTTCAACGCCCACCGGGCACGCGAGCCTGCGTTCAAGAGCGGGCAGGCCTTTGTCGTGGAAGGCTATCTCGATGCCATCGCCTTGTGGCAGGCGGGACTGCGCCATGTGGTGGCGACGCTTGGCACGGCTTTCACCGAAGATCAGGTGCTGCGGCTGTGGAAGCTGGCGGCGGAGCCTGTTGTGTGTTTCGACGGCGATGCGGCGGGTATTTCTGCGGCGCACCGGGCGATTGACCGCATCCTGCCGGTGCTGCGCAGCGGCCATTCCTTCCAGTTCTGCTTCCTGCCGGACGGGCAGGACCCGGACGACCTGATCAAGGCGCGCGGGATCGCCGGGTTTCATGAGGAGGCCGCCAAGGCGCAGCCCTTGTTCGAGGCCGTATGGGACCGGGAGATCAGCGCCGCCAATCTGGACACGCCCGAGCGCAAGGCCGCGCTGGAAAAGCGCTTCGAGGACCTGATCGGCACCATTGCCGACGAGCGGGTGCGCAAGCGCTATCAGCTGGATTTCCGTCTGCGTCTGTCCAACCTCTTCTACGAGCATTCGCGCCGCCAGCGCAGCGCTGCGCAGGGGCAGGGCCAGAGACAGAGTTGGGGGCAGGGCGGAGAACGCGGGCGCGGGCGGCCGGGGGATGCGGCAGTTGCCTTGCAGCTTCTGACGCGCGGGCCGGGCGGTGAGGCCATCACCGCGCCGCAGGGGCCGCTGTTCGGCACCGAGCGGCTGGTCTGCGGCATGTGCGTGAAATTCCCCGATCTGCTGGACAAGCACATCGAGCGCGTCGCCAGCCTTCCCTTTGCCGATCCGCTGCATGCGGGCTTCCGCAATGCGCTCTGCCGCGTGGCGCGGGACTTCAACAGCCTGACGGCGGCGCAGCTGGCCGAAGGCGTCGATGACAGCTTCTACAAGATCCTGCATGAGGTGATGACGGCGGACGAGGCGGGCGCGCAGAAGCACGGTGACTTCTCCGGCCTCTACCAGCGCTTCCCCTTGCTGAAGGCGACGCCGCCGGAGGACTTCATCGAAGCGGCTTTCCTGCATTTCCTCGACCAGATCGAGCTGATGGCGCTGGAGCAGGAACTGAAGCAGGAACTGGCGGCGGCCGAGCACGCCTTTGACGAACTGGCCTGGAACCGCATCCGCGGTCTGACGCAGGACCTTTCCCGCCGGCGAGAGGAATGCGCCCGTGAAGAGGGGGAACTGGCTGAACGGGCGAAAAAACTGCGCCATGCAGGCCCGGCCATGGTGCCTGGCCATGGCAATCAGGCGGCCTCGTCCCCACATTAGCCGCGAGGCAAGTCCTCGGGATGGGCTGTTAACCCGGCAAAGGACCGCATTCACGGCCCAGACTGCGTTCTGACTGTGGCTATTTCGCGAATCACATTGACGATTCGCGAATCACACTTGCGAATCGGTGGCGTCGAGCTAAATAGGGGAATTCAGGCAGCCCACAGCGTTCATGATGGCAAGAGCCACGAGCGGAACATTCAGTCGCGCTGCATATCCTGAGGAATTGTCTGCCGGTCTGGCTTTGCCGGGGCGGTGTGGCGTTACTTGTCCGGTTTCCACCCTGCGGCTGCAGGGCTTTCCGGTACGGTTAAGTAGGACTTAAGGGACACCGATTTAAAAGCCGAATCATCGCAAGGTCTTCGAGAGCTGCGCGTTCCCCGCGCGCCGGAAGGCAGTCTGATGGTTCGGATGTGGGCGAACAGCCGGGCACGGCGCCGCAGACATGCGGCGGTTCTGGAGCAGAATATGGTAGCGAAAGCGACGCAGACGGAAGAAACCCAGGAAGCGGCAGCAGAAGGTCAGGATGGCCCGCTGCTCGATCTTTCTGATGCTGCCGTCAAGCGAATGATCAAGGCCGCCAAGAAGCGCGGTTATGTGACCTATGACGAGCTGAATGAGGTGATGCCCTCCGAGCACGTGTCTTCCGAGCAGATCGAAGACACGATGGCCATGCTTTCGGACATGGGCATCAATGTGATCGACAGCGACGAGGTGGAAGAAGCCCAGACCGACGATGCGGAAGAGGGCGGCGAGATCGCCGTTGCCAGCCCGACGGCGCTTGCCAAGGCAAGTTCCGGCCGCGAGCCGACCGACCGCACCGACGACCCCGTGCGCATGTATCTGCGCGAGATGGGCTCGGTCGAGCTTCTCTCCCGCGAGGGCGAAATCGCCATCGCCAAGCGCATCGAGGCTGGCCGCGAGGCCATGATCGCCGGGCTTTGCGAAAGCCCGCTGACCTTCCAGGCCATCATCATCTGGCGCGACGAGCTGAACGAAGGCAAGGTTCTGCTGCGCGACATCATCGACCTTGAAGCGACCTATGCCGGCCCGGATGCCCGTGGCGGCCCGGTGGCGGGCGAGGGCGAAGAGGAAGAGGATGTGGACGGCGAGCCGCGCAGCCCGGCTGCCGGCAGCGCCCCGCGTGAGGATGGCGCGCCCGAGGGCCTGCCCGAGGAAGGCGAGGAGGAAGAGGACGAATTCGAGTCCAACGTCTCCCTGTCCGCCATGGAGGCCGAGCTGAAGCCGAAGGTTCTGGAAACCTTCGACAGCATCGCCGACAGCTACAAGAAGCTGCGCCGCCTGCAGGATCAGCTGGTGGAGAACAAGCTCTCCAACAAGACCCTGTCGCCGAGCCAGGAGCGCCGCTACAAGAAGATCCAGGAAGAGCTGGTCGCCGATGTGAAGAGCCTGTCGCTCAACCAGAACCGCATCGATGCGCTGGTCGAGCAGCTCTATGACATCAACAAGCGCCTGATGGGCTACGAGGGCCGCCTGCTGCGCCTTGCCGACAGCCATGGCGTCGACCGCACGGACTTCCTCAAGCAGTATCAGGGCGCGGAGCTGGACCCGAACTGGCTGCGCAAGGTGGCCAACCTTGCCACGCGCGGCTGGAAGAACTTCGTCGCCAAGGAAAAGGACATGATCCGCGAGCTGCGTCAGGATATCCAGACGCTGGCAACGGAAACGGGCCTCGAAATCACCGAGTTCCGCAAGATCGTGTCCATGGTGCAGAAGGGCGAGCGTGAGGCACGCATCGCCAAGAAGGAGATGGTGGAGGCCAACCTGCGCCTCGTGATCTCCATCGCCAAGAAATACACCAACCGCGGCTTGCAGTTCCTCGACCTCATCCAGGAAGGCAACATCGGCCTGATGAAGGCGGTGGACAAGTTCGAGTACCGGCGCGGCTACAAGTTCTCCACCTATGCGACATGGTGGATCCGGCAGGCGATCACCCGTTCGATCGCCGACCAGGCCCGCACCATCCGTATTCCGGTGCACATGATCGAGACGATCAACAAGATCGTGCGCACCTCGCGCCAGATGCTGCACGAGATCGGCCGCGAGCCGACCCCGGAGGAGCTGGCCGAAAAGCTGCAGATGCCGCTGGAAAAGGTCCGCAAGGTCCTGAAGATCGCCAAGGAGCCGATCTCGCTGGAAACCCCGATCGGCGACGAGGAGGATTCCCACCTCGGCGACTTCATCGAGGACAAGAACGCGGTTCTGCCCATCGATGCGGCTATCCAGTCGAACCTGCGCGAAACCACGACCCGCGTGCTCGCCTCGCTCACCCCGCGTGAAGAGCGCGTGCTGCGCATGCGCTTCGGCATCGGCATGAACACCGACCACACTCTGGAAGAAGTCGGCCAGCAGTTCTCGGTGACGCGCGAGCGTATCCGCCAGATCGAAGCCAAGGCCCTGCGCAAGCTCAAGCACCCGAGCCGCAGCCGCAAGCTCCGCTCCTTCCTCGACAGCTGAGGACGCGGCGGTTCAACGCAATCACAAAAGGCCGGAGCGGTAACGCTCCGGCCTTTTGCTGTTTATGCCGGTTCGACCAGAAGGCGGACGAGGCGGCGTGTGAGCGGCAGGGCAATGAGCAGAACCGGGAAGGCGATGACCCAGGACATGGCCCATGCGGAAGGCCAGTTCGCCAGGAACTCAGGTCCAAGGCCGAGGTTCTTCGCCGTGGCCACGGCCGATACGACCATGGTCATGAGGATCGACAGGATAAACGGCATGAGGATGCCCGCATAGCGGGCGGGAAAGCGCCTGAGCTGCATTCGAATTTCCTTTGCAGGGAAAAGCCGCCGTGAGGGCAGATACACAATTGCATCACTAACCTTGTGCGGGAACGCCCTTGCGGACGGCTTCAGGTCTGGATGCGTTGCCTCACGTAAACGCTTACGGCCGCAATGACGGCACCCCTTGATAGGACCCCAGGCCGCACCACGCAAGCCCCCGCCGCCCGGCGCCGCTCCATCTGCTCTCTGCACCTCTCCCGCACCTCTCCCCCGGCACCACACCTCACCATCGTCATCCCGGCCAAGCGCAGCGCGAGCCGGGACCGGTGAGCCGGGGTGGGTGTTGTTTGCTTTTGAGAAAAACAAGCCGTGGCACATGTTGTTTGCGCTTGGGCCTTTGAACCGGCAGGCCGTGGCTCACCGGTCCCGGCTCAAGGCCGGGATGACTATGGAGAGGCGGAGGGGAGGAACTGCTGCAGGGCGTGAAATCCACAACCCTTGCAAGCCCTTGCCGCTTGCGCTCGTCCACGGGGGTGTGCAACCTGATCAGCAATGATCCTGCGTGTTGCCACTGGCAGGCGGTGGCACGGCGGAGCAAATGCGGGGCAGAACGGAATGGTTGGCAGCGTACCGGAAATTGAGGCGATCAAAGATCGCGAAACGCTGGAGGCCTATCTAACGACACGGCCAGTTGCCGAATCGCAAGTGTTGACCTTTAGATCTGCTTTACGTGTCATGCCATTGGCCGTGAGGTCGCAGCAGAAAATTACGAAATCGAGAAGAGGTTTACTATTTGTTTTTAAATCTGCGCTCTTCTCTCATTGCGCTCACGTTTATCGTGCTCGTCAGAGGGATTTTCGTTTAGCGTCTGAGAATGTTTATACAGATCCTGATTCAAGCGATCCTCGTATCTATTCAGCAGGCGTCATAACGTTTGCCTTTTCGACCTCTGCTTCCACTAATACGATTGCTCATGCTGCTGTTGTCGTAGCCTCCTTCGCTGGTATTGCTGGCATGCGCCAGGTTGTTCGTGATGATGTTTCTCGCATTAGAAAAACTTCAGGCATAGACAGCCTAACTACTCCGCTATGGAGGAAGGGGGCTGAACCTCGCTGGTATGCCGACTGGGAGACGAATTTTCGTCAGGTGATTAGGATATTCGGCCCTGAATGGAATTTAGTTTATGAATTCTATGAGTCCCTTCGCGACGGACTCATGCCATTTAGTCACCTTGGCAGCCAAGCCGAAGATGTGCTTCTGGCCCTCGCCAAAGAGGGGGATGGTTTCTGGGAACGCCATCCCAGCACGGTCATGCGCGATCTTGCGGAGCGGTTGGGTGGAAACATTACGTCTTCTGTCAGCGACGGCGAGATAGATGCGGTTCAGGAAAATCTCACTCAGGTTGCCGCCGATTTCCGGTTTTCCGAGAATGAAAAAGGCGCAATCGATGCGCTTCCTTTTTCGGAGCTGGCGCGTGATCCGGGCTTTGCCGGAACCACATTATCCGAAGCGCGGGAGAAGGCGCAGGAACTTGCAGACCGGCTGAAGCGTGCCAACGCGCCGGGCCGAGTGGTACGGTCTGTGACGCGTCTTCTGGATGCTTTGCCGGAGCAACTCGGCGATCTTAATCCGGCCTTGCTGCGCTCGCGCAGCCGCTCTCTGGAAGCTGATGCGGTAGCATATGGTGCTGCTGGGGCGGAGGCGGAGCTTTTCCCCGATGCGGTTTCCGAACTGCTTGACGTTGTGGGAACCCTCAACGATCTGCAGGGCTGCTTTCCTGCGATTGCGGAGGTGGAACGTAACATTGCGGCAATCGATATTGCGGGCCGGGAGGACAAGGTCCAGCCTGAACTGTCGGTCATTTCCGCTTCGGCGCGTGAACTGAGTGCGCAATATCCTCATGTGATGACCGAAGCTGCCGCAGAGGCTGTTGCCGCGCTGGATGCAGACATTGCCGATGCTGCTGACTTAGAGGTCAAGCGGGATCTGCTGGCGAGATCGCTCCTGATCAAGCGGAACTTTCTCAGTGCCGTCTATCGCAAGGTATTGTCTCCCGCTGGCCGGGAAGCGTTGCGCGTTGGAAAACTGCACTATGACGGCGCCATCTCTGGCTCCGTTGAGGGCGTTAAAAGGTTGGCGGGTAGTGCGCCTGCAGCTTTTCTGGCGTTTTATTTCACAGGTCCGCTTGGCGTTCTGATTATCCTTTTGGCTGGTCAGTTCAAAAGCTTGAAGGATGCAAAGGACGTCGTGGACCGGCTGAAGTCTGACGGTCAGAGGTCGGAGAACGATCAGGATTAGCAACGCCTTATAGTTCCGGACTGCTGCTTTGTTGCGCGAGAACTGGCCTGCGCGATGTTGAAAGCCCTGCGTCCATCACAGGTCCCGGCACGGAGGCCGGGACGGCGCGAGGGGTTGGCTTTGTTCGTATCCTTATCCTGATGCAGACACCCACTTCTTCTTCCCAAAAAGATGATCCATCCCATCACGCCATGCCTCCCTTTTGCCTGCGGGAGCGGGTAGGAAGGGGGCATGGAGCAAGAGGTCAGGGCAGACAAGCTCGCGGCAGACAAGGTCAGGGCCGGCAGGGGCACGGAGCGCAGGGCGGGCGGGCGTGAGGACCGGGATGGTCCGGCGCTGGCGCTGATGCTGTCGCTTGCCCTGCACGGGCTGCTGGCGCTGGTGCTTTTCACCAATGTCAGCGAGCCGTTTCCGGACATGACGCCTGAGCCCGAGGTGGTGGAGCTGGCGCTGGTGCCGCCGCCGCAGGAGGAGGTGCAGCCCGAGCCGGAAGCAACGCCAGAACCTGAACCTGAGGCAGCGCCCGAACCAGAGGCCGCACCGGAATCTGAGCCCGCCCCTGAACCGGAAGCGGCTGAGCCCGAGCCTGAACCGGAACCTGAACAGCCGCAGGTGGCCGAGGCGCCTTTGCCTGTGGTGCCGCAGCAGCCCTATCCGGTCTTGCAGCCGGTGACGGAGTTTGGCGAGGAAGATACCGGCCCCGAAGTGTCGCTGGATGGCTCTGCGGCTGAGGCACCCGAAACCGAGCCGGAGCGGCAGGGTGAGGCTGAGCCGCAGGAAGTGCCAGAGTCTGGGCCAGAGTCCGGGCCGGAGGCTGAAAGCCAGAGGACCGGAGAGGCCACGGAAGAGGCAGAGGCGGCGCCGGAAGCAGAGACTCAGGCAGCGGAGGCTGATGCACTGGCGGAGCTGGCCGCGCTGGCGGAAGCCGCTGCCGATGAAGCGGGGCTGGAGCCAGGCCCTGCCGTGGAGGCGCCGGTGGCTGCCGATGGGGAACTGGCTTCCCCTGCACCGGGTGAGGCAGAAGCGGCGCCGGAGGATTTCGGCACCGTTGGCCCGATCGTGGCGCTTGCCGCGCCCCAGCCCAAGCCGCCCGTTGGGGCAGGCAGGGGCGCCGGGCAGGCGGTTGCGGGCGGTGTGCCGCTCAACATGGCGCGGCAGCTTTTTTCGACGCGCAGCAATGGCGGTGTCCGGGCCCAGACGGCCATGCGCGGCATGCCGCGGGAGGAGCGGGCGGATGTGCTGTGCATGACCGAATTGCGCGCCCAGCTGCTGTTTTCCAATCCGCCGCGCGTTCCCGAACTGCTGCCCTCGTTCCGGCTGGCCGCCGGCACTGTGCTGCAGACCCCGCAGACGGCCTTCCGCGAGCGCGGCCAGTGGTACAATCTCGCCCTGCGCTGCGAGCTCGACGCCGGCATCACGCGGGTTGTCAGCTTCGCCTTTGAAGTGGGCGGGCCTGTTCCGCGCGCCGACTGGGCCAAGCGCCGCCTGCCGGTGAATTGAGGCGGGGGAACTGAGGCGGGGCGCGCGGGTTACACCACCAGCTTCACCGCCAGCCCGGTCATCACCATGGCGATCAGCCCGTCCAGCACCTGCCAGGAGGCGGGCTTGGCAAAGAGCGGCCGCAGCAGCCTTGCGCCATAGCCCAGCGTAAAGAAGAACACGACGGAGCCAAGGCTTGCCCCTGCCGCAAAGGCCATTTCATGGCCGGGGTAGTTGGTGGCGATGGAGCCGATCAGGATCACCGTGTCCAGATAGACATGCGGGTTGAGGAAGGTGATGGCGAGCAGCGTGGCAAGCGTCGCCTTCAACGAGGCGCCTTGCCCGGTGCCTGCATCCAGTGCATTGCCGCCGCGCCAGGCCGAGCGCATGGACCGCAGCCCATAGGCCAGCAGAAACGCCGCCCCGCCATAACGCAGCACCGGCTCGATGCCCGGCAGCACGGCGGAGATGGCCTTGAGGCTGGTGACGCCCAGCGTGATCAGAAAGGCGTCGCAGATGGCGCAGGTGAGGCACACCCAGAACACATGCTCCCCCCTCAGCCCCTGCCGCAGGATGAAGGCATTCTGCGCGCCAATGGCGACGATGAGGCCGAGGCAGAGAAAGAAACCGGCAAGGGCAGCAGTGAACAAGGGAGGCTCCGGGATGCGAGGGCGTGTGCTGCTGTTTGACTAGCGGTTTGCGCGGGATTAGAAAATTTAAAGTTTCTGATCCTGATGAAGGACTTCTAATGCGTCTTGAGGCAAGCCATCTGCAGGCGCTGGCCGCCGTGCTGCGGCTCGGCAGTTTTGAAAAGGCGGCGCGTCAGCTCAATCTGACGCCTTCCGCCGTGTCGCAGCGCATCCGTGCACTGGAAGAGCGGCTGGGCACGGTGCTGGTGGTGCGCGGCCAGCCCTGCCTGCCGACGCCCGCCGGTCAGCGCCTTGCCCGCCATGCGGAGGACGTGGCGCTGCTGGAGCAGGACCTGTGGCAGGACATCGGCAGCAGCCTGCCGGATGCGGGCGGTGGCTCCATGCCGGGCGTGCGGGTGGCCATCAACGCCGACAGCCTCGCCACCTGGTTCGTGGCGGCCATGCAGGGCGCCGGGGATCTGCTGTTCGATCTGCAGATCGATGATCAGGACCACAGCGCCGGCTGGCTGCGCCGGGGCGAGGTGCGGGCAGCCGTCAGCGCCGATCCGGCACCGGTGCAGGGCTGCGATGTGGTGCCGCTGGGCGCGCTGGCCTACCGGGCAACCGCAAGCCCGGCCTTCATGCGGCGCTGGTTTGCCGGAGGTGTGGACATTGAGAGCCTCGCCCGCGCCCCTGCCATGATCTACAATCTGAAGGACGGGCTGCAGGCCGCATGGGTGCGCCAGAGCTTCGATCAGGATGTGGTGCTGCCCGCCCACTACATCGCCTCCACCCATGCCTTTGTCGATGCGGCGGCGGCTGGCATTGGCTGGGGCATGAATCCGGAGCCGCTGGTCAGGGCGCATCTCATGGACGGGCGCCTTGAGGAACTGGTGCCCGGCACGCCGCTCACCGTGCCGCTCTACTGGCACATCAGCCGCTCCGCCGCGCCGGGCTTGCAGCGGCTGACGCAAGCCGTGCGTGCCGCAGCGGCAGATCAGCTTCTTGCCCCTGTCAAATGAAGCCTCTCCAAAACATGAACAGAGTGCTATTCAGGAATGAAATTGCATGCCGAATATGAAACGGTTATGCGTGATTCCAGAAGAATGGCCGGTAGCCATTCGTCAGATACATGCGAGGCACCCATGCGTTTTCTCACCAGCTTTTCGCCTGACCTTCTGAGCGCCTTGCGCATCATGTCCGGCCTGCTGTTTCTGCAGCACGGCACCACCAAGTTTCTCAGCATTCCGGCAACGCAGATGAGCGGCGTCTCCGTCACCACCCTGCCGGGCATGGCCGGCGTGATCGAACTGGTGGGCGGCGCCTTGCTGGTGCTCGGCCTCTTCACCCGCCCGGTTGCCTTCCTTGCCTCCGGCACCATGGCGGTGGCCTATTTCCTCGTGCATCATCCCAAGGGCTTTTATCCGATCGTCAATGGCGGTGAACTCGCCGCGCTTTACTGCTTCGTCTTCCTCTATCTGGCTGCGGCCGGTGGCGGGCGCTGGAGCATCGACGCCATGCGCGGCGCGCGCTGAGCCTCTCACGCAAACGGCATTCGGCAACGCCGCAGCCCCGCGCTGCGGCGTTTGCGTTTGCCCCCATCTTGCGCAACTCCGGCCGATGCGCTCAGATGCGTCAGTCGAATCCTGTCCTCGTGAGTTTTGCCATGACCTCTGCCCGCCTCCAGACCGAAGCCCTGATCAACGCCTATTATGCCGCCTTCAACCGGGGGGAGACGGACGCCATGCTGGATATGGTGAGCGAGGATGTGGCCCATGACGTCAATCAGGGCTCCCGCCGCACGGGCAAGAAGCTCTTCGCCGAGTTCAACGCCCACATGACCCGCTGCTACCGGGAAGAGTTGACGGACATCGTCATCTTCGCCAGTGAGGACGGCACGCGTGCCGCGGCCGAGTTCATCGTCAACGGCACCTATCTCAGCACCGATGAGGGCCTGCCGGAAGCTGCCGGACAGACCTACCGCCTGCCGGCCGGCACCTTCTTCGATGTGAAGGGCGGCAAGATCGCCCGCATCACCACCTATTACAATCTGGAAGACTGGATCGCCCAGGTCGGCGCCTGATCCGCGCCGGAGCCTCATCCCACACACAGACGTGCGGGCAGGGGCCCGCAGGAGAGCGGGACCATGCATGTCATCATCGTTGGCGCCGGTGTCACCGGTCTTTCCACCGCCTGGGCGCTGATCAAGCGCGGAGTGGAGGTGACGCTGATCGAGCAGGGGCCCATCCCCAATCCGCTGTCTGCCTCCGGTGACCAGCACCGCATCATCCGCCGCGCCTATGGCGGGCAGGGCGGCTATCAGCGCCGCATCAGCGATGCCTATGCCGCCTGGGACGAGATGTGGGACGACTTCGGCGCCCGTCATCTCGTGGACACCGGCTTCATGGTCATCTCGCAGGAAGAGGGCGATGAGGGCGAAGACTACTGGCGCGGCATGGTGGAGGCCGGTTACAGCCTCGACCAGATGAGCCCTGCCGAGGCTTGCGCCCGCTATCCCTTCCTGTCGCCCGAGGGGCTGCGCTTCGTGGCCGTGCATCCGGAAGGCGGCGTGCTGCTGTGCCAGAGGATCGCCGCAGACATGCGCGCCTTCCTTCTGGCAAAGGGCGCAAGACTGCTGGAAAACACGAAGGTTGTGGCCGTTGACCGGGCCGCAGGGCGCGTCACGCTGGAAAGCGGCGAAGACCTGACGGGCGACCGGGTGGTCATCAGTGCCGGAGCCTGGGTGCTGAAGCTGGCGCCGGAACTGGGCTCCGATCTCACGCCTTACCGCACGGCGGTGGTCTATCTGGAGCCGCCTGCGGACCTGAAGGCATCATGGGAGGCTGCGCCGGTTATTCTCGATGTGGGCGGCAAGGTGGATGGCTATGTGCTGCCGCCGGTGCCGGGTACGGGGCTGAAGTTTGGCGCGGGTATCCACAAGGTGAAGAACGCGGATGCGGACCAGAACCGGGGCATCGTGCCGGGCGAGGGCGAGCGGCTGCGCAATCACTTCTCCCCGCCCTTCGGCCGCATCGGGGACTACAGGGTCACGGATGTGGTGACCTGTGCCTATACTTTTACGGCGGACAACCACTTCTATGCCCGGGAGGAGGGGCGGGCCGTCATCGTTTCGGCCTGCTCCGGCCATGGCTACAAGTTCGGCGCCGTCGTGGGGCAGAAGATCGCCGATGGGCTGATTGCGGGGGATGTGGATACGGCGCGCATCTGGCTGGAAGCGCGCGACTGAAGCTGCTTGTCCGGACCGGGCTTATCTGGGCCGGGCGGGGTTCTAGGTGAGGAAAGCCCTGCACCGGCCGCATGGCAGCTCTGCAAAGCAGATTTCATGCGGGCGGGGGCTTGATTTTGCCGTCCGCGCCCGCATCGTGTGGCCACAAGAACAGACATAAATCATATGGGAGAGAAAATGCCGGTCACCGTGAAGAGCCTGACTGGAGGAGAACTTCAGGACGCATTGGACGATCTGGCGCGGCTTCGCATCGAAGTGTTCCGCGACTGGCCCTACCTCTACGACGGGTCCATGGACTATGAACGCAGTTACATCAGCCGCTATGCCGGCACGCCCGGCGCCCTGATTGTTGCCGCCTTCGACGGAGACCGCATCATCGGCGCGGCGACGGGCGAACCGCTGGCGCAGGAAGTGATCCAGTTCCGCCAGCCTTTCGAGGACCGGGGGCTGAACCTCAAGGAAATCTTCTATCTGGCCGAATCCGTCCTCTTGCCGCAGTACCGGGGCCAGGGCATCGGCCACCGCTTCTTCGACGAGCGCGAGGCCCATGCCCGCAAGCTCGGCTTTGCCAAGGCGAGTTTCTGCACCGTGGTGCGCCCGGCAGATCATCCGGCCCGCCCGGCGGACTACCGCCCGCTCGACGGCTTCTGGACCAAACGCGGCTACAAGCCTCTGGAAGGCGCCACCGTCTATTTCCCCTGGAAGGACATGGGCGACACGGAAGAAACCGAAAAGCCGATGCAGGTGTGGCTGCGGTACCTGTGAGCGGGGTTTGCTCCGCCTGAAGACGACGGGCCGGTTGGCGGGCTATGATAGAGCCGCGCTCCACACTCGGCGTCACCCCGGACGAAGCAAAGCGGAGATCCGGGGCCTACTCATTTGCAGAGCGTTGAAGCTGTGTTCAGGTCTCGAGGCTTGCGCATCTGACACAATCTGCCTTGAGGCCCGGCTATGAGCGGAGCCTCAAGGCCGGTGACAAACTGCACTTTCGTCTCCTTCGTCATGGCCGGGCTTGTCCCGGCCATCTGAAAGCCATTGATTTGATTGGATCCTCGGCACAAGGCCGAGGATGACGATGGAGAGGTTGCAGGCTTATCTGCAATTTGAGGCTCCGGCCGTGACCGGAGCCTCACCGTCTTTCAGTCCACCAGCTCGTAAACGATGGTGACACTCGCATAGAGCGTTTCCTCGCCCGCCATGACAGGCGCCGGAGCCGGGGCCGCTTCCATCGCCATGGTGGCCATGCGGTACATCGGGCGCACACCGCCGTCGCCGCCTTCGGACATGGACATCACCCGGCCCAGCTTGGCTCCGGAGGCCTTGGCAAAGAGCTCGGCCTTGCGGCGGGCATCCGTCACGGCCGCTTCACGGGCCGCATCGCGCTTTTCATTGGCGCCGGTGACCTCGAAATTGATGCCATTGATGGTGTTGGCGCCGGAGGTGACCATGGTGTCGAGCAGCGGCCCGAGGCGTTCCAGGTCATTCACCCGCACGCTGACCGTGTTGGACACCTGATAGCCCTCGATCTTCGGCATGCCGGAGGGGCCGGACTTGGTGTAGTCGCCATAGCGGGGCTGGACCGAGAAGTTGCTGGTCTGGATGTCCTTGGCCTCGACGCCCGCATCCTTCAGCGCTGTCAGCACCGCGTTGAGTGCTTTGGAGTTGCTGGCCAGCGCATCGGCCGCCGTTTCGGCATCGGTGGTCACACCGCCCGAAAGGGTGGCCTTGTCCGGCACGGCGCTGACGGAACCGCTGCCCTGCACGGTGATGAAACGCTCGTTCTTCACCGCAGCTTCCTGGGCAAAGGCCGGAGTGAGCGCAGTGCTGACGGCTGCAAGGCCCAGCGGCAGGACAAGCGCCAGCGCGGCAGCACGGGAGAAGGCGAGCTGGCGGGACAGCGCGGAGCGGAGGGGGCGCGAATGCAAGGTCATGGATGAAAAAATCCCTTGAGAACCAAAAGGCAAGCCGACATTTGCCCGGAAATAAGGCAGGCACAAGGCATGCCGTTACGGGGCTGTGCACTTGCCGGAGCACTGCGGCCGGGTATTTCCGGCGGAAACATGCGTATATTCCGCTCGCAAGACACTTGCAGCCCGCGCCCGCACTGGTATACCACACTCCAGCCCGCACCACGGGCAAGGGCCTGTAGCTCAATGGTTAGAGCCGTCCGCTCATAACGGATTGGTTGGGGGTTCGAGTCCCTCCAGGCCCACCATTTCGTTTAAAATCAATTAGTTAGAAGCCGGTTTTTCTTGGGGAGACATCCAAGGGGAACATTGGTTTGTTCAATCCGGCCTATCTCATGAAGTCGCGATGCGGCGTTTTCTATCTGCGCTGGCCGCCTGCCGACAGCGGTGGCCGGCACAAGATCTTTCAAGACCGGTTCGGCGGCTGGTATGCCAAACATCAGTTATTCAACCCAATATGATGGGTTGAATAAATACCCAAAATGCATTATTTGAACCATTGAAAGGGTCCAATAATGCGCCTGACGCTCCAAACCCATTTTGATGGCGAGTGGCATTACGCCGCGACCCTGGAACTGAAGGACGGCGCGGCCGGCTTCCTGGGGGCGTCGATCGCCGATTACGATCTCGACTATTTCGTTAGTGTGGCGTCGGCGGAGTTCGCAGCCGGAAAGACGGTCCGGGATCATCGCGCCTTGTCGGTCCGTTATCCTGTCGATCTCGAAAACCGGTATAGCCGAAGCTGGCCGCCCTTCCTCCTGGATCTTATGCCCCAAGGGCATGCAAGGCGACAGCTTGCTGGGCACCTCGGCCTTGCGGAGGGCGCGCGCGCTTCCGATCTGCCCCTGCTGCTGCGATCGGCAACGGGCGGCATCGGCAACATCCGCATCAGGGAAGCGGCGGACGCCGAAGCGGAACGCCTGCGTGGTGTCGAGCGCCAAGGGGTGACAGAGGCAGAAATCCTTGATCGCTCGGATCGGTTCATGGAAGCCGCCGACCGCTTTGGGATGCTCGCCTCTGGCTCTAGCGGCCTGCAAGGCGAATGGCCGAAGGTTGCAATGACGCAGGCGAATGATGGCCTCTACTATCCCGACAGCTTCGTGACCGATGATGAGGCCGTGCGCCATGTCATCGTCAAGCTGGTCCGCAGCAACGAGCCTTCGGACCGCCTGATCCTCGAGGGGGAAGCCCTCTATTCGCGGATCGCGCAAGCGATCGGCCTGAATGTCAGCGAACCTTCGACCTATTCTGAAGGTGTCCTGATCATTCCCCGTTTCGACCGGAAGACGAAAGAAGGCGGCGGAACCGTGCGGCTGGGCCAGGAAAGCCTGGTGTCCGCGATCGGCGTTGCCGATTTCGGCCATGTCGGCACCCATGAGGCCTATATCGGCGTCTTGCGCCAATATTCGGCCGATCCCTTTGCGGACATTGTCGAATACCTGAAGCGCGATATCGCCAATCTGGCGCTCGGCAATCCCGACAATCACGGCCGGAATTCGGCTCTCAGCAAGCACCCGGACGGCACGATCCGCCTGTCTCCGCTCTTTGATTTCGCGCCGATGCGGCTCGCCAAGGAGGGGATCGTTCGCTCCACCCGATGGGGGGTGATGCGTGACAGTGGCCGCGACCATCTTCCTGATTGGAAGCACATCTGCGGCGAACTGATGCCTGATCCTGCAGAGCACAGAGCACTCGCAGCTACGCTTGCCATGTTTGCCGAACACCTGCGCCAGGTCCCGGCGATGGCGAAGGATATGAGCACGCCTCCGGACATTCTGGATCGTGCGATGGGGCGCTGTATCGAGATAGCAGATAGCGTTCTGGCGGCGTCTCAATGATGGCGAAGGACCGCTAGATGGCTCGATGGAAAAAGCCAACGAAAGAGGAGATCCTCGAAAACCGCAGAACGCTGGCGGAGCGTGCCCGAACCGGGGAGTTGAGGCTGCCCGGCGCTGTGGCCGAAATCCGCAAGGGCTTTGGTTTTACTCAAGAGGAGTTCGCCAAGACACTGGGTTTGACCAGACGCCAGATCGCTGAAATAGAAGCTGGCACAGCAAACCCGACGCTGGAGACGCTGGAAAAGATCGGGCGGCTGTTTGGGTTTGGGGTTGGTTTTGTGCCGAAGAATGCCCATGTGGAGCGGGCACCTAAACACCTAGATCCTTTGCACCCTGAATGATCTCTCGATACACTGAACTGCGATAATAAAATGTGCCGCCAATTCGGCTCGGCCTATCGGATGACGTGAGAATGCCGCGGCAACCCAGCTCATGGAGCCATTCTTGACATTGGATTGCCTTCACATCTACACCGACTTCTGCGAAGCTGGCGATAAGTTCGGGTGCGTCGATACAGATCCAATATCCATCGCATTCATCTGTAGTCTCGTAGATTTCGAATGCTCGCTCGCAGCGTGAGAGGGCGATCAATACTTCCTTTGGTAACATCTCAAGCTTTGATGCTGCTCGCCCAATCTTGCCAATATCAGGGAGGGGGTCTGTTGCCCGCAGATCGCCTGCTATAAGTTTGGCCAAGACGGATAGATTGTGTTCATATTCACCAAGGCGCACCTGCTCGAAGAAACGGTATGCCGCTGGCAAATAATAGTCCCACTTCTCATTGGATAAGGCGTCTACCCCGCTGCTTCTGATCTCTTCCAGTAAAAGTGCCTGTCCGGCCTCCAGTCGCTTTCTTATCAAGATATCTGCGCCAGCCTTGAAGGCTGCCAGCGGTGGCACAAGCGTGGTAACAACCGCAGCGGAAATTTCGTATATATCTCTGGCGGACTTGGACGGTTGTGGCAGTTCGGTCAAACGGGTCTCCATTGATTGTATTCCAGCATGGATCATACACTTGTCGTTTGACTTCTAGCCCATCATTTTCCATCAGAAACCAATTCTCGATGAGGCTGGCCCACCGAGAATTGGCATAAGCCCTTGCAGTTCAGGGCTCAAGGCGCAAGCTCCCCGCGTCACTTTTTGCCGAAGTTCGCTCCCAGGCGCATCTGGATGTAGTCGTGGGCGATCATCGGCTCGTATTTGCCTTCGGGCCCGGCCAGCACGGTATCCATGTTGGCCTGTGCGAAATGGGCCATGGAGTAGCGCGGCCCGAGGTATTCGCCGGGCTTGGGCATGCGCACCCGGTGCAGGTTGGATAGGAGCTTGTCGTCTGACCAGCGCATCAGCATGTCGCCGATGTTGCAGGTGATCACGCCTTCCAGCGGCGACACATCGGTCCAGGCGATGGTGCGGCCCATGCTGCTTCACCCGGGTGAGGCCCGCCACGTTCGCCAACCGATGCCCTTCCTTCGGTCTGCGGACGATGGCTCCGCAGTTTTTCTTCTCCCATGCCTTAATGGCAAGCTTCACAAGGGCTTCGGCCTGTCTTACGGTTGCATGGCACCTTCGAGGACAGCATCGCACCTGCCTGTGCCGCTCCGGGGCCGGTCGCCGGGGTGCCGTTCGTGTCGATGGCCTAACCTCGCGGCAGCAGCTTGCCGGCCCGGCGATACAGTTCGATCCCGCCGCGGGTGGCAACGGAGGTGGCGAAATCGAAGATGCAAGGGTTGGCGCCCTTGCGCGGCCATCCGAATGCGAACGGGTTGGTACCAAGCAGTGGGCTCCGGCCACCTGCAGGGGCAACGGTCGCATAGCTGGGGCATATGGCAAGGACGGCAATCCCTTCTTCCGTGAGAGCTTCTACCTCCGGCCTGAGTGCCGGCAGATGGATGCACTCGTTGATGAGAAGCACGATCCTTGCGGTCAAAGGCGATCGCGGATGATATCCGGGATGCGTTGATCCTGTCCCGGCGTGTTGCTGGCGGGAACGCCAGCGAAGCTGTTACAAATTTGTCACCTAACTCCGCTAGCAGTCCTGCAGCCGGTCTGCGCTTGGCGGACAGCTTAGGTATATCTGGCGTGCACAGGACGCCGGATCTGGTCAGAGGAGCCGACCATGTTGGATCTCAACGACCTGCGTCTTTTCGTGCACATCGTCGAACACCAGGGCATTCTGAGAGCGGGCCGCGCGCTGCAATTGCCAAAATCGACGATGAGCCGCCGGCTGGCGGCCCTTGAGGAGCAGTTGAAGGCGCGGCTTGTCATCCGAAGCGGCGACGAGTTCAGGCTGACGGCTGCCGGGGAGGAAGCCTACAGGCTTGGTCTTGCCATGGTGGAGGCCGCGCAGCATGCGGAAGACCGGCTCATGCGCTCCACAGATGCGATTTCCGGCCGCGTCTCCATCAATGTCTCGCCTCTGCTGGCATCATCGCTCGGCCTGTATATCGCGGCGATGACGCAGGCCCATCCCGGTCTTGATCTTGTCGTGGACGTGGCGGACCGGGTGTTGGACCAGACCAGCGATACGTCCGATCTCTATCTCTACGCGCATCACTGGCCACTGCGAGACTCGCCCCTGATTCAGCGGCGCATCTGCCGCAATCCTTTGCTTCTGGTCGCGAGCCCTGACGTTGCGGCGCGTGTAGCCGGGGCGCCGGGACCTGCCTCTCTCGATTTCCCGGATGTCTTCGTTCACGGCCTGGATGCCGGCACGGCCAGCTGGAGCTTTCAGTCCGAAGCTGGAGAGGCCGAAGTCCTGTCCTGCACCCCAAGGCTCACCACCACCAACGTGGAGGTCCTGCTGTCGCTCGCGCTGTCCGGCGCAGGGCTTGTGCTTCTGCCGGAATTTGCCGTGAGAAAGTCCGTTATGGAGGGTCTGCTTGTGCCGGTGGTGCCCGGTTGGATCGGGCCAGCGCTCACCATGACGCTTCTCAGCCCTCCGCGGCGCCTGATGAACACGACGTTGCGGCGCGTTGCCGACGAACTCGGTGCCTATGTCAAAACCGTGATTCTCCAGGGAAATCAGCCTGTTCCAAATCCGGGATGGGGCGTGCTGAAACCGGGCCGGGTTCATTTCATGGAACTGTCATCTGCCTCCCCTAGCGAGGGTCTGCGCGCCGACGAGAGCGGTGTGGCAACCCTGACCCTGGCTGAGAGTGAGATTGCGATGAGACCCTTTCTGAAAGCCTTCGGCGTAGCTGCCATGACAGTTACTACCGCCATTTCCCTGCCTGCCGCTGCCGAGGACGCACCGGGCCCGCTGGTGCTTTACACCAATGATTTCGAAGGCGTGATTACCGAACGGTTCGAGGCCGATACCGGCCGCCAGATCGATGTGGTACAGATGAGCGGCGGTGAGATCCTCGCCCGTATCGCAGCCGAAGCGGCCAATCCCCAATGGGATGTGCTGATCTTCAACGGTTCCTACAGCTTCAAGATGCTGGACGGCCAGAACCAGCTGCTGCGCGGCGTCGAGCCGGCCAATATCGGCAATCTCAACGAGACGGGGCGCACCTATCTGCCGGAAAACCGCTCATGGTTCCCGATCGGCATGGCTGCCTCCTGCGTCATGCTGTATCGCACCGACAGGATCGGCAACCCGCCGGCAAAATTCTCCGATCTGGCCGATAGCCGCTTCAACGGCAAGTTCGGTATGGCCGATCCGGCGATTGCCGCACCGGCCTATCCTTGTGTTGCGGAATTCTTCCATTCGCTCGGCAAGGACAATGCCGAGGCCTATTTCACCAGCCTGTTTGACAACGGCATGCGCGTGTTCCGGACCAATGGCCCGGTCGGCCGCGCCATCGTGTCGGGTGAACTCGATCTCGCGCTGATCACTTCACAGGTCGCCTATTCGCTGAAAGCTGCGGGCGAGGCGCCTGTCGAAGTGGTCTGGCCGGAAGAGGGGGCGCCTGGCGTCGTGCGCGGCGTTGGTATCCAGGCCTCGACGAAGCGGTCTGAAGCGGCCCGTACATTCGTAGAATGGCTGCTCAAGCCCGAAACGCAGACTTATCTGTCGCAAGCTGCCGCCGCCGACGGCCTGTTCGAACCGACCGTAGAAGGCGCCACCCGCCGTGCCGACGGACCGGCCGAAGGTGCCGTCTACCGGGTCGCACCGGATGACTTCTCTGTGGCCAATGAGGCCGAGATCAAGACCTGGTTCGCCGACCGCGCGCTCCAATAAGGATTGTCCCGCCACCCCCGAGCTTTGTGCTCCGGGGTGGTTTCCCTTCCAGGATATCCCGTGAGTATGCTATGCGCGAACTGACCGCGATCCCTCCCAATGCAACCGGTGTCCGCACACGACGAGCCCTCCTGCGATCCGAGGACTGGCTGGGGCTTTGCGTCGTTGCCGCGCTTGTTATCCTCGTGCTCGCACCGATGGCGACCGTCATCGTCCAGGCCTTCGTGCCCGGCCTGTTTTCCGGGCAGGTCAGGGCCATCGGTGTTTCGGGCCTTTTGGAAGTATTCGAGCGGCCGCTGTGGCAGCGGTCCCTTATGAACTCCCTGTTTCTGGCCGGCACCGCGGCGGTGATCGGCGGCCTTACCGGCACCGGACTTGCCATCTTACGGCATTCCTCGCGGATGGTGCTGGGCCCGGCGCTGGATATCGCGGCCTGGGCGATCATCATTCTGCCCTCCTTCATTCTCGCCCAGGGCTGGATCCTGTTTGCCAGCCGTGGCGGCCTTGCCAACCAGTGGTTCGGCCTGACGTTCGTGCCCGACATGGTTTTCAACCCGTGGGGGCTTGCCGTGATCATGAGCCTGAAGGCCTTTCCCTTCGCCTACATCACCGTATCAGCGGCGATGCGCTGGGACATGGACGACTATGCCCATGCCGCGCGGCTCTGCGGTGCGTCGCCGCTGCGCGTGCTGGCCACGGTGCGGGTTCCCATGCTGCTGCCCGCTGTGCTTTCGGGCGCCGTGCTGATCTTCATCGATGTGCTGGGCGATTTCGGCCTGCCGGCGGCGCTGGCGACCACCTACCGCTTTCCGACCCTCACCTATGCGATCTATGTCGCGATTAACCAGTCGCCGATCCGCTTCGACCTAGCGGGAGTTCTGGCCTTCTATGTCACCATCATCATGCTGGCGGCGGTGCTTGTCTATTTCGCCATCCTGCGAAACCGCCGCTTCGATTTTCTCAGCGGCCGGGCCCGCATGCGCCAGGCCAATGGCCCACGCTTTGGCCTGATAGCAAATGGCCTCGTCCTGCTGGCGTTGACTGTTGCGATCATCATCCCGATCGGTTCCAGCGTGCTGGTATCCTTCACGGACCGGATTTCGGCCGGCTTCTCCTTTGCCAACCTGACGCTTGCGAATTACGCCTATGTGCTCGACACCGGCGGTGCCTTCGTCAGCGCCCTGCGCACCTCGCTGGGCATTGCCGCGGCAGCGGCCCTGGGCAGCGGCCTCCTGTCGGCTGCTGCGGCCTATGTACTGACCTTCTCCGATTTTCGTCTGAACCGGCTTATCGACGTGACCTGCACGCTGAGTCTTGCCGTTCCGGGAGTCGTTCTCGGCATTGGCTATATCTTCATGTGGAATTCTCCCCTGTTCGACCGGCTGGGCATATCGCTCTATGGCACCCAGTCCATCCTGGTGCTGGCCGGCATTGCGGGTGCCGTGCCGATTGCGATCCGGGTGCTTTTGGGTGCCATGGCGCAGGTGCCAGTCAGCATGCTGTCGGCTGCCGCCCTGCAGGGAGCGGGGCTCACCCGGCGGATCGTTACCATCGCCGTGCCGCTGGTTGCCGCAGCCCTCGTTTCGGCCACGCTGACCGCTTTCGGCTCGGCGATCTTCGACCTCGCCATCAACTCGATCTTGCGGCCGCCCCGGCTGAATGTCTTGCCGGTCTATGTCAATCGCGCCTTCGAGCAGAGCCAGTTCGGCGCCGCGACGGCCGCCACCCTTGTCGCTGGCACCGCAACAATTTTGATCATCGTCATCGTCAACCTTCTTTCTACCGTCGCGATCCGCCGTCTGGTTGCCCCGGTGGAGCGGACCTGAAAGGTTTCACCCATGCTCGGTATCGACAATGTGGTCCGTCGCTTTGGCCGGCAGACCGTGCTGAACCGTGTTTCGCTGGAAGTCCCCACTGGCAAGGTCGCCTGTCTGGTCGGCCCCTCCGGCTGCGGCAAGTCCACCCTGCTGCGTCTCGTTGCGGGTCTGGACCGGCCCGACGACGGACAGGTGCGGCTTCGCGGAACCGTGATCTCCTCGGCCGGCTGGGCGCTGGAAGCCCACAAGCGCGGGCTCAACATGGTGTTTCAGGACTATGCCCTGTGGCCGCATATGACGGTGGAAAGGATCATTGGCTACGGCTTGAAGAAGCTTGGCGCCGCTGAACGTGACGCCCGGGTGAAAAGCCTGCTCGACCTGATGCAGATTGCACCGCTGGCAGGCCGGTTGCCCTCCCAGATTTCCGGGGGACAGCAACAGCGGGTCGCCATTGCCCGGGCGCTGGCGACCGATCCGGATCTGCTGCTTCTGGACGAACCGCTTTCCAACCTCGATGTGCAATTGCGGCTGGAAATGCGCAAGGAATTTAGTGAGTTGTTCAAGCGGGTGGGCAAGACGGTGCTCTATGTTACGCATGACCCGCTCGAGGCGTGTTCCTTTGCCGACATGCTGGTGGTGATGAAAAGCGGAGAGATCGAACAGGTTGGCTCGCCGGAAACCCTGTTTGCCGCGCCGCGCTCCCGATGGATTGCCACGCTCGCAGGCTTCGAGACCCGCATGGAAGGCAAGGTGATTGAGGCGGACCCGGAGGGCAGGTGGAGTGTGCTGGTGGGCGATCAGCGCATCACCGTTCCGCAACCGGCCGGCATCGACCCCGCCTATCGCGGCGCCGTTACCGTGATGCTGCATCCTGCCAGCATAGATATGGGCGATGGCTGGGAGAAACCCGATACCAATACGCTGGCCGGCACTGTGACCCACTGCCTTTACGAGGGCCGCCTGTGGCGGACCGTTCTTGATGTGGTCGGCGGCAGCCTTTCCCTGATGTCGCCGGCAAGACTTGCCGTCGGCGATACGGCCCGGATTTCCTTCAGACCAGACGCAGTGGTGGTGTTTCCCGCATGACGCATAAAGACGAATTCAGACAGGGCCATTGGCCTGTTGCATTCCGCCCGTTTTTCCTCGCCGGCCATGCCGCGCCGCTCGGTTTCCTTCCCAGCCGCTGCGCGCGGGTGCTGATGGATGGCGGGTTGATGATGACAGACGGCGCGGTGCTATCGATGCCGCATGATGGCGATCTCACCGAACGGCTGGAACGGGCACGCCTGCTGCTGCTCGAGGCCGGGCTGATCGGGCCGAGACGCGGCGAGATGATGCCGGTGCGCCATCGCTTCGATGCAGAGCCCATCGCCATCATCGACAGAAGCGCCATGCGGATTCTGGGCCTCTGGGCGACGAAGGTGCATGTCAATGGTCTGGTCAGCACCGGAGCCGATCAAGCTCCGGAAATCTGGCTTTCGCTTCGGGCGGCCCATTCCACCGCCTTTCCTGGCTATTTCGATACCCTGGTCGCCGGAGGTCAGCCCCACGATCTCGATGCAGCCACAACCGCCGTCAAGGAAGCGTGGGAAGAGGCTGGCATAGAGGCTGAATTGATGAAACATGCCCGCCATATCAGCGATGAGCCGGTCTGCTATGTCAGCGCCCAGGGCTTTCATCAGGAGCTTCTGTCCGTCTACGATCTCTTTCTGCCGCGCGGCTGGACACCCACCTGCATCGACGGCGAGGTCGAGTCGAACACACTTGTCACGATGGAGGAACTGCGCTCGGGCCTTGCCGGGGCGCTGGATATCAAATTTGGCTCCCACCTTGTCTGTCAGAATGTTGTCGCCCGCCATGGAACGGGCGGCGCCTCGGTTGCCTTGTAAGATCAACTCTCGATGAGCTTGACTCATCGAGAGCCGGTCAAGCCCGTGCGGCGCTTGAGCATTTTCAAGGCGTGATGCGTCAGCATCTCGGCGCCTTTGTATAAATGCCGGTCAGATCTTTCTGACCGGCTCAGGCCCTTGCCGTGCTTGCGTGTTTGAAGGCTTGATGCGCGGGTATCGGAGGCCCCGCGTCACTTCTTGCCGAAGTTCGCTCCGAGACGCATCTGGATGTAGTCGTGGGCGGTCATGGGCTCGTATTTGCCTTCCGGCCCGGCCAGCACGGTGTCCATGTTGGCCTGTGCGAAATAGGCCATGGAGTAGCGCGGGCCGAGATATTCGCCGGGCTTGGGCATGCGCACCCGGTGCAGGTTGGACAGGAGCTTGTCGTCCGACCAGCGCATCAGCATGTCGCCGATGTTGCAGGTGATCACGCCTTCCAGCGGCGGCACATCGGTCCAGGCGATGGCGCGGCCCATGCTGTCCTTGCCGGGGCAGACCTGCAGGCCGCCCTGACCGGCCTTCTGGTGCAGCAGGGTGAGGCAGTCGAAGTCCGTATGGGCGCCCGCCCGCCAGAACTTGAAGTCCTCCGGCTTGGCGTCTTCCATGCCGAGATAGTGGATGAGGCGCAGGGTGGACTGGTATTCGGCCCGGTCCGGATCATGGCCATCCGTGAAGAAGCCGGGGCGGAAGTTCAGGCGGCCTGCGAAACAGTCCAGCACCTTCATGGCCAGCGACCAGTTGTGGCGCTCGAAGGCGAGCATGATTTCCTTGAAGCCGTTCAGTTCCTCCCCGGTGGGCCAGAGATCGCGCATGCGCGGCAGGGTGATCTGGTAGCTTTCCTTGTGGTCCGGAGTGCCGGTGGAGGGGCGCACCTGAGCCTTGTATTCCCAGCCCGAATTGGTGCCGGGCCGCAGCGGGTATTTCCCCTTCACCTCTGCCGGCAGATCGAAAAAGGCCTCGGACAGAGCGAAAGCTTCGTCAATGAGGGCCTGCGGAATGCCGTGTCCGGTGAGTTGGAAGAAGCCGATGCCGGTGGCTGCATCCCACAGGGCATCGGAGATCTCGTCCTGGCGGGTGAAGTAGTCCGACATGTCCACGCGGGGAATGTCGCGCTCCACTTCCTCGCCATAGCCGCCGAAACCGGTTTCCTTGTTCAGTTCGGCAAGGCCGTAGGTTTGTGCCGTTGTCATGCTGTAGTCTCCTTTGAGATTGAGGAGCAATGACCCACGCCGGGATGGCGTTGACAGCTTCTACTCCGGGGTAATCCTGATCCTTCCCTTGCGGGAGAGGATCAGGCAGGTAGAATCTCCTTCTGATTGGCAAGCCGGGCGGTTGCCTCCGCTGCGGCGAGGCCAAGATCCGGAAGGCTGAGGCCGGGCAGGCGCCCGTCCTGCACCACCGGCCTGCCGGCAACAAGGCTGTGGCGCACCTGCAAGGGGCCGCAGATCATGGGGGCAAGGGCCGGATCATGCAGGCCGAAACAGGCAGGGCTTCCGAGATCGAACAGGGTGATGTCCGCCGCCATGCCCGGGGCCAGCAGGCCGGTGCCGCCAAGGCCGAGCGTGCGGGCGCCGCCCTGCGTCGCCCAGTGCAGCACGGCCTCCGGCCGCAGGGCCTCTACGCCATGGGCGGCCCGGTGCAGCGCGAAGGCCGTGTACATGGCCATGCCCATACCGGCGGCCTCGTTGGCGCCGGCTCCGTCCACGGCCAGTGAGACGGTGCCACCTGCGGCGTGAAGGGCCGCTGCCGGGGCGATGCCGGAGCCGAGCCTTGCATTGGCCTGCGGGCAATGGGCCATGGCCGTTCCGGTTTCGGCCAGAAGCGACACTTCATAAGGGCTGAGATCAACGAGATGGGCAAACCAGACATCTTCGCCCAGCCAGTCCTTCTGGGCGAGCCAGGGCACGGGCCTCAGCCCGAAGTCCCGCAATGTCTGGCGGGCATAGGCCTCGTTTTCCGACAGATGCGCATGCAGCCTCAGGCCAAGGCGCCGCGCTTCCCGGGCGATCTCCGGCAGGGCCTGCGCATCGAAGTTGAAGTTCGGTGTTGCCGGGGCGCAGGCAACCCGTGTCATCGCCATGTCTGATGGATCATGCCACAGGCTGGCGGCCCGGCTGATGCCGTCGAGAAATCCGGTGAGGGTTTCCATCGGCGCAGGCGGCGTGTCCGGATCGGTGAAGCTGCGCCCGCGCGTCATGCCGCCGCGTGCCAGAACGAAGCGCAGTCCCAGCCTTGCCGCTTCCTCGAAGAGGACGGCTGCCGGATCGTAGTCATACTGGCTGGAAAAGATGTAGTGATGGTCGCAGACGGTGGTGGCGCCGCTGAGCGCCAGTTCGGCAAGGCCGATGCGCACCGAGATCCGGAAAGTGTCTTCATCCAGCAGCGGCCAGAGCCGGTAGGGCACCTGCGCCAGCCAGTCGTCCAGCGGCACGTTCATGCCGGCGGGCACGCCCTTCATGACGGACTGGAACAGGTGGTGATGGGTGTTGACGAGGCCGGGCGTTACCACGCAGCCGCTGGCATCAATCACCTCTTCGTCTGGCAGCGGGGCAAGATCGCCGATGGCGGCAATCTTCTGGCCTTCGATACGGATGGCACCGGAGAAACGGGTGCCGGCGGCATCGCCAGTCCAGCCATGGGTGATGTTGGTGATCAGCAGGCTCATCTGTCTGCCTTTGCCATGGACCAGGGGAAGAACAGCCGCTGGATCAGGCTGACCGCCTGAAACAGAAGCAGCGACATGGCAACCAGAACCATCAGACCGGCCCATGCCTGCGGCAGCCTGAACATCGAGGTGGAAAACTGGATGAAGAAGCCGAGGCCCTGTTCGGCGGCGACGAATTCACCGACGACGGCGCCGATGACGGCCAGGGTGATGGAGATCTTCAGCCCCGAGAAGATGTGCGGCGTGGCATAGGGCATGCGGATCTGCAGGATTTCCCGGTGCCGGGGCGCCCGCAGGCTGCGCGACAGCTCGATCAGTTCCGGCGGCGTTGCCATCAGACCGGTGGTCATCGACACGACCAGCGGAAAGAAGGAAATCATGAAGGTGATGACTACACGCGGCGCATCACCCGTGCCCAGCACGACGATGATGATCGGCGCCACCGCCACGACCGGCACGGACTGGATGACCACCAGCAGCGGATAAAGAGCGCGGGAGGCAAGGGGGGAGCGGGACAGGCTGATGGCGATGGGAAGCGAAATCAGGATTGCCGCTGCATAGCCCAGCAGGGCGACCCGCAAGGTGGCCCAGACATGCGTGACCCAGCGGCTCATGTCGAGCGCGGCAAAGCCGCCGAGAATGCGGCTGGGGGCAGGCAGGATGTAGCTCGGCACGGCAAAGAGCCAGGTGCCTGCCTCCCACAAGGCCAGCAGGGCGGCAAAGGTGAGCAGCGGCAGCACGAAAGGCATCCGCACAAGCCGCTCGCGCAGGTGCAGGCCTTGTGGGGCTTGCTGCGCCCCATGGCGGGCAGCGGGCGCATTGCCTGCGACGCTTGTCGTTTCTGCGCGCATGTCAGGCGGCCTCCCGGTGGATCAGCAAGTTGCGCAGATGGGCCATGTAGTCCTGCATCTCCGCTGTCCTGAGTGCGTTCTCGTCTCTCGGGCGGCCCATGGGTACGGGCAGATCCGCGATGATGCGGCCCGGCCGCCGGCTCATCACGACCACCCTGTCGGCCAGAAGCACCGCTTCGGGGATGGAATGGGTGATGAAGAGCACCGTCTTCGGGCTTGCCTGCCACAGGCGCAGCAGCTCGTAGCCCATGGCGTCGCGCGTCAGGGCATCAAGGGCCGAGAACGGCTCGTCCATCAGCAGGATGTCCGGATTGAGAAACAGGGCGCGGGCGATGCCGACGCGCTGCTGCATGCCGCCGGAGAGTTCACCCGGCAGCCGCTTTTCAAACCCCGCCAGCCCCACGGCGGCAATGATGTGCCGTGCCTGCTCGCGGTCCTGCGCATCCACCCGCCCGCGCATGTGCCGGGCCGGAAAGACGACGTTGTCCTCCACACTGGCCCAGGGCAGCAAGGTCGCATTCTGGAAGACGATGCCGATGTCCTCGCGCGGGCCCGCCACCTCCAGCCCGAAAACCGACACCCGTCCGCCGGTGGGCTTCATCAGCCCTGCCGTCAGCCGCAGCAGCGTGGACTTGCCGCAGCCCGAGGGGCCAAGAACGGCGACGAACTCGTGCTGGTCGATCCTGAGGTTGACATCCTCAAGCGCAACGAGAGGGCCGGAACCGGTCAGAAAGGTCTGACCGGCATTTTCGAAGCAGATGGCGTCCTTGACGAGGGCCACGGGCGTTACTCCGGCAGGAAGGAGCGGTCGACGATGGTTTCCGGATCGAGGGCAGCCGCATCAAGGCCCTGGGCTTCGGCAACCCGGCTCCAGGTGGCGGCAAGCCTGTCCTTGTCGAAGGCGCCGAGGCCGTATTTGTCCGTGTTGCTGTTGAAGGCAAGCTTGGAGGCATCGAGCCAGGATCCCTTGACGTCCTCAGCCGTCAGTTCCGGCACGACCGCGGCAACGGCTTCGGCCGCCTTGTCCGGGTTGTCATGGGCAAAGATCAGCGACTTCTGGAAGGCTGCCAGGAACCGCTTCGCCACATCGGGCCGCTCGGCAAGGAAGGCATCCGAGGCAACGAGGGAGGCGGAGTAAAGCTCAAGCCCGGCATCGGCCCAGGGCAGGATGACGAGCTCCTTGCCCGCTTCCTTCGCCTGTCCGGTGTAGCGTGACACATCCGTCAGCCAGGCGATGATGGCATCGGCCTGTCCGGTCATCAGCAGCGGGCCGAGGGCGCCGGGGTCGGCCTTGGTGAGGGTGATATCATCTTCCGACATGCCGTTTTCCTTCAGCACCAGCGGCAGGAACACGTTGGAAGAGGTGAAGGGCGAAGTGGCGACCGATTTGCCTTTTACATCCGTGATCGAGGTGATGCCGGAGCCTTGCAGCGTGTAGAAGGCATGGGGGCCGGTGTTGAAGACGTTCATCACCGCCGTCACGGGCACCTTTTCCGTGGCCCGTGCGGCCATCAGCGCTTCGATGCCGGCGCTGCCGATGTCGGAGGTGCCGGTCGCCAGCTTGGTGATGGCTTCGGACGAGCCGCGTCCCGGCTCAAGGGTGACTTCCAGACCTGCGTCCTTGCAGAAGCCTTCATGGATGCAGACGTAGATGGGGGCCTTGTCGCCGCCCGGCAGCCAGTCAAGCTGATAGGTCACCTTGTCGAGCGCCAGTGCCGCGCCGGACAGGCTGATGCCGGCGAGGAAGGTGCCTGTCAGCATGGCGGAGGCCGTCAGGCCGCGGGCGATGGAAAGGCGGGAAAGTCCTGTCTTGCGCTGTGTCATCGTTCCGTCCTTTTGCTGTCGCCAGGGAGGCTGGCGCGCGTTGCCTGTTCCTCAGAGGGTGCTGTGCCGCCCAAAGCCCGTTTCACCAGAAATCTTTGTGGGCCTCGGCAATCTCGTCTTCGAGTTCGGGGAAGGGGCCTTCGACCGCCACGGTTCTCTGGCCCGCGGCCAGCACATGGCGGCAGGGCAGCGACATGGTGAGGTTCTCCGGGTTGCTGCCGGTCAGTTCGCCAAGCCGGGCTTCCGACATGCCGTAAACCAGCCGGCCGATGCCCGCCCAGTAGACGCCGCCCGCACACATGCTGCAGGGTTCCACCGAGGTGTAGAGCGTGCAGGCGGCCAGGAATTCCGGTTCATAGGACCGGGCGGCAGCGCGGGCGACATTGAGTTCCGCATGGCCGGTGCCGCGATCCTCCAGATAGGTGTTGCCGCTCGTCAGCAGCACCGCGCCATCTGCCGAGGCAAGCAGGGCGCCGAACGGATGATTGCCGGCCTTGCGCGCCTCGCCCGCGATCCTGATGGTTTCCCGCAGCAGAAGAATGTCATCGCCAGCCACTGTCATCCGCCTTGCGTCCGTGTTTTTCCTGATGATGGAGGGAGCGTAGCGGCTTGACCGGTGTTAAAAAAAGAACAAAGAATTTTGCATCGTGGAACAAAAAACTTTCCACGGGCTCGTCAGGCAGGCGCCATGTCCGCATTCTCGCGTGAGATCAGATCCTTCATCGTGGTGTCCCAGTCGGATTCCATCCGCGCGGCCGCCGAGCGGCTGAATATTTCAGCTCCCGCGCTGGGCCGGCAGATGCTGATACTTGAGCGCAGCTATGGCGCGCCGCTGCTGGTGCGCAGTACGAGCGGGGTTGCGCTCACGGCCGCAGGCGAGGAATTGCGCAATCAGGCCCTGCGCTGGATGGAGGCGGACACCAACTTCAGCCAGCGTCTTCAGCAGACCAAGCTGGCAATGGACCTGCGCTTGCGCATGGGGGTGATGGAAGGGCTGGTTCCCACACTCGTGCATCCGCTCATGGACCGTCTGGAGGCGGTTTTCGGTGTGGTGGAACTGGAACTGACGGTCGGCACGACACGGGACATCATCGACAGGGCGGAGGCGCTGGATCTGGATCTGATCGTCGCCTTCAACATGCCCCGGCTGTCCCGCCTCGCCGTGGTGCAGAGCGAGGAATACCATCTGGGCGTCGTCTATGCCCCCGGCTCCGGCCCGGAAGGGGAGGGGCCGGTTTCCCTGTCCGAGGCGCTGCAATGGCCGCTGTGCCTGCCGAGTGCCGCGCTGTCCATGCATACCCGGCTCTTGGCTGAAATCCTGAGCGTGCGCGTCAATCCGCGCGTCAGGTTCAACAGCAATTCCATCGGCGCACTGCTGAACATGCTCCGGCGCGGCAAGGGGATCGGCTTTCTCACCTGGATCGACGTCTGCGCCGATGTCGAAGCCGGCAACCTTGTCTTCCGCCCGCTCGCCAGCCGCCGCCTGACCGAAACCCTCAGCATTACCATCTGCCGCGGCAACAGCCTTGGCGATGCGACCGGTCCAGTCCTCGCCGAAATCAGCGCCCTTCTGGCCAGCCTGGGAAAGTGAGGGCGGACAACCCCGCATTTTTTCTTCTCCCATGCCGTAATGGCAAGCTTCACAAGGGCTTCGGCCTGTCTTACGGTTGCATGGCACCTTCGAGGGCAGGAGGGGTGCGGATGTGCCAACCGGGGTCTTCAGTTTGCCGCAGCTTGATCTTCTGACCGCGAATGACCGCCCGGGGCATCACCCCTCGTCCTGGTATGCCGCAACCGCGAGCCGGCGGAGCGGTCATCCGGTGCTGCAAGGCTCCGTTCAGGCCGATGTGGTGGTGATCGGCGCAGGCTTTACCGGGCTTTCGGCGGCGCTGTCGCTGGCGCAGTCCGGCCATTCGGTGGTGGTGCTGGAGGCGAACCGCATCGGCTGGGGCGCTTCGGGGCGCAATGGCGGGCAGGTTGGTTCGGGCCAGCGGCTCGACCAGATCACGCTGGAGGACATGCTCGGCAAGTCCGATGCCCGGCTCCTGTGGGATCTGGCCGAGGAATCCAAGGCCGTGGTGCAGGACCTGATCCGCGACCATGCGATTGACTGCGACTACCGGCCGGGCATCCTCTATGTGGACCACCGCCCTGACATTGCCCGTGACCATGCGGACTATGCAAGGCATCTGGAACAGGTCTACGGCTATGAGGGCAACGAGGTGCTGGGGCGCGATGCCGTGCGCCAGCGGCTGGCGAGCCCGCTCTATCACGGCGGCATCCTCGATCGTGGGGCAGGGCACCTGCATCCGCTGAATTTCGCGCTGGGCATCGGCGCGGCGGCGGTGGCCGCCGGGGCGCAGATCTTCGAGCGCACAAGGGTAACCAGCTACACGGCCAGCCCCTCCCGCGTTGTGGTGAAGACGGAAGCGGGCGAGGTGACCGCCAGCCACATGGTGCTCGCCTGCAACGGCTATCTCGGCCGGCTGGAGCCCAAGGTGTCGGCCCGTGTCATGCCGATCAACAATTACATCATCGCCACGGAGCCGCTGGGGGCAGAGCGGGCGCAATCGCTGATCCGGGACGGCGTTGCGGTGGCGGACAGCAAGTTCGTCATCAATTATTTCCGCATGAGCGGCGATCACCGGCTGCTGTTCGGCGGCGGCGAGAATTACGGCTACCGCTTCCCCTCCGACATTGCCGCCTTCGTGCGCAAGCCCATGGCCAAGGTGTTTCCGCAGCTGGCGGACATCGGCATTGATTTCGGCTGGGGCGGCACGCTGGCGATCACGCCCAAGCGCATGCCCTTCTTCGCAAGGCTTTCGCCCAATGTGATCACCGCCTCGGGCTATTCCGGCCACGGGGTGGCGATGGCCTGCCTTGCCGGTCGGCTGATCGGTGAGGCCGTCAGCGGGCAGACGGGCCGCTTCGAGGTGTTCGAGCGGATCAAGGTGCCTTCCTTCCCCGGCGGCTCGCGCTTCCGCTTCCCGCTGCTGGTGCTGGCGATGACCTGGTTTTCCCTGCGCGACCGGCTGGGCTTCTGAACCATGCAGGCAGACGGCGGCGGACCCACCGGCAGTTACTGGGAAGACAGCGCTGCCGGTGCCGCCCCGTATGATCATGCAGATCCGGAGCTGGAAGAGGCACTGGCGGTGGATGTGGCCATCATCGGTGCGGGCTTCACCGGGCTTAACGCGGCCTTGCGGGCGCAGGCGCTGGGCGCTTCCACCGTGGTGCTGGACCGCCATCACGTGGGCTTCGGCGCCTCGGGCCGCAACGGCGGCTTCTGTTGCCTTGGCGGCTCCAAGCGCTCGCCGGAAGACATGGTGGAAAGCTATGGCGGGCGGGAGGCGGAGCGCTTTTCCCACATGCAGCGTGAGGCGATTGACCATGTGTCGGCGCTGCTCGGCACCCATTCCATCCATGCGGACCGTTCCGGCAGTGGCGAGGTGGTGCTGGCGCACAAGCGCTCTGCCCTGAAGGCGCTGGAAGAGGAGGGCGCCTTCGTCAATGCCCGTTTCGGCCTCGGCACGCAGCTGCTGGATGAAACGGCACTGGAGGCGAGGGGCCTGAGGGCGGCGGACACATATGGCGGGCTGTTCTATCCCCATGGCTTCGGCCTTCATCCGCTGAAATATGTGCGCGGCCTTGCAAGGGCGCTGCGTGCGGCGGGCCAGCCCATCTTTGCCCGCTCGCCGGTGACGGATATCCGGCCAGAGCTGGGCCGCTGGCGGCTGGATACGCCGAAAGGCACCGTTCATGCCCGCCGTGTGATCCTCGCCAGCAACGGCTATACGGACGAGAGCCTGCTGCCCTGGCTGGAAGGGCGCCTGCTGCCGGTTCTGTCCAATGTCATGGTCACCCGGCCGCTGACGGCTGTGGAGATGGTGACACAGGGCTGGACCAGTCCCGTGATGGCCTCCGATGCCCGCACGCTGCTGCATTACTTCCGCCTGCTGCCGGACGGGCGGATGCTGTTCGGCATGCGCGGCGGCATTTTCGGCACGGCTGGGGAAGAGGCGCGGCTGCGCCTTGCCATCCGTGAGGGCTTCGACCGGCTGTTCCCGGCGCTTGCCCATGTTGAAGCCACGCATCACTGGTCCGGGCGGGTGTGCCTGGCGCTGGATCTCAATCCCTATATCGGCCCCATACCGGCCATGCCCGGCGTCTTTGCAGCGCTCGCCTATCACGGCAACGGCGTCGCCATGGGCTCCTATGCCGGGGCGCTGGCGGCGGAACTGGCGCTGGAGGCCCGCTCCCCCTGGCAGCTGCCGCTGCCGGTCCGCACGCCCCTGCGCCGTTTCCCGCTGCCCGCCCTGCGCCGCCACTACCTGCAGATGGCCTACTGGTGGTACGGGCTGAAGGACCGCTGGGGGTGAAGGGAGAGCAGGTCTATAGGGAAGGCCTGTTCACCAACCGCCATTGCCCCGGCCCGCTGCATGGCGTAAAAGGGCGGCCAGTTTCGATCAATTGTCGATCAGATTCCCGGCACAATTCCAAAACGGAGATGCGAGGCCCCATGGCGCGCCAGTTCATCTATCACATGCATGGCCTCAACAAGGCCTATAACGGCAAGAAGGTGCTCGACAACATTCACCTGTCGTTCTACCCGGATGCCAAGATCGGTATTCTCGGCCCCAACGGCGCCGGTAAGTCGACCCTGCTCAAGATCATGGCCGGCCTCGACAAGGACTATACCGGTGAGGCCTGGGCGGCGGAAGGCGCCAAGGTCGGCTATCTGCCGCAGGAGCCGAAGCTCGACGAGGGCAAGACCGTTCTGGAAAACGTGATGGAAGGTGTCGCCCACAAGCAGGCGATCGTCGACCGTTACAACGAGCTGATGATGAACTACTCGGACGAGACGGCCGAGGAAGGCGCGAAGCTGCAGGACATCATCGACGCGGAAGACCTGTGGAACCTTGAGAGCAAGGTCGAGATGGCGATGGAAGCCCTGCGCTGCCCGCCCTCCGACAGCCCGGTGGACAATCTTTCGGGCGGTGAGCGCCGCCGCGTGGCGCTGTGCAAGCTGCTGCTGAGCGAGCCGGACCTGCTGCTGCTCGACGAACCGACCAACCATCTGGACGCTGAAACCGTTCACTGGCTGGAGCGGCACCTGCGCGAGTTCAAGGGCTCCGTGCTGATCATCACCCACGACCGCTACTTCCTCGACAACGTCACCGGCTGGATCCTGGAGCTGGACCGCGGCCAGGGCATCCCCTACGAGGGCAACTACTCCGCCTATCTGGAGAAGAAGACCAAGCGCATGGAGCAGGAAGGCCGCGAGAACATGGCCCGCTCCAAGGCGATTGCGCGCGAGCGCGAGTGGATGGGCATGTCGCCGAAGGGCCGCCAGACCAAGTCCAAGGCGCGTATCCGCGCTTATGAGGATCTGGTGGCGGCGCAGGAAGGCCGTATGCCGACGATCGAGCAGATCCTCATTCCGGTGGGCGAGCGCCTTGGCGCCAACGTCATCGAGCTGAAGAACGTCTCCAAGGGCTTCGGCGACCGCCTGCTCATCGAGGACCTGTCCTTCAAGCTGCCGCGCGGCGGCATCGTCGGCATCATCGGGCCGAACGGTGCGGGCAAGACCACCCTGTTCAAGATGCTCACCGGCCAGGAAAAGCCGGACAGCGGTGAAGTCATCATCGGCGACACCGTGCATCTGGGCTATGTGGACCAGTCGCGCGACAAGCTGGACCCGAACAAGACGGTCTGGGAAGAAATCTCCGACGGCAACGAGATCATTTATCTCGACGGCAAGGAAATCAACTCCCGCGCCTATTGCTCGTCCTTCAACTTCAAGGGCCCGGCCCAGCAGGCCAAGGTGGGCGACCTCTCCGGCGGTCAGCGCAACCGCGTGCACCTCGCCAAGGTGCTGAAGCAGGGCGCCAACGTTCTGCTGCTTGACGAGCCGACCAACGACCTCGACACCGAGACGCTGGCCGCCCTCGAAGACGCGCTGGAAAACTACGCCGGTTGCGCCGTGGTCATCTCGCACGACCGCATGTTCCTCGACCGCCTTGCCACCCACATGCTCGCCTTTGAAGGCAACAGCCATGTGGAATGGTTCGAGGGCAACTTCGAGGACTACGAGAAGGACAAGGTCCGCCGCCTCGGCGCCCACGCCGCCGACCCGAGCCGCATCAAGTACAAGCCGCTGACGCGCTGAGACTAATGCCAGCTCTCGATGAGCTCGGCTCATCGAGAGCTGGTTAAGCCCGTGCGGCGCTTGAGCATTTTCAAGGCGTGATGCGTGAGCATCGAAAGCCTTGGTGTAAAGTGGTTTCAAGCTGCAGTTTTGCAAAAGGAAAATCCCCGGGCCGGTGGCCCGGGGATTTTTGTTTTGGTGGGGCGTTGAGTGTGAAACGTGTCCAAAATTATGGACGTGAGCGGCACTTGCGGCCAAAACTTTGGACGTGGCTTGATGTAGCTCGAAAAATCAGGCAGGATGTCCATAATTATGAACGCAAAGCTTTTTGTGTTCATTCAAATGAACAAACAGACGATCTCCATGCCGCGTCAGAGAAGCTATTCGAGGGGGACCCGCCAGGCGCTTGCGATGCTTGGCAAGCTGATCCGTGCCGGGCGCATCGAGCGCGGCATGACCGCACAGGAACTGGCGGAACGGGCCGGTATCAGCCGCACAACGCTCTCCAGCATCGAGAAGGGAGCAGCAGGGCCTGAAATCGGCATCGTCTTCGAGGTCGCTGCGCTCGCCGGGGTCCGCCTGTTTGACCCTGATGAGCGTAGTCTGCAGAGGGAAAATGCCCGTCTTGACGAGAAACTGACCCTGCTGCCCAAGAGTGTGCGGCCCAAGGTGAAGGAGCCTGATGATGACTTCTAGGGCGGCAGCCAGCCAAGCCTTTGTCTGGATCTGGCTGCCGGGTGCAACGGAGCCGGTGGTGGCTGGCCGCCTCGATCAGGACGGCGGGCGCCTGTTCTTCACCTATGGCGCCAGCTACCGCGCCCGCAGGAATGCCGTTGCCATCTATGAGCCGGAACTGCCGCTGCAGGAAGGTGTGATTGCCCCTGCGCCGGGTCTGCAGATGGCCAGTTGTATTCGCGATGGCTCGCCCGATGCCTGGGGACGACGGGTCATCATCAACAGGCTGACAGGCTTGAAGCCAGATGCGGACCGGGTGCCTGAACTCAGCGAGCTGACCTTTCTTCTCCAGTCAGGATCAGACCGTATTGGCGCTCTGGATTTTCAGGCATCGGCCACCGAGTTTGTTCCAAGGCTTTCAGCAGGGGCCTCGCTTGATGAGCTGATGGAGGCGGCTGGCCTCATTGAAAAAGGCAGGCCACTGCCTCCTGCGCTCGATCAGGCGCTCCGGCATGGCACGTCGATCGGCGGGGCGCGGCCCAAGGCAATGATTGATGACGGGGCGAAGAAGCTCATCGCCAAGTTCTCGGCCAGCAACGATACCTACAGCGTTGTGAAAGGCGAGTTCATTGCGATGACCCTGGCCAGAGCCTGCGGCTTGAATGCAGCGCCGGTCTCGCTGACCCGTGCCGCCCACAAGGACGTATTGCTGATCGAGCGCTTCGACAGGACCCCGGCGAGGGATGGCTGGACGAGGCATGCCATGGTTTCGGGCCTGACGATGCTGGGCCTTGATGAAATGATGGCCCGCTATGCGTCCTATGAAGATCTTGCCGAACTGATCCGCCACCGCTTTACAGATCCCAAGGCCACACTCCGGGAACTGTACGGGCGTATGTGCTTCAATGTGCTGTGCGGCAACACGGATGACCACGCCCGCAATCATGCCGCCTTCTGGGATGGCAGAATGCTGACCTTGACACCGGCCTATGACATTTGTCCGCAAGGGCGCACGGGCAACGAAGCCTCGCAGGCCATGCTGATCAAGGGCGATGCGCGTGCCAGCACGCTGGCCACTCTGCTGGCTGCAACTCAGGACTTTCATCTCAAGCCAGCGGAGGCGGCAGCGTTGATCGAACAGCAGATCAACATCATCGCCGGGAACTGGCAGACAGCCTGCGCTGAGGCTGAACTCAGCCCCGTTGATCAGAGGCTGTTTGCGGGACGCCAGTTTCTCAACAGCTACGCATTGGAGGGCCTGGAGGGCCACAAGGCGCTGCGGGAGGCATTCCTGGCCGCGCGGGAGATGCTGCTCGCAGGCAAGGCTTCCTGAACTGGCTTCGCCGGAAGGGGGCTGGGGCGTACCTGCTACTGTGGATCCTGTCCCTGGCCGCCGGCCTCCGCCGCTGCAAGCCCTGCATGGGCGCCGGCGGCAGCGCTGGCGATCTGGGCCGGAGTGGGGGCGGGCAGCAGGTTGCCGCCTGCATCGGCGACGCGGACGGTGACTTCCCGGTGAGCAAAGCGGATGCCGTTTTTCTCGAACAGGTCCTGCAGCCCGGCATAGACCACCTTGCGCAGCTCGAATTGCTTGCCGGGTTTTGACATGAACTTCACCCGCGCAATCATGGCGCTGTCCTCCATGGAGAGGATGCCCTGCGACTTCAGCGGATCGAGGAACATCGGCCCGTAATAGGGATCATCCAGCAGATCCTGGCCGAATTTCTTGATGATCTTGCGCATCTTCTCGGTGTCCGTGTCATAGGTGACGCGGAAGGCGAGCTTCATGATGGCCCAGTCGCGCGAGTAATTCTGCACGTGCTTGATTTCGCCGAAGGGCACGGTCGTCAGCGCGCCGCGGTGGTGGCGCAGCTGCATGGAGCGGATGGAGATTTTCTCCACGGTGCCCTTGGCGCTGCCGATGTCGATGTACTCGCCTTTGCGGAAGGCGTCATCGATCAGATAGAAGGCGCCGGAGAAGATATCCCGGATCAGCGTCTGCGCGCCAAAGCCGATGGCAAGACCGACGACACCGGCACCGGCGAACAGCGGGGCAATGTCGATGCCGATCTGCGACAGGATCAGCATGCCCGAGATCACCACGATGGTGATCAGCAGGAAGTTGCGGAAGATCGGCAGCAGGGTGGAGAGGCGGCTGTCGCCGGTGCCGCCTATCTCCATTTCTCCGGGCGCGTGGGTGGACGCATCCGGGCGCTGGAGGTCCCGCCGCACCGCCTGCGCAACGGCGATTTCCACCGCCTGATAGGCCATGTAGCCAAGGAAGCCGACGATGGCCACCTCCATCAGGTTGCCGAGGATGGAGCTTTGGTCGTGGATCGAGATGCCCCAGACCTTGAGCAGCAGCCAGGCGGAAAAGACGAGGGTGAGGATGGCCGCGCCATGGTCGAAAAGCGCGCGGTAGGGGGCGCGGGCGGCCTCTGCCTCCAGCGCTTCGGCTTCGGCCTGTGAGGCATTGGCGGTGGTGTCTGGGGCTTCTCCGGCCGCTGTCTCGGCGCGGGCAAGGTCATCCATCAGCACGGCCTTCGCCCTGCGCGTGTCGAGGCGCGGCAGCAGCCGGTCGATCAGCAGCATCAGCACGGCCTGCAGCAGCAGCGCGGCCACCAGCACCAGCACCGGCGCGCTGACAAGGCCGGTGGCAAAAGGCCGGTCGAGGAGGATGCGGAAGCTGGCCGTGCCGAAGGCGAAGAGGAAATACAGGATCGCCATCACGTGCCAGATGCTGGCGATGAAGTGGAGGGCAGTGTGCACTGCGCTTTCGTCCTCTGCGCCTCCCATGATGGCATTGGCGACGCTCTTGCGCCAGACAATGGCAATGGTGGAGAGAATGCAGGTCGACAGGGCGGCAGAGAAGACGAGCGCCACCTTGTGCGCACTGGCCTCCAGCCCGAGGGCGCGCATCCAGATGGAGAGCGAGATGACGAAGGCCGAGAGGCCGAGCCCGGTGACCAGCGCCGTGTTGAGCCTTGCGGCGGACTGATCGTCAAAGGCCAGCATGCGGCAGGAGGGGGTGTCCGGCGCAATGATGTTGAACAGGATCAGCCGGATCAGGCTCCAGGCGGTGAAGCCCAGAATGCCGATCTGCACGGTCACCCGGGAGGCATGCAGATCCTCATGCAGCAGCACGGCCACCAGCCAGGCGGTGATCAGGAAGACAACCAGTTCCAGCAGCATCACCGCGCCGCGCCCGAGCAGGAAGGCGACCTTGCCCGCGCGGGTTTCGGGCGCCGGGGGAAAGCGGTGGAGATAAACCGCCTCTGCCCAGCGGCGGAACAGGGCCTGCACGGCTGTGCCCGCAACCAGCGCTGCTGCCAATAGGGCAAAGGCGGACCAGAGCCAGTCCAGCGAGCCATCCGGCGACATGGCGCGGAGCGTTGCCGCCATTTTTCCCGGCAGGGTGGGCAGTTCTGCGGCCAGCTGCTGCAGCGCGCCGCGCAGCTGGAAACTCTCCTGCATCGCGTCATTCATGGCGATGGCTGCCGCGCTGCTGCCTGTTGCCGTGTCTTGGGCTGAGGCGGGGCCTGAAGCTGCGGCGCCGGTGAGGGCGCCAGCCAGGCTCAGGCACAGGATCATGCTGGAGAAGCGGTGCGCTGCCGCGGTCAACCCGTGTCCAACTTTGTCCGCAAACGCCATCATTCCACGCCCCCAGTCCCTACAGGCTGCCCCAGCATGCCGTTGGGGACGCATGGTAATGCCAGAGTGTTTACGTCTGCTGTCTTTTTTGAAGGCCTGCCGCAGCACAGGCCGGCTGCTGCGGCAGGCGCTGTCTCAACTCGTGGGTTGGGCAGGAGCTGTGGCGCCCGGCACCCATTGCAGGTTGGCCGGCCAGCTGTAGACGGTCTTGCTGTCATTCCAGCTGCCGGCGGCATTCAGGCAGCCGCCTGTCTCGATCTGGCCGTTCTTCACCCAGATGTAAGCGCCGGGGCCGGCGCCGGTGAACTGCATCTGTGTCCACTCCGTCAGGTCCGGCAGGAAGCCGCCGTAGGCGCCCCCCGGGCTTCCCGCCGTGTTGGCGGAAGGCTCATAGACCCAGTTGCCGATGCGGATTGCCCCCAGCGCGCCGCTGCCTGACCCGATGCCGAACTGGTAGGTGCCGCTGGAGGGCTGATTGCTGCCGCCGCCCGGATTGTCCGTGTAGCCATAGGCCATGCTGTCGGCGAGGATCGAGACGGTCACCGGCTGGGCCGGATCTGCCTGGATGAGCACCTTCAGATTGCTGTCCGCATAGGGAAAACCATAGGAATTGGTGCCGTTGTGGATCGCCTGCGCATAGAGGTTGCCATTGCCGCCGGCGAAAGGCGTCTGGCCCGGAAACTGGCTGGAGTTGTTGGGCCCTGTGGGGGTGAAATAGCCCTCGTTGAAGCCGATCATCAGGTTGCGGAACACCGAGTTGCTGATGATCTGTGAGGCTGGCTGGCCGGATGGGTCATTCTTTGACGTGCGGTTCTGCGGCACGACGCGGCCATTGAAGATGATGGTGCCGCCATCGCAGCGGTAGATGATCGAACTGCTGAGGTTGATCGCCGTCAGCTCGAATGTGTCGCCCTGGTCGCCCTTCAGGGAGAGGATCACGCCGGTTTTCGGATCGGCTGCCTGGAAGTTGCCGGTAAAGGTCTCGGGAGAACCGCCGGGCGGGGTGTCGGAAACGATGGTGACGGGGGCATTGGCCTTGACGAGGCTCACCACGTAGGGGGTCATGTCGGGATATGCTGAGGGTATGATGGTGGGCCCGATCACCAGCTGCTGGCCGGAAACCGTGGTGATCACCGCGCCCTGTCCATGTTTCGTCAGAACCGAATTCTTCATGGTGTTGATGAGGGTAGGGGTCATCGGGTCCTTGTAGCCGAGCGAGAAGCTGCCCCCTCCGGCCTCCGTGCCCGCAATGGCGAGCGGCAGGCCGAGCAGATCCACATTCGACATGTTGATCCAGAGGTTGTCTCCCGCCGTCAGGCAGCTGAACTCGATCCAGCCGTAGTAGAAGCCGCCGGTCGGGGTGGGCGGATTGGGGAACGGGCCGAGCCCCGCATAGAGCCGTCCGGATTTGATGGTGGTGAAGCTGATGGCGGCGTTCGTGATCTGCGACAGGGACGTAACCGCGCCAAGCGTGATGCCGGTCAGACCTGTGACGTCC
Organism: Pannonibacter sp. I15F10I1; assembly: GCF_900185665.1. Lineage (NCBI taxonomy): Bacteria > Pseudomonadati > Pseudomonadota > Alphaproteobacteria > Hyphomicrobiales > Stappiaceae > Pannonibacter > Pannonibacter sp. I15F10I1. Next base: position 85,600 of record NZ_FYAN01000008.1, read on the forward strand.
TCGCCGGTCAGCAGGATGTAGATATCTTCGTCTGGGGCCGTTGGCTTCCCGCGCAGATTGACGAGATTCAGGGTGACGCTGCTGGTGCTCATTCGGATCTCCTTGGAGGGTCTGTTCCTCCTCCGGCAGGACGCAATGCGGCCGAGATTGTGCGCCTTCGCCGTGCAATTTGCGTGATACTCACTTCACGCCAATTCATTGGCCGCTCCCGCCTGCATGCGCTAAGTATCCGGCCTTGGGTGAAGCCGGAAAACTTGAGGGGCAAGGCGTCATGAATGTGGAGACAGGTGAGGCCGGGCATGCGGCGCTTGAGGACAGGCTGGCGCGGCTGCAACGGGTGCCTGCGCGCAAGATTTCCGGCAAGACGGCCGAAGTGCTGCGAACGGCGAAGAAATCAGATTTTGCGACGGAGACCTGCGCGGCGCTGGATCTTGGTTTTGACGGCATCGAAGGCGACCGGCATGGCGGACGCACCCGGCGCTCGGGCGGGCGCGAGCCCTGGTATCCCCGCGGCACGGTGATGGTGAACGAGCGTCAGCTCTCCATCCTGTCGGTGGAGGAACTGACGCTGATTGCCTCGCGGATGGAACTGGATGCGCTGCCCGCCGGCTGGATCGGCGGCAATGTGGTGACGCAAGGCATCCCCAGCCTCAGCCTGCTGCCGCCGCGCACCCGGCTCGTGTTTGAGAGCGGGGCTGTTTTGCGGGTGGATGGCTACAATTCACCCTGCCGGGCTGCTGGCCGCAAGATTGCGGAGCATGTGCCGGAGCGCGAAGGGCTCGATCTGCTGTTCCCGAAGACCGCGCAATATCTGCGCGGCCTTGTCGCTTTCGTCGAACTGCCGGGGCGCATCCTGCCGGGCGATGCCATTACGGCGCATCTGCCGGAGCACTGGATCTATCCGGGCTGATTGGGGGAAGGAGTTACTCCCCCTTCTCCAGGTGCTCGAAGCGCAGGCCGATGGCACTGCCTTGCGGGAAGCCTTCCCAGTAGGTGTGGTCCGCGTTGGGCTTGCCATCCGCATTCATCGACCAGACGCCATCCTCCGCATAGGGCAGGAGCTTGAGGTACTTGCCCTCGTCCGTCTTGCTCTTGAGGTTGATGTTGAGGAAGGCGGTGGTGAAGTGCTGGAGGATGTTGTTCATCCGCACGCTGTCCCACACCGGATCGGCATAATGCTGGAACGGCGGGAAGCCGATGGCCTCGCTGAAGGCGTAGCTTTCTGCCGGAGCGGGCATGGGTGCGGCGGCATTGTGGCCCGCATTGACGAAGGTCAGCAGATAGCGGTCGGTGCCCTTGGCTTCCTGCCAGATCTTGCGGATGCCGTCGCTGTAGCCGGAAATCTCGTCCTGATTGCCGCCCACGATCAGGGCCGGAACGCGCAGGCCGCCAAGACCGTCGGCATTCATGGCATTGGATTTGCGCGCCCAGGGGCCGACGGAGACAATGGCCTTGAGGCGCGGATCGACCAGCGCTTCATGGCTCTCGCTTCCGGCGAGATGGCGCTCAAGGAACGCGCCCTTGCCATCAGCCCATGAAGCCTCGCGGGCAAAATCGGCAAGGCCAGCACCGCCGGAAAGCAGCGTGCCGTAACCGCCCATGGAATAGCCGATGAGGCCGGTCCGCTCGGTGGACAGAAGTCCCTCCAGCGGGCCGCCCGGCGTCTTGCCCAGCTCATCCATGGCATTGAGCACAAACATCTGGTCCAGCGGACGGTTGACCAGTGTCGAGATGAAAGCGGCCCTGTTGTCATAGGTGGATTCGGTGTGGTCGATGGAGGCAACGACAAAGCCCTTGCTGGCAAGGTTCTCCGCCAGCGGGCTCATCAGGAAGCGGTTGCCCGGATAGCCGTGGGAGATGATGACCAGCGGATAGGGCGCGCCGCTCAGGTCCGGTTCGGCGGCGCGCGAGGCGCGGCCGCTGAGTTCGATCATCGTGCTGCCGTCCCGCATCATCGCCTTGAGCGGAGTGGGCTTTGCATCGGCGGCAGCCGGATAGAACACCTCGACCGTCAGCGGTCTGTCATAGAGGACAGGCTCCTTGTCAGGTTCCGAGTTCAGCACATCGATCTGGCCCGGATTGGTCAGTTCGATGGTCGTCACGCCAACCCCATAGCTTCCATAGGCCGCAAGCACGGGGGCATCGGGGCGGATGGTGTCTATTCTGTTTTCGGCCATTGCAGATCCAGGGGGGACAGCGAGGGAGAGAAGCAGCGGGGCCACTGCCAGCAAGTGCCTGATTTTCATGATGACCTCGAAGGAAATGCAAGCGTGAAAGTGTTCCGGATGCAACTTGTGCCGGGATAGTGCGGCCTCATTGTGCCCGTCCTGTGGCAACGAAAAGGCCGGGCCACGGGGACCCGGCCTTTTCAGCCAGAACGCTTGTTCTGTCCGTCAGGCGGCGCGGACGCCGCTGAGGAAACTTTCCACCTCGGTGCGAAGCGCCAGCGCGTCGCGCGTCACCGCTGCTGCGGCCTGTTCCACACTGGTGGCAGCGCCGCGGGTTTCGCTGGCCGCGTGGGAGACTTCTAGGATGTTGTCCGTCACATCCTGCGTCCCGCGCGAGGCCTGCTCGACGTTGCGGGCGATTTCGCTGGTGGCGGCGCCCTGTTCCTCGACGGATGCGGAAATGGCGGCCGCAATGTGGTTCATCTCTTCCACGGTCTTGCCGATGGATTGCACTGCGTCCACGGCCACCCGCGTTTCCGACTGGATGGCCGAAATCTGCGTGGTGATTTCCTCGGTTGCCTTGGAGGTCTGCGAGGCCAGTTCCTTCACCTCGGCCGCCACGACGGCAAAGCCCCTGCCTGCTTCACCGGCGCGCGCCGCCTCGATGGTGGCGTTGAGGGCAAGGAGGTTGGTCTGCTCGGCGATGGCGCGGATGAGGTCCACCACTTCGCCAATCTTGTTGGCTGCGTTGGCAAGGCCCTGGATCTGGCCGTCCGTGCGCCGGGCCTCGTCCACCGCCTGCATGGCGATCTGCGAGGAACGGGAAACCTGCGACGCAATTTCGGAGATGGAAGAACTCAGCTCTTCCGTGGCGGAGGCAACCGTCTGCACATTGGCGGCGGCCTGCTGCGCCGCCGAGGCAACGGCGGTCGAGCTGGAGTTGGTGCCTTCGGCAATGCGGGCCATGTTGCGGGCGCTGCCTTCCATGCCGGAGGCGGACTGGGTAACCGCCTGCAGAAGTGCCGCGGCACTCGCATCGAAGCTGCGGGTCAGTTCCTCGATATGCAGGGCACGCGCCTCGCGCTGGGTCTGTTCTGCCGCCTGCGACTGAGCCAGATCACGGGCGCGGATCATCGTGTCACGGAAGATCTCCGTGGCCTCTGCCATATGGCCGATCTCGTCCTTGCGGCCGGTGCCGGGGATGGTAACGGTCATGTTGCCGTCGGCCAGCTGCCGGGTGACGCTGGTGATGGCCTCCAGCGGGCGGGTGATGCTGTTGGAGAGCACGAATGTGCCTGCGGCAATCGCCAGGATCAGCGGCACCATCCACATCAGCATCGTGAAAAGTTCCGAATAGAAGGCGGCGCTGATGTCGTCGATGTAGAGCGCGGATGTGATGGCCCACTGCCACGGGTCATAATTCATGGTGTAGGCAAGCTTGGGAGCTGCCACCGTCTCGTTCAGGCGGGGAAACAGGAATTCGGAGAAGCCGCCGCCCTTGCGTCCTGCTTCGATTTCGCCCTGGACAAAGAGATTGCCGGCAGGGTCCTTGGAGTTCCACAGGTTCTTGCCTTCGACGGATGCGCTCGGATGCGCCAGAATGAGGCCCTGATTGGCCGGGCTGGCATCGATGGCGAGGAAATAGTCATTGCCGTTGAAGCGCATGGTGCGCAGCACGGCCTTCGCGTTGGCCTGGGCCGTCTCAAGCGGCACACCGGCTGCCTTGGCTTCCTCGGCAATGGCCTTCACGACGCTCTGTGCCGTCTCCACCTGTGAGCGGATCAGATCGCGCCGGTCTTCGAGCATCGTGCTGCGCAGTGAAAAAATCTGTATTAGCCCGGTCAGCAAAACGGCACTGAGTGCCATCAGCGACAAAACGAGCATCTTCTGCTTGATCGTCATTCTTCCGCCCCTCGCGTGAAAGTGTTTCGGATCAAAACATCAGAATCTTTACGTGAAATTAATTGGACGAATTTCCGATTGGTTGATTTTTGTCTGTAAAATTTGAAAAGTACGCAGGGTTATTTCTGATTATTGTATGTTGTTTAAAGTATTTTCTCTGGTGTGAATGAGGGTTGGGTTGCATTCTTTTTATTTGTATGCAAACGAAAAAGATCTCCGTTAGTCCTGTTGACGCGTGTCATCCTCTGCTGGCCAGACGGGTGCGGCTGTGTCTGGAAAAATACCGATGATCGCTGCTTTTGGCGGTTCCGTGTCTTGAAGCTGTGCTTGCCGTCCGGGCTCTGTGCAAGTTGTTCCGGTGATCCCGGCTGCTCTCGCGCGCTGGCATGGAGAAAAGAATTCCTGTTAGATCGGCTTGCGGAATGTGCTGGCGGGCATGCCGGACTGTCCGGATGCTGCTGGCGCGGCGAAGACAAGAGACAAGAGACAAGAGACAAGCGACAGGCGACAGGCGACAAGGGGAACTGACTTGCTTCCAATCCATCACATGATTTCCGGCGGGCCGCGGCCCGTTGCGCCGTTCTCTCATGCGGTCGAGGCCGATGGCTGGGTGTTCATCACCGGGCAGATGCCGACGGATCCGGCTGCCCCGGATGCGCCGCTGCCGGAGGGGATTGCCGCCCAGACGGCACGGGTGATGGAGAACCTGAAGCTTGTGCTGGCGGGCGTTGGGCTCGGGCTGGAGCATGTGACCATGGCCCGTGTCTATCTGACGGACTTCCACCGCGACTATGCGCTGATGAACGGGACCTACAGCAGCTACTTTGAACCGGGCAAGCTTCCCGCCCGCACCTGCATCGGCGTCACCGGTCTTGCCGTTCATGCGCTTGTGGAGATCGATCTCGTCGCGCGGCGGCCGTGAAGCGTCAGTGCCCGGGCATCTGATGTGAGGCGGGGTTAGTCCGCGTCTGCCTCGGCGATGCGCAGGCCGGAGCCCCAGTCTGTGAGCTGGTCATTGAGATCATCCAGCACGAAATGCCGGGCCGAATCCCGGTCGTAGCCTTCGGCAAGAAGCGCGTCATATTCGGTGGCGGTGTGGCGGATGTGGGAGGTCAGGGCCTGCTGCACGGCAATGGACGGCGGCAGGTGGCGCAGATGCCCGGCCATGGCGCCGGACAGGACGGCCTGCGCATCAAACAGGGGAATGCGCGGGGCCAGCTGGCGCAGCGCCTTGCGCATGTCTTTCTGCCGGCGCGTGCCCCCGGTCTGGGGCACCGCAAGTTCGGTTTCATCCGGCACCGGCCGTCTCTCCTGATCCTCAGTTCAGAGGCAGGGATACCACACCTTGCCGGGCTGCGGGCTGATGATAGTCCGCGTGTTCCAGCCATGCGGCTGCTTCTCTGGCGGGCATGGGCCGGGCGATCAGGTAGCCCTGGATATACCGGCAGCCAAGGCTGTGCAGCCGGTCGCGCTGGGCTTCTGTCTCGATGCCTTCCACCACACAATCCAAGGACATGGAGCGGCACAGGGCAATGATCGACGAGACGATGCCGTGGCCGCTCGGGTCATTGATGCCTGACACGAAACTCTTGTCGATCTTCACCCGGTCGATCGGCAGCCGGTGCAGATAGCCAAGGCTCGAATAACCGGTGCCGAAATCATCGAGAGCCAGCCTTGCGCCTGTCTGGCGCAGCAGGCGCATGGACTGCTCGGCGCTCTCGTAGCTGCGCATCACCGCCGTTTCCGTGATCTCGAATATCAGCCGGTGCGGCTGGATGGTGCTGCGCCCCAGCAGGGCGAGCAAGGTGAGCACCGTTTCCTTGCTGGTGATGTCGTGGGCCGACAGGTTGAAGGACAGGGAGAGATGCGGCGGCAATTGGCTCATCGCCGCCAGCGCCTTGCCAAAAAGCGAGATGGTGAGGCGCCGCATCAGGCCGGAGCGCTCCGCCTGCGGGATGAACTGATCCGGCGGGACCTGACCGAGAAGGGGGCTGTGCCAGCGGGCAAGCGCTTCAAAACCGGTGATGCTGCCTTTCTGCAGGTCGAGGATCGGCTGCAGATAGACCTCGAATTCCTCTTCAAGATCTGCGCCTTGCAGGGCGCTCTCGATTGCCCGGTCAGAGCGGATCTGCCTTTCGTGTTCCACAGAATAAAGCGTCGCCTGACCGCGCCGTCCGGTCTTGGAGTTGTAAAGCGCGTAGTCAGAACGGTCGAACAGTTCGTGGACCGTGCGCTCGGCATCCGGGAAAACCGCGAGGCCGCAGGAGCAGCCAATCCGGACGAAAATTCCCTCAATTTCATAAGGGGTTGCGATGATGTCGCAGATCGATTGGCCAAGCGCCTCCAGATCCTCAGCCGGAGCCTCGATGATCATGCCGAACTCGTCGCCGCCCAAGCGGCTGATCTGAAGCCGGGTGCCGCTGCTGACCAGTCCCTTCAGCCGGTCACCCGCTTCTGCGAGCAGAAGGTCGCCAAAATGGTGGCCATAGGTGTCGTTCACCGGCTTGAACCGGTCAAGGTCAAGGACGCCGACAGCAAAGCTGGTGTGCGTTGAGGAGGCGTCCTGGATGCGTTTTTGCAGGGCAGAAAAGAAATGGCGGCGGTTCGGCAGGCCGGTGAGCACATCCGTATGGGCGAGGATGGCGTTTTCCTCGCTCAGCCGCTCGGTCTCCTGCTGCTTCTGCGCCAGTGCCCGCTGCGCCTGGATCACGTTCGTGAAGGCCTTGTGGCCATTGAACAGCACCTGGATCAGCACAAGGCTGACCAGGAAAATATTCATCGAGATGGCGTGAAAGACCGTCAGATCAAGGCGGCTGTAGTAGACAATGTAGGGCACTGTCACCAGCGCCATCACCAGAAGCGCAGCCTGAGGCAGGTTCATCAGGCAGAAGATGCAGCCGACCACCGTGATGGCGATGAAGAGGGCGACATGCCCGCGCTCCAGCGGTCCGCCATAGCTGTCGAGTGCCAGCGACCAGGTCACATATGCAAGCGCCAGAACGCCACTCAGAAAGAGGGTCCGGCGCAGCTGGTAAAGGGCTTCCTCTGGAGACACGGCATCGGCAGACCGGCGCAGCCAGGCCACGGCCCGCACTGAACAGATGATGAAAAGCGGCAGGAGCAGCCAGATCGTCAGATAGTCCGGGGCCAGACCGTAATGTGTAAAAGACACGGCGCCCGCGTTGACCATCAGCAAGGCATAGAGAAGCGGCACCTGCCGGCGCAGTTCCCTGAACTGAGCCAGAAGGATTTCCGGTTGCTGGCCTGACAAAGTCATCCAGTCAAGAAATCGGCGCATCGTTGTCACTCTTCGAACTCTCCTCTTCTACAGAGTATGAGGTCAAAGTAATAACCTGCATTTAACATGCCCTAGCGTTTTTTGCGATGATCTCGCAAGGGTACCTTCATCTCAGGTGGCGGCATTTCTTTAGAATTGTTGAGTTCCACCGTGATCTTTCCATCGCCGGAAAAGAAGGGGCAGGCTTCGTTGCTGCCGGTTTTCTTCGCACTGCAGCAATTCGCGAACTTTCTGGGGAAGTGCAATGTCGTCAAGGAGTTCGGGGGGCAAGTCACGCAGTTGCGGGTGGTACCCACGCCTGCCGGCCGGGCGCGTGATGTGCCTTGCAGCAAAAACGGCAAGGGTGCTGGCAAATTGGAAAGCGCGATTGAGGAACATGGCTGACCCTATAAAGAAAGTTTTTTCTTTCTAAATTAGATTCCGGAATATGAAAAGTGAAATCTTTTTATATGGCCGGTCCCGTGCTATGTTCAGCCCATGTCAGACAGAACCCGCACCCGTATTCTCAACGCCCTGAAGGCTGGCGGCCCGCAGACTGCGGCGGAACTCGCCGCATCGCTCTCCGTCACGCCTGTTGCCGTGCGCCAGCATCTGGACGGGCTGCTGCAGGAGGAACTGGTTGACTTCGAGGACATGAAGGGGGCCGTCGGCCGTCCGCGCCGCGTCTGGGCGCTGAGTGCTGCCGGCCATGCCCGTTTTCCGGACAACCATTCGGCCCTGATCCTGTCGCTGCTCTCCGGCCTACGGGAGCTTTACGGCGCGCAAGGGGTGGAGGACCTGATTGCCTTCCGCGAGAAGGAAATGCAGGTGGCTTACGAAAAGGAACTGGCTGGAGCTTCAGCGCTGTCCGACCGGTTGTCCTGTCTTGCGGATCTGCGCAACCGGGAGGGCTATATGGCTGAAGTCGAGCGGGACGCGGACGGCAGCTGGCTTTTTATCGAGAACCACTGTTCCATCTGCGCGGCGGCGTCCGTTTGCCAGGGCCTTTGCCGGTCGGAACTGTCGCTCTTTGCCAGTGTCCTCGGGCCGCAGGCCGAAATCGAGCGCTGCGAGCATCTGCTGTCCGGCGGACGGCGCTGTGTCTACCGCATTCGCGAGCGGGCTGCTGCCTGAGGGAGTGCCTAACTAATTTCCAGCGGCGTTGCAGCCACGCCAAGCCCGCTGAGTGTGACCGCCAGTGTATCCCGCAGGATCTCGAAATCCTTCCGCCGCGGGGATGTGCGCCGCCAGGCAAGGCCCACCATGCGGGCAGGCTGGGGCTCCTGAAAGCGGAGCAGGGCAACGCGGTCGTCGCGCACCTCCACATCGGCGCAGATTTCCGGCAGCAGGGTGACGCCATAACCGGCGGCGACCATCTGCATCACCGTGGCAAGGCTGGTCGCCCCCAGAGAGGACCGGCGGCCCGAGGTGACGATCTGGCAGTAGTTGAGCGCCTGGTCGCGCAGGCAATGCCCTTCCTCCAGCAGCAGCAGTTCCTCCTGGCGGATCTCGTCAATGCCGATCCGCCGCCGCTCGTCGAGATCGGGTGTGTTGTGCACCGCCAGAAGAAAGCGGTCTTCAAAGAGGGGCAGGGTGGTCAGTTCCGGCTGGCCGAGGGGCAGCGCGGCGATGATGGCGTCCAGCTCTCCGGCCATCAATTCCTGCACCAGCACGTCCGTCAGGGTTTCGCGCAAGGTCAGCCGCAGGTCCGGATGGCCGCTCTGCAGCTTGGGCAGGACGCGGGGCAGAAGATAGGGCGCGATCGAAGGGATGATGCCAAGACGCAGCGGCCCGGTGAGCGGCTGGCCCCGGTGGCGGGCGTAGTCCATCAGATCGCGCACATCGGCGAGGATGCGCCGCCCGCGCCTGACCACTTCCTCGCCTTCCGGCGTCAACCGGGCAAGGCCGGAGCGCCGCTCGACCAGCATGATGCCCAGGCTTTCCTCCAGCTCCTTGATCTGCATGGACAGGGCAGGCTGTGTGACGGCGACAGCCTCCGCAGCCTTGCGGAAATGCAGGTGGGTGGCGAGGGCGTCGAGATAGCGAAGCTGGCGGAGTGAGATCATGTGATCAGTTTATCTTATTTAAAAGCCGAATCAATCCTATTGGACCTGATGTCCGATTTCCGCCAGCATGGCTCTGTGAGTAGTTTCCAGCTACTGGTGCCAGACTGGGCGGTTCTTTTGGGGCCGCCCATTTTTTTATTTGATCAATAAATTACGCTACGTAATTTCCCTCCCGCGCCCCGTTTGGCAAGCTTCGCGCAAGCTTCGCAGGCTGGTGTGATCGGGTGGCTTTGGTTCTCTTGAGCTTCAAATTGTTGAAGTAACAAAGAAAAATGAGTTGATTAAAATTTTAAACGATAGTTGGTAAAACATACTTAGAGAATACGTTTTGGCGTTACTCTTATCTTCAAGAATCGCTATTAGAGTGCTGGCGTGTCCTCGAATGTGGGTTGAGAGATGACAGAAGCGTTGCAGACGGAGCTTGTGAATTTTGGCGGACTATCGTCCGAAGCCAGCGCAGACCGGAAGGCGGAACTCGCCCGTCATGTTGCCGTACTCTTCTCTCTGACCTCAGACAAATGCTCCGACGAACAGGTCGACATATATGACTCTGTCCTGTTGCGGCTGGTGAACATGGTGGAAGTGGAGGTCCGGCGCTTCGTGGCCGAGCGGCTGGCCGAACTTCGCCGGGGCCCCGAGCGCACCATCCGCCAGCTGGCTGGCGATGAGATCGAAGTCGCCGAAACTCTGCTGCGCCGTTCCAGTGTGCTGAAGGATCCCGAACTCGCCGGGATTGCCGATGTCAACAGCAATGCCCACCGCCTTGCCATCGCCCAGCGTGAAGTTCTGTCAGAGGAAGTCACCGACGTTCTGGTCCGCCGCGGTGACATCCGCGTCAAGCGCCGTGTCGCCGCCAACCCGGGGGCCGCGTTCTCGCTGGAAGGGTTCGAGGGGCTGCTGGATGCTGCGGCTGAGGACCATGCCCTGCAGCTAGCGCTGAGCGAGCGCCGCGATCTTGCCGATGCGCATATCGCCCGGCTGGTGGAAGTGGCCACCGAATCCGTCCGCCAGAAGCTGGTGATTGCCGGTGCGCTGGCCGATGCGGAGCAGCTGCCGCAGGCCGCCCGCATTGCCGAACAGCGCATGTCGAATGACTACTGGCTGAGCCGTTACGACTTTGAAGCGGCGCGCACCCGTGTGCTGACACTGATGCGCGACGGGCGCCTCAACGAGAGCAGCCTGCGCTGGCTGGCAGCCGATGACCGGTTTGCCGAAGCGGTGGTGGCTTTCGCCTCCCTGACCAAGGTCAGCGTCACCGAGGCCAGCAACTGGATGGTCCGCCTTGACGTGGAGCCTTTCCTCATCGTGGCCAAGGCCAACAATCTGTCGTCACTGACGGTGGCGACCCTGCTGAAGGTCGGCCCCTGGCGCCACCGGCTCACGGTTCAGGCCCGCGCGCAGGCGCTGGCGCGCTTCGACGCCATGCGGGTTGAGGACGCCCGTCAGCGCTTTGCCCTGCGGTCCGATCTTCCTGCAGACTGAGTTTCTACAGCGCCTCAAGCTGACCTGGCCCGGCTCGAAAGAGATCCGGGCCTTTTTTCAAGCTTTGGCGGAAGAGCCAAAGCTTGAGCACGGACGTGACCCATGCCCGCATCAAGCCGTTTGCGGAGCAGAATAACGAGTCGCCAGAGTCACTTAGCCGGGGTGGCTGATGCTCTGAGTCCGGTGCTTCACCCTACTGCTCACATGAAGCCTTTCTTCACCTTGTGCCGGAACATGAGGCGCCTCAGGGCTTGCACGTACGTCTGGCGTGGTATAAAGATATATTTATATGAAGAAGCGCCGGTTGCGGCGGTATGGTGTGGACGGCATGAGCGGCGATCAGCATCTCTCCATCGAAGACCTGTTGTCGGGCCTGCGGGCGGCCGGTGAGCCGAGCCGTCTGCGGCTTCTGGCGCTGCTTGCCCGCAGCGAGCTGACGGTGAAGGATGCGACGGCAATCCTCGGCCAGAGCCAGCCGCGCATCTCCCGGCATCTGAAACTGTTGGCAGAGGCAGGTCTCGTGCGCCGCTATCCGGAAGGTTCCTGGGTGTTCTACCGGCTGGCTGAAGATGCTGCTGGGGATCTGGCCCGGGATCTCGTTGCCCGCCTCACGCCTTCCGATGATGTGCTGGAAGCCGATGCGGCCCGCTTTGACGGCCTGCGCAAGGCCAAGGCGGAAGAGGCGGCTGCCTATTTCGCCGCCAAGGCGCAGGTGTGGGATCAGGAGCGCTCGCTGCATGTGGCCGAGCGCGATGTGGAAGCAGCCATGCTCCGGGCGCTGGGCAACAAGCCGTTCCAGTCTTTCCTGGATCTTGGCACCGGCACGGGCCGTCTGCTCGAGCTGTTTGCCCCGCTTTACACCACGGCGCTGGGCGTCGATGCCTCGCATGACATGCTGGCCGTCGCCCGCGCCAATCTGGCAGGGCAGGGGTTGACACAGGCGCAGGTGCGCCATGGCGATATCTACGCCCTCAATGTGCCGCCGGCTTCCTTTGATGTGGTGGCGGTGCATCAGGTGCTGCATTTCCTGGACGATCCGGCCCGTGCCCTGGCCGAGGCTGCCCGGGCGCTGCGCCCCGGCGGGCGGCTGATGATCGTCGATTTCGCCCCGCATGAGCTTGAGTTCCTGCGCGAGGAGCATGCCCACCGCCGTCTCGGCTTCTCCCGCGAGCAGATGGGCCGCTGGCTGCAGGGGCTTGGGCTCGACGTGGAAGACGTCACCGATCTTGTGCCTGCATCTGCAGGCAATCATTCAGCACTGACTGTCACCCTGTGGCTGGCGCGCGACCCGAGGGTCGTGACGGACCTGCCGCTCGCCGATCTAACCCGCGAGGTTGCGTAACATGTCCACTTCCACCGACGCCCGCCGTTCGCACAGCAGCGAGAGCGCACCGGTCAAGGTGTCCTTCGAGTTCTTCCCGCCGAAGACGGACAAGATGGAAGCGACCCTGTGGTCCACCATCCAGAAGCTTGAGACCCTGTCGCCCTCCTTCGTGTCGGTCACCTATGGCGCGGGCGGCTCCACCCGTGAGCGGACCCACCGCACGGTGGAGCGCATCCTCAAGGAAACGCCGATGCTTCCGGCAGCCCATCTCACCTGCGTCGGGGCATCCCGCGCGGATGTGGACGCGGTGGTGCAGGATTACTGGGATCTCGGCGTGCGCCACATCGTGGCCCTGCGCGGCGATCCGCAGGAGGGCGTCGGCACGGCTTATGTGCCGCGTGAGGACGGCTATGCCTATGCCAGTGATCTGGTGGCCGGGATCAAGGCGATCGGTGATTTCGAGATTTCCGTCTCGGGCTATCCGGAACGCCATCCCGAAAGCACGGATTGGCAGGTCGAGATCGACAACCTGAAGCGCAAGATCGATGCTGGCGCGAGCCGCGTCATCACCCAGTATTTCTTCGACAACAATCTGTTCGAAGCCTATCTGGAGCGCATCGCCAAGGCGGGCCTCTCCATTCCGGTGGTGCCGGGCATCCTGCCGATCCTGAACTTCGATCAGGTGGTGAAGTTCTCGTCGGGCTGTGGAACCACCATTCCGGACTGGCTTTCCCGGCGCTTTGCCGGCCTTGATGATGACGCTGAAACCCGCAAGCTCGTCGGCGCCGCCGTTGCCTATGAGCAGGTGATGGATCTCGTCGACCGGGGCGTCAGCGACTTCCACTTCTACACCATGAACCGGGCCGAGCTGACCTTTGCCCTCTGCCACATGCTGGGGCTGGGGCAGGGCGAGACCGCGCGCCAGGTGGCGTGAGGGCATGGCCCGCAGTGAGGCATTTGCTTTGTATTGAGGTCTCTCCGCTCCCCTCCCCCTGGTGGGGAGGGGTAAGGGGTGGGGGGATCTGAGCCTGAAAGTGTCTGGGGCTCAGGTTTCCTAACCAGTCTTGTGAGGGGGCGGCGGAGATCTTCAAACTTCGTGCCGAGAGGAGAGGTTCTCCCCCCACCCCTCACCCCTCCCCACCAGGGGGAGGGGGGCTGAGACGCCGGGATATCGAAACGAAACTGCCACCCTCCGCCATGACCTTAACGGTTTCAGACGGGATGTGTGCATGTAGTAGACCTCGAACAGGTGCCTGACCGCTTGCCGGGAAGGGCAGTTTTGAACATGTCGGGCGCGGAGCGGAAGGTCTGCGCCGGACGGGAATGATCTTCAGGTCCGCGTGGCGGACCTTTTGTGTGACAGGAACCGGATCACATCCATGCTGAAGAAGTCTGACGTTTTCGACCGCCTCCACGCTGCCGCCGCCAAGCGCATTCTTGTGCTGGATGGCGCCATGGGTACGGAGATCCAGACGCTGAAGCTGGATGAGGATGCCTTCCGGGGGAGCCGCTTTGCCGATTGGCCGCAGGACCTCAAGGGCAACAACGATCTTCTGAGCCTGACGCGCCCTGATGATATCCGCGCCATCCATGTGGCCTATCTGGAGGCCGGGGCGGATATCGTTGAAACCAACACCTTCTCCTCCACCACCATCGCCCAGGCCGATTACGGCATGGAGGCGCTGGCCTATGAGCTGAATTTCGAGAGCGCCCGCCTTGCCCGCGAGGCCTGCGATCTGGTGACTGCCAAGGATCCGTCGCGCCCGCGCTTCGTGGCCGGTGCCATCGGCCCGACCAACCGTACCGCCTCCATCTCGCCGGATGTGAACAACCCCGGCTACCGTGCCGTGAGCTTCGACGATCTGCGCAAGGCTTATGCGGAGGCCGCACGCGGGCTCATCGAGGGCGGTGCCGACATCATGCTGGTCGAGACCATCTTCGACACGCTCAATGCCAAGGCCGCGCTCTTTGCCATTGACGAAGTGTTCGAGGAAAAGGGCGTCCGCCTGCCGGTGATGATCTCCGGCACGATCACCGACCTTTCGGGCCGCACCCTGTCCGGCCAGACGGCGGAAGCCTTCTGGTATTCCGTCCGCCACTCGCAGCCCTTCTCCATCGGCCTCAACTGCGCGCTGGGTGCCAAGGAGATGCGCGCCCATGTGGCTGATCTTGCGCGTATTTCTGATACGCTGGTCTGCGCCTATCCGAACGCTGGCCTGCCGAATGAATTCGGCGAATATGACGAGAGCCCGGAGCATATGGCGGGGCTTGTGGGCGAGTTTGCCGCTTCCGGCCTCGTCAACATCGTCGGCGGCTGCTGCGGCACCACGCCGGCCCATATCCGCGCCATTGCTGAAGCCGTGGCGGACAAGGCGCCGCGCGTGATGCCCGATGTGCCGCGCCTGATGCGCCTGTCCGGTCTTGAGCCCTTCGTGCTGACGCCGGAGATCAACTTCGTCAACGTCGGCGAGCGCACCAACGTCACCGGTTCTGCCCGCTTCCGCAAGCTGGTGAAGGAAGGCGACTATTCGGCGGCGCTGGATGTGGCCCGCCAGCAGGTGGAAAGCGGCGCGCAGATCATCGACGTGAACATGGACGAGGGGCTTCTGGATTCGGAAGCCGCAATGGTCACCTTCCTCAACCTCATCGCTGCCGAGCCGGATATCGCTCGCGTGCCGGTGATGATCGACAGCTCCAAGTGGACCGTCATCGAGGCGGGCCTCAAATGCGTGCAGGGCAAGCCCATCGTCAACTCCATCTCGCTGAAGGAAGGCGAGGAGGCGTTTCTGGCGCAGGCCAAGCTCGTGCGCCGTTATGGCGCGGCTGTGGTGGTGATGGCCTTTGACGAGAAGGGACAGGCCGACACCTTCGAGCGCAAGACGGAAATCTGCGCCCGCTCCTACAAGGTGCTGACGGAAAAGGCCGGTTTTGCGCCGGAAGACATCATCTTCGATCCGAACATCTTCGCGGTGGCCACCGGCATCGAAGAGCACAACAACTACGGCGTCGATTTCATCGAGGCGACGGGCTGGATCCGCGAGAACCTGCCCCACGCCCATGTGTCGGGCGGCGTGTCGAACCTCTCCTTCTCCTTCCGCGGCAACGAGGGCGTGCGCGAGGCGATGCATTCGGTGTTCCTCTACCACGCGATCAAGCGCGGCATGGACATGGGCATCGTCAACGCCGGTCAGCTCGCCATCTATGACGACCTCGACAAGGAACTGCGGGACCTGTGCGAGGACGTGGTGCTCAACCGCTCGCCGGAAGCGACCGATCGCATGCTGGAAGCGGCCGAGCGCTGGAAAGGCGAGGGCGGCAAGAAGAAGGAAGCTGATCTCAGCTGGCGCGAGTGGCCCGTGGCCAAGCGGCTGGAACATGCGCTCGTCAATGGCATCGACGACTACGTGGTTGAGGATACGGAAGCTGCCCGCCAGACCGTGGAGCGTCCGCTCCATGTGATCGAAGGGCCGCTGATGGACGGCATGAATGTTGTGGGTGACCTCTTCGGTGCGGGCAAGATGTTCCTGCCGCAGGTTGTGAAGTCCGCCCGCGTGATGAAGAAGGCCGTGGCCTATCTGATGCCCTTCATGGAGGAGGAAAAGCGTCTTTCCGGCCTCGAGGGCTCGTCCTCTGCAGGCAAGATCCTGATGGCGACGGTGAAGGGCGATGTGCATGACATCGGCAAGAACATCGTTGGGGTCGTGCTCCAGTGCAACAATTTCGAGGTGATCGACCTCGGCGTCATGGTGCCTGCCACGAAGATCCTGGAGACGGCCAAGGCGGAGAAGGTGGACATCATCGGCCTGTCCGGCCTCATCACCCCGTCTCTGGACGAAATGTGCCACGTGGCGGCGGAACTGGAGCGCGAGGGGCTGGATGTGCCGCTGCTGATCGGCGGGGCCACCACCAGCCGCATCCATACGGCGGTGAAGATCCACCCGAACTATGCCCGGGGACAGGCGATCTACGTGACCGATGCCGGCCGTGCCGTGGGCGTCGCCTCGCGCCTGATGAGCGAAGGCCAGCGTGATCCCTATTACGCCGAAGTCCGTACCGAATATGCCGAGATTGCCGAGGCGCATGCCAACGCGCGCGGGTCCGGTGCGCGCGTGTCCATCGTTGATGCAAGAGCCAACGCCTTCACCTGCGACTTCAGCCGCAAGCCGCAGGCACCGCGCAAGCCGGGCATCACCCGCTTCGACAATTTCCCGCTGGAAGAACTGGTGCCCTTGATCGACTGGACGCCCTTCTTCTCCACCTGGGAGATCAAGGGCCGTTATCCGGCGGTGCTGACCGACAACCGCTACGGCCCGGCAGCCAAGGCGCTTTACGATGATGCCCGGCGCATGCTGGACGAGATCGTGGAAGGGAAGCTGCTGACGGCGCGGGGCGTTGCGGGCCTGTGGCCTGCACAGGCGCGCGGCGATGACATCCTGCTCTTCGGCAGCGAGGACCGCACGAGCCCGATCGCCACCTTCTACACCCTGCGCCAGCAGATGGCCCGCACGGCAGGCGGGCGGGCCAATGTGGCCCTGTCCGACTTCGTGGCGCCGGAAGGCTCCGGCATTGCCGACTGGGTGGGCGGCTTTGCCGTTACCACCGGTCACGGCGAGGATGACCTTGCCGCCCGCTATGCCAAGGCGGGCGATGACTACAACAAGATCCTCAGCCAGGCGCTGGCCGACCGCCTTGCGGAAGCCTTTGCCGAGAAGCTGCACCAGATCGTCCGCAAGGACCTGTGGGGCTATGCGGCGGATGAGACCCTCAGCAATGAGGAACTGATCGAGGAGAAATATCAGGGCATCCGTCCGGCGCCGGGCTATCCGGCCCAGCCGGACCACACCGAAAAGCGCACGCTGTTCGATCTGCTCGGCGCGGAAGAGGCGACCGGCATCAACCTGACGGAAAGCTACGCCATGTGGCCGGGCTCTTCCGTCTCTGGCCTCTACTTCAGCCACCCGGACAGCCATTATTTCGGCGTCGGCAAGATCGAGCACGATCAGGTGGAAGACTACGCGCAGCGCAAGGGCTGGGACCTCGCCTATGCCGAGCGCTGGCTTGCTCCGATCCTCAACTACGACCCCCGCCGCCGCGCTGCGGCCGAGTGAGGCACGGCATCTGAGAGGCAGGCGGCACCATTCTGCTGCCTGCCCCTTGTGCGTTTTCAGCGGCCGCTGGACGACTCGCCCATGGCGATGAAGGAGAAGCTGCGGTTTTGCGGTGCGCCATTCGAGGCGCCGGTGATGGCTGTGGCGCTGGCGGCCGTGAGGTAGGGGAATACCACGTTGTCGAGCGGGCTTTCGCTCATGGTGCCCCACATAACCTGCGAGCCGGTGATGGCCGGCAGGCCGGAAAAATTGCCGTTGAACGAGATCTGGTAGATCCCCGGCCCTTCGTTGATGACGGCGAAATCATAGTCTCCCTCACCGCCGCTGCCGGATGCGATGGTGCC
Source organism: Pannonibacter sp. I15F10I1 (assembly GCF_900185665.1). Taxonomy (NCBI): domain Bacteria; kingdom Pseudomonadati; phylum Pseudomonadota; class Alphaproteobacteria; order Hyphomicrobiales; family Stappiaceae; genus Pannonibacter; species Pannonibacter sp. I15F10I1. The sequence continues at coordinate 103,271 of NZ_FYAN01000008.1, forward strand.
GTTGGCGTTCACAACGCCCCAAATCGTAGTCATGGAATTGCTCCTTGTCAGAGGTGACTGGCAAGAAGGAGGACGCAGCGCGGAGGGCGGTGTGAACCTGTCATACCAAGGCTTTCGGGCGCTGACGGATCACGCCTTGAGATTGCTCAGTCGCAGCTTCGAGTGCGGCGGCTTCAGGCCGGGGTTTCACGATGACCCGAACAGACTGTTCACCGGCTGTGGCCTAGTTCTCCGGGGGATGCGGGTTTATGTGTAGGCCGACGAACAACCGGTGCTTTACCTCCCAGGCACTTCATCTCCAAGGAGAGCATTCATGTCCAAGACCATTCTCAAGATTGACGCTTCCGCCCGCAAGGCAGGCTCTGCGACCCGCGATCTCACCGAAAAGCTGGTGAACGGCCTTGCTGCCAAGATCGCTGGCGCCAAGACCGTGACCCGCGATGTGGCCGCCGGTTTCCCGCTGGTTGACGAAGAGTGGATCGGCGCCAACTTCACCGATCCGGCAGCCCGCACCGATGAACAGAAGGCAAAGCTTGCCCTGTCCGACAGCCTCGTTGCCGAACTGAAGGCTGCTGACGTGATCGTCATCGCCGCTCCGGTCTACAATTTCGGCATTCCGGCCTCGCTGAAGTCCTGGATCGATCTGGTGGCCCGCGCCCGCGAAACCTTCCAGTACACCGAAGCCGGTCCGGAAGGCCTGCTGAAGGGCAAGAAGGCCTATATCGTTGCAGCTTCTGGCGGCACGCCGGTCGGCTCGTCCTATGACTATGCCACCACCTATCTGCGTCACGTCTTCGGCTTCCTCGGCATCACCGATGTGGAAGTCGTGGCGGCCGACAAGCTGGCCATGGACGCTGAGGGCAGCATCAAGGCTGCGAACGAAGCCATCGACGCTCTCGTCGCCAAGGCCGCCTGAGTTCAGGCAAAACTTTAGCCCAAGGCAGAGCTCCGCAGCCGCCCGAAGGGGCGGCTGTGTTGTTTCAGGGCCGCGCCTATGATCCGGGCGGCTGGTCTGCTGTTCCGGCATCCGGAGGTCCTGACAGGATACCCGCTCCCGATGAGCCTGCGTCATCGGGAGGTGGTCAAGCCCGTGCGGCGCTTGAGCACCTTCAAGCTGCGATGCGTCAGCGTCTCGGCGCCTTGATATAAAACGCCCGCCGGATCATCATCCTGCGGGCGCTCCAACTGGATCCCTGATATTTTCTGGTTACGCTTTTCCAGCGCGGCTGCCGGTTGCTCCGGCCTGCCGGATTTCCATCTGATGCATATCTTCTACCCAGCCAGCATCAGATCTGCAGTCCTCCAAGTCTCCTACAGTGCGCCGATCACAATGGCGCCCAGGAAGACGAAAGCTGCACAGACTGCTATCACGTCAAGATTGCGGACAATCGACATTGTTTTGCCTCCCGATGTCCTTTCCTGCACGTTCATTAATGTAGGCAAGGTGGCCGCCTGCGCAAAGCAGAAAATGTGCTGCACTGCAAAAGCCGTTGCGTAATTTCTCTGATTCAAAGATGTAAGCCGTTGATTGCGCGCATGAATGGCAGTTCTTGTCTGACTGGGATTGCCTGCCGGGACCGTAGTCCTGCCTATAGGCTGTGCATGGCGCTGGGGAGCGCTGGCGCTGTGTTTGGCAAGGGTGCAGGGCCGATTTATCGAGACACAGGTGCGGCAAGATAAATATTTGTGGTTGAAAATCTATTTGTAAGAATTATCATCACCTTAATAAAAAGGTAACAAGTTCTGCAAAATGTAGTTTCTTGATCTGATGCATGCTTTGGGCGGGCAAAAATGCAAAATCTCGGCAGGCTGGCGGAACTTGCGAGGGATAACACCCCGGAAGGCCGGCGTGCGCTCGTCGATGCGGTGACGGACATGTTCATGACCGCCGCATCGGATCAGGTCGACCATATCAGCCTGCTGTTCGGCGATATCGTGCTCAAGGTGATCGGCAAGCTTGAGGAAGAAGCCCGCATGGCGCTGGCCGTGCGCATCTGCGAGGCCGAGGCCGCCCCCCGTGACTTGATCATGTCGCTTGCAGCAGACCGGATTAACGTTGCGGCGCCGGTTCTGGCCGGTTCACCGGTTTTGACCACCGATGATCTTGTGTCCCTTGCCGAGACTGGCAGCATGGATCATCTGGGCGTCATCGCAGACCGGCGGCCCCTGAACGAGGCGGTGACAAGCGTCATCGTAAGCCGGGGAAACACCGAGGTTCTGGCAACGGTCGCCGGCAACGAGCAGGCCCGGTTCACCGCCAATGCCTTTGAAATGCTCTTGGAAAAGGCCCGGCATCATCCGATGATCCAGGAAGCGCTGATCGGCCGCGAGGATCTTCCGGCCGAGGGCGCCCGCAATCTCGTGCCCTACCTCTCCGAGGAGCTGAAGAAGCGTATCCTTGATCTGGGGGGAGATGGAACGCTGGTGCAGATCCTGGCGGAGCGGGCCGCGCAGGAGGTGCAGGCTCAGGTGCGTGATCTGGGCAGCGCCCAGTCGCGTGCGAAGATGCTGATTGACGACGTGAAGGCCCGCCGCCGCCCGATTGACGATGCGGTCAACCAGTTTTCCAAGACGGACCGGCCGGTGGATCTCGCCCATTTGCTGGCGGAAGTGAGCGAACTGCCCACGGCGATGGTGGCCCGGGTGGTCTTCAACACGGATGATGCTCCGCTGGTCATCCTGTGCCGCGCCAACGGGGTGACGGACAATGCCTACAAGAACATCGTCAAGCTGCGGGCCCAGCGGCTGAAGATGAGCGGTCAGGAGATCAACGATGCCTTCCTGCGCTATGGCCGCATGCAGAGGGCTGAAGCGATGCGCGCGCTCGCCGTGATCCGGGAGCGCGCGAAAAAGGCATCCTGACGAGGGGCGTGACGCCTCAGATCAGGCTGCAGCCCGGCGCAGGGCGGCCGTCATGGCCGCAGCGCCAATCAGCAGGGAACCGCCAAGCCGGTTGAGGGCTTTCATCAGCGAGGGCTTGCGGATCTGCTTGCGCAGGGCAGAGGCGGCGAGCGCATAGACACCCGCGTTCAAGGCGCCCAGCACCACGAAGGTCACGCCCATCAGCATCAGCTGCGGCGCGACGGGCGCGGCGGGCGCGATGAAATGGGGCAGGAAGGCGATGAAGAAGGCGATGCCCTTCGGATTGAGGCTCGTCACCACATAGGTGTTCCAGAAAATCTTGCGCGGCTCCATGGCGGGTGCTGCCATGTCAATCTGATCCGCTGCAGGAATGAACGGCGGCTGCCGCCACATCTTGATGCCGAGCCACAGCAGATAGAGCGCTCCGGCCCATTTCAGCACGGTGAAAGCGGTAGCGGAGGCGGCCAGAACAGCGCCGAGGCCAAGCAGCGAGGCGGTGGCCGCTGTTGCATCTCCCAGGGCGACACCCAAGACGCAGGCCCCGGTCGATTTGCGGCCATGCGACAGGGCGTAGCTGATCACCAGCAGGATGGTTGGCCCGGGAATGGCGAGCACAACGAGAGTGGCCGCCACATAGGCGATGTAGAGTTCAATCGTCATTCCACAATCCTTCCGAAACATGCCCGGCTTCCGCCAGCGGGAGAAGCCAGCCACGGCGCAGGGCACTTTGCAAGTGGGATTGTGGGGCTGACGGCGTCTGACAGAAAAATGAAAGGGAGCCCGCAGTGTGGGCTCCCTCTGGAGATCGGACTGACGGTCCGTGTTATACCGGCTCTCGATGAGCTTGACTCATCAAGAGCCGGTCAAGCCCGTGCGGCGCCTGACCAACTTCAAGGCGCGATGCGTCAGCATCGAAAGCCTTGGTATTACTGGCAGAAGCGCTGCTCGCCGCCATGGGTCGTGAAGGTACCCGTGCGCGGATTGAAGCTGCGGTAGCGCGAGCTGCAGTAGTCGTACCAGGCCGGGCTCCACGGCAGATAGCCGGGCGATGCCTGAGGTGCACCATAGACCGGTGCGCCATAGACCGGGCCAGGAGCCGGAATGGGAGCATGAGCCGGCGGGTAATAGGCCGGGGGAGGCGTGGAGGCGCTGGCGCCGCCGCTCATGGTGCCCAGAAGGATGGCTCCGGCGGCAAGGCCGATCACACCGGCAGCAAGGGCTGCGTCCGTGTTGTTGCGCTTGCGGCCGCGCTCCTCGTGCCGGCCCCGCTCAACCCGGTTGCGGTCTTCCCAGCCCCGGTCGTAGCCGCGGTCATACCCGCGCTCGAAGCCGCGGCCATGGCCCCAGCCGCCGTGCCGGTCACCCCAGCCGCCCGCTTGCGCGCCGGTTGCCAGCGGCGCCAGCAGACTGGCCGAAAGGGCGGCAGTCAGAATGCGCTTGGTCAGGGTGTTCATCTTCCGTCTCCTTCGCGTGAGGGGGCTCGATCCGTGTGGCCCGTTCCTCTGTGTTCCGATGGTGCCAATTTGCCATGGGGGGACTGAATGCACTCTGAGATGCCCGTTCATCTGCCGTTCATGTTGGCAACGGCTGCAGCGGCAGCTTTACGGAAGGGCCGGGGCTGTCTTTTGGCGGCCGGGCGGATAGAATGGCGGGGAGGGAGATTGCTGTTCGGAGAACTCTGGTGACTGAAGCCGGAAAGGAAAAAGCTCTTCTTCAAGAGGTGGATGATGAGGTGCGCCGTCAGGCCCGCTCACTGCTGCGCCTCGCCCGTCACGCCGCCCTCGGTGTTCTGGAGGCGGGGACCGGCCATCCGCTGGTCTCGCGGGTGACACCTGTTGCCGCCATGGATGGAACGCCGGTCGTGCTTGCCTCAAAGCTCGCGGCTCACAAGCCGGCCATGCAGGCAGACGGCCGCTGCTCGCTGCTTGTGGGAGAACCCGGCAAGGGCGATCCGCTGGCCCATCCGCGCATGACGGTGATGGCCGTGGCACGGGAGATTGAACGCGGCTCGCCGGATCATGACGAGGCCCGCCGCCGCCATCTCGCCCGCCATCCCAAGGCCGGGCTTTACGTGGACTTTCCGGATATGAGCTTCTTCCGGCTGGAGGTGGCACGGGCCAGCCTCAACGGCGGCTTCGGCAAGGCCTATGCGCTGAGTGCGGCAGATCTCGTGCTGCCGGTGGAACTCTGTGCGCCGCTGTCTGGCTGGGAGGCGGGTGCTGTCGCCCACATGAATGAGGACCACGCGGATGCGCTTGCCCTTTATGCGCAGGTTCTGTGCGGTCAGCCCAAGGCGAACTGGCGCCTGACGGGCCTTGATCCCGAGGGGCTCGATCTTGCGGCCGGTGACCGTGCCTGCCGGCTGTGGTTCGACACACCGCTGACGGAGCCCAAGGCCCTGCGTGAGAAGCTGGTGGAGCTTGCCAAAGCGGCGCGGGCGAAGGCGCCGGCCTGAAGGCCTGCCATGGCTGTGAGGCCTTCTGAAACCTGAAATGACTGTTGCGTAAGTGTTGCAATTCCCGCCTAAATTGCTTTCCGTTAGGGCAAGGGAGGTGCTTATGACAGACAACAGGATCCAGAGCTTCAAGGTGACGTGCTGGAACATCGAGCATGCGGACAAGCTGCTCGATGATCTGGAGGCCGCCTCAGACGGCGTCCGGGAGAAAGCCGAGGCCCGCCTTGCCGCAGTGCGCGACGAGATCACCGCCCTTGCGGCCGATGTGCTGATGATCAGCGAGGGACCGAATGGAGAGGACCGGGCGAAGCGCTTTTTCGAGAGGGCGGCGCCCGGCTACAAGCTTGTCACGCGCGGCTCGGATGACCGCAGGACCTATGGCATGCAGGGCACGGATGCGGTGACCGGCCGCCAGTGGATCTGGTTCCTGCTGCGGGACATTCCCGCCCTTTCCGGTTCACTGCTTCATCTGGACCAGTGGAAGCGCCTGACCGAGGCCAATTCCGGCGGAGAACACAGGGCTGGAAGCTGGGATGTCGCCTTTCCGGAGTTCCGGGATGGCCAGCTCCTGTTCCGCATCACCCGCAATCACAGTCACTGGCGCCATCCGCAGGTGCTGCTGGCCAATGTGGATGGGGTGAGCATCGAATTCATCGGCTGTCATCTCAAGAGCAAGATCACCCGCACCTCCGGCAGGGGCGATGTGACGGATGCCGCCTTCTTCGACAACAATCCGGGGCTTGTGGCTGACCTGATCAACTCCCGCGTCAAGATCACGACTGAGTGCACGGATGTCCGGCACTATATCGATGCCCGCTTTGCCGCAGATGCAAGCGCGCCGCTGATCGTGCTCGGCGATCTGAATGATGGGCCGGGCAAGGAGCGGATCGAGCGCCGGTTTCTCTATCACGACCTGATCAGCACGCTGCAGGGCGAAATCTTCTTTGCCCGCCGCTTCCTCAATCACGCCCTGTTTGACGCGCCGGAGGAGGAACGCTGGTCGGTTTTCTTCCGCGACAGGCTGGATCCCGGCCGCAGTCCGCGGATCCTGCTGGATCACATCCTGTTCAGCCAGACCTTCACCGGCAACCGGCAGGTAACGGCAAACAGCTTCCGGGCGCGGCAGGGGGGAGGGCTGGTGGAGCATGACGTCCATCACGCCATTACGGGAACGCGGCCGGCCTTTGCCATGACAAGCGATCACAAGCCGGTCTCGATGCATTTCGACCGGCGGGCTCCAGCCTGAAACTTGACGGGGCAGCCCAATGGCTGCCCCGCTTGTCACTGAAGCCTTGCCAGCCTCCGTCAGGCCGCCCGGATGTTCCGCAGGAAAGTGCCGAGCTCGTTCTGCAGGTTCCGGGACTGTTCCGACAGTACGCCCACGGTGGACAGAACCTGACGGGCGCCGGAGCTTGAATCCATGGCGCTTTCCCGGACGGCGCCGATGCTGCGGGTGATTTCATCGCTGCCCTGTGCCACTTCGTGCACATTGCGGGCGATTTCGGAGGTCACCGCATTCTGCTCCTCGATGGCCGAGGCGATGGCGGAAATCTGGCCGTTGATCTGGCTGATGGCAGTCACCACCGCCTCGATGGCTGAGGAGGTGAGGGAGGCGCCGGATTGCATTTCGCCGACCTGCCGGCTGATGTCTTCGGTCGCCTGTCCGGTCTGAGTGGCGAGTGCCTTCACTTCGCCGGCAACCACGGCAAAGCCCCTGCCTGCTTCTCCGGCCCGTGCGGCCTCGATGGTGGCGTTGAGGGCGAGCAGGTTGGTCTGGGCGGCGATGTCGTTGATGAGCTTCACCACATCGTCGATCCTGCGGGCGGAGGCAGCCAATACGCCAACCGTTTCGCTGGAACTGCGCGCGTTCTCGGTGGTGGTGCCGACTGCTCCCAGAGCAGCTGTCACCTGGCGGCTGATCTCACCGATGGAGGCGGCGAGTTCTTCGGCAGCGGAAGCAACCGTCTGCACGCCGCGGCTCGATTCTTCTGCTGCTGCAGCCACCGTGTTGGCCGTGGAGGATGTGTCGTTGGCGTTTCTGGCCATCATCTGTGCGGTGGCTTCCAGCTCCTTCACGGCAGTGGCGATGCTGTCCGAGACGCCCTTGACCGTCGCCTCCAGGTTATCCGCAAGGCGAAGTGTCGCGTCGCGCTTTTCCTGCTCGATGCGCTCCTCCTCCTCCTTTGCCTGGGCCTGCAGACGCTTGATCTCGATGGTTTTCTCGCGGAAGGCTTCGAAGGCAACGGCCAGTGCGCCGATTTCGTCGCGGCTGCGCACCTTGAGCTGCACGCTTGTATCATCCTGTGCCAGGCGGTTGAGGGCGTGGACGACATTGCGCAGCGGGCGGCTGATCCCGAAGATGGAAATCAGCAGCGCAATGGCAGTGCCAGCAGCTATGGCGATGAGGGACACAATCGCCATGAGCCTCAGCCCGTGCAACTCATGCTCCTTGGCTTCGCGCGCGGATGCTTCTGTGAAACTGTTGAGATCTGCCGTCAGTGCCGCCAGCTCCGCGTTCAAGGCGTGCTGTTCGCGCTCAATTTCCACGGCCAATGCCGAGGCCTTGCCGAGGTCGCCGGCGCTGATCTGGGCGACCACTTCCCCGATGTGATCGTCGTAGGTGTTATGTTCCTTTTCGATGCGCTTCAGCTGTTCGAGAACGGTTTCGTATTTGCGCCGGTTCTCGGCTGTCGTCGCGAGCTTTATGCCGTGCTGAGCCAGATCTTCTGCCTCAAGGATCTCTTTCTGGACGGTTTCAGCCAGCTTCGTCAGGCTTGCCGTAAGGCTTGAAACCGTGCCGGTGGCTTCGGAAGCTGCCAGGCCGGCCGCTCTGAGAAGCCGTTCGAGCAGCAGCGCCTGTTCCATCTGATGCAGAGTGACATTCGTGACATTGACCGTCAGCGGAATAGTCTCCTCTGCAATTTCAGTCAGTTCTCCGCCGATTTTCTGCATCTGCAGAATGCCTGTCGCGGCAATGAGGATCATCATTGCGCCGAGGAATGCGACGAGGGATAAAATTTTCGCCGCGATTGAACGGAAGCGGCTGATGTGGGAACGCGAGGATGTCATCTTTAAACCCTGTGCTGCGAAACGGCTTCAGTTCGTCAATCGGTCAGGTTGTGCATCTGACTCTGCGTCATTATTTGGTGTGCCCTGATATTTCGGTTAGTGAATTAACAAAAATATAAAAATAACCTTTGGTTGCGTTTTGTTTTCGGAAATATTTCTACTTACCCAAGGTTTCATTGTCAAAAATCACGCTATGAAATATCGATATTGATGCCAATTGAGTAGTTTTGCTTATGTAAAATGCAAATCAGCGCCATGGTGACGAAGTGTAGTGGGGGCGGTAGACGTTTCTGGAGAGGGGTGATCACAAAAAAAAAAGCCGCCCGGTGCGGGGCGGCTTCTTCGAGACAGTTGGGTCAGCTGCGGGATGTTAGACCAAACCTCGATGAGCTTGGCTCATCGAGGTTTGGTCAAGCCCGTGCGGCGTTTGAGCATTTTCAAGGCGTGATGCGTCAGCATCTCAGAGCCTTGGTGTTAGTCGGTGCCCTGAATGGCGGCGAGCACCCATTCCCCGCCATTCTGGCGGCGGAAGGTCCACAGTTCGGTGCTTTCCTGCGGCTCTTCGAGGCTGCCCGAAAGCACGCGTCCGGAGTTGCGGTCGAGGATGGCGTCGATTGCGGAGAAGCGCATGGCGACCGTTGCATAGTCGTCGTTGCCCTCGCTCCAGGCCTCCGAAAGATCGCCCTGCAGCAGCTTCACATCCGAAACGCTGTTGCGCTTGCCGGAGGAGGCGAGTTCACCCAGTTCTTCGGCGAGGAAGGACATGGCTTCCGGCGTCGCCAGACGGCGCAGGGTGGCATAGTCCTCGCGGCCATAGGCTTCCTGCACCTCGGCCAGCATCTGTTCGAAGCGGTCGAAATCGGCAGCTTCCAGCTCAAGCGGCGTGTCCATGACAGGGGCCTGCACCGGTGCGGAGGCTGCCGGGCTGGCGTTGCCGCCGCCATTGCCGCCGAAGCTGAAGGGGTTGCCCGCATCGCCGCCTGCGCTGGTGCGCAGGTCCGGGCGTGCGCCACCGGCTGCAGCAGCCGCCGGCTGCTGACGCCGTGCGCCAAGGAAACGCATCACCATGACCGCGATGAAGCCGATGAGGGCAACCTGCAGGATCAGGCCGAGGAAGCCGGCAAAGCCGCCCAGCCCGCCGCCAAACAGCATGCCGAAGAGGCCGCCCATGAGCAGGCCGCCGAGCAGCGCGCCGCCCATGCCGCCGAAAAGCCCGCGTGAGGGCTGGGCTGCCTGCTGCTGCCGTGCGGCTGCGGCCGGCGCTGCCTGCTGGCCCTGTGCGGGCTGCGGCGTCATGGTGCGCTGCATGGGGGCGGCGGTGCCGGGGGCGGTGTTGGTCGGAGCAGGGGCGGAATAGGTGCGGTTGCCACGGCTGCCGAAGCCGCTGCTGCCGGCCCGGCGGGCTTCGGCATATTCAACGGCGGCAAAAAGCGTCGCGATTCCAAGGGCAAGGGCGGCTGTCGTCTTGCGCATCCGGCGGGCGGCAGCAGGCATCAGGCATTTCCTCCAATAGGCTCAGGTCGAGAATAACCCTCGTCATATGGGAGTATGGCGGCCGTATTACCAGTGCAAATGACACTTGCGTGTGTGGCTTATGCGTATGAAAAAAGGGGCGGAACCATCCGGCTCCGCCCCCTCGGGGAATGGTCAGTCCGGGCGGCCCCAGCCGCCGGCCGTGGGGGTGATCATGGTCACCGCCTCGCCCGGCTCCAGAACGGTCTGGTCGCAGCCCTTCAGCACCTCGATGCGCCCGTCGAGACGGCGCACTTCCGTGCGGCCAAGCTGCCCGTCCTCGCCGCCTTCCATGCCCTTCGGGGCGATGGTGCGGTGGGAGCCGAGGATGGCGAGATCCATCCTTTCAAGGAAGCGCAGGGTGCGGCGGGTGCCGCCGCCTGCGGACCATTTGCCCTTGCCGCCCGAGCCCTTGCGGATGTGGAAGTCTTCCAGCAGCACGGGGAAGCGGAATTCCAGCACTTCGGGATCGGTCAGGCGCGAGTTGGTCATGTGCACATGCACCCCGTCCGTGCCGTTGAAGCCGGGACCGGCGGGGGAGCCGGAGCAGATGGTCTCATAGTACTGGTAGGTGTTGTTGCCGAAGGTCAGGTTGTTCATGGAACCCTGACTGTTGGCCATCGCCCCCAGTGCCGCGAACAGCGCATTGGTGACGTGCTGCGAGGTCTCCACATTGCCCGCCACAACGGCCGCCGGATATTCCGGCTTCAGCATGCAGCCATCGGGCAGGATGATGCGGATGGGCCTGAGGCAGCCCGCATTCATCGGAATGTGGCCGTCCACCATGACGCGGAAGCAGTAGAGCACGGCCGCGCGGGTCACCGGCTCCGGTGCGTTGAAGTTGTTGGCCGCCACCGGGCTGGTGCCGGTGAAGTCAACGGTTGCCTCGCGCTTGTCCTTGTCGACGGTGATCTTCACCTTGATCACCGAGCCCTGATCGGTCGGGTAGTCGCAGGCGCTGTCCTTCAGGGCCGAGATCACCCGGCGCACACTTTCCTCGGCATTGTCCTGCACATGGCCCATATAGGCCTGCACCACGTCGAGGCCGAAGTGGGCGACCATCTTGCGCAGTTCCTGAATGCCCTTCTCGTTGGCTGCGATCTGCGCCTTCAGGTCGGCAACGTTCTGGTGGACGTTGCGCACGGGATAAGGATGGGAAGTCAGCAGTTCGATCAGTTCCGCCTCGCGGAACCGGCCCTGATCGACAAGCTTGAAGTTGTCGATCAGCACGCCTTCCTCGTCCACCGTGGTGGCGAGCGGGGTCATGGAGCCGGGGGCCGAGCCGCCCACATCCGCATGGTGGCCGCGGCTGGCGGACCAGAACAGGATCTCCTCGCCCGCATCGTCAAACACCGGCGACACGACGGTGATATCCGGCAGGTGGGTGCCGCCGTTGTAGGGGGCGTTGAGGGCGAAGACGTCGCCGGGGCGGATCTGGCCATGGTTGAGCTTGATCACCGTTTCGACGGACCGGTCCATGGAGCCCAGATGCACCGGCATGTGCGGCGCATTGGCCACCAGCGCGCCGTTGCGGTCGAACACGGCGCAGGAGAAGTCCAGACGCTCCTTGATGTTCACCGAATAGGCGGTGTTCTGCAGGGTCAGGCCCATCTGCTCGGCTATGGACATGAAGAGGTTATTGAACACTTCCAGCATGACCGGGTCGGCATGGGTGCCGATGGCGGCGGAGCGTTCCAGCGGCACGACGCGGCGCAGGATCACGTGGTCCTTGACGTTGATTTCCGCCTGCCAGCCCGGTTCCACGACGATTGTGGCATGCGGCTCGATGACAAGTGCAGGGCCGGGCACCTTCATGCCGGGCTTCAGCCCCGCACGCAGATAGACGCCTGCCTCATGCCACTGGCCGGACGCATAGACGCGGGTGGTGCGGGCGGGCTCCGGCGTGCCTTCGGTGAGCGGATGATCCGGCTCGGTGATGCCGGCGCCGCCGCCGGAGCTTTCCACCTCGAGGGCTTCCACCACCACCGGCTTGTTTTCATAGGCAAAGCCGAACTGCTTGCGGTGGGCGTCCTCGAAGGCGGCCATCATTTCTGCCGGGCTGGCCAGCAGAACGGGCAGGGGCGTGTCGGTGCCCTCGTAGCGCAGATGGGCACGGGCGAGGGTTTCGCAATCATCGCCCGTCACACCCTGTGCCTTCAGCTCGGCCTCGGTCTGGGCGGCAAGCTCTGCGCGCAGCGTGTCGAGCGCGGGCATTAGTGCCTCTTCCAGCCGCTTGATCACCGCCTGCTGGCGGCTGGCGCGGATGTCGGCAAGGCCCATGCCATAGGCGGAGAGAATGCCGGAGAAGGGATGCAGGATCACCGTTTCCATGCCGAGGCTGTCGGCCACCATGCAGCCGGACTGGCCGCCTGCGCCGCCAAAGCAGGTGAGAGCATAGCCCGTCACGTCATAGCCGCGCTGCACGGAGATCTTCTTGATGGCATTGGCCATGTTCTCGACGGCAATGCGCAGGAAGCCGTCGGCCACTTCCTCCGGCTTGCGCCCGCCGCCGATCTTGTGCGCCAGTTCGGCAAAGGCCGTCTTCACGGCATCTGCGTCCAGCGCCTCGTCCCGGTTCGGGCCGAAGATCTTCGGGAAGAAATCCGGGATCAGCTTGCCGGTCATGACATTGGCATCGGTGACGGCCAGCGGGCCGCCACGCCGGTAGCACTTCGGGCCGGGGTTGGCGCCTGCCGAATCCGGGCCGACCTGAAAGCGCCCGTCCCGGTAATGCAGGATCGAACCGCCGCCGGCGGCGACCGTGTGGATCATCATCATCGGCGCACGCATGCGCACGCCGGCCACTTCCGTTTCGAAGGCACGCTCATAGGTGCCGTCGAAATGGCAGACATCCGTTGAGGTGCCGCCCATGTCGAAGCCGATGACCTTTTCGAAGCCTGCAAGCCGCGAGGTCTCGACCGCGCCGACAACACCGCCCGCCGGGCCGGAGAGGATCGCGTCCTTGCCCTGGAACAGGTCCGCCGCCGTCAGGCCGCCGGAGGACTGCATGAACATCAGGCGCGGGCCTTCGCCCAGCTCTTCCTGCACCTGCCGCACATAGCGGCGCAGGATCGGCGAGAGATAGGCATCCACCACCGTGGTGTCGCCGCGCCCGACCAGCTTCATCAGTGGCGAGACCTCATGGCTGACGGAGATCTGCGGGAAGCCCACCTCGCGGGCGATGGCCGCAACGCGCTTCTCGTGGTCGGGATAGGCATAGGCGTGCATGAAGACGATGGCGACGGAGCGGATGCCGGCGTTCCAGGCCGCTTCCAGTGCGGCGCGGGCTTCCGCTTCGTCCAGCGGCGTTTCCAGCGTGCCATCGGCGCGCAGGCGCTCGCTCACCTCGTGGACGCTCTCATAGAGCAGTTCCGGCTTGATGATTTCCTTGGCGAAAATGTCCGGCCGGGCCTGATAGCCGATGGCCAGCGCATCGCGGAAGCCCTTGGTGGTGATCAGCGCCGTGCGCTCGCCCTTGCGCTCCAGCAGGGCGTTGGTTGCGACCGTCGTGCCCATCTTCACCGTGGCGATGGCGCCGGAGGGGATCGGGTCCCCTGCGGCCAGGCCCATCAATTCGCGGATGCCCTGCACGGCGGCGTCCCGGTAGGCTTCCGGGTTTTCCGAAAGCACCTTGTGCGCGCGGATTGTCCCATCGGGCGTGCGGCCGACGATGTCGGTGAAGGTGCCGCCGCGATCAATCCAGAAATCCCACTGACCGTTCATTTTCGTCCCTCTGGGTACGGTTCTTCCATGGCTGGATTTCAAGTTATGTTTTTATCGACATTTTGTCGATAAATTATTTTTTGAAATCAGCTTGCCGTTTGTCCTTCGCCCCGGGCCCTTCGACGCTGACGCATCGCGGCCCGAAGGGCTTACCCTCTGTTCGCCATATTCATGGGCAGCCAGGTGGCCAGTTCGGGGAACACGATCAGCAGCATCACCATCACCACCATGATGCAGAACATCGGCAGGGCGGCACGGGCGATGTAGGACATCGGATGGCTGGTCATGCCCTGCAAGACGAACAGGTTGAAGCCAATAGGCGGCGTGATCTGTGCCATTTCGACCACCACCACGATAAAGATGCCGAACCACAGCACGTCTATGCCGGCCTGGCGGATCATCGGCTCCACCACCGCCATGGTCAGCACCACGGAGGAAATGCCATCCAGGAAGCAGCCGATGACGATGTAGAACACCAGCAGCGCCAGCAGCAGCTGGAACTTGGAAAGCTCCATGCCGCCGATCCATCCCGCCAGCGCGCGCGGCAGGCCGGTGAAGCCCATGGAGAGCGACAGGAAGGCGGCACCGGCCAGAATGAGGGCCACCATGGCCGAAGTGCGGGTGGCGCCCATCAGGCTTTCGCCGAAGGATTTCCACGTCAGCGAGCCTTGCGCCAGCGCCAGAAGCAGCGATCCGATGACGCCGAGGGCGGCCGCTTCCGTTGCCGTGGCAAGGCCTGCGTACATGGAGCCGATGACCACCACGATGAGCGCCAGGACGGGGAGCAGGAAGCGGGAGTTCCTGAATTTCTCGCCGAAGGACATTACCGGTTCGGGCTTTGGATTATAGTCCTTCGAAACCTTGGAATAGACGGCGATATAGCCCATGAACAGGGCGGCCAGCACGAGGCCGGGAATGACGCCGGCCATGAACAGGCGGGTGATGGATTCATTCGTCGTCACGCCATAGACGATCAGCGTCAGCGATGGCGGGATCATCAGGCCGAGCGTGGCGGAGCCTGCCAGCGTGCCGATGATGGTCTTTTCCGGATAGCCGCGCTTGCGCAGTTCCGGAATGGTCATCTTGCCGACGGTCGTGAGCGTTGCGGCAGAGGAGCCGGAGACGGCGGCAAAGACGGTGCAGCCCGCAACATTGGTGTGCATCAGCCCGCCGGGCAGACCGCCCATCCAGGGGGCAAGGCCGCGGAACATGTCCTGCGACAGGCGGGTGCGGTAGAGGATCTCGCCCATCCAGATGAACAGCGGCAGGGCCGTCAGCGTCCAGGAGGATGAGGCCGCCCAGATGACGGTGATCATCGCGTCACCGGCCGGGCGCGAGGTGAAGAGTTCCATACCGACATAGGCGACGCCCAGCAGGGCAAGACCCACCCACACGCCGGTGCCCAGCAGCAGGAACAGGACGAAGAGAAAAATGACAATCGGAGCAATGGCTTCCATCGGGCTTACTCCGCGTGGGACTGTTCGCCGGTGCCGGCAGCAATGCCGGTGCGGCCGGTGACGAGCACCCGGAAGAAGCTTTCAGTGAGAGCGATGGCAAGCAGGGCAGCGCCTGCGGCCATGGCCGACTGGGGAATCCAGAGCGGCGTCTGGTCCTGCCCCTGGCTGATGTCATGCAGCTTGCGGGACCAGTAGACGGCTTTCACCGCATACCAGGTCAGATACCAGCCAAGCGCCGAGCCGATGGCAAGACACCAGGCCTCAACCCAGCGCACATGCCGCCCGGCAAGGTTCAGCAGCAGTCCGACACGGATATGCGTGCCGCTTTTCAGCGCATGGGCAAAGGCAAGGAAAGACGCGGAGGCCATGGCATAACCGGCATAATTGGCGGCTCCTGGAAAGGTGATGCCCAGCCAGCGGGCGCCCATCTGTGCAACGATGATGACAAGGATCATCACCAGGCTGATTGCCGCAAGCACGGCTCCGGCCCGGTACAGGCCATCAAGGACGCGCAGCAGCGCATGTCCGGATCTTTCAAGCATCAGGTTCCCCTCTTCGCCATGGTGCCTGCCCTTCCTTTTTGAAAGGGTCCGGCTTTCCGGCACCTTGCAGCGCCAGCCTTTTTGCCCCTTCAGGCACCATGCCGGAAACCTTGCGCGCGGGAACCTGCCAGTCGCAAGACTTCGGGAATGGGCCTGTCCGGATATATCCGGACAGGCGGGGGGGGATTGGGCCTGTCCAGAGAACTCCGGACAGGCGGGGGAATGGACCTGTCCGGGTATGTCCGGACCGGTTGGGTTCAGGGATTACTGCGCCTTGTAGGCGTCGATGACGGCCTTGCCCTTGTCGCCGGCTGCGGCCAGCCAGTCGCTGGTCATGGTCTCGCCCACGGCCTGCAGGTCCGCCTTCAGCTGATCGGAGGGCGGGGCCACCTTCATGCCGTTGGCGGCGAGGCCTTCCAGCGTCTTGGTGGTGTAGGCAATGGCCTTTTCGAGGCCAGCGGCTTCTGCCTTGGCGCCGCAGTCGGTGAAGGCGGCCTTCTGGGCATCGGTCAGGGCGGCGTAGCTGTCCTTGTTGACGAGGACGGCGTTGCGCGGCAGCCAGGCGTTCACTTCATAGAAGTTGGTGACGCCGCTTTCCCAGAGCTTGCTGTCGAAACCGGTTGCGCCGGAGGACATCATGGATTCGGTCACGCCCGTGGCAAAGGCCTGCGGCACTTCGGCCGCCTCGATCTGCACGGCCGCCATGCCGGTCAACTCGGCGATCTTGGAGGTGGCGGCATTATAGGCGCGGAACTTGGTGCCCTTCATGTCGGCAACCGAGTTCACTTCCTTCTTGAAATAGAGGCCCTGCGGCGGCCAGGCCACGGTGTAGATGAGGACGAGGTTCTGTTCGTCCAGCGCCTCGGCGACGGCCGGGCCAGCCGCGTCCCACAGCTTGCCGCTCTCTTCAAAGGAGGTTGCGAGGAAGGGAATGCTGTCCACGCCGAACAGCGGGTTCTCGTTGGCATGGGCGGAAAGCAGACGCTCGCCGATCGGCACCTGACCGGTCTGGACAGCGCGCTTGATGTCGGCGCCGCCGAAGAGCGAACCATTCGGGTGGGCGACGATATCGATCTCACCGCCGGTGGCTTCCTTCACGCAGGCGGCGAATTCGACAACGTTTTCGGTGTGGTAGTTGCTGGCCGGATAGGCCAGCGGCATGTCCCACTTTTCAGCCATGGCGGCCTGAGCCAGCGCTGCGCTGCAGACGCTGGCCAGAATGGCGGTCTTCATCATGCGTGTCATCCTTACTTCCCCTCAGGTTCTGGCCTCAGGATGCGTTGCCTGGGCCGGTTGGTTCTTCTTGCGTCTTGCGCCTTTTTCCTTCAGGCAAACCGTGCCGGATCGAAGGCGGAAAGATCGGAGTTGGTCTTCTGGCCCGTCAGCATGCCAGACACGAAGCGTCCCGTCTTGGGGCCTGCGGTCAGGCCGATGTGATGATGGCCGAAGGCGGCGATCACATCGCGGCAGCCGGGCACCGCGCCGATCAGCGGCAGGCTGTCGGAAGGGGCGGGACGGTGGCCCATCCAGCGGCTGGTCTCGCGCCAGGCGAGGCCGGGCATGGCAGCACGGGCCTGCCGCTCCAGCAGCGCGAAGGGCGCTTCGCTCGGGCCTGCGTCCAGCCCGCCGAACTCGACGATGCCCGCCAGCCGGATGCGGCCTTCCATCGGCGTTACCACGAACTTGCCCGATGTCATCATGGTGGGGGCAGCCGGCATGGCGCTGGGCTCGATGAGTTCGAGGTGATAGCCGCGCTCGCTTTCCAGCGGCACGGAAAGGCCCAGCTTTGCCATCAGCGGCTTCGACCAGACACCGGTGGCCAGAACCGCCTTGCCGCAGGCGATGAAACCATCGCTTGTCTCAAGGCCTTCCAGACCGTCTGGACCGATACGGAAATCGAATATCTCTGCGCGCCGGAAGGTTCCGCCAAGCGAGAGAAAATGCCCGGCGAGAGCCTTCACATAGCGGCCGGGATCACTGATCCGGCCATGGTTCTTCAGCCGCACGGCAAAGCTGTTTTTCGGGCTGAACAAAGGATCATAGTCCGTCAGCGCGGCCCCCTCGATCTCGTCCCACTCGAAACCGGCCTGACGGCGCAGGTTCCAGCCGAAGCTGTCGCCCTCGAAGGCGGCGCGGTCCGGATAGCGGAAGACATAATCGGAAGGCACCAGCCAGCGTTCGGCTTCCGTGCCGCCGGCCAGCGCCTGATGCTGGGCGAGGCTGTCGGCATTGAGCAGCGCCAGCCCGCGCGAAATCGCTTCCACCCGGTCGGCCCGGCAATTGGCAAGATAGCGGGTGAGGAAGGGCAGCAGCTTCGGCAGATAGGGCCAGCGCAGGAACAGGGGGCTGTCCGGGTCCATCAGCATGCCGGGCGCCTTGCGCATGAGGCCCGGCACCGTCACCGGCACGATGGCGCAGGCGGCAAGCACGCCGCCATTGCCGAAGGAGGTGGCCTCGCCCGGCTCCTGCCAGTCGATCAGGATCACATTGGCGCCTGCTCGGGCCAGCCAGACGGCGGTTGATACACCGGCAATGCCTGCCCCGATGACGGCAATCGGGCCGGAAACGCTCATGCAGCAACGGCCTCAAACGGCCTGCTCGATCTTCCTGTCATGCTGCAAAGCCTCCCAACTCACAGTCCCTGCCGGGACGTTAATTGACGCCTATAAAATGTCAATAAATCATCGCCGTTTCGGCTGGTGCTGTCCTGACGAATTTGCGAGCATAATATCTGCAGTTAAGCCGCCGGAATGCGCGGTCTTTTCATGCCGGTGCATTATCGGGACGGCAAAGTGCCCGGTAAAACAGCAGGTGCATGTCGTATCTGCGCAAGCGGCCGGCTTTGGGTCTGTTGCTGGGGCGCGTATCTGTCGGGTAGTTTGCAGCTGCGTTTGATTGTGGGATTTCGCACCGGGGAGATGTGCTGGACCAATGACAGAAAAAGAAGAACCGCAGGAACTGGCTCCGATTGGTCCGGTCGTGTCCGCCGCCCATCTGGCTTCTGGCGCCATGCCGTCGCTGTCGGAGGTGGAGTTCGGCGTGACGATGATGATCAACGCCTATTACCGCTGGATGGTCCGCTGCATGGCTGCTGCTGGTGTGCCGGGCATGAGCCCGCTGGACGTCCAGGTGCTGCACTCGATCAATCACCGGGGCAGGGCCAAGACGCTGGCCGATCTCTGCCTCGTGCTGAATATCGAGGATACCTACACCGTGTCCTATGCGCTGAAGAAGCTGGAGGCCGCGAAGCTGATCGTTTCGGGGCGGCGGGGCAAGGAGAAGACGGTGGCGATCACGCCTGAAGGCGAAAAGGCCTGTCTCGAATACCGCCGCCTGCGCGAGGCGCTGCTGGTGCAGCCGGTCAAGGCCATCGGCTTTGACGAGAAGGAACTGTCGCGCCTTGCGGCCATCCTGCGCTCTGTCTCCGGCTCCTACGATCAGGCGGCGCGGGCAGCTGCGGCCATGTAATGAATGCAAGAGGCGGCCGGATGGAGGCTTTCATCTCCATCCGGCCGCCCTTCTTCTGCGTATCCGGTTACAGCGAGGCGATGATCTGCTTCACCTGGCCGCAATACTGGCGGCTGCGGGCGTTCATCCGGGTGGCGAAATGGCCGGCGTTGTAGCGCAGGATCGTGCCGCAGGTGTCGCCGCCAGCGCGGGCCTGAGCACCGGCCAGATAGCGCATGCCCCATTCCAGATTGGTTGCCGGATCATAGAGTGCCGACGCCTTGCCCCGGAAGCCGAGACCACGCGCGGTGGCAGGCTTGATCTGCATGAGGCCGATCTCCCCATGGCGGCCCCTTGCGCGGGCGTTGTAGTTGCTTTCCACGCGGATCACGGCGTGGGCCAGTTCCACGGAAACCCCATGACGCTTGGCGGCAGCGGCGATCAGATGATCATAGGCGCTGTGTCCGGCAACGCTGCTGTCATCATCGGCAGTGCTTGCAGCGGCCACCTTGCCGCTTTCGCTGGTACCCTGTGTTCCGGCTTCGGTTGCGGCGGTCTTGCTCCGCTTGACGACCAGGCCACCGGGCGTTTCATCCGTGACGGGACGGAGGGCAGGCGTCAGACGCCCTCCGACCATGACCAGGACCTCGCGCATTTCGGGTTTTGCGTTTTCGCTGCCTGCTTCGCTGGCTTCGGGAGATGGAGCGGCTGCACGGCTTTTGGCATGGCTTTCGCCGGGCATCATGGTCAGGGTCAGCGCAACAGAAAAAAGGCAATAGAAAGCCCGGCGCAGGGAGGTGCGCGTCTGGGTCATGTGATGTGGCTCCGTGAGTGTCTTCCGGGGGCTGCCCGCGGCTGAGGTCAATGCGGCTTGCCGCGGTTCGATGGGGGAGAAATGACCGCCAGCTTGGGCCAAAATCGGCCCGCTATCATCACGAAATGTTACGGAAATTAAGGGTAGCCCGTTAAATATTTAAGCGTTTTATAGGTAAATCATGCAGATCTGGGCAAAAGCGGGGCGCTTGTTTGGTGAGAAGCGTTCAGCCATCAAAGCGCCCGTCTTTATCTCAGGATTTGCCCCGGATGTTGCTGTGCACAATAGCGTGCCTTGCCGGTTGATGCTTGCTGTTTCCGGCCATTGCCGCTGCCCGCCGGCTGCAGGTCAGAGTTCGGGCAGGGCCGTGAGCAGCTTGTGCAGCGTGGCAATGGTGGAGGCATCGGCGATACCGTCCACCCTTTCGGGGCGGAAATGGCGCTGGAAGGCAGTGACGGCCGCCTTGGTGCGGGCATCGAACTCCCCCTGCACCGGCACGTCATAGCCGTAGATTGCCAGCATCGACTGCAGCGCCTCGATGGGCTGGCCGCTTTCGCCCTCCTGGAAGAACCGGCCGCTGGTCACGGGAACCGGGTCCACATGATGGGCAACGCCGCCGGCGGCCAGAACGTTCCATGGAAACAGCTCGCCCGGATCTTCCTTGCGGCCGGGGGCGACGTCCGAATGAGCAAGCACGCGCCAGGGCTTCATCTGGTGGCGCAGCATGATGTCCTGGCACAGGTGGAGAACCGCTTCGACCTGTGCCTCGGGGAAGGGGCGGTAGCCCCACTCATGGCCGGGATTGACGATTTCGATGCCGATGGAGCGGGAGTTGATGTCCGTCTCGCCCTTCCAGAAGGACTTGCCCGCATGCCAGGCGCGGCGGGCTTCCGGCACGCATTGCAGGATCCGGCCATCCTCATGGACGAAATAATGGGTGGAGACTTCCGCGCGCGTGTCGCACAGGCGCTGCAGGGCTTCATCGGCGGTCTGCATCCCGGTGTAATGCAGGATGATCATGTCAACCGCTGCGCCGTCCCGGCGTTCATTGTGATTGGGGGAGGGGTGCACTCTGGCGGGCACGCCGCAATCAGGCTTCACACTCACAGGCCACGCTCCGAACTGATCTTGGCATAGGCCGCATTGAGGGCGGCCATTCGGTCATTGGCGATACGGACGAATTCCTGGGGCACGCCGCGGGCAATCAGCACGTCCGGGTGGGTTTCCCGCACCTCGCGGCGGTAATGCGCCTTCACGTCCTCGTTTGATGCATCCGGATGGATGCCCAGAACCGCATAGGGGTCGTTGCGATCGCGCACATGGCGGGCAACCACCTTGTTGAACTCGCGCTCATCGAGGCCGAAAATCCGTGCCACCTCGCGCAGAAACTCAAGCTCCTGCGTGTGGATCAGCCCGTCGGCCTTGGCAATGAAGAACAGGCCGTCGAGAATGTCGAAGAGGGTCTTGCGGTCATAGGGAAAGAGATCCGCCAGCTTCTTGGCATAGGTATCGAAGCCGGCAATGTCCTGTTTGGCGAGATCAAACAGGCGCGCGACATTGCGTTCCTCGCCTTCGGGGATCTCGAACAGCTTGCGGAAGGCGAGGACCTCGTCGGTCGTCACCACGCCGTCTGCCTTGGCCATCTTCGCAGACAGGGCAATCATGGCGACGGTGAAGCCGACCGTGCATGTTCCTTCCGGCCGGGCAAGGACAAGCTGCACCAGCCGGTCGATCAGCTGCGCGCCGCCTGAACCAATGGCCGAGCCGATGGCTGTGACGATGGCGCCAATGCTGGACCAGATGTTCACCGCGTCAGGCTCCGGGATCGGGGTGCACGTCTGGCCAAAGGCGGGCACCACTGCTTCTTCCCCACCCGAGTACAGGCACCGGCACGGGGCGCGCAAGCCCCTACCGGCGCACTGTTGGCAAAATAACGTAAGGGCAGATTTTCATTCACCTGGGCTAAACCATCATCTGCGTATGGTGCTGCCGGGACATTGGTAAACAGGGTAGTCCAGACAGCTATGAAACGCACGATCAGCCGCCAGGAACTGATGGCCGCAGCAACCATGCTTGCTGTCGTGTTTGCGCTGTCTTTGGGCATTTTCGTCAGCAATCGGCTGCTGTCCAGCTGGCTGGTGGGCGATGCGCTGGAATCCTCGCTGCGCAACTGGACCGAATCGGACCTGCGCCTTGATGCAAGGCAGGGGCGTGAAACGGAAGATCTGTCCAGCGCGCTGTTGCGGCTGCGCAGCTTCAGCCAGAGCTTCGTGCCGCATATTGCCGGGGTTGATGACGGCACCCTGCATATCTTCGAACTGACGCGCTTTGCAGATGCCGTGACGGCGGATCTGGGGTCGTCTGCCAGGCGCGCCCATGCAAGGGTGCCGCTGGTGGATGAGAATGGCAGCATCCTGCCGCAGGAGGTGCCTGCCGCCCTTGTTGAGGCTGGTGTCGGCAGCGGGGCGGTCCGCCGCGCGCTGGAACTGGCCCAGGACGGCGGTCTGCCGCGTGTCACCATATTCTACAGCTGGTGGGGCGCTGCGAAGGATGTGGCGCTGGTGACTGTTCCGGTTGCCGATGGCAGCACAGTGACCTCCGCTGATCTGCTGGCGCTCGACATTGCCCCTGTTCTGGCGGGGGCGAACCGGACGGTTCTTCTGGCAACGGTCCTTCTTGCCGTTCTCACCGTCAGTTCCGCCCTTGCGGTGGGCCTGCTGCTCTGGTTCCGCTACCGGGATGTGGTGCGCATCAGCCGCAACATGGAATTTCTCGCCCATCATGATCCGCTGACGTCGCTGCCGAACCGGGCGCTGTTCAGTGCCAAGCTGACGGAAGCCCTGCGCGTGACCCACGCCAAGGCCAGCAACATGGCGGTGATCCTGATCGATGTGGACAAGTTCAAGTCGGTCAACGACACCTATGGCCACGGTACGGGGGACATCTTCCTGCAGGTGATCGCCGACCGGCTGCGTGCTGTCTTCGGGGAACATCTGGTGGCGCGCCTGTCGGGTGACGAATTCGCCGTGATGGTGACATCCATCTCCGATGTGGCGCGGATCACCAAACTCGCCAGCGACATGATTGCGGCCACCAAGCCGCCTTGCATCATTGACGGTATCGAGCTGCAGATCTCCCTGTCCATGGGTATTGCCCGTGCCAATGACGGCAACTGGCGCTCCTCGCGCATGCTGCATTGCGCCGATCTGGCGCTGTACCGGGCCAAGCACTCCGGCCGCTCCACCTTCTTCTGGTATCAGCCGGAGATGGACGCGGAAGCGCAGCGGCGCAAGGAAGTGGAAGCCGGGCTGATCAAGGCGCTGAAATACGATCAGTTCGACCTGCTCTACCAGCCGCAGTTCTCGCTGCATGACAACACGCTGAAGGGCTATGAGGCGCTGATCCGCTGGGAGCATCCGACCAAGGGCACCATCTCTCCGGACGTGTTCATCTCGGTGGCTGAGGACACCGGCCTCATCGAGGACATTGGCGACTGGGTGCTGCGCCGGGCCTGCCGTGAGGCGGCCGAGTGGCATGACAAGACATTGCGCGTGGCCGTCAACTTCTCCCCGGCCCAGTTCAAGGCAGGGGAAACCCAGCGCAAGGTGGCCAGAGCGCTGGAGGAATCCGGCCTTGATCCGAAGCGGCTTGAGATCGAGATCACCGAAAGCCTGCTGATCGCCGACACGGAAGCGGTCGTGGAAACGCTGGAAGCCATCAGCGCCATGGGCGTGACCATCGCCATGGATGACTTCGGTACGGGCTATTCCTCGCTGAGCTACCTGAACCGTTTCCCCTTCAACAAGATCAAGATCGACCGCAGCTTCATCAAGAACCTCGGCAAGGATGCGGGCACCGATGCCGTCGTCACGTCGATCATCGGCCTTGGCCGCTCGCTCGACGTGCTGATCACGGCGGAGGGCGTCGAAAACCAGGACCAGGTGGTGCTGCTGCGCGCAGCCGGTTGCGATCTGGTGCAGGGCTATCTCTTTGGCCGTCCCGGCGCCGTCAAAGGCCCGGAAGTCATCGACGAGCGCACCCTTCCGGCAGTATCTGAGGAAGAGGCCGGTGCCCGGGAACCCGCAGAGCAGACGGCCTGAGGGCGGCTGCGTCCTCAAAAAGCTCCGGGCTGTGGCGCAAGTCACAGGTCAGCCTTGCACATGAGACTAGGTAATCTGATGAGCCTGCGTCAGGATGCAGGCTGACTTTGTGCATCTGCATGTCTGCGGAGACGAACCTTGGATATGGAATTCACGCTCCTGATCGGCTTCGCGCTGGTCTTCCTGTTCGTCAGCTTCATTCTGCCGCTCATCCTCTATGGCACGACGGGCGGCCTGCAGCGGCAGATTGATCTGCAGAAACGCGAGATTTTAGCCCTGCAGCAGATCGTCACCGGCCTGCAGCGGCGGCTGGAGCTGAATGAGGCTGCCGCAAGGGCCGCACCGGAGACGGATGCCGGATCGGCAGTGCCCGAACAGCCGGAAACCGCCCCGCAACAGCCTTCTGCTGATGATTTCTTTGTAGAAGCGGATGAGCCGGAAACCCCAGGTCCGGCAGAGGAAAGCGGACCCGCAGAAGAGCCCGAAAGCGGGGAAGCTGCACGCCCCGCAGGCCCGTTTGCGGCTGCCGCGCGCACATCGTCCGCCCGCCGCAGCGCGGCTGCGGCTCCGGATGACGCAAAGGAGGCGCAGGACGCCAGAGACGCAGCCGCCGCCCGCGAACAGCAGATCGGCGGCAAGTGGACCATCTGGACCGGTGGCATTGCCCTGGCCGCCGGTGCCGTGTTCCTCGTGCGGTTTGCGGTCGAGAACGATCTCCTCGGTCCGCTTGCCCGCATTCTGGCCGGTGCGGCGCTGGGCCTGATCCTGCTGGGGCTTGGCGAGTGGACCCGCCGCCGGCCTGGCACCTTCTCCCTGCCGGGCTTTGCCACGGCCAATATTCCTGCAGTTCTGACCGCATCAGGCACGCTGGCGCTGTTTGCGGATGTTTACGCTGCCTATGCGCTCTACGATCTGATCGGCCCGGCTGGCGCCTTCGTGCTGCTGGGAGCCGTCTCGCTCCTCACCATGTTTGCCGCCCTGCTGCACGGGCCCGCGCTCGCCGCGCTCGGGCTTGCGGGCAGCTATGCGGTGCCCATGCTTGTGTCTTCCGGCAGTGCGCAGATCCTTCCGGCGGTCCTCTATGTGCTGGCCGTTTCGGCTGCCGCGGTGGCAGTCGGGCGCATCCGGCTGTGGCTGTGGCTCGCGGGCCTTGCGGCGGCGGGTCTCTTCGGCTGGGCGCTGCTTTTCGAAATGGCGGCCGATGCCGGAGACCGGCTGCTGCTCGATCTTTATCTGGCAGGCGCCTATGTCATCACGGCGGCTGGTTTTGTCTGGCGCTTCCATGACTTTGCACCGAACAGAGCCGAAAAACCGGACTGGTACGCCACGGCCGCGCTCAGCGCGCTGGCGCTGCCCTTCCTCGCCCATGTCAGCCTGTCGGACAGTGCTTCGCTCTTCGTTCTGGAGACGCTGCTCCTTGCCGCCGTGCCGCTGGCGCTCGCCTATGGCTGCAGCGCCCTGCGCTATGCCGCCGTGGTGCCGCTGCTGGTGCAGGTGATTGCCTATGCCAGCCTTGATCTGCCGCTCAGGGACCTTGGCGCCTATGCGGGCGTGGATGGCCCTTACGGCCCGGTGATTTCGCCGGTACCGTCCGAGACGCAGGTCATGCTGTCCCGCTTCGGCATGCTGGGGCTTGTGAGCGGGGCCATTCTGCTGGCTTCTGGCATTGCAGGCAGCCTGAAATCCGCCTCCCGTGCCGTCCTCGCCTCGCTGGCGGCGTCCGGCAGCCTTGCCCTGCTCGCCGCTGCCTGGTGGCGGGTGGAAGGCCTTGCCGCATCGCCGCTGTTTGCCGTGACCGGACTTGCCCTGTCCGCGGCCTTCCTGCTCTTCGGCGACCGGCTGGCCGTGCTCTTTGCCGTGCGCGGGCCGAAGGCCGGGGATGATGTTGCGGACACGCATCCGGGCAGTGCCGGAGCGGTGGCGGCCTGGTTCACCGGAACACTCTGCGGCCTTGCCCTGTCCATCGCCATCGTTCTGGAGGGAAGCTTCCTGACCACGGCGCTGGGCCTTCTGGTGCCTGCCTTCGTGTTCGTCTATCTGCGCTATCCGGTGTATGGCTTGCGTGTTCTGGCACCCGTCGCCATCCTGCCGTATGTCTGCCGTCTGCTGTGGGACCCCTTCATCGCGGGCGGTCAGCTCAGCATCACGCCGGTGTTCAACCAGTTGCTCTACGGCTACGGCATCCCGGCGCTGGGTCTGGTTCTGGCCGCATGGGCGCTGACCCGCACCCGTGATGACCTGTGGGCCCGCATCCTGCAGGCGATGGCCATCGCGGGTGTCAGCATCACGCTGGCCATGCTGTCGCTGCATGCGATCGATCCCACCTTCATGTTCTATTCCGATGCCAGCCGGTTCAAGGCGGCGGCCATGATGGTGATCACCGGCGGCTCGGTGTCTCTGGGCCTCACCCGCATCCTGCCGGGCACGGATGGGGCAAGGGGCAACCTGGTATTCTCCGGCGGAGCCATGACGGTCAGCGTGCTCGGCATGCTGACGGGCGGGCTGGCGCTCGTGGGCGAAAACCCGCTCTGGACTGGCGCCCCTGTCGGTTACACGCCGGTGCTGAACTGGGTCACGCTCGGTTACGGCGTTCCCTTCGTGATCTATGCCCTCTTGGCCTATGCGGCGCGCCCGGTGCGTCCGGCCGGATATGTCTGGCTGGTGACGGTCTTTGCAGGCCTCATGGGCGTCTTCTTCGTCAACCTGACCATCCGCCATGCCTTCAGCCCGCTGATCCTCACCACGGAACCCGTGAGCGAACTGGAAAACTACGTCTATTCCATCGTCTGGCTGGTGCTGGGCGTGGCGGGCGTGGTGGCGGGGCTCTGGCGCGACAGCCTGCGCCTGCGGCAGGTGGCGGGCGCCATTGTTGCGCTGGTGGTGGTCAAGGTCTTCCTGTTCGACATGTCCTCGCTGCAGGGCGTGCTGAGGGCCTTGTCCTTCCTGGGGCTGGGCGCGGTTCTGATCGCCATCGGCTACCTCTACCAGCGCATGATTGCCCGCAAGCCGCCTTCTGCATGAAGAGGACCTGCAAGAAGCGTCCTTGACCGGCTGCCGTTTCCTCCGTAAGGGGAGCCGGTCAGCTGGCCGGACGGTCGCTGCCGCAAGTGCCGAAAGGCCGCGGGGGAGGAAAGTCCGGGCTCCATGGAAACACGGTGCCGGGTAACGCCCGGCGAGGGCGACCTCAGGGAAAGTGCCACAGAAAGCAAACCGCCCCGGCCTTCGGGCAAGGGGTAAGGGTGAAAGGGTGGGGTAAGAGCCCACCGCGCGGACGGTAACGGACGCGGCACGGTAAACCCCACCGGGAGCAAAACCGAATAGGGATGGCACAGGGCCTTCGGGTCCGGGTTGGTTTCCTGGCCAGCCATCCGGGTAGGTTGCGTGAGGCGTCTGGCAACAGGCGTCCCAGATGAATGACCGTCGCGTATGGAAGCTTGCTTCCGTGCCTTACAGAACCCGGCTTACAGGCCGGCTGACACCTTTTCCTCTCCTTGGATCAAGTTCACCGCCTTGCGCGGAAACCGGGGCATTTCTGCCACCGGCAGCATTTTATTAACCATGTTGATGTTTGTGGAGGAAGGGACAATTGCACAGGGCATCAAGCCGTGGAATCCGCCTGATTCCATTGACGCCCATGCTCTCCCATGCTATCCCATATCAACCCATGAAGCTGCCTCCGGTTCCGTTCGAGGCGGCTGTTTTCAGGGGCTGTCCCGTGAGTGCCGGGACGCTCGGTTTCGTTTTGCAAGTTTCAGACTTTGCCAGTGCAGCAGGCGCCAGGATGGCGCGTTGAAAGGGGATCATGGCCGGCTTTGTGTCGCATTTTACCAACCGGCTGGACGCGAAGGGGCGTGTTTCGATCCCTGCGCCGTTCCGGGCCGTGCTGGCACGCGACGGATTTGAGGGTCTTTACTGCATTGCCTCTCCCCATGCGCCCGCGGTTGATGCGGGCGGCAATGAGCTGGTGAATGAGATCGAGGGGCGCCTTGCCGCCTTTGCCAAGCTGTCGCCGGATCATGATGCGCTGGCCATTGCGCTCTTTGGTGCCAGTGAAACGCCGAAGATCGACTCCGATGGCCGCATTGTCCTGAGCGACATGATCCGCGAGCAGACCGGCGTGACGGATCAGATCACCTTCGCGGGGCTGGGCTACAAGTTTCAGCTCTGGGAGCCGGAGCGTTTTCGTGAGCATCGCGCAGAGGCCCAGAAGCGCGCGCTTGCGATGCTGTCGGGCATGAGCCCGGCTGCTGCGTCAGGAGGACCGGCATGACGGCGGGTCGCGCAGAAGGTCACGAGACTGAAGGCGCTGGCGGACTGGTCCGCCACGTGCCCGTCCTCCTTGACGGGGTTCTTTCGGCGCTGTCCGTGAAGCCGGGTGAAGTTGTCGTGGACGGCACCTTCGGGGCTGGCGGCTATTCCCGCGCGTTTCTGGCTGCGGGTGCGAAGGTCATCGGCGTTGACCGGGATCCGGATGCCATCGCGGGCGGTCAGCCGCTGGTGGAAGCCTCGAATGGCGCGCTGACGCTGGTGCCGGGGCGCTTTGCCGATATCGAGACGCATCTGGCGTCGCTCGGCGTCGAGGCCGTGGACGGCGTCGTGCTGGACCTGGGCGTTTCCTCGATGCAGCTGGATGAAGCCGATCGCGGCTTCTCCTTCATGCGCGACGGGCCGCTCGACATGCGCATGGAGCAGGCCGGGCCGTCGGCTGCCGATGTGGTGAATACGCTTCCTGCCAGGGATCTGACCCGGATCATCGGTCTTCTGGGTGAAGAAAAGCGGGCAGGGCAGGTGGCACGCGCCATCGAGCAGCGGAGCAAGGAACAGCCCTTCACCCGCACCGGTGATCTTGCCGCGCTGATCGAGAAGGTCGTGGGGCGCTCGCCGAAGAAGATGCACATCCATCCGGCGACGCGCACGTTTCAGGCGCTGCGCATCTATGTGAACGGCGAGCTGCATCAGGCGGCGTCCGTGCTGGGGGCGGCAGAAAAGGTTCTGCGTCCCGGCGGGCGGCTGGTGGTCGTCAGCTTCCACAGCCTCGAAGACCGGATCGTGAAGAAGTTCTTTGCCGACCGCACGCGCACGCGCGGTGGCGGTTCCCGGCATATGCCGGAAGAGGATGTGCCGCCGGCGACCTTCGAGCTGGTGGTCAAGGGCGGTCAGGAGCCGGACGAGAGCGAGACGCAGGCCAACCCGCGTGCCCGCTCGGCCCGCCTCAGGGCAGGGCGGCGGACAGATGCTCCGGCGCGCGATCTGGATATTCACGCCATTGGCGTTCCGCATCTGGCGGAATTCAAGGGACTTGGAGGCTGAGCGATGGTGAGCCGTTATCTCAATATCGTCTGTGTCCTTGCTGTGCTGACGGGCGCAGGTGTCGTGTACGACATGAAGATGGAGGCCGAGCACACGTCCGAATATGTCGCGTCGCTCAAGGTCAAGATCGACGAAGAGCATGAAGCCATCCGGGTGTTGCGTGCCGAATGGAGCGTTCTCAATCAGCCTGCCCGCCTGCAGGGGCTGACCGAGCGCTATGATGAATTTCTGAAGCTCCAGGAGATGGATCCGGGCAAGCAGATCGTGCAGCTGCAGGATCTGCCGATGCGGCCCGTCATGCTGCCCCCTGTTGGTGGTGAGGCCCCGCTTGATGGCTTTGCGGCCCTGCGGGAACCTGCCTCCACCTCCTCGATCCGATAGGAGCGCTGCAATGACAATGGCAAGCGAGCCCGCCTCCTTCCTGCAGTTCCAGCGCAGCCAGCCCCGCGCGGCAGCGCGCCCGGCCTATGGCTCGGTGTCCACCAGCACCGTCAGAACCCGCATCTATTTTGCAATGGCTGCCTTCGCCATGCTCTATGCCGTGATCGGCGCCCGGCTCGTGCATCTCGCCCAGATGGAAGAGGCGCCGAATGCGGCCTTCATTTCGGCGCAGGATTCCATCGCGGCCTCCCGGCCGGATCTGATCGACCGGAACGGCGAAATTCTTGCGACCGACATCAAGACAGCCTCCATCTATGCCGAGCCGCGCAAGATCATCGACGTGGATGAGGCGCTGGAGGGCATCGGCAGCGTGTTCCCGGAGCTGAACAACGAGAACATGCGCAAGCGGCTGAGCAGCCGCGCCGGGTTTATCTGGCTGAAGCGTGAGGTTACGCCGGCCCAGCACCAGGCCATTCACCGTCTCGGCATTCCGGGCATCGGCTTCCTCTGGGAGAAGCAGCGCTTTTATCCGGGCGGGCCGCTGGCCTCGCATATCATCGGATCGGTCAATATCGACAATCAGGGCATTGGCGGCCTTGAGAAGCATCTCGATGATTCATGGCTGTCCGAACTGCAGAAGCTTGGCTTTGCCACGGACCGGTCGCTGGAGCCGGTCAAGCTGGCGCTTGATTCCCGTGTGCAGTTCGTCGTGCGTGATGAGCTGCTCAAGGGTGTCGAGCGCTATCACGCCATTGCCGGCGTCGGCATCATTCTGGATGTGCACACGGGCGAAGTCGTCGCCATGTCGTCCTATCCGGACTACGATCCGAATGACCGTGCGCAAGCCCTCGACAAGGACCGCTTGAACCGTGCCACGGGCGGCGTGTTCGAGATGGGCTCCGTCTTCAAGACCTTCACCTTCGCCAGCGCCTTCGATTCGGGCCGGGTCGGCATGAACGACAGCTTCGATGCGAGCCGCCCGATCCGCGCCGGTGGGCGCACCATCAACGATTTCCACGGAAAAAGACGCATCCTCTCGGTGCCGGAAGTCTTCATCTATTCGTCCAACATCGGCACGGCCAAGATGATGCTGACGACCGGCGTCGACTATCAGCGCGAGTTCTATGCACGCCTCGGCCTGACCGAGCGCCAGTCCAACGAGCTGCCCGAAAATGCGGCCCCGCTGCTGCCGCGCCGCTGGGGTGAACTGGCGGCCATCACTGCGTCGTTCGGTCACGGTATTTCGGTGACGCCGATGCAGACGGCAACGGCTGCAGCTGCTCTTGTGAATGGTGGTTATCTCATCCCGCCGACCTTCCTGCCGCGGGATGAAATAACGGCCAAGTCTCTGGGCAAGCAGGTGATTTCCGAAGAGACCAGCCGCAAGATGCGCTATCTCTTCCGCCTCAACGTGGTGCAGCAGGGCGGCTCGGGCCGCCGGGCGGAAGTGCCGGGATATATTGTCGGCGGCAAGACGGGCACGGCTGAAAAAGTCGAGAACGGCCGCTATACGCCCAACAAGCGGCGCAACTCGTTCCTGTCGGCCTTCCCGATGGATGATCCCCAGTATGTGGTGCTGGTCGTGCTCGATGAGCCGAAGCCGGAAAAGCCGGGCATGGCTGCGACGGCAGGTCTCAACACGGCGCCGATGGTGAGCAACATCATCCGCCGCGCGGCCCCCATGCTGGGCGTCATGCCGAAACAGACTGATGGGACAAAGGCAATCGAAGTATCTTATTGAGACGTGATCGAAGCGCCGGAGCGGGACATCAGGGTCGCAGCTGAAAAAGGGTTCCGCACCGGCTTGTGACGGCGCACTACCGGATTTGGCAGACAATGCAGCTAGGAACACTTGCGGCGGGCACAGGCATCGCCGTTCCTGATGATACCCTCGTGATCGGGGGATTGACCTCGGACAGCCGGGCGGCTGGGCCGGGCTTTTTGTTTTTTGCCCTTGGCGGCGTACAGGCCCATGGCGCACGCTTTGCCGCAAAGGCGGTGGAGCAGGGCGCGGCCGCTGTTCTGACGGATGTGGAAGGCGCGGCGCTGATCGAGGCCGAGGGCGGCGTGCCGGTGCCGGTCATCGTTGCCGCGAACCCGCGTCTGGCCCTTGCGAAGATGGCAGCCCGCTTCCATGGGCGCCAGCCGGAAACGATGGTGGCCGTCACCGGCACCAGCGGCAAGACCTCCGTTGCCTATTTCGTCCGCCAGATCTTCCAGCGCTGCGGTCACAATGCGGCAAGCCTCGGCACGCTTGGCACCGTAACAGCCTCCGGCACCAGCTATGGCGGGCTGACGACGCCGGACCCGGTTTCGCTGCATGCGGAACTCGCAAAGCTGGCCGATGCCGGTGTCACTCATGCCGCAATGGAAGCGTCCAGCCATGGGCTCGATCAGTATCGGCTGGACGGGGTGGAACTGGTGGCCGCCGGTTTCACCAACCTTGGCCGTGATCACATGGACTATCACGCCACCGAAGAGGAATACCTGCAGGCCAAGCTGCGCCTGTTCCGCGAGCTTCTGCCCAGCGGTGGCACGGTGGTCGTGGACCCGGCGCAGAACAAGGCAGACCGTGTGCTGGCCGTTGCCGGAGAACGCGGCCAGCAGGTGCTGACCGTGGGCGAGCGGGGCAGGGATCTGCACCTGCGCAATGTCCAGTTCAGCGGTTTCAGCCAGGTTCTGACGATCGATACACCGCGCGGGGAATACAAGGTCTCCCTGCCGCTCGCCGGGCATTTTCAGGTGTCCAATGCGCTCGTTGCCGCCGGTCTTGCGATTGCCGCAGGCGAGGCGCCGGGGGCCGTCATGCGGGCGCTGGAAGCGCTGGAAGGCGCGCCGGGGCGTCTGGAACTGGTGGGCCGCAAGGACAATGGCGCCCTGTGCTTCGTTGACTATGCCCACAAGCCCGACGCCGTGGACAATGCGCTGGCTGCGCTGCGTCCCTTCACCACCGGCCGCCTCATCGTGGTCGTCGGGGCCGGTGGCGACCGGGATGCAGGCAAGCGCCCGCTGATGGGGGAAGCTGCCAGCCGCCGCGCCGATGTGGTCATCGTCACAGACGACAACCCGCGGACGGAAGATCCTGCACTCATCCGCAAGGCCGTCATGGCGGGCGCTCCGGGCGCGCTGGAGATCGGCGACCGGGCGGAGGCCATCGCAACGGCTGTTTCCATGCTGGAAAGCGGGGATGTGCTGTGTGTTGCGGGAAAGGGTCACGAAACGGGCCAAATCGTCGGGAAGACGGTGCTCCCGTTCTCGGATCATGATGCGGTTCGCACCGCGCTTGCACAAGGAGCCCGGTCATGAGCGCACCGCTCTGGACCCTCGATGCCTTTCTGGCCGCAACGCGCGGCGAGGCCCGCGGAGAGCCGCAGGCTGAAATCACCGGCATTTCCATCGACACCCGCACCATCTTGCCGGGCGAGGCTTTCGTCGCCATCGTCGGTGACCGGCTGGACGGGCATGATTATGTGGCCAAGGCCCTCGAAGCTGGCGCTTCGCTGGCGCTGGTTGCCCGGCACAAGCTGGTCGATCTGCCCAGGGACGGCCGCTACGTGGTGGTGGATGATCCGCTTGAGGCCCTGCGCAATCTTGGACGTGCCGCCCGCGCGCGCACCAGCGCCCGGATCGTGGCGGTCACCGGCTCGGTCGGCAAGACCGGCACCAAGGAGGCGCTGCGCCTCGCGCTTGGCCGCTCAGGCAAGGTCCATGCCTCTGCTGCGTCCTTCAACAATCACTGGGGTGTGCCGCTGACGCTGGCGCGCATGCCGGAGGATACCGAATTCGGTGTCTTCGAAATCGGTATGAACCATGCCGGCGAGATCACGCCGCTGGTGCAGATGGTGCGTCCACATGCGGCGATCATCACCACCGTGCAGGCGGTGCATCTGGAGTTTTTCGGCTCGGTCGAGAAAATCGCGCAGGCCAAGGCCGAGATCTTCCTCGGGCTGGAGCCGGGCGGCCTTGCCATTCTCAATCAGGACAATGACCAGTTCGACCTGCTGACTTTCCTTGCCAAGACGGCTGGTGTCGAGCGTATCCAGACCTTCGGCGAAGCTGAAGGCAGCGACGCGCTGCTTGAGAACTATGCGGTGCAGACCGGGTCCTCCTCCATTCAGGCGCGGGTGCTGGGGCAGGAGATCACCTACAAGATCGGCGCGCCGGGCAAGCACCTTGTCCGCAACAGCCTCGCCGTGCTGCTGGCCGTCTGCGAGCTGGGCGGGGATCTGGCGCTGGCCGGTCTGGCTCTGGCCGGGCTTTCGGCACCCAAGGGGCGCGGCGCCCAGACGCGGCTGAAGCTTCCGGGCGGCGAGGCCGTGCTGGTCGATGAAAGCTACAACGCCAATCCGGCCTCCATGCGCGCGGCTCTCAGCGTGCTTGGCGGCATGCAGGCCGCAGCGCCGGGCCGCAAGATTGCAGTCCTTGGCGACATGCTGGAACTGGGCGATGCAGCCGGGCAGTTGCATGCGGATCTGATTGGGCCCGTCGAAGACAGCGGCGCAGATCTGGTCTATTGCTCCGGCCTGCTGATGCGCGCTTTGTGGGAGCGGCTGCCGCGCGAGAAACGCGCTGTCTATGCCGAGCATTCCGAAGCGCTGACCGAGCGCCTCAAGGATGAGCTGCGCCCTGGCGACATCATCATGATCAAGGGGTCTCTCGGGAGCCGTATGGGCCCCCTTGTGGACGCGCTCAAGCAGGAATATCCCGCAGCGGATGAAATGGCTTCGGCCTGAGGAATCCAAATGTTCTATCTTCTCGGTGAACTGTCCGGCCAGGTTTCTGCGCTGAACGTCTTCAAGTACATCACGTTCCGCACGGGCGGTGCCATCATGACGGCGCTGTTCTTCGTGTTCCTGTTCGGGCCGCGCATCATTGCCGGCCTGCGCCTGCGTCAGGGCAAGGGCCAGCCGATCCGTGAAGACGGGCCGCAGAGCCACCTTCTGACCAAGAAGGGCACGCCGACCATGGGCGGGCTGATGATCCTGTCCGGCCTCATCGTCTCCACCCTGCTGTGGGCGGATCTGCGCAATCCCTATGTCTGGATCGTGCTGTGGGTCACCGTCGGCTTCGGCGCCATCGGCTTTTATGATGACTATCTGAAGGTGACGAAGGCCACCCACAAGGGCTTCAGCGGCAAGGCGCGCCTCGGCATCGAGTTCCTGATTGCCGGTCTGGCGGCGCTGGCGGTGACCATGCTGGACAAGGGCACCTTCGCCACCTCCATCTCCTTCCCCTTCGTGAAGGATCTGCTGCTTAATCTGGGCATCTTCTTCATTCCCTTCGCCGCCTTCGTCATCGTCGGCGCAGGCAATGCGGTGAACCTGACGGACGGGCTCGATGGGCTGGCCATCGTGCCGGTGATGATCGCTTCGGCCACTTTCGCCCTCATCGCCTATCTGTCGGGCAACGCGGTCTTTGCCGAGTATCTGCAGATCCACCACGTGCCCGGCACGGGCGAACTTGCCGTCATCTGCGGCGCCGTGATCGGCGCCGGGCTTGGCTTCCTCTGGTTCAACGCGCCTCCGGCCGCCATCTTCATGGGCGACACCGGTTCGCTCTCCCTTGGCGGGATGATCGGTGCGATTGCGGTCGTCACCAAGCATGAGATCGTGCTGGCCATCGTTGGCGGGCTGTTCGTGCTGGAGGCGGTGTCCGTCATCGTGCAGGTGGCCTCCTTCAAGCTGACCGGCAAGCGTGTGTTCCGCATGGCGCCGATCCATCATCATTTCGAGCAGCTGGGCTGGACCGAGTCCCAGGTGGTGATCCGCTTCTGGATCATCGCCGTGGTTCTCGCCCTTGTCGGCCTTGCCACCCTGAAGCTGAGGTGAGGCGGTCATGATCCCGGTCACCTGCTTCAAGGGAAAAAAGGTAGCGCTCTTCGGGCTTGGCGGCTCGGGCCTTTCCAGTGCGCTGGCGCTGAAGGAAGGCGGGGCGCATGTCATCGTCTGGGACGATGCACCTGCGCGCAACGATCTTGCCCGCTCCAAAGGTCTTGAGGCCCGCGATCTGGCCGAGCTCGACTGGAAGGGCCTGTCGGCGCTGGTGCTGTCACCCGGTGTGCCGCTGACCCATCCCGAGCCGCACTGGACGGTGGAGCTCGCACGTGAGGCGGGCGTCGAAGTCATTGGCGACATCGAGCTGTTTTCGCGCGAACGGGCGCTCGTGTGCCCGGACGCCCCTGTCATCTGCATCACCGGCACCAATGGCAAGTCCACCACAACGGCGCTGACCACGCATCTGCTGAAGTCGCTGGGGCGGGATGTGCAGATGGGCGGCAACATCGGCACGCCGGTGTTCGACCTCGCCCCTCTGGCGCCGCACCGGCATTATGTCATCGAGTGCTCGTCCTATCAGATCGACCTTGCCCCCGGTCTCGCCCCCACGGCCGGCATTCACATGAACCTGTCGCCGGATCATCTCGACCGGCACGGGACCATGGAGAACTATGCCGGCATCAAGGAGCGGCTCGTTGCTGCGGCCCGTACCGCCATCGTCGGCGTGGATGACGAAATGAGTGCTGCCATTGCAGACCGGCTGGAAGCGGCCGGGCACGATGTGCGCCGCATCTCCGGCCATCAGACGCAGACCCACGGCGTCTTTGCCCGTGATGGCCTGCTGATCTGCGCGGACAAGGGCGCGGAAACCGTCATTGCCGATCTGTCGCGCGCGCCGTCGCTTCGCGGCCAGCACAATGCCCAGAACGCGGCGGCGGCCTGTGCTGCACTGCTGGCGCTTGGCGTTTTGCCGCAGGAGCTCGCCGCAGGGCTCGAGAGCTTCCCCGGCCTCAAGCACCGGATGCAGATCATCGCCCGCCATGAGGGCACGCTGTTCATCAATGACAGCAAGGCGACCAACGCGGATGCCACGGCCTGGGCGCTGGCGAGCTATCCCCGGCTTTACTGGATCGCGGGCGGCAAGCCGAAGTCGGGCGGCATCGAGCCGCTGGGCGAGTTCTTCCCGCGCATTGTCCGGGCCTATCTGATCGGCGAGGCGGCCGAGGAGTTTGCCCGTACGCTGGACGGCAAGGTGCCCTACGAGATCAGCGGCACGCTGGACGTGGCGGTGCAGCGGGCGGCGGCGGATGCGGCGCTCGATCCGCAGGCCGAGAAGGTGATCATGCTGTCCCCGGCCTGTGCCTCGTTCGACCAGTATCCGAATTTTGAAGTGCGTGGTGATGCGTTTGCCGAAAGCGTCCGGGCCCTGCTGGCGGTGCCGGAAAAGACGGAGGATGCCTGATGGTTTCTCGCGCTGATCGTGGTGTGCTGGCTGAGTGGCTGTGGACGGTTGACCACATCCTTCTCGCGCTGTTCGTCCTGCTCATGATCGGCGGCGTGGTGCTGTCCTTTGCGGCCAGTCCCCCGGTGGCCGAGCGCATCGGAGTGGAAAGCTATTACTTCGTCAAGCGGCAGGCCATGTTCCTGCCGCTGGCGGTCGTCGTGCTGTTCGGCGTCTCGCTGATGTCACCGCGGATGGTGCGCCGGGGGGCCTTGCTGCTCTTTTGCGTGTCGCTGGCGCTGCTGGTTGCGACGCTTTTCGTTGGCGCCGAAGTGAAGGGCGCCCGCCGCTGGATCAACATTGCCGGTTTCTCGGTGCAGCCTTCCGAATTCCTGAAGCCTGCCTTCGTCGTGCTGGTCGCCTTCCTGCTGTCAGAAAGCGGACGCCGCCGCGAAGTGCCGGGCATGGTTCTGTCCGCCCTGCTTTTCGCCATGTGCGCGGCGCTGCTGGTAGCACAGCCCGACTTCGGCCAGACCATGCTGATCGGCCTCGTCTGGGGCGGTTTGTTCTTCATGAACGGCCTGCCGTGGGTCGCCATCATCGGATTGGGCGGGGTGGGCGTTGCCGGTCTTGCCTCGGCCTACTTCCTGCTGCCGCACGTGACCACGCGTGTGAACAGATTCCTTGATCCCGATTCCGGTGACACCTACCAGATCGACCGCGCCCGCGAGGCCTTCCTCTCGGGCGGCTGGTTCGGCAAGGGGCCGGGGGAGGGCATCGTCAAGCGCGGGCTGCCGGACAGCCACACGGACTTCATCTTTGCTGTGGTGGCCGAGGAATTCGGCATCATCGTCTGCATGCTGCTGGTGTCGCTTTTCGCCTTCATCATCCTGCGGGGCCTGCGCAATGCGGGCCGGGACCAGGATGCCTTCTCGCGGCTGGCGACGGCCGGGCTGACGCTGATGTTCGGCCTGCAGGCGACCATCAACCTGATGGTGAACCTCAACCTCATGCCTGCCAAGGGCATGACGCTGCCTTTCATTTCCTACGGCGGTTCCTCACTGCTTTCGACGGCGCTCACGGCGGGCTTCATTCTGGCCCTGTCGCGCCGCAAGCCGCGGCCGCTGCACAGTGACAGCGTGACGGTGGCCCGTGTGCCGCCGTCACAGCTCATTCAGCCGGGTATTCAATGAGCAAGACCATTCTCCTGACGGCCGGTGGCACCGGTGGTCACCTGTTCCCTGCCGAAGCGCTGGCGCATGAGCTGGTGCGGCGGGGCTGGACCGTGGATCTGGCGACGGACGAGCGGGCCGACCGCTATGGCACCAGCTTTCCGGCGCGGGAGGTGCATATCATCGCCTCCGAAACCCTGCGCTCGAAGTTGCCCATTGCCCTGATCAAGACGGTTCTGAGCCTTGCGCGCGGCACGCTGCAGGCCCGCCGCGTCATTCGCAATATCAAGCCTGCCGTTGTAGTCGGCTTCGGCGGCTATCCCACCTTTCCGCCGATGATGGCAGCGCGGCTGACGGGCGTGCCGTCGATCCTGCACGAGGCCAATGCCGTGATGGGCCGGGCCAACCGGATGCTGGCCAAGGGCGTCACCCGTGTCGCCACCAGTCTGACGCTGGTCAATCCGGATGCAGCGCTCGCCCCGAAGATCCGCGAGACCGGCAATCCGGTGCGCCCGCAGGTGGTGGACGCCGCCAGCGTGCCCTATGCGGTGCCACAGGCAGGCGGCGCGTTTCATCTGCTGGTGTTCGGCGGCTCGCAAGGCGCACGGTTCTTCTCGGACGTGATGCCGGAAGCGGTGAAGCTTCTTTCCCCGGAACACCGCGCCCGGTTGAAGCTGGTGCAGCAGTGCCGCCCGGAAGACATGGAGCGGGTGAAGAGCGCCTTCGAAGCGCTTGGGCTGTCTGCTGAGCTTGCACCCTTCTTCCGCGACATGCCGGCGAGGATTGCCGCTTCGCACCTTGTCATCTGCCGTTCCGGCGCGTCCTCCGTCAGCGAGTTGTCCGTCATCGGCCGCCCGTCGATCCTGGTGCCGCTGCCGAATGCGCTGGATCAGGACCAGAGCAACAATGCCCGCGTGCTGGAAGCCGTGGGCGGGGCCTGGCCGGTGGCGCAGAAGGACCTGACGCCGCAGCGCCTTGCCGCAGAACTCACCCGGCTCATGGATGAGCCATCCACCCTTCAAGCCGCCGCCGCCGCCGCGCGCGGGCAGGGCAAGCCCGATGCGGTTGCCCGCCTTGCCGATCTGGTGGAAGAGACTGCTGGCGCAAACACAACAGACAAAGGAGACCGCGCATGAAGATGCCGCGTGAATTGGGGCCGGTGCATTTCGTCGGCATCGGGGGCATCGGGATGAGCGGCATTGCCGAAGTGCTGCACACGCTCGGCTACACTGTTCAGGGCTCGGACATGTCCGAGAGCGCCAATGTGCTGCGCCTGCGCGAGAAGGGCATTCCGGTCTTCATCGGCCACAAGGCGGAAAACCTTGGCGGTGCTGAAGTTCTGGTCGTCTCCTCCGCCATCAAGCGCGACAATCCGGAGCTGATTGCCGCCCGCGAGAAGCTGATCCCGGTGGTCCGCCGTGCCGAAATGCTGGCTGAGCTGATGCG
This sequence comes from Pannonibacter sp. I15F10I1, assembly GCF_900185665.1. NCBI lineage: Bacteria > Pseudomonadati > Pseudomonadota > Alphaproteobacteria > Hyphomicrobiales > Stappiaceae > Pannonibacter > Pannonibacter sp. I15F10I1. The sequence goes on from NZ_FYAN01000008.1 coordinate 142,776, forward strand.
CTTCAAGCAGGCCATTGCCATCGGCGGCACCCACGGCAAGACGACGACCACCTCGCTGGTGGCAGCGCTGCTGGAAGCGGGCGGCATGGACCCGACCGTGATCAACGGCGGCATCATCAACGCCTATGGCACCAACGCCCGCATGGGTGACGGTGAGTGGATGGTGGTGGAAGCGGACGAAAGCGACGGTACCTTCGTCAAGCTGCCTGCCGATATCGCCATCGTCACCAACATCGATCCGGAGCATCTGGATCACTATGGCGACTTTGCCGGAGTGCGCGCGGCCTTCCGCCACTTCGTCGAGAACGTGCCCTTCTACGGCTTTGCCGTGATGTGCCTCGACCACCCGGAAGTGCAGACGCTCGTCGGCCAGATCGAGGACAAGCGCATCGTCACCTATGGTGCCAATCCTCAGGCGGATGTGCGCTTTGCCGATGTGTCGATGGCCGGCGGAAAGTCGAGCTTCCGCGTGATCCTGCAGAACCGGAGATCCGGCACGAGCGAGGTCATGGACAATCTGGTGCTGCCCATGCCGGGGCTGCACAATGTCTCCAACGCAACGGCCGCCATTGCGGTGGCGAACCGTCTGGGCATTTCCGCCGATGCCATCCGCAAGGGGCTGGCCGGGTTCGGCGGCGTCAAGCGCCGCTTCACCCACACGGGAACCTGGAACGGCGCCGAGTTCTTCGATGACTATGGCCACCACCCGGTGGAAATCCGTGCCGTACTGAAGGCTGCGCGTGAATCGGCGAAGGGCAGGGTGATCGCCGTGGTGCAGCCGCACCGCTACTCCCGCCTCGCCAGCCTGTTCGAGGACTTCTCCACCTGCTTCAACGACGCGGACACGGTGATCGTGGCTCCGGTCTATGCGGCCGGTGAACAGCCCATCGCAGGCATCGACCGTGACAGTCTCGTCTCCAACCTCAAGACCCATGGCCACCGCTCGGCCATCGCGCTGGAGGGGCCGGAGGCGCTCGCGGGCGTCATTGCGGGTCTTGCCAAGCCGGGTGACTACGTTGTCTGCCTCGGTGCTGGCAACATCACCCAGTGGGCGCATGCGCTGCCGGGCCAGCTGGAAGCCCTTGGCAAGGGAGAGGGGGCGTGAGCTTCCCCGATCTTCTGGCAAGCCTCGGCTCCCGGTTCGAGGGGCTGCGCGGCAAGCTGACGGCCAATCAGCCGCTGTCCGCCGTCACATGGCTGCGGGCAGGCGGACCGGCGCAGCTTCTGTTCCAGCCTGCGGACGAAGAGGATCTGGCGCAGTTCCTGTCCGTGCTGCCGGAAGAAATCCCGGTTCTGACCATCGGCCTCGGCTCCAACCTGCTGGTGCGGGACGGGGGCATTGAAGGCGTGGTGATCCGTCTTGGCGCGCGCGGCTTCGGAGCTGTCGAAGTGCTGGACGGTGGCCGCATCCGTGCGGGCGCAGCGGTGCCGGACAAGCGGTTGGCGGAAGCGGCAGCAGAAGCCGGTATCGGCGGCTTTGCCTTCTACACCGGTATTCCGGGTGGCATCGGCGGCGCGCTGCGCATGAATGCTGGCGCCCATGGCACCGAGACCTGCAACCGTCTGGTGGAAGTGACCGCGATTGACCGCAAGGGCGCGCGCCATGTGCTGACCAATGCGGACATGGGCTACAGCTACCGCCACAGTTCAGCTGCTCCCGGCTTGATCTTCACCAGCGCGGTCTTTGAAGGCCCGCTGGAGGACGAAACGAAGATCCGTACCGAGATGGCCGAGGTCGTGGCCCACCGCGAACGCGCCCAGCCGATCCGCGAGAAGACCGGCGGCTCCACCTTCAAGAACCCTCCGGCCAATTCCGCCTGGAAGGTGATCGACGCTGCCGGATGCCGCGGGCTGACCGTGGGCGGGGCGCAGATGTCGGAAATGCACTGCAATTTCATGATCAACACCGGCACGGCGACCGGCCACGATCTGGAGCTTCTGGGCGAAACCGTCCGCCGCCGCGTGCGCGAGCATTCGGGTGTTGAACTCGAATGGGAGATCAAACGCCTCGGGCAGTTCCTCCCCGGCGAAGAAATCAGTCCGTTCCTGGATTGAGGTTGGGCGGATAGAGGCGAAGCCCAACGCATACTCGGTGTCGTCCCGGCTGAAGCGAAGCTGAGATCCGGGAACCACTCGCTTGCAGAGCGGCGAGGGTGAGACGCAATGCAAAGGCTTGCGCAGAATCTCGCTCCCGCATGGCCATCCGCACGCAGTTCATGCTCCGGACAGGATTTCCACAGCCTCGGACCCCGCCGCTGTTGCTTTTGAATCACACTGTGCAGGCCACAAGACGTTAATGCATTCCTTAACGGCTTGGTTAACGTTTCCTTACCAATTTGGGCAGCATCTTAGGGGCTCACATTTGTTTGAGTGAGTCGGTGGAAATGACGGGTAAGCATGTCGCGGTACTGATGGGCGGGTGGGCGCACGAGAGGCCGGTGAGCCTTTCGTCCGGCAATGCCTGCGCCGATGCGCTGGAAGCGCGCGGCTTCAGGGTGTCGCGCGTCGATGTTGACCGTTCCATCGCAGCCCGTCTGGCCGAACTGAAGCCGGATGTGGCCTTCAATGCCCTGCATGGCCCCTTCGGCGAGGATGGCTGCATCCAGGGGCTGCTCGAAATCCTGAACATTCCCTACACGCATTCCGGCGTGATGGCCTCTGCCCTTGCCATGAACAAGGTGAAGGCCAAGGCCGTGATGGCGGCGCATGGGGTGCCTGTCACGGAACATCTGATCATCAACCGGCGGGATGTGGGCCATGAGCACCCGATGCGCCCGCCCTATGTGATCAAGCCGATTAACGAAGGCTCCAGCTTCGGCGTGCTGATCGTTAAGGAAGATCAGTTGCATCCGCCGCAGGAGCTGACGCGCGATGACTGGCCATATCCGGACACAATGATGTGCGAGACCTACATTCCTGGCCGCGAGCTGACCTGCGCGGTGATGGGAGATGAGGCGCTTGGAGTTATCGACATTGTGCCAAAAGGGCACGGTTTCTACGATTTTGAAGCGAAATATGCGGAAGGTGGCTCTGTTCACATCCTTCCTGCGAAAATTTCACCCTTTATTTACCAAGAAGTACAGAAACTTACCTTAACAGCGCATCGTGCGCTCGGCTGCCGGGGTGTTTCGCGGGCGGATTTCCGCTTCGATGAGCGTCCGGATGGGTCGGGTACCCTGATCTGCCTGGAAGTTAACACTCAACCTGGAATGACCCCAACCTCGCTGGTTCCGGAACTTGCCGCCTACGCTGGCCGTGATTTCGGGGATCTCGTCACCTGGATGGTGGAGGACGCAAGTTGCTCTCGCTGAGGCGCAAAGCCGGGATGGTCAGTGCTTATCCGCTGGAAGCGGAGCTGGCGCCGCGCGGGCGTGGTGTCCCGCGGCTGCGGCGCCGTCCCATCTGGCGGCAGGCGGGCTGGCTTGCCGATCTTCCCCGCTGGACCGGCACCGTATCTGCCGTGGCCTTCCTGGCTGCCACCATCACGTATGGTGTCATTCTGGGCGGTCATGGGCGCATGGTGGCGCAGTCTCTCATCAGCGCGGCCGGTCTGGGTGTCGAGGCGGTGAAGCTGTCCGGGCAGCGTGAAGTGGCCGAATATCAGATCCTCGATGCTCTTGCGCTGGAAGAGGGTGATTCGCTGGTGCTCTTCGATGCGGATGCTGCGCGCGAGCGCCTGAAGCAGAACCCCTGGGTCAAGTCCGCCTCGGTCATGAAGCTTTACCCGAACACGGTGAAGGTCACGATCGACGAGTGGGTGCCTTACGCGCTCTGGCAGCGGGGCAATACCGTGTCCATCGTGACCGAGCAGGGCGAAGTGATCACCGACGATGTGGATGGGCGCTATGCCAATCTGCTGCTCGTGGTGAACTACGGGGCTCAGACCCGCGCAGGTGAGATCCTCAAGGCCCTTGAGAGCGAGCCGGAACTGCGCCCGCGTGTGCGCGCCGCTTATCTCATCGGCCAGCGCCGCTGGGATCTCATGCTTGAGAACGGCATCACCATCCGCCTGCCGGAAGAAGATCCGGCCACGGCGCTGGCTGCCCTTGTGAAGATGGACAAGGAAAGCGCCATTCTGGCCCGCGACATTGCCGCCATCGATCTGCGCCTGCCCGACCGTGTGGTGGTGCGGCTGACGGATGAGGCTGCGCAGCGCCGCCGCGACGCGCTGGATGGAAACAAGAAAGTTGCAAGAGGGGGTGCCAACACATGAGCCGCACCGGTTCCACCCTCTACCTGCCGCGCATGCGCCCCCTTCCGGGGCGCCGCGCCGTTGTCATGTCCGTGCTGGACGTCGGCTCCACCAAGATCTGCTGCCTCATCGCCAAGCTGACCCCGCGTGCCGAAGGTTCCGTTCTGGCCGGCCGGTCCCATGCCATCGAGGTTCTGGGCTACGGCTACCAGCGCTCGCGCGGGATCAAGTCTGGCGTGGTGGTGGACATGGATGCCGCCGAGCAGGCAATCCGTCTGGCCGTGGATGCAGCCGAGCGCATGGCCGGCGTGACGGTGGAATCGGTCATTGCCAACGTCAGCTGCGGCCGTCTGCAGAGCGAGATCTTTAGCGCCACCGTGCCGCTGGCCGGTGATGCGGTGAGCGAAGCCGATATCCAGCGTGTGCTGGTTGCCGGTTCCTCGCATACGGTGATGGAAGGCCGGGCGGTCAATCACGCGCTGCCGATCTCCTATTCGCTGGACGGCAACCGCGGCATCCGTGATCCGCGCGGCATGCTGGGCATGAAGCTGGGCGTCGACATGCAGGTCGTCACCACCGAAGTGCCGCCGGTCCGCAATCTCGAGCTTTGCATCAACCGCGGCCACCTGCATGTGGAGACGCTGGTGGCGACGCCTTACGCCAGCGGCCTGTCCACCATCGTGGATGACGAAGCCGAACTGGGCGTTGCCTGCGTCGACATGGGCGGCGGCACCACGACACTGTCCGTCTTCGTCGAGGGGCAGATGGTGCATCTGGATGCCATTGCCGTTGGCGGCCAGCATGTGACGACTGACATTGCGCGGGCCTTTGCCATGCGCCTTTCGGACGCCGAGCGTCTGAAGACCCTTCATGGTTCGGCCCTGCCGACCAGCGTGGATGACCGTGAGATGCTCACGATCCCGCCGGTGGAAGGTGACCTTCCGAACCAGATCCCGCGCTCGGCCCTTATCCGGGTCGTGCGTCCGCGGGTAGAGGAAATCCTGGAGCTGGTCCGTGACCGGTTGACCGCTTCCGGCTTTGCCGGGCGCGTCGGCAAGCAGATCGTCCTCACGGGCGGGGCGAGCCAGTTGACGGGATTGAGTGAAGTTGCGCGCCGGGTGATCGGCCGCAATGTCCGGCTCGGACGGCCACTCGGGGTGGCCGGACTGCCGGATGCAGCCAAGGGGCCGGCATTCGCCGCCTCGGTCGGGTTGCTGATTTATCCGCAGGTCTCCCAGATCGAACAGTTTCAACCGAAACACAGGCGGTCTGGATGGGGCGGCAGCACGGGTTACCTGGCCCGTGTCGGCCAGTGGATCAGGGACAGCTTCTGACGCGGCATCCGCGTCAGGGGAAACTGCCGGAAACGGCGAACTTCAAAGGGAAGAATGCGGAGCCCCCGAGAACCGGGTGCTCCTTTAGGGTCGCGAGGATAGAATGACCATCAACCTGAAGATGCCCGACATTCAGGAGCTGAAGCCGCGGATCACGGTTTTCGGCGTCGGCGGCGCGGGCGGAAACGCCGTCAATAACATGATCACGGCCGGCCTGCAGGGCTGCGACTTTGTCGTAGCCAACACGGATGCGCAGGCCCTTGCCATGAACCACGCAGAACGCCTGATCCAGATGGGCGTGGCTGTGACCGAAGGCCTCGGCGCCGGCTCCCAGCCGGAAGTCGGCAGCGCTGCTGCTGAAGAGGTCATCGACGAAATCAATGACCACCTGTCCGGCTCGCACATGGTGTTCATCACCGCCGGCATGGGCGGTGGCACCGGTACGGGCGCTGCCCCCGTCATTGCCCGGGCGGCTCGCGCCCAGGGTATACTGACGGTAGGTGTGGTGACCAAACCGTTCCAGTTCGAAGGTGCGCGCCGCATGCGCATCGCCGAAGCCGGCATCCAGGAACTGCAGCGCAATGTCGATACTCTGATCGTCATTCCGAACCAGAACCTGTTCCGCATCGCCAATGCCCAGACCACCTTCGCCGACGCTTTCGCGATGGCTGACCAGGTGCTCTATTCGGGCGTGGCCTGCATCACCGACCTGATGGTCAAGGAAGGTCTCATCAACCTCGACTTTGCCGACGTGCGCTCGATCATGCGCGGCATGGGCAAGGCGATGATGGGCACCGGCGAGGCATCGGGCGAGAACCGCGCCCAGCAGGCAGCCGAAGCTGCCATTGCCAACCCGCTGCTCGACGAGACCTCGATGAAGGGCGCAAAGGGCCTGCTCATCTCGATCACGGGCGGTAACGATCTGACCCTGTTCGAAGTCGATGAAGCGGCCACCCGCATCCGCGAGGAAGTGGACGCCGACGCCAACATCATCCTGGGCGCAACCTTCGATGAAAGCATGGACGGCATCATCCGCGTTTCCGTCGTCGCCACCGGCATCGACAAGGAACTGCTGATGGGAAACGGTGAATTCGATGCCATTCCGGCACCGAAGACCGAGCCCGTCGCCCGTCCGGTCATCAACACCGCTCCGCGTCAGCCCGAGCGTCCCGTTGAGCGTCCGGCCGTGACCAGCTTCCAGCAGGATGCAGCTTCCCGCGCTCTGGCCAGCCTTGAGCGTGAACTGGCGATCAACGAGCCGGCTCCGGCCGCTCAGGTGAGCGAGGCTGTGGAAGCCAAATCCTTTCGTCCCGCAGCCGAAGCCGTAATCCCCGCTCCGGTCCAGGCCGAAATGCCGGCAGCTCCGCTGCAGCCGATGGTTCAGCAGCCGGTCCAGGCCGCCGTTCCGTTCGAGACCCCGGCTGCCGACCAGCCGATGGCTGCACCGCGCATGCCGCGCGTGGAAGACTTCCCGCCGATCGCCCAGCGTGAGCTGATGGCCCGTCAGCCGCAGCGCCCCGAGGCTGTTGCCCCGGCGGCTCATGCTCCCGCGCCGCAGCCGATGGCAGCGCCCGCGCTCGACATGGAAGAGCATGGCGATGACCGCCGCCCGATGGGTCTGCTGCGCCGTCTGGCCAGCGGTCTGTCCCGCCGCGAAGATCATGAAGAGCATGCCGCGCATGAGGCTGCTCCCGTCATGACCCCGCGTGCTCCGGCTGCCGCTCCCCAGCCGCAGATGCGTCCGGCTCCGCGCATGCCGCAGATGGCTCCCGCCCAGCAGGGCCGCCCGGCCGGTGCTGCCGGTCAGCTCGACATGCAGGGCCGCGCTCCGGCGCGTCCGCAGGTGCACAGCGAGGAAGACCAGCTCGAGATTCCGGCGTTCCTGCGCCGTCAGTCGAACTGAGTCTCCCCTGACCCTTCTTCCCTTGGACGGCCTGACACGGAATGTGTCAGGCCGTTTCCTTGTGTCTGGAGGGTTCCGTAGCGAATTCAATATGTTGATGCCGTAATTCGCGTTACAAACCGTAATAAAGCTTTATTTCGGACTTGGCCTCTCCGGGGCTATTGTGCTGCCAGTTCCAGAAGCGTTAACGCACGGTAGCTAAAGTCATTTCAGTTTTCGGAATGACACTCCGACCGTGGCACCGGCATAGGCAGACCCGAATGACCAACCGTCTTGATTTCCAGACCACTGTGGCGGATCAGGTGACACTGACAGGCATTGGCGTCCATTCGGGCACGCCGGCCTCGGTGACCCTTCTGCCCGCAGATGCTGGAACGGGCATCGTCTTCCACCGCACGGACGTGAGCGACGATCTGCAGACGGACATTCCGGGCCGCTGGGATCATGTGACGGCGACGGCGCTCTGCACCGTGATGGCCGATCCTGCCCGCAACGGCGTGTCCACGGTCGAGCATCTGATGGCAGCCCTGCGCGGCCTCGGCGTTGACAATGTCATCGTCGAAATGGACGGCCCGGAAATGCCGATCATGGACGGCAGCGCGGCCGCCTTCGTGGGAGCCATCGACCAGGTGGGCCTGAAGCGCCTCGACCGCGGCCGCCGCTATCTGCGAATCAAGAAGCCGGTCCGCTTTGAGCAGAATGGCGCCTGGTGCGAGCTTCTGCCCTATTCCGGCACCCGTTTCGAGGTGACCATCGAATTCGAGACGCCGCTGATCGGCCGTCAGACCTTTGCCAGCGACATGACCCCGGATGTGTTCCGCAAGGAAGTGTCGCGCGCCCGCACCTTCGGGCAGGTCAAGGAAGTCGAGAAGCTGTGGGCGATGGGCTTTGCCCGTGGCTCGTCGCTGGAGAATTCCGTCGCCGTTGCCGACGACCGGGTGCTGAACCCGGAAGGCACCCGCTGGGCTGACGAATTCGTTCGTCACAAGACGCTGGATGCGGTTGGTGATCTGGCACTGGCCGGGCTGCCGATTCTCGGCCTCTACCGCTCCTACAAGGCGGGTCACCGCATGAATGTGGCCATTCTGGCTGAACTGTTCAGCAAGACCGGGCAGGATGTGTTCGAAATTGTCGAGGCTCCGGCTTGGCGCGAACATGGCAATGTCGAGCGTTCCGGCCTGGCGGCTGCGGCCTTCGGCCCTGAGGTTTCCTGAGTTTTTTGCACAAGTCATTCGAGTGAGGGCGCCCGAGAGGCGCCCGCTCTTTGTCTACGGTCACAAAAAAGCTCAAAAAAGACGACACACGGCGTGACGAATGCCGTCCGGTTCCGCTAAAAGCCTTAGCGTGGAACGTGTTTGGTAACCGGACTGTGGCCCCTGGGCAGGGGGCTCATGCATAACTCGGGCAAGGAGTGGTGAGGCGTGCTGCGAAACATGGCAACAGAGGCTGGCAAGCGTTCCGGCAGAAAGACTGCCCTTCTTGGCTCGATCATGCTGGTATGTGCACTGACCCTGTCGGCTTGCGCATCCAAGGACGATGACGACCTGGCGCTGGACGATACCCCGGCCGAAGTGCTGTTCAACGAGGGCCTGGCGCTGCGCAATGCAGGCCGCCTGAGCGATGCCGGCAAGAAGTTCTCCGAGGTCGACAAGACCTACCCCTATTCCGAGTACGCCCGGAAGTCGCTGATCAACCTTGCCTACATCAATTTCTCGCTGGGCCGCTACGCCGAGACGATCAATGCAGCCGACCGCTTCATCACGCTCTATCCGGGCAGTGAAGATGCGGCCTATGCGCTGTATCTGAAGGGCCAGTCCTATCAGCGCCAGATCCCGGACATCACCCGCGACCAGAAGATCACCGAGCAGGCCGCTCAGACCTTCAGCGAACTGATCCAGCGCTATCCCAACAGCGAGTACACGCCGGACGCCAAGGCCAAGCTGCTGATGGCGGAAGATCAGCTGGCGGGCAAGGAAATGCAGGTTGGCCGCTACTATCTGGAGCGGCGCAACTACATCGCGGCGATCAACCGCTTTAAGACGGTTGTGATCAATTATCAGACCACCCGCCACGTCGAGGAAGCCCTCTTCCGTCTGACCGAAGGCTATTATGCGCTGGGTGTGGTGAACGAGGCGCAGACCGCTGCGGCCATCCTCGGTCACAATTATCCTGACAGCCAGTGGTACAAGGACGCTTTCTCGCTGTTGCAGAAGGGCGGATATGAGCCCTCCGAGAACAAGTCGAGCTGGATTAGCCGCGCCTTCCAGGGGGTGAGTGTGTTCTGATCCGGATTCCGGGTCATCAGGGCGGGGCAATTTCACATGCTGGCGACGCTGTCCATTCGCGATATCGTCCTCATCGACCGGCTCGACATCGAGTTTTCCGGCGGCATGACTGTGCTGACCGGTGAAACCGGTGCGGGCAAGTCCATCCTTCTCGACGCGCTGACCCTTGCCCTTGGCGGGCGGGGTGATGCCGGCCTTGTGCGCCACGGTGAGGCGCAGGGGCAGGTGGTCGCCGTCTTCGATGTCGCGGGCGCCCATCCCGTTCGTGCTTTGCTGCGCGAAAACGACGTGCCCGACGATGGCGATGTCATCCTGCGCCGCATCCAGACGGCCGATGGCCGCAGCCGGGCCTTCATCAACGACCAGCCCGTCAGCGTCGGCCTTCTCCGGCAGGCGGGGCAGATGCTGGTCGAGGTGCATGGCCAGCACGACGAGCGGGCGCTCGTAGATCCTGAAAGCCACCGCCTGTTGCTGGACGCCTTTGGCGTGCTGCAGGGCGAACTGACGGCGGTTGAAGCTGCCTATTCCGCTTATCGCAAGGCGGAGAAGGCGCTGCGCGACCACAAGGCCCGCATTGAGGCTGCCCGCCGCGAAGCCGATTTTCTGCGCTCGGCCGTGGATGAGTTGAAGACCCTCGATCCGAAGCAGGGTGAGGAAGAGGCGCTGGCGCTTCGCCGGGCCGAGATGATGCAGGTGGAGAAGATCGCCACCGACCTCAACGAGGCCTATGAAACGCTGAACGGCGGTGCGTCGCCAATCCCGGAATTATCCAGCCTGCTGCGCCGTCTGGAGCGCAAGGCCGATCAGGCACCGAAGCTGCTCTCAAGCCCGGTGGCGGCTCTGGCAACGGCTCTCGACAACCTCGAGGAAGCGCGTTCCGGTCTCGAAGCTGCCATCCGCGAGACGGATTTTGATCCGCGTGAACTGGAATCTGCCGAGGAGCGGCTGTTTGCGTTGCGCGCTGCGGCCCGCAAGTTCTCCGTTCAGGTGGATGAGCTGCCGGCCCTGCGCCAGAAAATGGCGGCAGACCTCAATGATCTGGATGCAGGCGAGGAAAAGCTGGACGCGCTGGCGGCGGCCGCTGAAACGGCGCGCAAGGCCTTTGATGGCCTTGCGGCAAATCTTTCCGCCCGCCGTGCCACGGCGGCCCGTGCGCTGGAGGCAGCTGTTGCTGCCGAGCTTCCGGCCCTGAAGCTGGAGCGGGCGCGGTTTATCGTCGAGATGACCAGTGACCCGGAGAACCGGTCGGCAAGCGGTGTCGATACGGTGGAATTCTGGGTGCAGACCAACCCCGGCACGCGCCCCGGCCCGATGATGAAGGTTGCCTCAGGCGGCGAACTGTCCCGCTTTCTGCTGGCGCTCAAGGTGTCCCTGGCGGACAGCGGTTCCGTTCCGGCGCTGGTGTTCGACGAGATTGATACGGGCGTGGGCGGTGCCGTTGCCGAGGCGATTGGCCTGCGTCTGGCGCGGCTTGCCCGCTCCGTGCAGGTGCTGACGGTGACGCATGCGCCGCAAGTGGCGGCCCGCGCCAATGGTCATTTCCTGATTTCGAAGGAAGCGGTCGCCGAGGACCGGGTGGCGACCCGTATCACCCCGATTGATGATGCGCACCGGCGTGAGGAAATCGCCCGGATGCTGGCTGGCAGCGTCATCACCGATGAAGCCCGTGCGGCGGCTGAAAAGCTCATGGCCCACGCTCCGGGCTGAGTTGGGGGGCTTGCGTGGAGCGTGGGCCATGACGGTCAGGTGCGGGGGGATTTCACCTGACTTGGAGTGTCTCGTCTCTGCCTTGTACGGGGTTACTCCCGCGTCGTCGGCGTTGTCATCGGGCCTTCCTGAGGCTTGGGCAGCTCGATCTTGCCATCACCCACATTCGGGATATTCAGCTCGATCACGGCCTTGTCCTGCTTGGCGAAACCGCCTTCCGCCGCATAAAGCGCGACGCCGACCAGAGCCACGGCGAGGGCGCCTGCCACAAACCAACCTGCATTGCTACCGGGACGAAGCTTTGCTGAATTGTTGTCTGCGGGCATCTTGGCCTCTCCTTCTTCTGGCTTTAATACCAAGGCGCTGCGATGCTCGCGCATCCGGCCTTCAGACCACTCAGACCCCCGTGGGGCTTGGCTGGTCTGTTCGGGAGAAGAACTCGGCAGCCCTGCTTCCGGTTCCGTCCCGGCTCTGATTTTTTTGCGGTCCTGCGGCTGAGGCCGGACCGCTGCATTGCGGATGACAGCCATGACCGGGACTGACAGCTCCAACGCCAACACCGCCGTCGAGGCTCTGACGCTCGAGCAGGCCGCAGCCGAATTGCAGCGGCTCGCCGGTGAGATCGCCTTCCACGATGCGCGCTATCACGGCGAGGATGCGCCGGTCATTTCCGATGCGGATTATGATGCCCTGCGTCAGCGCAACGCCGCCATCGAGGCGCGCTTTCCCGAGCTGATGCGCTCGGACAGCCCGTCCGAGCGGGTGGGGGCTGCGCCGGCCGATGGCTTCGGCAAGGTCACCCATGCGGTGCCGATGCTCTCTCTCGACAATGCCTTTGCCGATGAGGATGTGCGCGATTTCGTGGGCCGCGTCCGCCGCTTCCTGAAGTTCGATCCGCTGATGGGCGAGCTTGCCGTCACGGCCGAGCCGAAGATTGACGGGCTGTCCCTGTCGCTGCGCTATGAGAAGGGCGTCCTCGTCAGCGCTGCCACCCGTGGTGACGGTGCCGTGGGCGAGAATGTCACCGCCAATGCCCGCACCATCGCCGATATCCCGCATGCGCTGCCTGCCGGTGTGCCGGAGGTGGTGGAGGTGCGTGGTGAAGTCTACATGTCCCATGCCGATTTTGCGTCACTGAACGCGCGCATGGCCGGCAACGGCGGCAAGGTCTTCGCCAATCCGCGCAATGCGGCGGCCGGTTCGCTGCGCCAGCTCAACCCGGAGATCACCGCCTCGCGCCCCTTGCGCTTCTTTGCCTATGCCTGGGGGCAGATGAGCGAGGTGCCCTGTGACACCCAGTTCGGTATGGTCCGCCGCTTCAATGATTGGGGCTTCGTCACCAACCCGCGCATGGTCCGCTGCACCAGCGTCGAGGAGCTTCTGGCCGTCTATCACGGTATCGAGGAAGACCGCGCCAGCCTTGGCTATGACATCGATGGTGTCGTCTACAAGGTGGACCGGCTGGACCTGCAGCAGCGGCTCGGCTTCGTCTCCCGCTCGCCCCGCTGGGCGATTGCGCACAAATTCCCGGCCGAGAAGGCCTATACGATCCTGCGCGATATCGAGATCCAGGTCGGCCGCACGGGCGCGCTGACGCCTGTCGCCAAGCTTGAGCCGGTGACGGTGGGCGGCGTGGTCGTCTCCAATGCAACGCTGCACAACGAGGATTACATCAAGGGTATCGGCACCGATGGCGAGCCGATCCGTGGCGGGGTGGACCTGCGCATCGGTGACACGGTGCAGATCCAGCGCGCGGGCGACGTGATCCCGCAGGTGATTGCGGTTGATCTGGAGCGCCGCCCGGCGGATGCCGCGCCCTTTGCCTTCCCGGACGTATGCCCCGCCTGCGGCAGCCACGCGGTGCGGGAGATCAACAGCAAGACGGGTCGTCCGGATGCTGTGCGCCGCTGTACCGGCGGCCTCATCTGTCCGGCGCAGGCTTCCGAAAAGCTGAAGCACTTCGTCTCGCGCAACGCCTTTGACATCGAGGGGCTTGGCGACAAGCAGGTCGACGCCTTCTTCGCCGAAGGGCTGGTGCGCAGCCCGGCGGAGATCTTCACGCTGGAAGCGCGTGACAAGCAGGCACTCACCAAGCTGCGCAACCGCGAAGGCTGGGGCGCAGTTTCGGCGAAGAACCTGTTCGAGGCGATCAACGCCCGCCGCCGCATTGATCTCAACCGCTTCATCTTTGCCCTCGGCATCCGTCATGTGGGCGAGGGCAACGCCAAGCTTCTTGCCCGCGCCTATGGTTCCTTCTCTGCCTTTTCCGCAGCCATGGAAGCCGCGCAGGACCGCAGCAGCGAGGCCTGGGCCGAACTCAACGCCATCGACGGCATCGGCGAAACCGTGGCCGAGGCGGTGGTGCAGTTCTTTGGCGAAGATCACAACCGCGAGGCCCTTGCCGCGCTTCTGGCCGAAGTGACACCACAGGACGCCGAGAAGATCAGCGCCGAAGGCTCGCCGGTTGCTGGCAAGACGGTCGTCTTCACCGGTTCCTTGGAGCGCATGACCCGCGACGAGGCAAAAGCCATGGCGGAGCGGCTCGGCGCCAAGGTGGCCGGCTCCGTGTCGAAAAAAACCGACCTCGTGGTGGCCGGTCCGGGTGCAGGCTCCAAACTCAAGACGGCCCAGGATCTGGGCATCGAGGTGATCACGGAAGACGGCTGGTTCGATCTGGTTGGCGGGTGAGGGGTTGGGAGAGAGAGGCTATTATTTCGTCTATGTCCTCGCCTGCCAGATTGGCGGCACGCTTTACATCGGTGTGACCAATGATCTTCTCCGCCGCATTTCGGAGCATCGAGAGGGCATCGGAGCAGGGTTCACATCGCGTTATGGCGTGCACAGGCTTGTCTACTATGAGCCTTTTGATGACGTTGAGCAGGCCATCTTGCGGGAGAAGCAACTCAAACGCTGGAACCGGTCCTGGAAGATCAGACTGATCGAAGAACAGAATCCGCATTGGCACGATCTCTTCCCCGGCCTCATGTAAGCCTCTCCGTTGTCATCCCGGTTTGGCGCGCAGCGGCAAGACCGGGATCTAGTAGCCCCGGCGCATGAGATATCAAACACCGGGGCTACTGGATCCCCGCTTGCGCGGGGATGACAGTGGCATAGGTGGCCAACCGCAGTTCTCTGATCTCCTTTCCCCATTATATTCCCCTCAAAGCCTCGCTCTTGCCGTGATTGTTGCTATATTGTTCTCCATGAAATGCACCCGAACCCTGGCTGGATGAATGACTGTGCCTCCCGGTTTTTCCGACGACTGGAGCGATATTGACGCTGAGTATGATGCCGGGTTTGGGCCGGGATCTGCGCCTGTTGCAGCCCACAGGCCGCAGGGCGGCGGCATTGCGGCGCGGGCTCTGGCGGCGCGGCAGGGGGCTGGCCAGCAGGGCGGGGCGCCGGAGTATTTCGAAGGCCTCAACCCGGAACAGCGGCTGGCAGTCGAAAGCGCCGACGGGCCGGTTCTGGTGCTGGCAGGGGCAGGCACGGGCAAGACCCGGGTTCTGACCACCCGCATCGCGCATATTCTGGCAAGCGGCCGGGCCTATCCCTCGCAGATCCTTGCGGTGACCTTCACCAACAAGGCGGCGCGCGAGATGAAGGAGCGCATCGCCCGTTACGTGGGCGAAGGCGTGGAGGGCATGGCGTGGCTCGGCACGTTCCACTCCATCTGCGTGAAGATCCTGCGCCGCCATGCGGAGCTGGTGGGCCTCAAGAGCAGCTTCACCATCCTCGACACCGACGATCAGCTGCGCCTGATGAAACAGGTGATCCAGGCCGAGGGGCTGGATGAGAAGCGCTGGACCGCGCGCATGTTTGCCGCGCAGGTGGACAGCTGGAAGAACCGCGGCCTGACGCCGAAGGACATTCCGGAAGGCGAGGCACGCTCCTTCGGCAATGGCAAGGGGCGCAAGCTTTACGAGGAGTATCAAGACCGGCTGTCCGTGCTCAATGCTGCGGATTTCGGCGACCTGCTGCTCCACTGCATCACCCTGTTCAAGACCCAGCCGGATGTGCTGAAGGATTTCCAGCGCCGCTTCCGCTACATGCTGGTGGATGAGTATCAGGACACCAACGTCGCCCAGTATCTGTGGCTGCGGCTGCTGGCGCAGGGCAATGCCAATATCTGCTGCGTGGGTGACGACGACCAGTCGATCTATGGCTGGCGCGGGGCGGAGGTGGACAACATCCTGCGCTTCGAGCACGATTTTCCCGGCGCGCTCGTCATCCGGCTGGAGCGGAACTACCGCTCCACGGCGCATATTCTCGGCGCGGCCTCGCATCTGATCGCCCACAACGAGGGGCGGCTTGGCAAGACGCTCTTCACCGATGACAAGGATCCGGAAGCTGAAGCCGTTACGGTCGCTTCCGCCTGGGATTCGGAGGAAGAAGCCCGCTCCATCGGCGATGAAATCGAGGCGCTGCAGGGCAAGGGGCATTCGCTCAACCAGATCGCCATTCTGGTGCGCGCGTCCTTCCAGATGCGTGAGTTTGAAGACCGCTTCATCACGCTGGGGCTGAATTACCGGGTCATCGGCGGCCCGCGCTTCTATGAGCGGCTCGAAATCCGCGATGCCATGGCCTATTTCCGCTGCGTGGTGCAGCCGGCCGATGATCTGGCGTTCGAGCGCATCGTCAATACGCCCAAGCGCGGCCTTGGCGAGGCGACGCTGAAGATCGTGCATGAACTGGCCCGGGCGCAGCGCATTCCGCTGATCGAGGCGGCAACGCAGCTGTGCCGCACGGAAGAAATCAAGCCCAAGGCGCGCAAGGCGCTCACGGATTTGCTGGCTGATCTCGACCGCTGGCGGGCGCAGCTCACCCGCGTCAAGCATTCCGAACTGGCGGAGATCATTCTGGACGAAAGCGGCTACACGGCGATGTGGCGGCAGGACAAGTCCGCAGAGGCGCCGGGCCGGCTCGACAACCTCAAGGAACTCATCCGCTCCATGGAGGAGTTCGAATCCCTGCCGGGGTTCCTCGAGCATATCGCCCTCGTCATGGACCGGGATTCGGCCGACGCGGCCGATGCCGTCTCCATCATGACGCTGCATTCGGCCAAGGGGCTGGAGTTCGACACGGTGTTCCTGCCGGGCTGGGAAGAGGGGCTCTTCCCGCATCAGCGGGCACTGGACGACGGCGGCCGGGCCGGGCTGGAGGAAGAGCGGCGGCTTGCCTATGTGGGAATCACCCGGGCACGGCAGCGGGCCAAGATCTGGTTCGCCTCCAACCGGCGCATCCATGGCTCCTGGCAGTCGAGCATTCCCTCGCGGTTTCTCGATGAGCTGCCGGAGGATCATGTGGAGGTGGTCGAAAGCTCCAGCCGTTATGGCGGCTACAGCGGCGGTGGCTATGGCGGGGGCGGCAGCTACGGCGTGTCACGCTTCGACAGCCGTGATGCCTTCCAGAACACCTATTCGACGCCGGGCTGGCAGCGGGCGCAGAAGGCGCGGGCGGGCGGCGAGGATTACGGGCGGCGTGGCGACATGCGCTCTGCCCGCAGCCGGGCGCAAGGTCCGCTGACCATCGAGGGCGAGCTGGTCGCCCGCTCCGTGGCGGACAAGCCCTCGGAGTTCGAGATTGGCGAACGGGTGTTCCACATCAAGTTCGGCTATGGCGCGATCCGGGCCATCGAGGGCAACAAGCTGACCATCGACTTCGAGAAGGCCGGCGAGAAGCGGGTGATCGACAGCTTCGTCGAGCGGCATTGACGCCAAGTTTTTCGATGCCGGCGAATCGCGCCTTGTCATGGCTCAGGCGCCGCACGCCGGATCAGCAGAAAAAAGGCCAGCGCTCTGTCATGCGCTGGCCTAACCCTGCCCCTGTTATTGACGCCGCATGCTGAGTTTCAGGCGGTATAGTCGACGATAAGGGATGTGGAAGACGCTACCGTGTTTGTTCCGGACGCTGAATAGCCGGTCTTTGTCTGAAGCTCTTCCAGCAGTTTCGCCAGAATGTCCTCAGTGGTGTCATCATCTTCGGTCATGGGCGGCATGCCGCCGCTGCCGCCCGGAGGCGGGGGAGGGGCCATTTCACCGCTTTCGAACAGGGACGCCAGTTCGTCCGCCTGGTCCTGTGTCAGCGTGCCGGCTTCCACCTGTTCAGACAGCAGGCTCTCAAGCTTTGCCTGCATCTCTTCCTGGCTGGGCGGAGCTGATGGCGCGGAGCCGCCAGGCCCCATTTCTCCATCAATAGCTTCCAGCGCGGAGAGCATTGCGTCCATGTCGCTGGACGTGATTTCTCCGGAACTTACCTGCTCCGTCAGCTTGGACTGAAAATACTGCTGGGGAGACTGAATGCCCGATGCACCAATGGACATCATGATTGCAGCCTTTCCTTTTGCTTGCAATATAATGAACAGTGAATGGCAAAGGTTAATGCGAAATTAATGAATTATTTCTCGTTCTTTTCTTTATTTTTCTAAGGAAACTACGGAAATCAAAAGAAATAACCGACGAAAAATAATTGAAATGCGGCGCAGTTGAGTCATATTGCGGCTCATGAAACAGACTGAACATATCCTCGTTGTCGAGGACGACCCCGAAATCGGCGAACTGATTGACCAGCATCTGACGGGTCAGGGCTGGAAGGTGAGCCTCGCGCGCCATGCAGGCGAGATGGAGCGTGTGCTGCACAGCGCGCGGATCGATCTCGTCGTGCTGGACCTCATGCTGCCCGGCGAGGATGGCCTGAGCATCTGCCGCCGCCTGAGAGGCACCAGCAGTATTCCGATCATCATCGTTTCGGCCAAGGCCGATGACTTTGACCGTGTGATCGGTCTGGAAGTCGGGGCGGATGACTATCTGCCCAAGCCGTTCAACCCGCGCGAACTGATTGCCCGTATCCGGGCGATGTTCCGCCGCGTTGAAATGGGGGCGGCGACCCCGGCTGTCTCCGGCAAGAAGCTGGGCTTTGATGGCTGGGTGCTTGACTGCGAGACGCGCCATCTGTTCAACCCCAAGGGCGCGCTGGTCAGCCTGACGCCGGCCGAGTTTGATCTGTTACAGGTGCTGTGCGAGCGCCATGGCCGTGTCCTGAGCCGCGAACAGCTGGTGGAACTGACGCAGGGCATCAACGTCAGCATGACGGGCCGCAACATTGACATTCTGGTGAGCCGACTGCGCAGCAAGATGGATGCGGCGGGCGCGCGGATGCAGTTTATCAGGACTGTCCGTGCCGGTGGCTACGAGTTCGTTGGAGAGGTGAAGCCAGCTTGATACGGGCCCTGGCATGGTTATGGCCGAAGCGCATTGCCCCGCAGATGCTGCTGGTGATGATCTCATCTCTTGCGGTTCTTGTCATATTTGCAGTCGCTGCGATCACTCTGATCCGGCCTCAGGGGCCGAATGCGAAATTGTCGCTGCATGCCATGCGCGCTGCGGCGGCGGCCGTCCGTCTTGATGAGGCTGATCCGGCTGCCCGGCAAGCTATTCTGGAGGACGTTCGGGCTGACTATCCGGAGCTGAAGCTGACGATCTCTGCTTCGGCAGAGATCGATCAGATGACGGAGCGGCTGCCGCCTTTCTGGCCGCTCGCACCCGGAGCTGTGACAAAGGGGGTCGAATTTCTCGGTGTCCTGCTGCATGGGGACGGGGCGGACGGATCCGGCGGGAGACCGGATGATCAGGCCAATGACAGCCGGGTTCCGCAACTGGTTTTCCGCTTGTCCAACGGCACGCTGGTGGAAAGTGACATGCTGCCGAGGGACAGGCCACCGATCCTGGGTGATCCCCTTTTCCAGTTGCTCATCTTCCTGATCATCAGTGTTTCCATGCTGCTGATCTGGGCCCTGCGCACTCTGGTGCGGCCCTTGTCCGACCTGTCAAAGGCGGTGACCAGCTTTGGCGAGAACACCACAATCCTGGCGCCGCTCGCCGCGCGCGGGCCGCAGGAAGTGCGGGATGCGGCACTTGCCTTCAACCGGATGCAGCAGCGGATCCACGACCTGATCGAGCGCCGCACCCAGATGCTGGCCGCAATCAGCCATGACCTGCGCACGCCTTTGACCCGTCTGCGCCTGCGGCTCGAACTGATCGAGAATGAAGACCAGCGCCGCCGCAGTCTTGCTGATCTCAAGGTGATGGAAGCCCAGATCGACGGCGCGCTGACGTTTCTGCGGCAGGGCCGCACCGGCGAAGCCTCCGTCTGCATTGATGTTCCCAGCTTGCTGCAAGGCATTCGGGATGAATATGAGGATGCAGGCCATGTGATCGGGCTTGAGGCAGAGGGTGACATCAAGGTTCTGGCCCGGCCCAGCGAGCTTGTCAGGGCTGTCGAAAACCTGGCCGGCAACGCCTTGCGCTATGCGGCTGACGGACAGGGCGAAGTGACGGTGATGCTCACTTCCAGGGATGGCAGGGCCGTCATCGACGTCATCGATCATGGACCAGGCATTTCCTCTTCCGAGAAGGAGCGCATGCTCCTGCCCTTCGTGAGAGGGGACAGTGCCCGGTCCATCGGTTCTGAGGCGGGGACCGGATTTGGCCTCGGGTTGTCGACCACGCTCTCCATCGTGGAAGCCCACGGCGGGCAGCTTGAGCTGCTTGATACGCCCGGTGGGGGGCTCACGGCCCGCATAACGCTGCCGCTCGCTCCAGCGGCGCCCGAATAGGCTGGCTGTTTGGGGCCGCTGGCGTTATATCGGCCACGTCATTGCCAAGCTGCCGAGGATTTCATGCAGACTGTGAGAGTGCGGATCTGTGCCGCCGAACTGGAAGCCAAGCGTATCTACGGGATCGTGGAACAGGCCTATGAGGACGATGGCAATCCGGTCACGGTCTATGAATTCGTGCCGGACGGCTCGGTCTGGGCGGTCGAAATCCTCATGTTCGGCATGGAGCCGGACGAGGCTGCCGATGAGCTGAAGGACCGGCTGGGCGCTGACGCCTTTGCCGCGCCGGTGGAAGCCGAGGTGCTTGAAGACCTGAACTGGGTGGAGAAGAGCCTCGAAGGGCTGGCTCCCGTGCCAGCCGGGCGTTTTCTCATCCACGGCAGCCATGACCGGGGCACGGTGCCTGCGGGCAGCATCGGCATCGAGATTGAAGCCGCGCTTGCGTTCGGCACCGGGCACCATGCCACCACGGAAGGCTGCCTGCGCGAAATCAGCCGTCTGCTCAGCCACTGGCGGTTCGACAAGATTCTCGATATCGGCACCGGCACCGGCGTTCTGGCCATTGCGGCGGCCAAGCTGTCCCGCCAGCAGGTGATCGCCAGCGACATTGATCCGGTGGCAACGCAGACGGCCGCTGAAAACGCTGTGCTGAACGGTGTGGGCAATTTCGTGCGCACCTTTACGGCGGCTGGCGTGGAAGACCGGCGCTTTGCCGAGTACGGTCCGTTTGATCTGGTGATTGCCAACATTCTGGCCCGTCCGCTGATGCAGATGGCCAAAAGCATCTCCGCCCGCATGACCGGCGATGCCACACTGGTGCTTTCGGGCCTGCGAATCGAGGACGGCCCGCGCATCCTCTTCGCCTATGGCACGCAGGGCTTCCGCCTTGTGCGGCGCTTTGAAAAGAACGGCTGGATCACGCTTACCCTGACGCGCGGGCGCGGCTGAGGGCAGATCGGATGAGGATGAGGCGGCCCTGTGCCCGCCTTTTGCATGGGTTGGTGTCAGAGCGAGGCGCTCCCAGGGCGGTCACCCCGGGCGGAGCGAAGCGCAGGCCCGGGGGCTACTCACTTCCAGAACGGAAAGACTTGGCTACGGTGGCGCATCAGGTTTCGGACAGGAACTTGCCGCGAAGCTTCAGGACATCTGCAATTCTCTGCAAGCGAGTGGTCCCCGGGTCCTCACTGTGTTCGGCCCGGGATGACCGCGTCAGAGAACGGCAAGGCCATGCGGCCATCCACTGCTGACCGTCTTGACGTATGGCGCGTTCAACCCGCTGCCCGCCTGATTCCGCCTTGCGCCATAAACCATTGCCCAGAAACGGAAAAAGGCTCCCGAAGGAGCCTTGTCATCCCGCAGTCCGGGCGGCGGATCACTCCGCCGCGGCTGCGATATGGTTTCCGTCTCAGATCGCGCTGGTGAGCGAGCCCTGGCGGCGCAGTTCTTCGCGATCGTAGCCGTAAGCTGCCAGCGTGGCATCGTCCAGCGACAGCAGGTAGCCGTTGACATAACGCAGGGCCTGCTTTTCACGCGCGGCGATCATGTGATCGAAAGCGCGGCGGATGATGCTGCGGGACGAACGGCGATCAGCGGCGATCATCGTGGAGGTAACAGTCGAAAGTGCCATTTGGATTTCTCCATAAATTCAGTGTGGCTAGGTTCCTCCCTCGTCACGGGTTGAATATGGCCTCATCCGGCCATTCCGAAAAGACATGGAACCGCATGACTGCCTTGCGTTTATTGCATGTGCGAAAAGACTATGCCGCAGTGCGAAAGGAAACGGCTTTTTAACCTTGCTGCATGTGGACGGGCGCTGCCTTTGAGATTGTATGGCCGGGGCGGCGGGTTTAGGCTCCGCTCCATGTTCCAGACTTTTGACACCCCCACCGATCCTTCCGTTGGCCGTCCCCGGCTTAAGGCCCTTCTGGCAGAGCTTGCCCGCCGTGGCCTCGACGGTTTCCTCATCCCCCGCGCCGATGCGCATCAGGGCGAATATGTGCCGCCCTGCGATTGCCGCCTGCAATGGCTGACCGGTTTCGGCGGCTCGGCGGGGGTGGCCGCCGTGCTGGGCGGCAAGGCGGCGATCTTTGTGGACGGCCGCTATACGCTGCAGGTGCGCGAGCAGGTGGATTGCGAGGTTTTCACCCCGCTGCATCTCATCAACGAGCCACCGCTGAAGTGGATCGAGGCGAATCTTTCCAAGGGCATGAAGCTGGGCTTTGACCCGATGCTGCATACGCTCAACGCAACCCGCCGCCTGCGCGAAGTCTGCGCCAAGGCAGGCTCTGAACTGGTGGCAGTCGAGACGAACCCGGTTGATGCGGTCTGGGAAGACCGTCCCGAGGCGCCGCTGGGCGCGGTTTCGCTCTATCCGCTGGAACTGGCAGGAGAGGCCGTTGCGGACAAAGCCGCACGCATCATGGCCTCTGTCGTGGAGCGCGGCGCCGATGCGGTGGTGATCACCCAGCCCGATTCGATTGCCTGGCTCTTCAACATCCGCGGGTCTGACGTGTCCCACACGCCGCTGCCGCTGTCCTTTGCCGTGCTCAAGGCGGCGCAGCCATCCGTGCTGTTCATCGACGGGCGCAAGCTCTCCAACGAGGTCCGCAGCGAGCTTTCGGCCTATGCCGATATTGCCGAGCCGCATCAGTTCCTGCCCGCGCTGGAAAGCCTCGGCAAGGAGGGGCTGACGGTGATGGTGGACCCGGACCTTGCCGGTGAAGCCATCGCCACGAAGATCACGGAGGCCGGCGGCAAGCTGGTGGAGGCGGCTGACCCTGTGCTGCTGCCCAAGGCCATCAAGAATGCAGCCGAGATTGCAGGGGCCAAAGCGGCGCATCTGCGCGATGCGGCGGCCTATTGCCGGTTCCTGTGCTGGCTGGACGAGGAAGCGCCCAAGGGCACGCTGGACGAAATTGGCGCGGCGGAAAAGCTGGAAGCCTTCCGTGCCGCGACGGGTGTGCTGAAAGATATCTCCTTCGACACCATTTCGGGCGCCGGGCCGAACGGGGCGATCTGCCATTACCGGGTGAACCGGGAGAGCAATCTGCCGGTCCCGCTGAACCGCCCGTTCCTGATCGATTCCGGCGCCCAGTATGAGGACGGCACCACCGATATCACCCGCACCATCGCGGTGGGGGAGATGACGGCGGAGATGAAGCGCCACTTCACGCTGGTGCTGAAGGGGCATATCGCCATCGCTACGGCCCGCTTCCCGGAGGGCACGACGGGTGCGCAACTTGATACGCTGGCGCGCATCGCCCTGTGGCAGGCGGGCCTTGATTATGACCACGGCACCGGCCACGGGGTGGGGGCGTATCTGTCCGTCCACGAAGGGCCGCAGCGCATTGCCAAGACGGGCAGCCAGCCGCTGAAGCCGGGGATGATCCTCTCCAATGAGCCGGGCTATTATCCGGCCGGGGAATACGGCATCCGCATCGAGAATCTGGAACTGGTGACGGAAGCGCGGGACATTCCCGGTGGCGAGCGGCCCATGCTGGGCTTCGAGCCGTTGACGCTGGCGCCCATCGACCGGCGGCTGGTGGATGTGGATCTGCTGACGGTGGCCGAGCGCAACTGGCTCAACGCCTACCACGCCCGCGTCCGCCATGAAGTCGGCCCGCACCTCGACGGCAAGACGCGCATCTGGCTGGAGCAGGCAACGGAGCCGGTTTGATCCGGTTTTGGGGCTTTACGGGCCTGCCGTCCCTCCATCGTCATCCCGGACGCGCCCTGCGCGATCCGGGACCGGTGAGCCGGGGTGCAGGTTGGTTCAACTGGTCAATAGAGCCGGCAGGCCGGGGCTCACCGGTCCCGGATCTTCGCTTCGCTCTCGTCCGGGATGACGAGGGAGAGACCTGGTCTGCGGATGAGGCGGTTCTTCACACATTGATTCAAGCCGCTGAGATGGTGCTGTCCCTGCCTTGCGACTTGATTCCGGCTTTCCGGTTAACGCACTGAAAAATATAGAATTTACCGGTGCTCTTCTTCCGCCGCTTTGATCAGGACGGCGTTGTAATGTGCCAGTGCATGCACGTGGAAGGCCGTGGCGACGGGCACCAGCGGGGCTGAGCGGCGCACCACGGGAAGCCGCGTCTGGCCGGTTTCATCGAATCGTCTCAAGGCCTTGTCGAGGGTTTCGTCCGTGAAGAGCACGGGCATGTCCGGCGTCAGCGGGCCGGCCTCTCCGGTGTCCCCGGGCGCCAGCGGGGTCATGAAATCATCCACCCGCACTTCCCGCACCAGCATGCGGTGCAGCCCGTCCTTGAGCGGCACGCCGCGCATTTCCAGCTGCCACTGGAAGAAGGAGCGTCCATGCACCGCCTGGGTGATACCGGTGGCGATGGAAACGCAGAGCAGCAGCGCCATGGACAGGCCGTAGCCGCCGGTCAGCTCAAAGACGATCATGGTGGTCGAGACAGGGGCGCCCAGCACGGAAGCGGCGACCGCCCCCATGCCGAGAATGGCATAGAGCCCGCCGCTGGAGGCCATGTCCGGCACGGCGGCGGCGGCGATGATGCCGAAGGCCCCGCCCGTCATGGCGCCCAGATAGAGCGCAGGCGAGAACACGCCGCCACCAAAGCGGGAGGCAAGGGTGATGGCAGTTGCCGCCGTCTTGGCCACCAGCAGGGCCAGCAGAAGCGTCAGGGGCAACTGGTTCTTCAGTGCTTCATCGGTCGCCTCGTAGCCAACGCCCAGTACATGGGGGAACATCAGTCCGATGGCCCCGACCGCCAGCCCGCCCGTGACCGGGCGCAGCCACAGCGGCAGGGGAATGTTGCGCGCCACCCAGTCCGTGCCGGTCAAGGCGAACTGGAACAGGATGGAGACGATGGCGCAGGCAAGTCCCAGAAGCGCGAAGGCGGGAAACTCCCAGTAGGAGGTGATCTGATAGGCGGGGATGATGAAGGCCGCCACATCGCCGAACCACAGCCGGGAGAACACGGTGCCGGTGACGGCGGCGATGGCGACAGGGGGCAGGGCGGAGAGGGCGTAATGCCCGAGGATCACCTCATGGGCAAAGAGCACGCCCGCGATGGGGGCATTGAAGGAGGCGGAAACCGCGCTGGCGACACCGCAGGCCAGCAGCATGCGGCGGGAGGAATCCGGCAGGCTGAACAGGCGGCCCAGGCTGGTGGCGATGGTCGCGCCCAGATGCACCATCGGCCCCTCGCGCCCGGCGCTGGCGCCCGAGCCGAGCGACAGGGCGGCAATCAGTGCGGAGGACATGCCCGGCCAGAAGCGCAGGCTGCGCCCGGCGCTGGCACGGGCCTCGATCACGTCGGCCACGCTGGAGGCCCGCTGCATGGGCTGGACGAAATGCAGGAGCAGCCCCACCACCAGCCCGCCGGCTGCAGGGGCCAGCATCACCACATACCAGGGCACCTGTGCAACGGCCGTCACCACCGCCTCGCTGGAGGTGCCGAGCCAGAGCATCTGGACGAGGCCGATCAGCTCGCGGAAGAAAATGGCCGCCCAGGAGACGATGGCGCCGATGAACAGGGCGAGCACCCAGATGAGCGGTGCCTTGCTGTGGCGGAAATGCCGGACGTTGAGCCGCAACTCGGCGGCGATGGCCGTAATCCCGGCCTTGACGGGAATCTTGAGGGGAAACAGCGGGGAGGGGCCTTTGGCCATGGCGTGATGCTCTCCACATCCGGGAACGCAAATGCTGCGGCCGCTGGCCACGCGTGTTCCTTCTTACCGCAATCCCGGTCAGAACTGGACCCGTTTCAACGGCTTTTTGCCGGGAGGAAACAGGTGAGACAACAGAACCGGGATTTGCCCCACAAGACAGCTTTGGGTGGCGGGGCATCTTTGATAGTGTGCGCCAGCACAAGAGGGCCGGAAACCAAGGCCCTCATGACAGGATGAGGAGATGCGCCATGTCTCTGGCGGCCATGCAGGTTCAGGTGAAACGCAACGAGGACGGCATCGCCGCCGTGAAGGCTGCACTTTCTGCCGGTTTTGGCGAGCGGTGCCTCACCTCCGCAGCCGTTTGCGAGCAGCATGGCCACACCACCACATGGCTGCCGAATCAGGCGCCGGATGTTGTGGTGTTTGCGCAGACGACGGAAGAGGTGGCGGAGATTGTCCGGCTCTGTGCCCAGCACAAGGTGCCGGTCATCCCCTTTGGCACCGGCTCGTCACTGGAGGGCCACGTGAATGCCCCCGGCGGAGGCGTCTCCATCGATCTCAGCCGCATGAACAGCATTCTGGAAGTGAATGCGGAAGATCTCGACTGCGTGGTGCAGGCCGGTGTGACGCGCTCGCAGCTGAATGCCTACATCCGCGACACGGGTCTGTTCTTCCCCATTGATCCGGGCGCGGATGCCAGCATCGGCGGCATGACGGCAACCCGTGCTTCGGGTACCAACGCGGTGCGCTACGGCACCATGAAGGATGTGGTGCTGGGGCTGACCGTGGTGACGGCGGATGGCCGCATCATCCGCACGGGCGGCCGGGCGCGCAAATCCTCTGCCGGCTATGATCTGACCCGGCTGTTTGTCGGTTCGGAAGGCACGCTGGGCGTGATCACGGAAGTCACGCTCCGGCTCTTCGGCCAGCCGGAAGCCATTTCCGGCGGCGTCTGCCCCTTCCCGGATGTGGAATCGGCCTGCAACGCCGTGATCATGACCATCCAGTCCGGCATTCCGGTGGCGCGGATCGAGCTTCTCGACAAGATGCAGGTGCGCGCCTGCAACGCCTATTCCAAGCTGGATCTTGAGGAAACGCCGACGCTGTTCCTCGAATTTCATGGCACGGCTTCGGGCGTTAAGGAGCAGGCGGAACTGTTCGAGGCGATTGCAGCTGATTGTGGCGGCGGTACTTTCCTCTGGTCTGCGCTGGCAGAAGAGCGCACAAAGCTCTGGACGGCGCGCCACAACGCCTATTTTGCGGCGCAGGGCCTGCGCCCCGGCTCCAAGGCGGTGTCGACGGATGTATGCGTCCCCATCTCCCGCCTTGCCGAATGCGTGGCCGAGACGGTGGCTGATATCGAGCGGCGCGGGTTGCTGGCGCCGATCGTCGGCCATGTGGGCGACGGCAATTTCCACACGCTGGTGCTGGTGGATGTCAACGATCCGAAGGAACTGGCGGAGAGCGAGGCCTTCATCGAACAGATGAACTGGCGCGCCATCGAAATGGGCGGCACTTGCACCGGCGAGCATGGCGTGGGGCAGGGCAAGATGAAATATCTGAAAAAAGAGCATGGAGACGCACTGGATGTGATGCGTACCCTTAAAATTGCCCTCGATCCGGATAACATCATGAATCCGGGCAAGATCGTGCTCGTGTAACGGCAGGGGCTGTACGCAGCAGGCGCCGGAGCAACAGGAGAATGACGCTGAATTCGGTCTATATCACGGCGGGTGTGGCTATCATCCTGGCGCTGCTGGCGGCGCTGGTCGGGCCCCTCTTTGTCGACTGGACAGCGTACCGTTCGACCTTCGAGCGCTATGCCGGCGAGGCGCTGGGCCACAAGGTGACGGTGCTGGGCAAGGCCGACATGAGCCTTCTGCCCGCCCCGGCGCTCACCTTCACCGATGTGCGGGTGGGAGATGCGGAAAATCCGCTGCTGTCCGTCTCCCGTTTTCAGATGCGCGTCGAACTGCCGTCCCTGCTGAAAGGCGAGATCCGCGTCGTGGAAATGCGGCTGGACCGGCCGCAGGTGAACCTTGCGCTCGATGAGGATGGCCGCCTTGACTGGCTGATGGAGCGCAGCGAGGCGGGCCTTGCCCGGGTGGACCCGAAGAACGTCGCCTTTGACCAGATCGAGGTGAACAACGGCAGTGTGACGCTGTCCGATGCCCGCGATGGCGGCTCGCGCAAGATCGAGAATGTGAATGTGGTGGTGAGCGCCCGCTCGCTCAACGGCCCGTTCAAGGTGGACGGAAGTCTCTCCAGCAATGGCGAGCCCATGTCCCTGCGCCTTGCCACGGGTGAGCGCCAGCCCGGCGGCGGCATCCGCGTCAAGGCAGACCTGACCCCGGCGCTGACGCCCGCCCAGCTGAGCGTTGATGCGCTTTTGAGCGACAAGGCCGGTGCGCCGGAGCTTGACGGCCGGTTCACGCTCGCCTCCGTTGCCTCCGATGATCCCTCCATGCAGGAGTGGCGGGTGCAGGGTGACGTGAAGGCCGGCCCGGCCGCGATCGCCGTGCCTTCCTTTGAACTTCGCTATGGCCCGGACGAGCGGCATGTGACGCTGACGGGCGAGGGCAATCTTGATCTGGCGGATTCGCGCCGGTTCCTCATCAAGGCCGGTGCGCGGCAGCTGGATCTGGACCGGATGCTGGGGCAGGGCCCGCAGCAGCCTGTGGCCATCCGCACGGCAGGGCAAAGCCTTCTTTCCGGTCTTGCGGCGCTGGCGCCAGACACGCTCAAGGGCGAGGTCTCGCTTGACCTTCCGGCCATTGTGGCTGGCGGCGAGATCATTCAGGGCACGCGCCTGGACCTTGAAACGGCAGCGGGCGGCTGGAAAGTGCTGCGGCTTGCAAGCCGCCTGCCGGGCCGCACGCAGGTGACCACGCAAGGGGACCTGTCCCTGCAAGGCGCGCCGTCCTACAGCGGAACGCTGGTTCTCAATTCTGCGCAGCCGGGCCTGCTGACGGGCTGGCTGCAGGGGCACAACGGGCTTGTCTTCACCGGCCTGCGGGTTGCGCTTGAAGGCAAGCTGGATGCCGGCAGCGGCGGCGTGAGCTTTGCCGTCTCGCGCCTTGATATTGACGGGGCGAAGGCTGCCGGGTCCATCGCCTACACCCATGAGCGCAATGGCAAGTCCGTGTTCGCGCTGGGCCTTGAGGCAGAAAAGCTGGATCTGGATCTTGTGTCCGGCCTGGCTCCGGCCTTTGGCGCTGATGCGCTGGGCGGAATGCTCGCCGGGGCCGAGATTGACGTGAAGCTTCACGCCCGGGAGGTGTCGATCCGGGGCATCAAGGGCAAGGCCCTGACGGTGGAAGCCGGATATGACGGCGAGCAGCTGAAGATCTCGAAACTTTCCGCCAATGATCTGGCCGGTGCGCGCATCGACGCCCTCGGCACCATCCGGGATCTGACGACCGTTCCCTCGGGCTCGCTCAACGCAACGCTGGAGGCAAGCTCTCTGGCCGGGCTTTATGCCCTCATCGAGAATGCCGCGCCGGACAGTGAATTGACCCGGCGCTTGCAGACCGGCGGTGACTATCTGGTGCCGGCCAGGCTGGACGGGCGCATCGAGGCCAAGCCCTCCGGCAATGGCAGCGAGATGCGGCTGGTGCTGTCGGGCGAGGTCAACGGCAACAAGATTGGCCTCGACAGCCGCTTCGCCGGGCGGATGGATGCCTGGCGCGATGGCGATGCGGCCTTGACGCTGAACATGTCCGGGCCGGAAGGCGCGCTTCTGCTGCGCCAGCTCGGCTTTGACGTTGCCTCGGAAGAGGGGCTTGGCGCGGCGGAACTGGCGCTGAAGCTGAACGGGCAACCGGGCGACAGCCTTGCCCTCAGCCTCGATGCGAAGGCGGGAACGAGCCGCCTGGAAGCCGTCGGCGACATGGAACTGCCGCGCGATGGCGTGCCGCTGCGCTACACCGCCGGGGTGACGCTGAAATCGCAGGACCTTTCTCCTGCGGTGCTGATGACCGGTCAGGTCCTGCCTGCACTGGCGGGGGATCTGACGGCTGACCTGCGGTTTGATCTGCTGGGTGAAGGCGGCAAGCTCACCTTGAGCGACCTTAAGGGCGCCATGGCCGGTGTGACCGTGGCCGGACGCCTGACGGGGGATCTGACACCTGCCGCAGGATCTGGCCTTTACCGGATCTCCGGCGCGCTGGACCTTTCGGCCCTTGACGCCCGCCTGCTGTCGGAAGTCATGCTGGGCGCCGATCAATGGGCGCTTGCCGAGGGGAACGGCGTCTGGCCGGGGCAGGCGCTTGGAACGCCCTTCGCCGGGCACATGGATCTGGGTCTCGATCTCAAGGCTGGAAAACTGTGGCTGGATGATCTGACGGCCGTTGAGACGGTTTCCGCGAAGCTGCGGATCGTGCCGGACAGCCTGCGGCTGGAGGGACTTGAGGCCCGCTATGGCGGCGGCAGCTTGAGCGGGCAGGTGGCCCTGACCCGCAATGCGGGCGAGGCGGGCTTCTCCGGAACGCTGCAACTGACCGGCGCGCAGGCCGAGAACCTTGTCTGGCAGCGCTCTGGCCGGGCCGTGGCAACCGGCACGCTGGATGTGAATGCGCAGTTTGAAACGAGCGGCCGGTCCATCGCTGCCCTGGCCGCAGGGCTCAGCGGCGGCGGTACGGTGGCTCTGAAGGATGGTGAGCTGCGGGCGCTGAACCCGGAAGCTTTCGGCCTCATCATCCGCGCAGCCGATTCCGGCCTGCAGCTGGAGGAAGACAAGATCCGCAGCCTGTTTGCCAGCCAGCTGGATGCGGGCACGCTGCCCTTCGCGTCTCTCGAAGGCTCCCTGTCGATGGCGGCCGGCCGGGTCAGTCTGCGCAATCTCAGTGCTGAGGGAACCGCGGCGGCTCTGCTCGGCTCCGGCCAGATCAATCTGAATGACTGGACCGTGCAGGCCGACCTTTCGCTGAAAGCCGATGCGGGCGAGGACGCGGTTGCCGGGGCCGAGCCGCAGGCGGGCGTGATCTTCTCCGGCCCTCTGGGCAACCCGGAACGGCGGATCGACACTGGCCCGCTGATGGCCTTCCTCACCTTGCGTGCCTTCGAGAAGGAAGTGGAGCGGGTGGAGCGCCTGCAGGCCGATATCCTCGACCGTGACCGGCTGGCCCGCGAGATGAAATATTTCCGCGAGGCGGAAGATCAGCATAGGACGGCCGAAAAGGCCGCTGCCGAGAAGGCGGCTGCAGAGAAAGCGGCTGCGGAAAAGGCGGCTGCGGAAAAGGCTGCCGCAGAAAAAGCCGCGGCCGGGAGCGCGTCAGGCCGTGAGCCGGAAAAGGCCCCTGAAACCGCTCCCGCGCCCGACCAGCGCGGAAATGCACAGAGCACCGCGCCATCCCAGAATGAGCGCGCCCAGACGGCGCCGCAGCCCGCCAATGGGGATGCCATCGGCGATTTTCTGACCTTCGAGGAAAAGATCCAGTCTGCCATTGGAAACGCCGGACGCAGCGGTGCCGCAGGCCGTGATCCGGAGGCGACCGGCAGCGTCGCCCCCTTGCCGCCGCTGGAGCCCGCGAAGGAAATTCCCGCTGCCCCGCGTGTGCAGGGTCAGCGCTCTGATGCAGGGGCAGGAAGGCCGGCTGACGGCATCCCGGCCAACAAGCCGGCACAACCGGTGCTGGTCACCATGCCCAGCGGCCTCGTGGTCACCTATCCGGCACCCGGCAACTGACATCTCCGAGTAAGAGCCCCTGCATCTTGAGAGACCCCAGCCGTTTCGTCATGCCATGGCTCGCCCATGGCATCCATTCCGTGGCGGTCGTTGCGGAAACAGATGCAAATTTCCGGAACTCCTGCTTCGGAGGCGAACTGGAGCGGCATGGATGCCATGATCAAGTCATGGCATGACGGAGGAGCGGCGGCGGACTGGCGGCGGACTGGCCATGTTCGAAATGCCGGCCCGGATGCTGCCCGCAAATGAGGGCACGCCCCGCATCTCGGGAGACCTCAACCGTTTCGTCATGCCATGGCTCGGCCATGGCATCCATTCCGTGGCGGTCGTTGCGGAAACAAATGCAAATTTCCGGACCTCCTGCTTCGGATGTGAACTGGAACGGCATGGATGCCATGATCAAGTCATGGCATGACGGAGGAGTGGCGGCGGAATGGTGGGGGACTGGCCATGTTCGAAATGCCGGCCCGGATGCTGCCCGCAAATGAGGGCACGCCCCGCATCTCGGGAGACCTCAACCGTTTCGTCATGCCATGGCTCGACCATGGCATCCATTCCGTGGCGGTGGTTGCGGAAAGAGATGCAAATTGCCGGAGCTCCTGCTTCGGATGTGAACTGGAGCGGCATGGATGCCATGATCAAGTCATGGCATGACGGAGGAATGGTGGCGTTCGCCAGTAAGGACGTGTCCTGTATTAGAGTTGAACTCGAGCAGGAGGGGACGTCACCCTTGCTCCGGCACAGACCTGAGGGCTCTCAGCACGAACACTCTGGCGGCAGAGGAGAGGGGCTGATCAGGTGCGCGCTCGGCGTCGATCATGCCGATGAGGGCGGCGAGGGAGAGGGGGCGCTCTGCGGCGATGCGGTCGAGTTCGGCCCAGAAATCGGGCTCAAGCGCCAGGCTGGTGCGGTGCCCCTTGAGGCTGAGCGAGCGCTTGACGAAGGTCACGCCTGACCATCCTGGTCCGGATCTTCGGTTTTATCAGAGGCCTTGCGTTCCAGCTGATGGGCATCCAGCGTCTGCTGCGCCTTGCTGTCGAGCGCGTCCTTGAGCTTGCGCTCCGCCTTGGTGCGGCCGTGGAGGCGGCGGTTGGTTTCGGCCTCGCTCTCCCGCGCCTTCCGGTCGCGGGCCTTGCGCGCCTGCCGCAGGTTGATGATGTCGGCGCCCATGCCTCAGCCTCCACCCTGATACCTGATCCAACAGGGAGGCCCGGACGTTGCGGCCGGATCCTCCGCAGATCTGGATCTTACGGCTTCTTGCGGAAGGCATCCAGCGAGACGACTTCACCGCCTTCGGCCGGCTTGTCGTCCTTGGAGCCCTCTTCTGCTGCGTCCGCCTTGGCGGTCTTTTCAGCCTTCTCGGCTTTGCCGGCGCTTGCCGCCGTCTTGCGCGTGGCCGGCTTGACGTTCTTGTCCTCGAGGGACTTGGCAGCGGCAGCTTCCAGATTGGCGAGTTCGCCGACGGCTTCCACCAGATCGTCCGGAATGGGTTCTGCGGTCTTGCCCGGCTCGAACTCCAGCGCGAACTGAACGGAAGGGTCGAAGAAGCCCTTGATGGCACTGAAGGGGATCAGCAGCTTCTCCGGAATGCCGCCGAAGGACAGGCCCACTTCAAAGGCGTGCTCGCCGATGGCCAGATCCCAGAACTGGTGCTGGAGAACGATGGTCATCTCGGTCGGATACCGCTCCTTCAGGCGCGAGGAAATCCGCACGCCGGGAGCATTGGTGTCGAAGGCGATGTAGAAATGGTGCTCGCCGGGAAGGCCCGTCCGGGCAACTTCGGCAAGGATCTTCTTCACCGCCGCCCGCAGGGCGTCCTGCACGATGATGTCATAACGGAGCAGGTCTTCTGCCATTCTTTATTGTCCGCCGGAATCAAATCAATTTCGGGCACCTTGACCCTTTGCCGGTCAAAAGAAAAGCCCCTCGCGTCACATATCGCCCTGTTGAAAGGCTCGTAATCCCGGCTTTTCGCAGACCCGTCCTCCACGCCGCTTCCGCTCCGGATGCCGGAAAGGGCGCATGCGGGAAATAATGGGCATGCTGCGGCGCTGTGGCAAGAGCATGACGCAGGGGCAATGCCTTGGCGGCGCTGAAAAACAGCGGAAATCTCTGGATTGCTTTGGGAGTTTAAGTGGAGGCTTCTGTTGCCAGGTGCCTCCGAACCCCGCCTGACAGTGCTACCCGTCAGGGCTTTAGGTGGACAACTCGCACCGCATTACGCGGCGAGAGCGACGTCCTGAGCATAGTTGTCGTTTGCAACTACAGATTTGGTCCGATATCGGTGGTACCATGCCGAGCGAAAGAGCAGTCTTTACACCCTCGTCGATCCTATTTCGCCCCCGCCGAAACCCACCGCTGGGGTGGGCTTGGGTGGAGGCGCCGGGTACCGCCCCCGGGTCCGATAGGCTTATTACACAGTCAATTTATCGCCGTAGCCGGTGAACCGGCAGTTGGAATATAGGCATTTCGCTTGCCGATTGAAAGGGGGGCAGGGCGCCTGTGGATGGAGTGGCCGTCAGGAGCCGCGCACCGGCAATGAATCCTTGCGCCCAAGCCCTCAGCGGGCCAGAACAGGCAGACAGCCGGAACAGGACAGCGGACGGGCAACCACGTGCAGCAATATCATGATCTGATGCGGCGCATTCTGGATGAGGGCATCGACCGGGGCGACCGGACGGGCACCGGAACGCGCTCGGTCTTCGGCCACCAGATGCGCTTCAATCTGGAAGAGGGCTTCCCGGTCGTCACGACGAAGAAGCTGCATCTGAAGTCGATCATCCATGAGCTTCTGTGGTTCCTCGCCGGTGACACCAACATCGGCTACCTGAAGGCCAATGGCGTCAGCATCTGGGATGAATGGGCCGATGAAAATGGCGACCTGGGGCCTGTCTATGGCGCGCAGTGGCGCTCCTGGCCTGCGTCCGATGGCCGGTCCATCGATCAGATTGCCAATGTGCTGGCGATGATCCGCAAGAACCCGGAATCGCGCCGCCTGATCGTCTCCGCCTGGAACCCGGCGCTGGTGGACGAGATGGCCCTGCCGCCGTGCCACACCATGTTCCAGTTCTATGTGGCCGGTGGGCGCCTGTCCTGCCAGCTGTACCAGCGCTCGGCGGATGTGTTCCTCGGGGTGCCGTTCAACATCGCCTCCTATGCGCTGCTGACCATGATGGTGGCGCAGGTCTGCGGGCTGAAGCCGGGCGATTTCGTCCACACGCTGGGGGATGCGCATCTTTACGCCAATCACTTCGATCAGGCGCGCGAGCAGCTGAGCCGTGAGTTGCGGCCCTTGCCGGTGATGGTGCTCAATCCGGCCGTGACCGATCTTTTCGCCTTCCGCTATGAGGATTTCCAGCTTTCGGGCTATGATCCGCATCCCGCGATCAAGGCACCGATTGCCGTCTGACCGGACGGCGGCTTGCCCACGTTCTGCCAGCCACACAAAAGGAGACGCCATGCGCCGTCCTTGCCAGTTTCTGCCTGCCTCCCTGCTCGGCCTCGTCCTGATGACGGGCACTGCCATGGCAGAACCGCTTGTCATCGCCCATCGCGGCGCCTCCGGCTATCTGCCGGAACACACGCTGGCCGCCAAGGCGCTGGCCGTGGGCATGGGGGCAGACTACATCGAACAGGATGTGGTGCTGACGAAGGATGGCGTGCCCATCGTGCTGCATGACATCACGCTGGATGCGACGACGGATGTGGCCGAGGTGTTCGCGGGCCGGGCGCGGGCTGATGGCCTGCATTATGCCATCGACTTCACTCTTGAGGAAATCCGCCGGCTGCAGGTGCTGGAACGGGCCGGGCGCACCGGCGGCCTTGCCTTCCCTGGCCGGTTTCCCCGGGTGAAGATGGGCCTGACGGTGCCAACCCTGGAGGAAGAGATCGTCTTCCTGAAGGGCCTTGCGCAGACAAGCGGCTGGGTGTTGGGCATTTATCCGGAGCTGAAGTCTCCTGCCTTCCACCGGGACGAAGGCCAGGATCTCGCCAAGGCGGTGATTGCCGTGCTGGAGGCGCATGATCTCGCCGGGGCCGATGCCAAGGTCTATCTCCAGTCCTTTGATTTCAATGAGATCCGCCGCGTCCGGCAGGAGCTTGGCTACAAGGGCAAGCTGGTGCAGCTGCTGGGGGAAAACAGCTGGAACATGGCGCCGGGCACGGATTACGACTGGCTGAAAACGCCGGAAGGGCTGGCAGCCATTGCCGAAGTGGCGGATGGGATCGGGCCGTCGCTGACGCAGGTTCTGACGGATGAAAACAAGGACGGCGTGGCCGAAGTGACGCCGCTGGTGCGCGATGCCAAGGCCTTTGGCCTTGCAGTTCATCCCTATACCCTGCGCGCCGACCGATTGCCGCCCTTTGCGTCGAGCTTTGGGGAGCTGGTGCGCTTGACGGTGACGGAGGCCGGGGCGGATGGGTTCTTCACCGATCAGCCGGATCTCGGCCTGAAGGCATTGGGGCGGTGAAGCCATGATCAGCGCAGGCGGGAAAATGCTGGAAACGGTGATTGTCTCGGCGGTGGCGGAGAACGGGGTGATCGGTGCCGACAATGCCATGCCCTGGCGTCTGCCGTCTGATCTGAAGCACTTCAAGGCGCTGACGCTTGGCAAGCCGGTGGTGATGGGCCGCAAGACCTTTGAAAGCCTCGGCAAGCCGCTGCCGGGACGCCCGCATGTGGTGATTTCCCGGCAGGCGCTTGAACTGCCGGAAGGCGTGCATCTGGTGCAGAGCCTTGAAGCGGCGCTGGAACTTGCCGGCAAGCTGGCGGCAGAGAGCGGGGCGGAAGAAGTGATGGTGATCGGCGGCGGCCAGATCTATGCGCAGGCCATGGCCCATGCAGACCGGCTGGAGCTGACCCGCGTTCACGCCACGCCGGAGGGGGATACGGTGTTCCCGGCATTCAGCACCGGCCAGTGGGAGCTCGTGGCAGAGCGGGCCGCAGAGCGCAGTGACAAGGACAGCGCGAATGTGACCTTCCAGACTTACCGCCGGAGGACCGCAGCATGACGGCGGCACGGGCGTTGCCGGCGGGCTGGTCCTGCCGCTGGTTCGCCTTCAAGGACGTGCCGCTTGTGGACCTCTATGAGGTGCTGAAGCTGCGCGTTGACGTGTTCGTGGTGGAGCAGAACTGCCCCTATCCGGAGATCGACGGCCGCGACCCCGAGGCACTTCACTATCTTTTGAAGGACGCTGAGGGGCGTCTTGCTGCTTATCTGCGCGCCTTTGCGCCTTCTGCGGAAGAGCCTTTCGCGCGGCTGGGGCGCATTGTCGTTGCCCCGCATGCCAGGGGGCTGCGGCTGGGCGATCATCTGATGTCTGCTGGGCTTGCCTGGGCCTGGGATCTGTATCCGCAAGCGGACGTGGAACTTTCTGCCCAGGCGCATCTGCTGCGCTTCTATGGCAGCCACGGTTTTGAGCCTATCGGCGAAATCTATCTGGAAGATGGAATTCCGCATGTGGATATGCGTCGCCCTGCCGCGCCCGCGGCGCAACCTTAGGCGTCGCAAAGCCTTGAAAATCCGGGTCATGGAACCCATGTCCCGGGTGATAAACCTGAATCCGGCTGAGTTTGGGAGGCACCGGAGGCTGCGCGTTGTCAGCGGCCGCTAACCTTCCTATAACCCCCAGCAGGTCAGATACAACAAGTTCAACCAGGGGACAGGAAACCTGCCCCCCGAAGAAGGATGTCTTGATGCCTTGGAGCAACCAGAGCGGTGGCGGTGGCGGCTGGAAGGGGGGCGGCGGAAACGGCGGTCCCTGGGGCGGCGGCGGTGGCGGCAATAACGGCGGACCGTGGGGTTCCGGCCCCAATCGCAGTGGTGGCGGCAATCCTCCCGATCTTGAAGAACTGCTGCGCCGGACGCAGGACCGGATGAAGACGGTTCTGCCGGGCGGTGGCGGCAACTTCGGCGTCAAGGGCATCCTGCTGGCAGGCGTCGTGCTCGTCGGCGGCTGGATGCTGACGGGCTTCTACAGCGTGGCACCGGATCAGGTGGGCGTGGAACTGGTGCTGGGCAAGGTCTCGGGCCAGACCCAGCCGGGCCTCAACTACAACTGGCCCTATCCGGTCGGTGAGGTTTACAAGCCGGAAGTCCTGCGCCTGCAGGAAATGACGATCGGCATGCAGGAACGCGTCTCCGGCGGCACGCTGCGCACGGTGGACGTGCCGGAAGAAAGCCTGATGCTGACCGGTGATGAAAACATCGTCGACGCTGACTTCAAGGTGCAGTGGCGCATCAAGACGACGACCGAGGGTGTGGCCAACTATCTGTTCAACATCCAGGATCCCGAAGGCACCGTGAAGGCGGTTGCCGAAAGCGCGATGCGTGAAGTTGTGGGCGGCTCGGACATCGACGCCATCCTCACGGAAAACCGCGCCCCGATCCAGGTTGCCGTTCAGAACCTGATGCAGACGACGCTTGATGACTATCAGGCGGGTATCGACATCGTCAGCGTGCAGATGCAGAAGGTTGACCCGCCGCAGCAGGTCATTGATGCCTTCCGCGACGTTCAGGCCGCCCGTGCCGACCAGGAGCGTATCCAGAACGAAGCGCAGACCTATGCCAACCGCATCGTGCCGGAAGCGCGCGGTGAATCGGCCCGTGTCATTGAAGCGGCGAACGCTTACCGCGATCAGGTCATCGCCGAGGCGACCGGTCAGGCCCAGCGTTTCACCAAGATCTATGAAGAGTACCGCAAGGCGCCGGATGTGACGCGTGAACGCCTCTATCTGGAAACGATGGAGCGGGTGCTTGGCAGCAATGCCAAGATCGTCATCGACCAGAAGGCGGGCGAGGGCATGGTGCCTTACCTGCCGCTCAACGATCTCTTGGGCCGCGGAACCAGCCAGCCGCAGCAGCCGGCAGTGCGTAACGGCGGGGGACAGCAGTAATGAAGAACGGTGTTCTCGGTTTTCTCGGGGTCATCATCGCACTCGCGCTGACCGTCCTCTATCTCTCCATCTACATCGTCAACCCGGCGCAGCAGGCGCTTGTTCTTCAGTTCGGCAAGGTGGTTTCCGCCACCCAGCAGCCGGGCCTGCATTTCAAGATCCCGCTGGTCCAGAACGTGGTCTACATCGACCGCCGCATCCTGGACTTCAACATGCCGCCGCTGGAAGCCATCGCATCGGACAAGAAGCGTCTGGTGGTGGATGCGTTTGCCCGTTACCGCATCTCCGATCCGGTCCGGTTCTATCAGCGCGTCAACAACATCAACGCCGCCAACCAGCGCCTTTCGACGCTGCTGCAGGGCGCGCTGCGTGACGAACTCGGCCGTTCGACCTTCACGGCCGTTGTGCGTGACAACCGCTCGCAGATCATGACCCGCATCCGCACGCTCGTGTCGGCTGCAACGGCTGATCTTGGTCTTGAGGTGGTGGATGTGAAGATCCGCCGAGCTGATCTGCCGGAAGCCAACAGCCAGGCCGTGTTCTCGCGCATGCAGACCGAGCGTGAACGTGAAGCGACCGAAATCCGCGCCCAGGGTGAAGAGCAGGGCCGCCGCATCCGTTCGCGTGCCGATCGTGATGCAACGGTTCTGATCGCCGAAGCCCGCCGTGATGCAGAAATCCTGCGCGGTGATGGTGATGCAGAACGCGGACGCATCTTTGCCGAGGCCTTCAGCGAGGATCCGTCCTTCTTCACCTTCTACCGCTCCATGCAGGCGTATGAAGCAGGTCTGAAAACCGGTCAGACGAGCTTCGTGCTGTCGCCCGACTCCAGCTTCTTCCGGTATTTCAATGATCCGGCCGGGGCTGCGGCAGCAGCGGCTGCACCTGTGCAGATGCCGCTCCAGGCACCGGCCGCCGGTGCTGCACCTGCGGGGCAATGAGCGATCTGATAACAGCCATTGCCCTGGCGCTGGCGCTGGAGGGAACCCTCTATGCGCTGGCGCCAGGGCGCATGAAAGCGATGCTGCGCAGCGTGCTTGATATGGATGACAGCGTGTTGCGCGGCGTTGGCCTTGCCGCATTGGCTGCCGGTGTCTTCGTCATCTGGCTGGTTCGCGGCTGAAGGATTTTTTGCCTCTCGGAAATGTCATGGCGCCAGTCCGATTGCTGTCGAACTGGCGCCATGTTTGCATATATCGTTAGAGTGATTTCGTGACCCGGGCATCTGCCCGCCCGATGGTATGGAGGAAAGCGGCCGATGGCCCGTATTTTCAAAGCTCAAACCTTCTCCCGCGGAGCCCGGACGGCAGCCGCCGCGATGCTGGCGGCCTTTGTTGCAGTGTCGCCGGCCCATGTCGCGCTCGCGCAGGGGCCAGCTTCCGTCGCCGATCTGGCGGAAGGCCTTGCCGATGCGGTGGTGAACATCTCGACGGAGCAGACCGTTCAGGCCCGCCGGTCGATCCCCATGCCGAAGCTTCCGGAAGGCTCTCCCTTCCAGGAGTTCTTCGACGAATTCTTCAACCGCCAGAACAACGATGAAGGCGGTGAGGGGGGCAGATCTCCGCGCCGGGTTCAGTCGCTGGGCTCCGGCTTTGTCATTGACGGCACCGAAGGCATCATCATCACGAACAACCACGTGATCGAGGATGCGGACGAGATTACCGCCAATTTCAACGATGGCTCCAAGCTCAAGGCGGAAGTCATCGGCGTTGACGAAAAAACCGATATTGCCGTGCTGAAGGTGACGCCGGTAAAGCCGCTGAAAGCCGTTGAATTCGGCGACAGCGAGGTGATCCGCGTCGGCGACTGGGTGATGGCTATCGGCAATCCCTTCGGCCTCGGCGGCACGGTCACCGTCGGCATCGTCTCCGCCCGCAAGCGCGATATCAATGCCGGCCCCTATGACAACTTTATCCAGACGGACGCTGCCATCAACCGGGGCAACTCGGG
Organism: Pannonibacter sp. I15F10I1; assembly: GCF_900185665.1. NCBI lineage: Bacteria > Pseudomonadati > Pseudomonadota > Alphaproteobacteria > Hyphomicrobiales > Stappiaceae > Pannonibacter > Pannonibacter sp. I15F10I1. The sequence goes on from NZ_FYAN01000008.1 coordinate 182,979, forward strand.
CGGCCCGCTGTTCGACATGAATGGCAAGGTCATCGGCATCAACACGGCCATCATTTCCCCGTCGGGCGGCTCGATCGGCATCGGCTTTGCGATTCCCTCCAACACGGCAACCGCCGTGATTGCGCAGCTGCGCGAGTTCGGCGAGACCCGCCGCGGCTGGCTGGGTGTGCGCATTCAGGAAGTGACCGACGAGATTGCGGAAAGCCTGGGCATGGACAAGGCCATGGGCGCGCTGGTTGCCGGTGTATCCGATGACGGCCCTGCAGCCGCCGCCAAGATCCTGCCAGGGGACGTGGTCGTTGAGTTTGACGGCAAGCCGGTTCCGGCGATGCGTGACCTGCCGCGCATGGTGGCCGACACGGCCATCGGCAAGGAAGTGGATGTTGTCGTGCTGCGCAAGGGCGAGCGGGTGACGCTGAAGGTGACGCTTGGCCGCCTTGAAGAGGCAGATGCAGCCGGTGCGGCTGAGGAAGAGAAAAAGCCGGCAGAGGAAGAGCAGAAGACCAGCGAAGTGCTGGGCATGAAGCTGGCGGTTCTCGACGATGCCCTGCGCGAAAAATTCCAGATCAATGCCGAGGTTGAGGGCGTTGTCGTGACCGAGGTGATCGCTGGCAGTTCCGCAGAAGAGAAGCGGATCCAGGCAGGCGACACCATCAAGGAAGTCGCCCAGGAGCCGGTCAAGACGCCCGAAGAAGCTGCTGCCCAGGTCGAGAAGCTGAAAAAGGGCGGCCGGAAGTCGGCGTTGCTGCTGCTGGCCAATCCGAACGGAGAGTTGCGCTTCATTCCGGTGCGGATTGAGGAACAGAAGTAAAATCAGGCTCTTGTCTTATCTTACCTGATCGGGGCGCGGACATGTTCCGCGCCCCTTGCTTTTGATATGCAACCTTTGAGTGCCTCTGTTCCGGAAGGGTGTTGTTAATGACGCTACGTTACTTTCTTGTTTGACGTATGTTTTTTACGAAACGTATAGCAATTTATACGAGTGTTATCCTGGTCAGGGGCTCGCTTTATCCGCTGCCATGGATTGGGGCGGCGCAGGTGGTGTTTTGAGTGTTGTTTGTCTGAGGCAGGAACTCCAGATGGGGTAGGTTCTGGATGCGCTTTTGGTTTTCATTGCCTGTGCTCCTGCGATTTCAGCGCCTGCGCATTGCTGTTGCCGGTTTCGGCGGCGTCCTTGTTCTCCTTATCCTGAGCCTCGGTCTTGTCAGCATCCGGCAGATGCAGGCGGTGTCCGGCGGCATGCATCTGATGAGCCAGGCGACAGGCCCGCTCTATGTGGATGCGCTTCGCGCAACGGCCAGCGTCCAGCAGATTGCCGGCCTGTCGCGGACATTGATTGATGAGTGTTTCTTCCGCACGGGCGGAGATCCGGCGCTTGCAGCCTTCAATCTGCGGTCAGTCGACTATTCCGAGCTTGATGCGCTTGATATGTCGATCCGGCAGCGCAATCTCGAGACGCTGGGCCAGGACGCGATCCGGGCGCGGGATGATTTCAAGAGAATTCAGGGCGAGGTTCTGGCCGTCTGCGACCAGCATATTCTGAACTCTCAGGAGCGCAGGCGCGTCGAGGAGCGTATCCGCTTCAACTTCAAGCGCATGAATGCGACGCTGGACAGGCTGCTGGAACAGGTGGATGGCGCAGTCGCGCTTGACGAGCGCAGCATGCGGGAGATGATCGGCAAAGCTGATGGTCTTGAGGCAGAGAGGGCGCGGCTCGGTTCAGCCATGGTGGAGAACTGGCCGGTTATTCGTCTTGCCTATGACCTGCGCAAGGAAGTGGAGCGGTTCGATGCCAGTCTTCTGGGGGACTGGTATGCGGCAGGCACGCGCAATCTTGGCGAAGCGATCCAGAATCAGAATCTCGCAGCACAGGGCATTGGAGCGATTTCCCGCCAGCTGATGCCCTGGCTGGAGGCTCAGTCTTCTTTTCCCCGGACACGGCCGCTGCGCGATGCAATCCGCGCCGTATCCAGCGAGGTGGATGCTGGCGGTCCGCTGGAGGCCGTTCTGCAACAGGCAATTACCATCGACCGGGCCCGGACGGATGTGATGCGCCTGCTGCGGCTTTCTGAATACCGGCTGACGAAGGCGGTGCAAAAACTTGCCATCTGGGCGCGTGAGCAGAATGAGGATACCACGGCGATGATCACCCGGCGCATCGATGCCGGGATGTTCACGATTCTCGCGGTGGCAGCCTTTGCCTGCCTCGCCTGTATCGGAGCCGTGCTTGCCTTTGGTGCTGCCGTGGCGCGGCCGGTCGAACGGCTTACGCGCCATGCCAGAGCCTTGCGGGATGCGGGTGATGCCATCCATCCGGTGCCGGAGGATCTGATCAGGCGCCCGGACGAGATCGGAGAACTGGGGGCGGCGTTTGACAGCCTGATGCAGTCACTGGAGGCTGCGCGGCAGGATCTGCTGGCCTCATCCCGCCAGGAGGTGAAGCAGCAGTTCGACCGGTTGTCCTCGGCGGTGGAGAGCATTCCGCAAGGGATCCTGATGTGCGGGCCGGATGACCGGGTGATCCTTGCCAATGGCAACTTCCGTGCATTGTTTGATCTGTCCGAGGCGGCGGTTCAGCCCGGCACCACCCGGGCCGGGGTTGTTTCAGCCTGCATCGGGCAGGGGGCGCAGGTGATTGCCGACGAAGGCCCGCAGGATCAAAGGCTGGCGGCCGGGCTGCAGGTGACGCGCAAGCGTATCGTTCAGGTGCGGGACGAACGCACCATCGTGGTCACCATTGCCAGGACGGAAGAAGGCGGGTCAGTCGCGGTTTATGAAGACGTGACGGAGCGCCAGCGGCAGGAGCAGCGCATTGCCCATCTTGCCCATCATGACTCCTTGACCGGCCTTGCCAACCGCATCCTGTTCCGGGAAAAGGCCGAGGAATATGTTGCCAGCAGCCTTGCGACCGGCCAGCCGACGGCGCTGCTCTATCTCGATCTGGACCAGTTCAAGACGGTCAACGACACACTGGGGCATCCGGTGGGCGACCGGCTTCTGGTCGAGGTTGCCGTGCGGCTGCGGCAGGCGATTGGCGAAGAGGACCTGATTGCCCGGCTGGGCGGCGATGAATTCGCCATCGTGCTGCACGGCCGGCGCAGTCCGGCGCAGGCAGCGGACATGGCGGACCGGATCATCGATGCCATCGGCCAGCCTTTCGATATCAGCGGGCAGTGCATCTTTGTCGGCGTCTCCATCGGCATTGCCATCTCTCCGCAGGATGGGGAAGACGCGGACACGCTTCTCATGCATGCGGATATGGCGCTGTACCGGGCCAAGCAGGACGGGCGCAACATCCACCGTTTCTTCGAGATGGCGATGGATGCCCAGATCCAGCAGCGCCGGGAACTGGAGCTCGACCTGCGCTCGGCCCTCGCGGAGGACCAGTTCCAGCTGCATTATCAGCCGCTTTATGGCCTCAACCATGGTCAGATTGCGTGTTTCGAAGCTCTGATCCGCTGGCCGCACCCTGAACGCGGCAACATTCCGCCCTGTGAGTTCATTCCCATCGCCGAGGAAACCGGGCTGATCAGCGCTATCGGCTCCTGGGTCCTGAAACAGGCCTGCCGTGAGGCTTCATCCTGGCCCTCGGACGTGCGGGTGGCCGTCAATATTTCTCCGGTGCAGTTCCGCACGCGCACATTGGTCCTCGATGTCCTGGCGGCGCTTGGCGCATCGGGCCTTCCGGCGAGCCGTCTGGAAATCGAAATCACCGAAGGTGTGCTGCTGCAGGATACGGAAGCGACGCTTACGACCCTTGAAGAGTTGCGGAGCCTTGGCGTGCGTATCGTCATGGATGACTTCGGCACCGGCTACTCGAGCCTCAGCTATTTGCAGAAGTTCCGCTTTGACAAGGTGAAGATCGACCGGGCCTTTGTTCAGGACATTCATGAGGGGGAAGACAAGCGGGCCGTGGTGCGGGCCGTTACCAGCCTTTGCGCCAGTCTCGGAATTGAAACGACTGCAGAAGGGGTGGAGACGGCAGCCCAGATGGAGGCCTTGCGCCGGGAAGGCTGTTCGCAGGCACAGGGCTTCTTCATTGGACGCCCCATGCCTGCGGCCGATGTCCTGCAACTCCTCAAGACGAGTGACACGCCGCAAAAGCAGGCCAGCGGCATGCCGGTGCGTATCCCGGCCTGAACAAGGCCCGCCTGAGCAAGATACGCCTCAGGCGGCGAAGTCCTGCAAGCGGTATCCCTGAATGAAGAGCAGCGCCGTCAGGTCGCCGTGATCGACTCGCATGTCCGCTTCCGCCGCCACCTTCGGCTTGGCGTGATAGGCAACGCCCACACCGGCACGGGCGATCATGGCCAGATCATTGGCACCGTCACCCACAGCCATGGTCTCGCCGAAGGCAAGCCCCTTCTCCGCCACCAGTTGCTCAAGCCGCTCGCGCTTGGCTTCGCGGCCAAGGATCGGCTCGCGCACCGTGCCGGACAGCTGGCCTTCCGCGTGCTCCAGAATGTTGGCGCGGTTCTCGTCAAAGCCGATGCGCTCGGCCACCGGGCCGGTAAACAGGGTGAAGCCGCCTGAGACCAGTGCGCAATAGGCGCCATTGGCCTTCATCGTACGCACCAGCGAAACAGCACCGGGCATCAGGGTGATGCGCTTGTCCAGAACATCGGCGACGGCGGCGACCGGCAAGCCCTTGAGCAGGCCGACACGCTCGCGCAGGGCGGGTTCGAACTCGATTTCGCCGCGCATGGCGCGCTCGGTGATGGCGGCGATATGGTCCTTCAGGCCGAGTTCTGCCGCCAGTTCGTCGATACACTCCTGTCCGATCATGGTGGAATCCATGTCGGCGATCAGCAGCCGCTTGCGCCGGCCTTCCGCAGGCTGCACAAAGACGTCCACCGGGCGGTTGCCGGTCAGTGCGCGCAGGCGGGCTTCCACGTCACGGGCGGGCAGGTCCAGCCCCACGGAGAGATCGGCGGCAACGCCGGGAGAGAGAAGGGCAGGGGCAGCTGCACTGTTCAGCAGGCGGGCTGCTTCGGCCAGAAATGTGTCATCAAGGGCCGGGGAAGCCGGATTGGAAACGAGCGTGGCAACCAGAGACGGCATCGGGGAACCTCTTGAAAGGGCAGAAGGCCGGAGCAACATGGCCGGAACAGCAAAAACCGCGATCCTGATAGCCGGGCCGACGGCCAGCGGCAAGTCGGCATTGGCCATTGAGCTGGCCCGTGCCGCCAATGGCGTAGTGATCAATGCCGATTCCATGCAGCTTTACCGTGAATTGCGGCTGGTGACGGCGCGTCCCTCCGCCGAAGACGAGGCACTGGTGCCGCACCGGCTTTACGGCTGCCTGCCTGCCAGCGAGGCCTTTTCCACCGGTGCCTATCTCGATCTGGTGCGCGGTGAGATTGAGGCTGTCCGGGCGGCGGGCAAGCTGCCGGTGCTGGTTGGCGGCACGGGGCTCTATTTCCGGGCGCTGACCCAGGGCTTTGCCGAAGTGCCGCCGATTCCTGCCGCCATTCGGGAGCAGTGCCGGCGGCTTGCCACGGAGGGCGGCATTTCAGCCCTTCGCTCAGAGCTTGCCCCGCTGGATGCAGAAGCCGCGGAGCGGCTGATGGACCTGCAGCGCCTGACAAGGGCGCTGGAGGTGGTGCTGGGCACCGGCCGGACGCTGGCAGACTGGCAGGCCGAGGCGCATGGGACGCCGCTGCTGGGGCCGGAAGGGCTGGTGAAGGTGGTTCTCGCCCCGCCGCGCCCCTGGCTGCATGCGCGCATTGCGCTGCGCGCGCAGATGATGCTGGCCCCCGAAGGCCTTGCCGAAGTGGAGGCGCTGTTGGCGCTGGGGCTTCCGGATACGCTGCCGGCCATGCGGGCCATCGGCATTGCCGAAATCGGCGCGCTGCTGCGCGGGGAATGCAGCCGGGAAGAGGCGCATTTCGCCCTGACGGTGGCGACGCGCCGGTATGCCAAGCGGCAGGAGACCTTTTTCCGCGGGCAACTGGCCGATTGGCCGCGCCGGGATCCGCAGGCTCAGGATCTGGCTTTGCTAGCGCGTGAAATCCTCAATGATTTCTGATGGTTGTCAAACTGTCAGGGAACTGTCGCCGGATTGTCGTCAAACAGCCCTTTAAAGCGCACAATCGCTCTCTATCTCCTCGTCCCGTCAAAAATAACGATGAGGACGAAGGGAGAATGCGCAATGCAGGATACCGTACTGGCGACACGCCGTTTACGCCTCGTACCCTTCACGCCGGACGATCTGGATGAGCTGAAAACGCTTCATGCAGATCCGGAAGTGAACGCTCATCTCGACATCAGCCGCCGCTTTTCCCGGCGTGTGCCGGACGATATCTGGCTGGCGAGCCGTCTGGTGGATTACGTCACCAGCCATGCGCTGCAGGGCTTCGGCGTGTGGAAGGTTCTGGCCAAGGACGGCACCTTCATCGGCCGGGCCGGCTTCGAACCGCATGAACCGACCTCCGAAATCAGCATGGAGATCGTCATCGGCCGTCCGCACTGGGGGCAGGGCCTTGCCAGCGAGCTGTCTCCGGCGCTGGTGAACTGGTTCTTCCTCAACACCTATTACAGCCACCTGATCTGCCTCGTCGCCCGGGGCAATGCGGCGGCGCGCAAGGTGTTGCACCGGGCGGGGCTCAACTGGCGGGAAACCCGCTGGTCCTGCGGTCTGCCCTGTGACGTTTACCAGATCCTCAACCCGTCGCTGCGGCGGCTGGTGGCGAACGGATGATACCAACTCGCGATGAGCCCGCCTCATCGAGAGTTGGTCAAGCCCGTGCGGCGCCTGAGCAATTTGAAGGCTGATGCGGCAGCATCGGAAGCCTTGGTATGCGACATCACCCGTGCAGGGCGCGGCTGTCCTCGGGGGCTTGCGTACGGTCTTCGAGGCCATAATCGCGAATGACGGCGGCAACGCGCAGGCGGTAGCCCGCGAACATGCGGGTCCGCCCGGCGGTTTGCGCGGCCCGGTGGCTGGCAAGGCTGCGCCATTCGGCAAGGGCTTCCTCATCGCGCCAGAAGGACAGGGAGACAAACTTGCCCGGTGTGGTCACGCTTTCAAAGCGCTCCACCGAAATGAAGCCGTCGATCTTTGACAATTCGCTTTTCAGTGCGCCCGCAAGATCAAAGTAGGCGGAGACATGCTCCGCATGCGGTTCGACTTCAAAGATTACGGCAATCATGGCTGGCTCCTCCCGGCTGGCTCTGGCTTGCGAGCATGGCACGGTTTGCAGCCGGATCAAGGCTGGAACGGGCACAGCAGTTTTTCCCTGTGGGAGAGCATGAAACGGAAAGCCCGGCACCGCAGATGCGGCGCCGGGCTTTCAGAAAGTCAGGCTTGGCAACAGATCAGCTGGCCTTGAGCGCGCCCGGGTTGCTGGACTGCTGGCGCAGGTTGAGGCGGTTCATCGCCGCCACATAGGCGCGGGCAGAGGCCACCAGCGTGTCGGTGTCGGCGCCCTTGCCGGTGGCGATGCGGCCATTGGCTTCGAGGCGGACGGAGACTTCCGCCTGCGCATCCGTGCCCTCGGTCACCGCATGCACCTGATAGAGCGACAGGGTGGCGTTGTGCGGGCAGATGGCGCGGATGGCCTTGAAGGTCGCGTCCACCGGGCCGTCGCCCGTGGCTTCCCGGGTCTCGTGGCGGCCGTTGATGTCCATGGTGAGGATGGCCTTCTGCGGACCGCCGGTGCCGGCAATCACAGTGAGCGCAATCACCTTGGCGCCTTCGCCGGAGGTGGAGATTTCATCCTCGACCAGCGCCTCGATGTCCTCGTCATAGACGTTCTTCTTGCGGTCGGCGAGGTCCTTGAAGCGGCGGAAAGCCTCCTGCAGGGCGTTGTCGCCGAGCTCGTAGCCGAGTTCCTTCAGCTTGTCCTTGAAGGCATGGCGGCCGGAATGCTTGCCCATGACGAGCGAGGTCGCCTTCACGCCGACGTCCTCGGGGCGCATGATCTCGTAGGTTTCGGCGTTCTTGAGCATGCCGTCCTGGTGGATGCCGCTCTCATGCGCAAAGGCATTCTTGCCGACGATGGCCTTGTTGTATTGCACGGGGAAGTTCGACACGGCCGACACCAGCTTCGAGGCGCGGGTGAGGAACTTCGGCTCGACGTTGCAGCCATAGGGATAGATGTCGGAACGGGTGCGGATCGCCATGACGATCTCTTCCAGCGCCGCATTGCCGGCACGCTCGCCGAGGCCGTTGATGGTGCATTCGATCTGGCGCGCGCCGCCAGCCACACCGGCCAGCGAGTTGGCAACAGCGAGGCCAAGGTCGTTGTGGCAATGAACGGAGAAGATCGCCTTGTCCGCATTCGGCACGCGGTTGCGGATCTGGGCGAACATGTCGCGGTACTCGTCCGGGGTCGAATAGCCGACCGTATCGGGCAGGTTGATGGTGGTCGCGCCAGCCTTGATGGCGGCTTCCACCGTGCGGCAGAGATAGTCGATCGGCGTGCGGGTGGCGTCCATGGCCGACCATTCCACATCGTCGATGAGGTTGCGGGCACGGGCCACCGTGTCGCTGATGATGGCCAGCACCTCGTCCTCGGTCTTGTTCATCTGGTATTTCAGATGGATCGGCGAGGTGGAGACGAAGGTGTGGATGCGGCCGCGCTCGGCAAAGCGCACGGCCTCGCCGCAGCGGTCGATGTCGGCGTGGATCGCGCGGGCAAGACCGGCGATGACCGAACGCTTGGAGCGCTTGGCAATCTCGCGCACGGACTCGAAGTCACCGTTGGAGGCAATCGGGAAACCGGCTTCGATGATGTCGACGCCCATGTCGTCGAGCAGCTCTGCCACCTGGAGCTTTTCTTCCAGCGTCATGGACGCGCCCGGCGACTGTTCGCCATCGCGCAAGGTGGTATCGAAGATGAGGACCTGGTCCTTGGAGCCGGTGGTGGTCATGGGTGTTCCTTCCCTTGGTGTCTCCCGCCAGCCCTGATGTCATACCCTTGGTAGCGGGGTCTCGGACGGGAGCGATCAGACGTAATCGGGTGAGTTCGCTATCCCCTGAGAGCCCGCCCGCGCATGGGGCAGCCGACGCTCAGGGGCATCTAAGCAGAAGCAGCTTGCCAAGCAGAAGGGCGCGCGCGGAAAGGCCGCCACGCAGAAGCGCGGTGGTCTTGGAGCCAGTCATGTCGCAAGCGGCGATCATGAAATTCAGGGCCTTTCCCGTGCCGGCAGGGCGCCGGACATGCGTTAATTGCGAAATTGTGTAGCGGATGGGGCCGCCTCACGCAAGAGGGGAGTTCCCCTCAAACGAAAAGCTCGCCCCTTGCAACCAGAACGGCCTGCCCGCCGATGCGCACGGCATGGAGCTTGCGCGCGGCAATGTCGATCTCCAGATCGATCAGCGACGGGCGGCCCATGAAGAAGCCCTGCTCGATGCGGATGAAGTGGGTGCCGTTGGGAAGCGCGTCGTAGAACTGCACGACACCGGCAAAGGCAGCCGCCGCAGAGCCGGTTGCCGGATCTTCCGGAACCCCCATGCCCGGCGCAAACATGCGGGCGTGGAAGGCGCTTTCCTGCGAGCGGGTCTCGCGGCAATAGACATAGGCGTTGTTGTGGTCGTCATGGCCGAAGGCGGCAGCCCAGCGGCTCTGGTCCGGCTTGGAACGGGCGAGCGCTTCCAGATCCCGCACCGGCACATAGGTGAAGGCGGGGCCTACCTTGAAGCGGCTGGGCGTGTGATTCTCGAAGCCGATCTCGGATACGTCCAGCGACAGGGCGGCGGCGATCAGCTCCGGATTGACGGTCGGGCCGGCCGGCTCGGGCAGCTTCGGCACGTCAAATTCGGCAAAGGCGGCCGCGTTCTCGCGCAGGATGACGGCGCAGCGCACCGGCCCGATCTTTTCCTTCAGCACCACCACGGCATCCTGCTCGCCCTTCACCTCGCCGAAGCGTTCGATGGCAAGAAGGACAGCCGTGCCGACAGTCGGATGTCCGGCGAAGGGCAGTTCGGATTCGGGCGTGAAGATCCGGATGGAGGCGGACTGGCCGGGATTTTCCGGCGGGAAGACGAAGACGGTTTCGGACAGGTTGAACTCGCGGGCAATCACCTGCATCTGCGCGGTTTCGAGGCCTTCGGAGTCCAGAACCACGGCCAGCGGATTTCCGGCAAGCGCCTTGTTCGTGAACACATCAAGCACAGCGTAACGGCGTCCCATCAGCAATGTCTCCTGCAAGTTCCCCCGGCGCGCAGAGGCCGGTTCAAGATGAGGCCGGACTTTTGCATGGTTTCCGCAGCTTCGCCAGCCCGGCTTTTTCATCTTTGGTGAATGGAAAATTTACGATTGAGGCAACAGGCGGCGTGCAATGACGCGGGCATAGCCGGGCACTTTCAGCCCCTTGAGATCCCCCGCCATCCGCAGGATGACGATATCGGCCAGCTCCTCCTCCGGGTCTGTGGCCGCATGGGCGAGCATCCGTGCACGCAGTTCCTGCGCGGTGGCAGCAAATGTCAGTTCCTGCCCGATGCAGATGCGCTGGCCGTCGAACAGGGCAAAGAGGGCGCCTTTCCGGGCCGTGTTGATGTCCAGGCCCGTCTCCTCCAGCAGTTCACGGGCGATGGAGCCTTCCACATCGACGCTGCCGTCAGGCCTGAGGTCATTCAGATCGAGATTGCCGGCTGGCGGATAGCAGGACCCGTGATTGGCGGTCTTCGGCCCCATGACGCCATAAAGAAGCGCGCCGTCGCTGCTGCGCACGATGGCCGCACCGAACAGGTTGTAGGCCTCCCGGTCCGGAGCACCCCAGTCACGCCAGGCCAGAAAGGAGGCGTAATTCACCTCAGCGCAGCGGGCGGTGAGGGTGCCCCTGTCATGCTGCACCTGCAGCGTATGCAGTTTGCGCCCGTTCCACAGGTTCGGATTGGCGCTGGTGAGGCTCTGCCAGTGGGCGGCGATGGCTTTGGCTTCGTTCGCTTCGAAGGACCAGCCCTGCGCGCGCGACAGATGCATGGCAATGCCGCTTAACGGCAGGTACTGCGGCTCGAAGCTGCGCTCCATCATCGGAATGGGCTGATCCGGAACCATGGTGGAGGGGCGCTCGCTCAAGGTCCTGTAGCCCAGATGATGGTAGAAGGGCGCCGCATGCGGGTCGCTCTCCAGCAGGATGCGGTAGATTTCCTGATCGCGCGACAGATCCTCGATGGCCGACAGCAGCAGGCGGCCAAGGCCCTGGCCCTGATGCTCCGGCGCAACGAAAAGGAAGCCGAGATAGAAATGGTCCTGCCGCATTTCTCCGCCCGCAAAGGCAGCCGTGCGCCCCTCGCGCTCCGCAACGATCAGAAGCTGCGAGGTGATGGTGGCCGGAGATATGCGTTGCTCGGCGCGGAAGGCATCCATCACCGCCGCCGGATAGCCCCAGGAGGCTTTGGCCCGGTGCAGGATCTGCGTCAGTTCCGGAGCATCGGACAAACGGGCGCGGCGCAGGCTGAGGCTTGGAAACACTGGAAAAATCCACGGATGAAAAGAATAAAAGGGCACACTATGGCTAGCGTGCCCTTTTGTGTCCCGCAAGGGCGGGATCTGTTTCTTCCGTCAGTGGCGGCCTGCCTTTGCGGCTTGATGCCCGCTGTTACGGCTTGATGCCCGCTCTTACGGCTTGATGAATGTGCCGTTGCGCAGTTCCGTCACCGCCTGGATCAGCTCCTCACGGGTGTTCATGACGATGGGGCCGTGCCAGGCGATCGGCTCGCGGATCGGAGCGCCCGAGACGAGCAGAAAGCGCATGCCTTCCTCGCCAGCCTGCACCACCACCTCGTCACCCGCCCCGAAGATCACCAGCGTGCGGTTGCCGGTTTCGTCGCGGATGTAGATTTCCTCGTTGTCGAGTTCCTTCTCCGTTAGCACGCCGAAGGGCTTGGAAGCATCGGCGAAGCGGCCTGCGCCTTCAAAGATATAGGCGAAGGCCTGACGGCGGGTATCGACCGGCAGCCGCTTGGCGCGGCCCGGCGGAATGGTGATGTCGAGATACTGCGGATCGGCGGCAATGCCGTCCACCGGCCCGCGGCGGCCCCAGAACTCGCCGCAGACAACGCGCACGATGGTGCCGTCATCGTCCTGAATGACGGGGATGTCCTTGGATTCCACATCCTGATAGCGCGGCGCGGTCATCTTCAGGTTCGACGGCAGGTTGGCCCAGAGCTGGAAGCCGTGCATGCGGCCCTTGGCGTCGCCTTTCGGCATTTCCTGATGCATGATGCCGCGCCCGGCGGTCATCCACTGCACATCGCCAGCCCCAAGCGTGCCGGTGTTGCCGAGGCTGTCGCCATGGTCAACAGTTCCGGCCAGCACATAGGTGATGGTCTCGATGCCGCGATGCGGATGCCAGGGGAAGCCGGCGAGATAATCGCGCGGGTTTTCATTGCGGAAGTCGTCCATCATCAGGAACGGATCGGTCAGCTCGGGGTCCTGAAAGCCGAACACGCGGTGCAGATGGACGCCTGCGCCTTCCAGCGCAGGGGTGGTGCCAGAAATCTGGCGGACGGGACGGATGGACATGGCAGCCTCCGGATATCTTGTGAAGTTGTCCTGAAGATAGGCCGCGCCGGGGCAGGGGCCAAGGGCGCGTATCCATACACAGTGTTCAGTCTGGGTGAACGGCGCGGTGAACGGTGGAGTGCTGCAAATTGCGGCAAAGGGGTTTAAACAGGAGTGCAAAGTGCACATATCCTGCGTCATCCTGCCACAGCCATTCCCTCCTGCACGGACCCCGCCATGCAACCGGCCATTTCCATCGAAGCCCTTTCCAAGATTTATGACAGCGGCTTTCAGGCGCTGAAGTCAGTCGATCTGTCCATCGGAAAGGGGGAGCTTTTTGCCCTGCTTGGGCCCAACGGGGCTGGCAAGACGACGCTCATCTCCATCGTCTGCGGCCTTGTGCGCGCGTCATCCGGCCGTGTTCTGGTCAACGGCCATGACACGGTCACCGACTTCCGCGCCGCCCGCCGTCTGGTCGGGCTGGTGCCGCAGGAACTGACGACCGAATCCTTCGAAACGGTCTGGGCGACGGTCAGCTTCAGCCGGGGGCTTTTCGGCCTGCCGAAGAACCCGGGCCATATCGAAAAGATCCTGAAAGACCTGTCCCTGTGGGACAAGAAGGATTCCCGCATCATGACCCTGTCGGGCGGCATGAAGCGGCGCGTGCTGATTGCCAAGGCGCTGGCGCATGAGCCGCAGGTGCTGTTCCTCGACGAGCCGACGGCAGGCGTCGACGTGGAGCTGCGCCGCGACATGTGGCAGGTGGTGCGGCGGCTGAAGGAGTCCGGCGTCACCATCATCCTCACCACCCACTACATCGAGGAGGCCGAGGAAATGGCCGACCGGGTGGGCGTGATCAACAAGGGCGAGATCGTTCTCGTGGAAGAAAAGAACGCCCTGATGAGCAAGCTCGGCAAGAAGCAGCTGAGCCTGCAGCTGAACGAGCCGCTGGCAGCGGTCCCGGAAAGCCTGTCTGCCCATGATCTGGCGCTGGAGGATGAGGGCAGGGAGCTGGTCTATACCTATGACACCCAGGGTGAGCGGACCGGCATCACCAGCCTGATGAATGACCTGCGGGAGGCCGGCATCGCCTTCCGCGACCTGCAGACCCGGCAGGATTCGCTTGAAAAAATCTTCGTCAATCTGGTGAGGCAGTCCCAATGAACCTTCGTGCAATTCAGGCCATCTACATGTTCGAGATGGCCCGCACCCTGCGGACGCTCTTCCAGAGCATCGTCTCGCCGGTGATTTCCACCTCGCTCTATTTCATCGTTTTTGGTGCGGCGATCGGCTCGCGCATTCAGGAGGTGGACGGCATCAGCTACGGTGCCTTCATCGTGCCGGGGCTGACGATGCTGTCGCTGCTGACGCAGAGCATTTCCAACGCCTCCTTCGGCATCTTCTTCCCGCGCTTCACCGGCACGGTGTTCGAAGTGCTGTCGGCACCGGTCTCCTATCTGGAAATCGTCATCGGCTATGTGGGAGCGGCGGCCACCAAGGCCATGCTGGTGGGGGCGATCATCCTCATCACGGCCAGTCTTTTCGTCGATCTGCACATCCAGCATCCGGTCTGGATGGTGCTGTTCTTCGTGCTGACATCCGTCACTTTCGCGCTGCTCGGCTTCATCATCGGCATCTGGGCGCGCAATTTCGAGCAGTTGCAGTTCGTGCCACTGCTGATCGTCACACCGCTCGCCTTCCTCGGCGGCAGCTTCTATTCGATCCGCATGCTGCCGGAGTTCTGGCAGACGGTGACCCTGTTCAATCCGGTCGTCTATCTCATCTCCGGCTTCCGCTGGAGCTTCTACGGTCAGGCGGACGTTGGGGTGGAGCTGTCGCTGGCGATGACGCTTTTGTTCCTGGTGCTTTGCCTTGGGGTGATTGCGTGGATCTTCAGGACCGGCTATCGCCTCAAGTCATGATCCGGCTGACAAGGTGAGAGAGTGCCCGGCGTGACTGCATCCGTTTCCCATTCGACGGCCGCCCTGCGTGTTCTGCGCGCCGGGCTGGCTGGCCTTGCCATCCTTGCATTGGCTGCCTGCCAGAGCGCGCAGCAGGCCTCGCGCCCGCCCGCCATGGCCGCTGTTGCCGCCGTGCCCGCAGTGCAGGCCACGGCAGCTCCGGCGCCGCTGGCGGTGTCACTGGCGCCTGCCAAGGCCGAAGTGCGCGGCAAGTCGGTGCTGGTGGTGGATATGGCAACGGGGCAGGAGCTGGACAGTTTCAACGCCGACGCACCGCGTTATCCGGCCTCGCTGACGAAGATGATGACGCTGTATCTCTTGTTCGAGGCGATCGACCGGGGCGAAATTTCCCTCGACAGTCAGCTTCCGGTCTCTGCCCGTGCCGCCTCCCGACCGCCTGCCAAGCTGGGCGTCGGTGCCGGTGGCTCGCTGAGGGTGGAAGAGGCGGTGCAGGCGCTGGCGATCCGTTCAGCCAATGACATGGCGGTGGCGGTGGCCGAACAGCTTTCCGGCAGTGAGGATGCCTTTGCCGCAGAGATGACGCGCAAAGCCTTGCAACTCGGCATGAGCCGCACCCGCTTTGTCAATGCTTCCGGCCTGCCCGACACCCGGCAGGTGACCACAGCACGCGACATGGCTACGCTGGGGCAGGCCCTGCGCCGCCGCTTCCCGCAGCACATGCATTACTTCAGCGCCCAGTCCTTCCAGTTCCGCGGCCGCACCATCGAGGCAACCAACAAGCTGCTGGGCAAGGTTCCGGGCGTTGATGGCCTGAAGACCGGCCACATCGACATGGCCGGTTACAATCTTGTCGCCACCGGCCGCCGCAACGGCCGCCAGTTGATGGTCGTGGTCATCGGCGGGGCAACGGAAGCTGCCCGCGACCAGGAAGTGACCGCGCTGTTCGAGCGGTATTTCGCCTCTGGCACTGCGAGCCTGATGAACTGATCTCAGTTGCCGGACTTTACGCCAGCAACGCAAATGGGCCCGTCAGTGACGGGCCCATGAGGTTGATGACAATCACACGACCTCTCCGCGTCATCCCGGCCAAGCGTAGCGCGAGCCGGGACCGGTGAGCCGGGGTGCAAGTTGGTTCGTAGAGCCGGCAGGCCTTGACCCACCGGTACCGGATCTCCGCTTCGCTACGTCCGGTATGACGATCGAGGGGGGGGCAGCAGTCTGATGGGCCCGTCAGTGACGGGCCCATCATTTTGTTCGCTATGGCCTGACTTCAGGATCAGTTGCGGGTCTTGTCGACCAGCGCGCCCTTCTTGATCCACGGCATCATGCCGCGCAGCTTGGTGCCGACTTCCTCGATCTGGTGGGCGTCGTTCAGACGGCGGGTTGCCTTGAACTTGGCGGCGCCTGCACGGTACTCCTGCATCCAGTCGGAGGTGAACTTGCCGGTCTGGATGTCGGTGAGGACGCGCTTCATCTCGGCCTTGGTCTCGGCGGTCACGATGCGCGGGCCGGTGACATATTCGCCCCACTCGGCGGTGTTGGAGATGGAGTAGTTCATGTTGGCAATGCCGCCCTCATAGATGAGGTCGACGATGAGCTTCACTTCGTGCAGGCACTCGAAATAGGCCATTTCCGGAGCGTAGCCGGCTTCCACCAGGGTCTCGAAACCGGCGCGGATCAGCTCGACGAGGCCGCCGCACAGAACGGCCTGCTCGCCGAACAGGTCGGTCTCGCACTCTTCCTTGAAGGTGGTTTCGATGATGCCCGAACGGCCGCCGCCAACGCCGCAGGCGTAGGACAGGCCGAGGTCAAGGGCATTGCCCGAAGCGTTCTGGTGAACGGCCACGAGGCACGGCACGCCGCCGCCCTTCTCGTATTCGCCGCGCACGGTGTGGCCCGGGCCCTTCGGCGCGACCATCAGCACGTCAACGGTGGACTTCGGCTCGATCAGGCCGAAGTGGACGTTGAGGCCATGAGCGAAGGCAATGGCGGCGCCGTCACGGATGTTGGCTTCGATGTGGTCCTTGTAGATGTCGGCCTGCAGCTCGTCCGGGGTCGCCATCATCATCAGGTCGGCCCAGGCGGCAGCTTCAGCCACGCTCATGACCTTGAGGCCGTCGGCCTCGACCTTCTTGGCGGTGGTGGAGCCGGGGCGCAGGGCGACAACGATGTCCTTGCAGCCGCTGTCCTTCAGGTTCAGCGCATGGGCGCGGCCCTGCGAGCCGTAACCGATGATGGCGACCTTCTTGGACTTGATGAGGTTCAGATCGGCATCGCGATCGTAATAAACACGCATGGGTCTTCCTTTCTCCCGTTTATCCCTGCCGCAGGCGGTAAGCCGCTGCGGCGTTTTGCTTTCTCCGTCCGTCAGCGTCAGGCGCCGAACAGCCGGTAGAACCTGTCCACGGCCAGTGCGGCCTGTGCCTCGATGTCCTTCTCGCGCGGGCGCGGTGTATCACCCAGCATCTGGCGGATATGCTGGTCGCGCAGCG
Organism: Pannonibacter sp. I15F10I1; assembly: GCF_900185665.1. Taxonomy (NCBI): domain Bacteria; kingdom Pseudomonadati; phylum Pseudomonadota; class Alphaproteobacteria; order Hyphomicrobiales; family Stappiaceae; genus Pannonibacter; species Pannonibacter sp. I15F10I1. Next base: position 199,845 of record NZ_FYAN01000008.1, read on the forward strand.
CAAGGCCGTAGAGCACCTGATAGGCCTCCTCGGCATCATCGAACTTGACGAAGCCGCGGAACCGGCCTGCTTCCAGCAGGCTGCGGGCCCGGGCGGAAATGGTATACTTGCCCTTGAGCAGCAACAGGCGGCCGAGCCGGGAATCATCCCGGTTGGACTGGCCGATGGCCAGCCGGTTCAGTGCCAGCGACGTCTCGCCGGAGAGAACCTCCAGCAGCTCGCGCACGAAACCGGTGAGATGGGCCTTGAAGGTCGTGGCATCAGTGGCGGCGGCCTCGGAAGCAAAATGCACCTTGCTGGCCTGATAGGCGACGACGGCGGCAAGCAGGCCATCGCGGTCACCGAACCACTTGTAGAGGCTTTCCTTGGAGCAATTGGCGCTGCGGGCAAGGCCTGCGGTCGTCAGGGCCTTCTCGCCACCTTCGACCAGCAGCTTCAGCGCGCATTCCAGCACGGCCTGCTGGCGCGGGGAAAAGGCGGCTGCCTCATCCGGCAAGCTGTCGTGAAGGTCTGCACTGGCCAAGGAACCACTCCGGAATTTCTGTACCGTACCGTACGGTTCATGGTTCTAGGCGAGCGGGAATGCGCCGTCAAGAGGGGAAGACGGGGAGGGGAGCGGAAACCGGGGCGGGCCCTTTCCGGCCCGCCCCGTCTCCAGGGTCAGATCACCACCTGCGTGCCGATTTCCACGACGCGGCCTGTGGGCAGGCGGAAGAAGCTGGTGGTGTCGGCAGCGTTGCGGGCCAGCTGGATGAAGACCCGCTTTGTCAGGCTGGTGAGGGGCGGGGCGGCGGCGGGAATGAGCGTGCGCCGCGACAGGAAGAAGGAGGTCGACATGATGTCGAACTTGATGCCCTGCTTCCGGCAGGCCTTGAGGGCCCTGGGAATGTTGGGGTCTTCCATGTAGCCGAAGTTGACCGTGAGCAGCTTGAAGTCATCATTCAGCGGTGTGATCTCCACCCGGTCGTCTTCCTCCACATGCGGCACCGGCTGCGTCTTCACGGTCATGATCAGGTTCTGCTGATGCAGCACCTTGTAGTGCTTGAGGCTGTGCAGCAGCGAGGTTGGCGCGCTTTCCTGGTCCCCCGTCATGAAGATGGCGGTGCCCGGCACCCGGTGCGGCGGGCTTTTCTCCAGCGAGGCGGCAAGGTCTGCCAGCGGGATTTCCATCCGGCGCGTCTTTTCGAAGAGCTTCCGGCTGCCGCGCGTCCAGATGGTCATCACGGCCAGAAGCACCGCCGCCATGAAGATCGATACCCAGCCGCCATCCATGAACTTCAGCATGTTGGCGGTGAGGAACGTGGCGTCGATGGCGGCAAAGATCAGTGTCACCAGCAGCACCGTCGGCAGCGGCCAGCCCCAGACACCGCGCATCACGAGCGCCAGCAGCAGCGTCGTCACCAGCATCTGGCCTGAGATGGCAATGCCATAGGCCGCCGCGATGGCGTCCGACGAGCCAAAGCCCAGCACCAGCGCCAGCACGCCGGCCAGCAGCAGCCAGTTGACCTGCGGCAGGTAGATCTGGCCCGATTGGGTTTCCGAGGTGTGGATCACCGTCAGGCGCGGCAGCAGATGCAGTTGCGCGGCTTGCCGCGCCATCGAAAAGGCACCGGAGATCACCGCCTGGCTGGCGATGACCGTCGCCACGGTCGCCAGCACCACAAGCGGCGTCTGGCCCCAGGCGGGCATCATCTCGAACAGCGGCTGGCTGATGGAGCCGCCTGTCTTGAGCAGATAGGCGCCCTGACCCAGATAGTTGATCACAAGGGCGGGGAACACCAGCACGAACCAGGTGTGGATGATCGGCTTGCGGCCAAAGTGGCCCAGATCAACATAGAGCGCTTCGGCGCCCGTCACGGCCAGAAAGGCAGCACCGGCCACCGCCAGGGCAACGCCGGTATGAGCCTGCGCGAAGGCGACGGCCTCCAGCGGATTGAGGGCGCGCAGGATGGCCGGATCATCCATGACATGCCCCGCGCCAGCGGCGGCGAGGCAGGCGAACCAGATCAGCATGACCGGACCAAAGACGGCCGACACCCGCCCGGTGCCGTAACGCTGGACCGCGAAGAGCGCGATGAGAATGCCGGCGGTGATCGGAATGATGTAGTCCTCGACCGCAGGCACGGTGAGTTCAAAGCCCTCGACGGCGGACAGAACCGAGATGGCGGGCGTGATCACCGCATCACCGAAGAACAGCGCCGCGCCGATGACGCCGAGGGAGACGACGACAAGGCGCATCCGTCCGGCGGCGGACTGGGCGAGAATGGCGAGTGACAGGGTGCCGCCTTCGCCCTTGTTGCCCGCACGCAGCACGATGAGCGCATATTTGAGGGTGACGATCACCGTTAGCGCCCAGACGATGATCGACAGGGAGCCGATGATCTCGGTGCTTGTGGGGGGCACGATTCCGCCATTCGTCGCGGCCCGCAGCGTCTCGCGCAGGGCATAGATCGGGCTGGTGCCGATGTCGCCATAGACCACACCGGCCGCGCCCAGCATAAGCATGCCGTGGCCGGATTTGGGGAGATGATGTTGAGGAAGACTTGCCTCGCCCTCTAGAGGGCCGTCGCTTGGGGTCATTGCTGACACTACCCCTGCTGTTTTGTCCGCCACCGGCTGGTGTCGTGCCGTCAGGATGAGCGGCAGAGCGGACTTTGCGGAACAGGAAACGCGGGAAAGCGCTTCCGGTTCCGGTCAGGGCCATTATTTAGCCCAAAGTTTGTCAGGCGCACAGATGCGGAAACGGGTATTCTTCAGCCCGGTTGTTCCCTGGAGTTGCCGATGAAGACGCCTGTCCTTGCCCCGTGTCTTACCCTGTGTCTTGCCCTTCTGACCGCCATGCCCGCGGCGGCGGCGAGCGCGGAAGATGTCTATGAACGGGTCGAGACCATCCTCGGCGATGCCAAGGGGCTTGATCCGTTTCTGGAAGACGTGCGCCGTGCGCTGGTGACGGGCACGGGAGAAGATGTGGCCGCACTTGCGGCCTTCCCCCTGCCGGTCAACAACAATGGCACGTTCCACTCGGTTGAAACGGCAGAGGAATTCATCGCTGCCTACCCCCGGCTGGTGAGCGACGAGACAAAGGCCGTCGTTGCGGAAGCCGCCTATGAGGATCTTCTGGTGACCGACGAAGGCGTCGCCATCGGCGATGGGGCCGTCTGGCTCAGCCCGGTGTGCGAGGACAATGCCTGCGCGAAGAGCTACTGGGCGATTGTCTCGATCAACAACTGATCCCCGGTTTATACCAATGCTCGATGAGCTTGCCTCATCGAGCATTGGTTAAGCCCCTGCGGCGCTTGAGCATTTTCAAGGCGTGATGCGTCAGCATCGAAAGCCTTGGTATCAGGAGACAGGAAATGCGCATCGCACCCTTGCATGCATGTGTTTGCGCTGTTGCAGCCTCTCTGCTTGCGGCTCCCGCCTCTGCCGCACCTGAGAACCGCTGCGGCTGGATCGTCAATCCGACACCGGGCAACTGGTGGCTGACCGATCGGGACGGAGACTGGATTCTGGCCACGCAGGGCTCGGACCGGGAAGCGCTGGGTATGGAGAATATCGGCGATATCTCCGCCGGCGATTACCGCGCTGTAAACGGCAATTATGGCTATGCCTGCGGCTGCATGAAGGTGGAAACCGAAAAGGAGGACGGAACGCAGTTCATCACGGCCGTCTATTCCTTCCGCCAGCTCAAACTGGCGCAATGCGACAAGGACAAATCCCTGCCAAAGGTGGAGTGAAACCAGCACCCGATGGGCGTGCTTCATCGGGTGTTCGGCAAGCCCCATGGGAAGCATTTGCCTCTCTCTGCGCGCTCTGATTGGCGGCGGATTACATCTTTGTCATGACCTATCCGTAACTTTGCGCGGCTCCTCTTCGGGTTTACTCCAGTGTCACCTCAGCGCTGACTGAGAGGTGGTCAAGGAGACCAGGATGAAAAGCCGTTTTCTGATTGCAGTTGCTGCTGCAGCCCTCATTTCAACATCGGCATTTGCTGCCAGCTCGCCGCACTGGACCTACGAGGGCGCCGAAGGGCCTGCCCACTGGGCGGATCTTGCGAAGAATTTCGAGGTCTGCGAAGCGGGGTACGAGCAGTCCCCCGTCGATCTGACCCATGCGGTCAAGGCCGAGCCTGCGGATATCATGTTCCACTGGAACAAGGATGCCCATTGGACCGTGGTCAACAATGGCCACACCATTCAGGCCAACACCGATGATGGCGGCACCATTGATCTGGATGGCAAGTCCTACGTGCTGCGCCAGTTCCACTTCCACACGCCGTCCGAACACGCCATCGATGGCAAGAAGGCGCCGATGGAAGCCCACTTTGTGCATCAGGCCGAAGATGGCACGCTGGCGGTCGTCGGCGCGATGATCGAGCCGGGCGGGGAGAATGACCTGTTCAAGGCCGTGATGGACAAGGCGCCTGCCAAAGCCGGTGAGGAAGTGCAGGTTGGCGCGGCGGATGCGGCAAAGATGCTGCCCGACACGCGGCACTTCTTCCGCTACGAAGGCTCCCTCACGACGCCGCCCTGTTCGGAAACCGTGGTCTGGACGGTGATGAAGGAGCCGATCAAGGTGTCCGAAGCCTCGATCAAGGAATTCGAAGCCATCTACGCCGCCAACGCCCGCCCGCTGCAGCCGATCGGCCGCAGGTTCATTCTGGAAAAGTGATCCGGTGATCCGCGCCTGGACCGGCTGTCTGAGGCCGGTTCAGGGGTCGGGGGGATGGTTATACTTCCCCCATCGCCTTGCGGAAGCGCTGAACGCTGCCGGCGAAGCCGTGGATGAGGGCGTCGGCGGTGAAGCCGTGGCCGATGGACATTTCGCGGATGAAGGGGGCGCGGCTAATCAGCGCCGGAATGTTCTCCACCGTCAGGTCATGTCCGGCATTGACGCCGAGGCCTGCGGCACGGGCCGCTTCCGCCGTGGCTGCCACCTTGTCCAGCTCCAGCTTCGCCCGCTCCGGACTGTCGTAGCAGGCGCCATAGGGGCCGGTGTAGATCTCGATCCGCTCCGCCCCGATGGCGGCAGCCTCAGGCGCCAGCGCCGGGTCCGGATCAAGGAACAGAGAGACGGTGACCGCCCATTCGCGCGCCGCCGTAATGGCTTCCTTCAGCAGCGCCTTGTCCGCGCCGAACTGCCAGCCGTGGTCCGAGGTGGTCTGTTCCGGCGCGTCGGGCACGAACAGCACCTGATCGGGCCGGGCCTTTTCCACCAGGTCCAGAAACTCCGGAGTGGGATAGCCTTCAAGGCACAGTTCCTTGTTGGGGAACCGGTCCTCGATCAGCTCTGCCAGATCGAACACATCGCTCTTGCGGATGTGCCGCTCGTCCGGGCGCGGATGCACGGTGATGCCCTTGGCGCCTGCCTCCATCGCGATCGCCGCCATGCCGGTGACGCTCGGCCAGGGCAGATCGCGCCGGTTGCGCAGCATGGCGATGGCGTTGACATTCACGGAAAGGCGGGAGGCAGTCATGGCGGGCTTCCGGCAATTGAATGATGCGGCAAGGCCGCAGGACGAAGAAAATTGGCCGAAACGGCGGTCCTGTCAAACCGGATATTGCTGCGGTGACAAGAATTTATTGGGGCTGCTGAGGGAGCAAAGCGTCTCCACTGTCATCCCGGTTTGGCGCAAAGCGGCAAGACCGGGATCTAGTACACCCGGTTCAGGAGATAGCCGGTGCCGGGGATACTGGATCCCCACCTGCGTGGGGATGACAACGGAGGGACGGAGCGCCCCCCTGTAAACCAAACGGCGCGAGGCCGTGCCCCACGCCGTTCGTGTCTCATCAGATCTGAACCATCATACCCGGTTCAGCAGGCGGGCACGGATGGTGCCGGGGAGGGCGCGGATTGCCTCGAGGATGTCGACCGCGTTCTCCACCTTGCCGTCCACATCCAGCACCACATAGCCGGTTTCTTCCACTGTCTGCATGAACTGGGCGTGGATGTTGAGATTGTTGCGGGCGAACAGGTCGTTCAGCGTGCGCATGGCGCCCGGCACGTTGCGGTGCACCTGGATGAAGCGGGTGGCATCCGTGCCGCGCGGCAGCTGCACCTGCGGGAAGTTGACCGCACCCACGGTGGAGCCCACGTCCGAATATTCGACGAGGCGGCGGGAGACTTCCTCGCCGATGCGCTCCTGCGCCTCTTCCGTGGAGCCGCCCACATGCGGCGTCATGATCACGTTGGAGAAGCCGCGCAGCGGGCTGAGGAACTCGTCGTTGTTCGACTTGGGCTCGGAGGGGAACACGTCGATGGCCGCACCGGCGATGTGGCCGCTCTTCAGCGCGGCGGCGAGGGCGTCGATATCCACCACCTTGCCGCGGGCATTGTTGATGAGGAAGCTGCCGGGCTTCATCTTCGCCAGCTCTTCGGCGCGGATCATGTTCCGCGTTTCGGCCGTGTCCGGCACATGCAGCGACACGATGTCGGAGCGCGACAGCAGCTCGTCCAGCGTGTCCACCGGCATCACGTTGCCGTGGCGCAGCTTGTCCACCTTGTCATAGTAGATGACCGTGAGGCCCATGGCCTCGGCCAGCGTGGCCAGCTGGGTGCCGATGTTGCCGTAGCCGACGATGCCCAGCGTCTTGCCGCGCACTTCGCGCGAGCCGGTGGCCGTCTTCATCCAGCGCCCGGCGTGGGCTGCGGTGGACTTCTCGAAGACGCCGCGCATCAGCATGACGATTTCGGCAATGGTCAGCTCGGCGACGGAGCGGGTGTTGGAGAAGGGGGCGTTGAACACCGGGATGCCGCGCTCGCGGGCGGCGGCCAGATCCACCTGGTTGGTGCCCACCGAGAAGCAGCCGATGGCGACCAGCGTTCCGGCGGCCTCGATCACCTCACGGGTCAGCTGCGTGCGCGAGCGGATGCCCACCACATGCACACCCTTGAGCGCCTCGATCAGCGCCTCCTTGTCGAGCGCCTTCGGCAGCATTTCGACATTGTGATAGCCGCTGGCGTCCAGCACAGCCTTCGCCGTGGGGGAAATGCCCTCCAGCAGCAGCCAGCGGATCTGATTCTTCGGCCGGGACAAACCGTTGCTCATGGGCTTCTAAGCCTTCCTTGTGGGACCTTGCGGTCAGCAATCCGAGAGGGGCGGGCCGGAACGGAAAACGGTCACCGGCCGGAGCCGGTGACCGTATATTGCGTTGCGGCGCGTGCGTCTATGGCCTTGCAGGGTTTGACAGGGCCTTTCGGGGGATGCTTACAGCCCTTCGGCGCCGCGCTGGACGGCGGCGACGCCGGTGCGGGAGACTTCGACGAGGCCGAGCGGCTTCATGATCTGGATGAACTGCTCGATCTTGGACGTGCGGCCGGTGATCTCGAAGACGAAGTGATCCGTCGTTGCGTCGATCACCGTGGCGCGGAAGGCATCGGCAAGGCGCAGGGCCTCCAGACGCTTTTCGCCATGGCCTGCCACCTTCACCAGCGCCAGTTCCCGCTCCAGCGGCTTGTCATTGCTGCCAAGGCGCGCCTGCACGGTCAGATCGGTCACCCGGTGCACCGGCACCAGCCGGTCCAGCTGGTGGCGGATCTGCTCGATCACCATCGGCGTGCCGGTGGTGACGATGGTGATGCGCGACAGATGCGCCTCATGCTCGGTTTCCGAAACGGTGAGGCTGTCGATGTTGTATCCACGGCCCGAGAACAGGCCGATGACGCGGGCCAGCACACCCGGCTCGTTGTCCACCAGGATCGATAGGGTGTGGGATTCGATCTTGTCGCTGACTTCGGCCATGAAATAGGCGGAAGGTGCGTTGACGTTCTGTGCGTTCATGACGGTTCCTTGCCTCAGACCAGTGCCTTGCCTGCCGAACCGATGGCATTGGCCACCGCCTCGTCATTGGCTTCATCGGGAAGCAGCATTTCGTTGTGGGCCTTGCCCGAGGGAATCATCGGGAAGCAGTTGGCAAGGTTGGCCACGCGGCAGTCGAACAGCACCGGCCTGTCGACGGCGATCATCTCGCGGATGGCATCATCCAGCTCGCCCGGCTTTTCGACGCGGAAACCAACGCCGCCATAGGCTTCGGCCAGCTTCACGAAGTCCGGCAGGCTTTCCATGTAGGAATGGGACATGCGGTTGCCGTGCAGCAACTGCTGCCACTGGCGCACCATGCCCATGTACTGGTTGTTGAGGATGAAGATCTTGACCGGCAGGTTGAACTGCACCGCCGTGGACATTTCCTGCATGTTCATCAGCACGGAGGCATCGCCCGCCACGCAGATGCTGAGCGCATCGCGGTGGGCAACCTGTGCGCCGATGCAGGCGGGAAGGCCATAGCCCATGGTGCCGAGGCCGCCGGAGGTGAGCCAGTGGTTGGGCGATTCAAAGCCGATGTACTGCGCCGCCCACATCTGGTGCTGGCCAACTTCGGTGGAGACATAGGTCTCGCGGCCCTTGGTCAGCTCGGCAAGCCGCTGCAGCGCATATTGCGGCATGATGATGTCGTTGTTCGGCGTGTAGGCAAGGCAGTTGCGCGCGCGCCACTGGTTGATCTGGGCCCACCAGCCCTTGAGCGCGGCCGGATCGGCCTTGGCCCCGGACGAACGCCACAGGCGGACCATGTCTTCCAGAACGTGGCCGACATCGCCGATGACCGGAACATCCACCTTGACCACCTTGTTGATGGAGGAGGGGTCAATGTCGATGTGGATCTTGCGGGCGTTGGGGGCGAAGGCATCGATGCGGCCGGTGATGCGGTCATCGAAGCGCGCGCCGATGCAGATCATGACGTCGCAGTCATGCATCGTCATGTTGGCTTCGTAGGTGCCGTGCATGCCCAGCATGCCGAGCCAGTTCGCGCCGGACGCCGGATAGGCGCCAAGGCCCATGAGCGTGGAGGTGACCGGGAAGCCGGTGAGCTGGACCAGCTCGCGCAGCAGCTGGCTTGCGTGCGGGCCGGAGTTGATGACGCCGCCGCCGGTGTAGAAGACCGGCTTCTTCGCGCTGGCCATCAGCTCGATGGCCTGGCGCACGGCATTGAGGTCGCCCTTGATCTGTGGGCGGTAGCTCTTGTGGGCGGCTGCCGGGTTGGCCGTCGGGCCCTGATAGGTGCCGGTGGCGAACTGGACGTCCTTGGGAATGTCGATCACGACCGGGCCGGGGCGGCCGGAGGTGGCAACATAGAAGGCCTCATGGATGATGCGCGGCAGGTCGTTGACATCGCGGACCAGCCAGTTGTGCTTGGTGCAGTTGCGGGTGATGCCGACCGTATCGCATTCCTGGAAGGCGTCCGTGCCGATGAGATGGGTCGGAACCTGGCCGGTGATGCAGACAAGCGGAATGGAATCGAGCATCGCATCGGTCAGCGCCGTGACCATGTTGGTCGCGCCGGGGCCGGAGGTGACCAGAACGACGCCGGGACGGCCGGTGGAACGGGCATAGCCCTCCGCCGCATGGCCCGCGCCCTGCTCGTGGCGCACAAGGATGTGCTCGATGTCGTCCTGCTGGATGATCTCGTCATAGATCGGCAGTACCGCGCCGCCGGGATAGCCGAAGATATGTTTCACACCCTGGTCTTTAAGCGCCTGGAGCACCATGCCGGCTCCGGTCATCTCCCGTGTCATCGTCTGCTTCCTTGCCTTGGCTTCTTGATCCAAAATCTCTTGATCTTGCCATGTTTGAAGTGTGTCCGGAGGGCTGGAACGAAAAAGGGCTCCCGAGGAGCCCTTGCTGCGCGCCAGCCTGTTCCGAACGGGTCTACCGTTCAGGCCGCGCGCGTTCCTACTACCAGAAGCAGCTGAGAAGCTGCGAAAATCTGCTTCGCCATCGGGCGTCCCGCTTCCTGACTGCCGGTCTTGCTGTAAAGGCCGGTCATGACAAGTTCAAATCCCGCAGGCCACCTTCGGCAGCTGCTGCAGTTGCGCTGCACACTAGTATTGGTGCCGAGGGTTGGTCAAGCGGAAATTCTGATTATTTCGCAAAAGCCCGTTTGCGTTGCCGAAAGTTGCGGAAGGGGCCGGACGGCTTCCCGGAGTGGCTGATTTCTGCGGATTTTCACGGCCTCTGAAAAGTTTTACACAGGCGCCACAAAAACTTCATCGAACCCTCTTGCATGTCCGGGAGGTGCTGGGTATAAGCCGCTCATCCGAAGCGGACAGGCGCTGACGCCGCCGCGACGAGATGGGTGTATAGCTCAGTTGGTAGAGCATCTGACTCTTAATCAGACGGTCCAAGGTTCGAATCCTTGTGCACCCACCATCTCCTTGCCTTGAAAATCAGGCAATAGTGAAACCGCCCTGCGGCTTGTCTCTTGCTGTTTTTGTCTCCGCTATACCATCCGTAAAAAATGCGATGCAGATCACGGATCTGCAGGGCGGTGGTGTGCATTGTCCGGGCAGGCCGGAGCTTTCCGGCATTCTGGTTCTGATGACACGCATGTGGAGCTCCCATGAAATCGCTGTTCGCCACTGGCGCCCTGATCCTTGCGGGCTGCGTTTCTGCTGCCGGCAGTGCGCAGGCTGCGGAAACTGACTGCGCTGCCGATGTGGCCTATGCCGCTTCCGTTCTCGAAAAGGCCGCGACTGAGCGCGCCGGCGCGGCGCTTTCGGCGATGACGCCGGTCGAGGAGAATGGCCGCTGCATTCTGCGGGATGTTTCCCTGCCTTTGACCGAAGGGATGGTCAGCTACACGATCGAGGCGGATGAGGTGGCCTGGACCGCGCAATGGGGCGAGGGCGGCCGGGAGATCGCGCCGCAGAAACTCGTGCTGGAGATGACCGGCGCGCGCAACATTCCGATGTTCGAGGGCATGCCGGAGTCGATCTATCAGATGCGGCTGATTGGGGAGAGGAACCCCGGCAGCGTTCATCTCGACTATGAGCTGGACCCGGAGCGCAAGCAGCTGGCGCTGAACCGGCTGGAAATCGACATGGGCGGCGGCACCCGGATGCGAACGGCGGCGCGGCTTGAGGCGTTTGATCTTCCGGCGCTGCTGGCCGAGCCGGCGCAGATGGACAAGGTGGCGCAGATCCGGCTGCATGAGCTGGACGTCAAGATCGAGAACGGCGGCTTCTTTGAATCCATGTCGGCGGTCTGGATCGCATTCCTTTATCCCGCCTACGGCGATACGCCCGAAAGCGCGGTGGAGGCCGCAAAGCAGATGCTGACCAGACAGGTTGAGGGGCTGCCGGATCAGCTGGTGGATCAGGACAGCCGCAAGGCATTGGCCTCCATCATTGCATCCGTTCCCCATCCCGCCGGTCTGATGCATGTGAATGTCAGCTCGGCGAAGGGGATTTCGACGCTGGATTTTGCGCCTCTGGCCACGCTGGGGCCGGTGACCCTTGAGGCCGTGCTGCCCCATCTGGACGGCGTGAAGATCACCGTGCGCCATGATGACGTGCCTTCCTGCGTCTGCGAGAGCCGCTGGTAGGCCCGATTTACGATCAATGACATTCCTTCTGCCCGGTCAGGCCCGCCTGTCCGGGCGTAATTTTTGCTGCAGCTGTGAATTAAATCCTCGGTTGTATCTGGTTGCAAAGATCTTGCGCATGCGGAGGGTGCCCATGCCCGCCGCAGCTTTGCGTATTCAAGGTTGCATGCGCGGTGTGCTCACTCACTTCATCTTATGCGTGCAAGGCGTTCAGGCTGATTCCGTTTTCCGGTCTGCCCGAAGACGTTCTTCTGAATTCAAGGTTAAAGACTTAATACACAAAAATATCGTGGTTAGTGAAGTATTAAATTATTAATTTGTGGCTATAAAAAATCCCGCTAAGGTTGTCACGAAGGAATTTCTTCTGCGTCTATCCAGACAAGCCCATGGGGTGAGAGGGTCTGCGTCGAAGACTTTCATGGTTGAAACCGGGAATCGCGCAATGACGAGTGTTTTGCCTGCAAACGGATTGTGGACCAGCTGGATCGATGACGCGCCTGTTCTGCGGCGCCGGGCTTTGCGCCTGACGAAAGGGGACAGGGAGGAGGCGGAGGATCTGCTGTCCTCCACCCTGATCAAGGCGATTTCACACGTGGAGCGTGCAGAGACCCATATCCGTGAACCGCGTGCCTTCCTGCTCTTTGCGCTCAAGAACGAGTACATCAGCAGGTTGCGCCGCAAGAACTCGGAACGTCAGGTGCGGGATTTCTCGGCTGACATCTATGAGGACAACGACACGGGTTTTGCGGATGTGCGCCCCTCCCAGGAGCACCTGCTCTGGCAGCAGGAAATCCTGCGCCGGGTGATGGCGGTCATGAATTCCCTGTCCGCAGAGCACCGGCGGATCTTCGAGCTGCGCTTCTGCGAGGAGCAGAGCTACCGGGACATCGCCGATGTGCTGGGCATTTCCGAGGCGCTGGCGCGCAAGCGCGTGCAGACCCTGCGCCAGACGCTGAGGGCGGCCCTTGGCGAAACCGGGCAGGAGCACTGGAACCAGCCACAAGAGCGGGCCACAAAAACCGCCCCCTCGCGGCCCTCACGGACGAAAGCCTGACGCGTCCAGATTTATGTCGGGTCATCGCAAACCGAACAGGAACAGGAAATGGCCGATCAGCTTGTAAATTCCCAGATCACCGATGCGGTCACCCAGACCAATGTGAAGGTGGTGGCCGAAGCGCCGTCCCAGGCCATCGCGAGCCTCTATCAGGTCAGCAGCCATGCGACGGGCCTGTCGATCCAGAATGCGGTTCACAGCCAGCAGGCGCTCAACCAGGTCATGACGGCGGTCGTCTCCAAGGCGGTGCAGCTGATCATGGAAGTGGGCCAGTAACATCAGGGCGGCGGGTTTTCTTTCCAGTCCGTCCTGACGTGCTCAGGGGTGCTCCGGTCCGGCCGGGGTGCGATGAGGGAGTGGTGCCATGGCCACGAAAACGTTTCTGGACCGCCTGCGCCAATACGTCTCCGCCGCCGTCAGCGGAGCGGAGGGGACGGGCAAGCAAAGAGCCTGGCGGGATGGCTGGCTGTCCGACTGGATCCACGGCGGAAAGCCGGTGGCAGGCGGGAAGGGGCAGCCGGATGCGCCGGAGGTCAGCCTGCAAGGCAGAGCGGCGCCCATTGAGGCAAAGCCTTCGGTGGCCGGACATGTGCCCGCCACAGCTCCGGCCACGGCCAAACCGGCTTCCCGCCTGTCCGCAAGGGCGCCTGATCCCGGGGGTGCTGCCATTTCGCGGCCTGTTCCGGCAGGGGGGCGGGCGGCCGGGAGTGCCGGTGAAGGTTCGCCGGGCTCCGTTAACGTTAACACGAGCCCGTCCGGGCGGGCAGGGGGCTTGCCTCAGTCCTCGCCCCAGACCTTGCGTCCGGTGAACGGACGCCCCGTCAACGGCAGGCCGGTAAACCTTGAGGCGGCCTTTGCCCCGCAGCTTGAGAAAGACCTGTCAAAGGAGAAAAGAATGCCTGGAGATCCGACTGCCCCGGTGGGCGCGACACCGCCTGACACTTCGGCGCTGAACAAGCAGATCGTGCAGGCGGTGAACTTCACCAACTATCAGAACCTGGCGAATGCGCCCGCCATGGTCATTACGCCGCCGGAAATGAGCGTCGGCCAGACGACCGCCATCGCGGTGCAGGATGCCGAAAGCTACATGAACGCCATCATGCAGATTGCGGTGGCCGGGCAGGCGGTGGCCATCAAGAAGGCGGCGCAGGGGCCTGCGGGCGAGTTGATCGCCGTGCCGCTGATGGCGGAAATCCAGGCCATGGTGCAGGCCGCCGTCGCTGTCTATGGCAGTGTCAGCACCACCGCCGGAACTTCGGCCTCCACGGTGATCGGTGATCTGAAGACGGCCGTGTCCTGAGGGGCCGCGGGCTGATGAAATCCTGAAGAACAGGCACGGCAAGGGTGTCGCAGAGGCTGGATCAACTCCGGCCGTTGGGAAGGTGTGTCATGGAACTGAGTACGGATGGCTTGTGCCGCGATCTGGATGTGCTGATCCAGTGCTTTCTTGAAAACTGGGCCGAGGAAATCGGCCAGACCTGCGGTGCGCCGGGAGAGAGCAGGCTCTTCAACGTCTATCCTCAGGTCATCACGCAGCTGTCCTGGGCGCGCACCGCGCTGGGGCAGGCGGGTGAGTTGCTGCAGCTGTCCAGCACCGGAGAGGTGACAGCCGTCACCACCTGCGAGATGGCGGCCGTGTTCGAAGCGGATGGGGCAGGGGCAGCTTCATGCTGTGCTCCGGTCCCGGACAGCAGTTCCGACAGCCTGATGCGCGATGCGCTTGCCTTCATCAGCCAGTCCATGCGCAGCACCAGCCGTTCGGCCAAGACCCGTAAGGAGAGCGAAAATGACGGACGTAGAGACCGGTACCGGAGTTGAGCCCAAGGCTGAAACGGCGTCCGCGCAGGCCGCCGCCCAGCCCCCGGCGCAGAGTGCTGGAGAGATTCCGGCTGTTCCGGCGCCGCAGGTTGATGTGCCGAAGGTGCCAGTGCCCGAAGTGCCGGTGCCCGAAATGCCAGTGCCCGAAGTGCCCGTACCTGAAATCGCGGTTCCGGTGATGACGGCGCCGGCGGCTCAACCCTCTTCTGCCGCCGCTGCCAGCGCCGGGAGTGTTCGGGGGGAAGGGCGTGACGCCGGGCGGGGCGAAGGCCGTGGTGCGGGGCGCGGAGGGGATGAGGCCGGTGCGGCGGATCAGTCTTCCGCTGCCGCCACCGGCGAGTTCGTCCGCGATCTTGCCGGCAGCGGTGGAGGTGGCAAGGACGCCGGCGCCGGAGGGGCCGCCACGGGGGCGCAGCTGCTGCGCCAGCTGCTCATCGAGCATCTGAAGGTCGCAGCTCTGCAGTCGGGCTATGCCCAGGTGACCCAGGCCCTGCCGAAAGTGCTGGCGGCCGGCATTGAGGCCGGACAGCGCAAGAAAGCCGCAGATCAGGCCTATGAAGAGGGGCTGGCAGTTGCGGTGAAGGTGCTGAGCAGTGCCCGTGACGCGGCGAAAAACCTTTCCAGTTCGATCCAGGGAGAGCAGGAGACGCTGGCCAAGCTGCTCGCCAACAACGAGGAACTGGTGAAGCTGCCGCAGGATGCGGTGAAGGCCCTGAGCGTCATGGAGCAGATCGGCCACAATCTGGCGACCCAGAAGGCGGGACTGTCGAACCCGACCGTGCGGCAGGGGCTTCAGTATCAGATCGAACAGATGAAGCAGCATCTCACCGGCTCATCGCGCTGATTGAAGCTGAACATCATGAAGAACTTGCGCCTTCGCGATGAAATCGCGGAGGCTTTGCGCTTTATATTTCACGTGTGTTCTTTAATTTCATGAAATCTGTCACGCGGGGTGGTGGTTGGCGTCTTTTCTTGTGCAGGTGATTGGCTGATTCCGGCCAAGCCGCAGATCAAGGAGATGAATATGGCCGCACCCACTACCGTGAGCCCGATGATCACTGATGCCGTGACCCAGTCCAACGTCAAGGTTGTTGCCGAGTCGCCGGCGATCGCGCTGAGCACGCTCTATCAGTCCATGTCCCACTCGACCGGCATCATGTTCCAGAATGCGGTCGCCGCCCAGCAGCAGCAGAACTCGCTGGCCCAGGCCGCGACCAACCAGGGCATCATGCAGATCTATTCCGTCGACACGACGGCCGCTGCCGGTGCTTCCGAGAAGGTGGCCCAGACGGGCGTGTCCGACAATCTGACCAGCCTTCTGACGGTGCTGCAGTCCTTCAGCTGACCGCAGACCGCAGGGACGCACAGATCAGACCAGATTGGGGCCGGCTTCATGCCGGCCCTTTTGTCATGTGCGGACCTGCGAAATGCCGGCACGCTCCCTCACGGGCGTCTGGGATTGACGTCCTATGAGATGTGAAGGGCCGCATGCGGTGCTGGCCCGCCTCAAGGAGTAAAAAGAGATGGCCGATCCCACCACCGTGAGCCCGATGATCACCGATGCGGTAACCCAGTCCAATGTGCAGGTCGTTGGCGATGCACCTGCCGTGGCGCTCAGCACGCTGTACCAATCGCAGGCCCATTCGCTCGGCATTCTGTTCGAGAATGCGGTTGCCGCCCAGCAGCAGCAGTACACCCTGTCCCAGGCGGCAGCCAACCAGGGCATCATGCAGATCTATTCCGTCAACTCCACGGCTGCGGCAAGCGCGACGGAAAAGGTGGCGCAGACGGGCGTATCCGACAATCTCACCAGCCTCTTGACCATTCTCGGCGCGCTGGGCGGGACCGGCCGCTGACCTGCATCATGCCGTGTGTCAGCGAAGACAGGGGCCGGCACCATCCGGCCTTTGTTTTTACACCCCGGCTGCACGCAGCCATTGATTGAAAAATTCCCGCTCTACCTCACACTGGCGGCGGGATGGCGTCCTAAGGGGTGTAACGGGCCTGAAGCTTCGAAGGCCTGCTTGAAGGAGTGAATTACATGGCTGATCCTACCACCGTGAATCCGATGATCACCGATGCCGTCACGCAGTCGAACGTGAAGGTTGTCGGCGAAGCTCCGGCTGTCGCCATCAGCACCCTCTATCAGTCGATGGTGCATTCGACCGGCATCCTGTTCGAGAATGCCGTTGCCGCCCAGCAGCAGCAGAACTCGCTGGCGCAGGCCGCCGCGAACCAGGGCATCATGCAGATCTACACGCTGGACACGACCGCAGCGGCCGGTGCGACCGAAAAGGTGGCCCAGACCGGTGTTGCCGACAACCTGACCAGCCTGCTGACCGTTCTGAACGCTTTCAGCGGCGGCCGCTGAGCCCTTTCCCGGACCTGAGGAGCCGGGATCACTGGAGCGCTGTCCTTCTCTTGCGGGAAGGGCTGCGCTCCCTTTTGCGTTTTGGCACCGGGCGGGTTTATAAGGCGCTTCAGAAAACACGACGGCGGCAATTGCGCGCCGGATCAGCCAGGTTTGCCGCATGTATCTCGTCGCCGCCCTTTACAAGTTTGTTCCTCTGGAAGATTTCCGCGATCTGCGCGGCCAGCTGCTGGAACTGTGCGAAAAACATGAAATCTGCGGCAGCCTGCTGCTGGCGGACGAAGGGATCAACGGCACCATCGCCGGAGCGGAGGAGAACCTGCGCCATGTGCTCGGTGTCATCCGTCAGGATCCGCGCCTTGCCGATCTGAACCACAAGGAATCCTGGGCCGAGCGCAAGCCCTTCCAGCGCATGAAGGTGCGGCTGAAGAAGGAGATCGTTACGCTGGGCGTTGAGACCGTCGATCCGCGCAAGCTTGTCGGCTCCTATGTGGCGCCGGAGGACTGGAACGCCCTCATTTCCAGCCCGGACGTGCTCGTGATCGACACCCGCAATGATTACGAGTTCGCCTTCGGCACCTTCGAGGGGGCGCTCAATCCCAAGACCCGCTCCTTCCGCGAGTTTCCGCAGTGGCTGAAGGCGCAGCAGGCGCTGGAGGGCAAGCCAAAGGTCGCGATGTTCTGCACCGGCGGTATCCGCTGCGAAAAGGCCACCTCGCTGCTGCTGGACATGGGCTTCGAGGATGTCTTCCACCTCGATGGCGGCATCCTGAACTATCTGGAAAAGATGCCGGAAGAGAACAGCCTGTGGTCCGGCGAATGCTTCGTCTTTGACGAGCGCATCGCCGTCGACCACAGCCTCAAGGCCACCTGGGGGCGCAACATCCCCGAAGAGGCCAAGGACTTCGTCCGCAAGCCGGACGTGGAGACGAAGGCCGAAACAGAGGCATAGCCGCGCCACACACTCTGCGTCGCCCCGGACGAAGCGGAGCGCAGATCCGGGGACCACTCGTTTCCAGAGCGGTGAGGCCGAAGCTGGCGGACAGGCTTGCGCAAAATCCCGCCGCCGCAGCACTCAGGACAACGGCACTTCTCTGCAAACGAGTAGGCCCCGGCTCGCGCTACGCTTGGCCGGGGTGACACAGTGCCTCTCAGCGCAGACCTGAGACAACATCCCGCCGGTGTGTAGCTCTCTCTCTGTCTCTGATGAAAGGCATCTTCTACCAAGGCGCTGGGGTGCTGAGGCATCGCGCCTTGAAATTACTCAAATCACATCAAACCGGTAAGACGGCAGGCCTGTCAGGCCGGGGCGCAGGTGGAAGAGGCTGCCGGACTGGGGCGCGGCTTCGATGCTGGCAGCATCATCCGGGCGCAGGCTGGTGATGACGAGATCGGCCAGCTCCGGCCCGCAGAAGCAGGGCATGGTCGGGCGGGGCACGGGCAGGGTGAATTTCGCCAGAAGCGCGCCTGCCGGCGAGAAGCAGTTCAGCACGCCGGCCGAAACGCCTGCACTCCAGTAATTCCCCGAAGAATCGACCGTGGCACCATCCGGGCGGCCCGTCTCGTTGGTGAGCTGGGCAAAGCGGGTGCGCTCCGACACGGCGCCGGTTGCCGGATCAAAGCGCCAGCGGTCCACCCAGCCCGGGGAACTGTCGGCGTGATACATGGCCGTGCCGTCCGGCGACCAGGCGAGGCCGTTGGAGACATGTACACCGTCGAGGATCTGCGTCACCTTGCCATCGGGAGCCACCCTGTAGAGCCCCGCAACCGGCTGGCGCGGCGAACGGTTGTCCATGGTGCCGACCCAGAAGGCGCCGTCCGGCCCGGCCTTGCCGTCGTTGAGGCGCGTGTGCGGATTGTCAGCCTCGATGCTGGCGATGGTTTGCTGCGCGCCGGTTTGCGGATCGAACAGGATCACCTGATCCCAGACGGCCACGATCAGCCGTCCATCCTCGCACAGGGCGAAGGAGCCGACTTCATTGGCGAAGGTCCAGGTTTCCAGCTCACGGCTCTGCCAGTCGAGAGCGTGAACGGTCTTGCCCTTGATATTGGTGAAGAAAAGCTTCTGGCGGCGCTCATCCCAGGTGGGACATTCGGCCAGCGCGAAGCGGCCATCGAGCAGGCAGGTGATTTCGGCAGTCAAGAAAGGCTCCAGATCCGTGGATGCGTCGTTTGCGCGCACTATAGGCGGAAGGAGCTGCGGGCGTCGACCTTGCTGTGGTCAGTCGGTGCTTCGGTGGGTACTGTCCAGTGGAAAGGCGGTCTTGCGGACGATGGGCCGGATGGCGAAGGAGGATTTCATCCGCGAAACGCCGGGCAGCCGTGCCAGGGTTTCGCGGTGCAGCCGCTCGAAGTCGTTGGGGTCCTCCGCCGCAAGCCGGAGCAGATAGTCCGCATCGCCGGCCATAAGGTAGCATTCCATGATCTCGGGGGACTGCCCCACGGCCTGCTCGAAGGCGAGAAGGACCTCGTTGGACTGGCCCGTCAGGGAGATTTCGACGAAAACATCCATGCGCCGCCCAAGCTTGCGCTGATCAAGCAGGGCGGCATAGCGGCTGATGATGCCGCAATCCTCAAGCGCCCGCACGCGGCGCAGGCAGGCAGATTGTGAGAGGCCGACTTTTTGTGCCAGATCGGCGTTTGGCATCCTCCCGTCCTGCTGGAGCAGGGTGAGAATACGCTTGTCGATCCGGTCTAATTTCATCGCGCCTCGCAGAATATGCGGATTATACCGCTCAAATTCGCATTGTAATGCAAAAATGCCGCTTACGCTGCAAAGAACGCAAGCCTATTCGATCACATCTCCTCTAGTGTCATCGCATAAATCCTTACCAGAGAGGAATAAACGATGCGCATTGGTGTGCCAAAAGAAATAAAGAACCATGAATACCGTGTTGGTCTGACACCGGATAGCGTCATGGAAGTTGTGGCTCATGGTCATGAAGTTTATGTCGAGACGAATGCAGGTGCCGGTATTGGCGCTGCAGATGCCGCCTACGTGGCAGCCGGTGCCAAGATCTGTGCAACGGCAAAGGAAGTCTTCGATGTCGCCGAAATGATCGTCAAGGTGAAGGAGCCGCAGGCCGTTGAGCGCGCCATGCTGCGCCCCGATCACACGCTTTTCACCTACCTGCACCTGGCTCCGGATCCGGAGCAGACCGCAGACCTCGTCAAGTCCGGCGCGACCTGCATTGCCTATGAAACCGTGACCGATGGCCGTGGCGGCCTGCCGCTGCTGGCGCCGATGTCCCAGGTTGCCGGCCGTCTGTCGATCACCGCTGGTGCCAATGCCCTGCAGAAGGCTGCTGGCGGTTCCGGCATTCTCGTTGGCGGCGTGCCGGGTGTGGCGCCTGCCAAGGTCGTTGTCATCGGCGGCGGTGTCGTTGGTGCCCATGCCATCACCATGGCGCTGGGCCTCGGCGCCGATGTGACCGTGCTGGACCGCAACGTCGATGTGCTGGCCGGCCTGTCGCGCACCTTCGGATCGGGCCTGCGGACGGTCTATTCCACCAAGGCTGCGCTTGAGCAGTATGTGCTGGATGCGGATATCGTCGTGGGTGCCGTGCTGGTGGCCGGTGCTGCCGCGCCGAAGCTGGTGACCGCTGACATGATCCGCCGCATGAAGAATGGCTCTGTCGTCGTGGACGTTGCCATCGACCAGGGCGGCTGCTTCGAGACCTCCCGCGCCACCACCCATGCCGAGCCGACCTATATCGTTGACGGTGTGGTGCATTACTGCGTCGCCAACATGCCGGGCGCCGTGCCGCGCACCTCGACCTTCGCCCTCAACAATGTGACGCTGCCCTACACGCTGGCGCTGGCCGATCAGGGCGCCAAGGCTGCGCTGCTGGCCAATCCGGCCTTCCTGCCGGGCCTCAATGTCTACAAGGGCAAGGTGACCTGTCAGGCCGTTGCCGAGGCTCTGGGCTACGACTATGTCGCACCGGAAGCCGCGCTGACGGCCTAAGGCTTTCACGGACTGAATGACATGAACCCCGGTGCCACAAGGCGCCGGGGGTCTTGTCATTCGGGGCAGGGGATGCGGTAATAGATGCCGTCCGGCCCGCGCTTGACGCATTTGCCGGGAGTGAGGGCGCCAATCAGGCCGCCGCCCGCCGCGCCCACCACGCCGCCGGCCACGGCTGCGCCCGGATTGCCGCCCAGCAGCCAGCCTGCGCCTGTGCCTGCCGCTCCGCCAACAGCTGCCCCCGCGACGGCCCGCTCGGTCTGGCTTGCCGAATTGCAGGCGGCAAGTGCAAGCCCGGATGCAAGCAGCAGCGCTGCGGCGGGGAAGGGGAACTGTGGCACGGATCTCTCACAAAATAAGAAGGCCTCCCCCACCGATGGATGGGGAAGGCCTTGCCTGTCAAGTCAAGCCTGAAGCTTACGGGCAGACAACCCGGTACGGACGGCCGTAACGGTCATAGGCCACGCAGTTTTTCGGCGTGGTTGCCGAACCGACGATCGCACCACCGGCACCGCCGATGACGCCGCCCACGAGGGCACCGCCGACGTCGCCCGTCGCCGCAGCACCAATCACGGCGCCGGTTGCAGCACCAAGACCACCGCCGACCAGGGCGCGGTCACGCTGGCTGTCGGACTGGCAGGCTGCGAGCAGCAGACCGGCCGCAGCAAGAACAACGAATCTCTTCATCTGATTTCTCCCGAAATTGCGGATATGATTCCGCAACCAAGACCGCCACCGATATTAGTCCAAAGTGACGAGATTGCGGTGATCCATGTCACTTTTGTAACCCATCAGCGCTGATTTGGTTCCAATAAATCGCACCGTCCGCCTGACAAGGTGACTTCGCAGCCAAGTTCCGTCAAGCGCTACGTAATGCGGCCAGCAAACCGCGTGTGGACGCGTCCTTGGCATCGGCCGGTGCCTCGCCCTTGACCATCGGCAGCAGGGCCGTTGCCAGCTCCTTGCCAAGCTCTACGCCCCACTGGTCGAAGGAGTTGATGCCCCAGATGACGCCTTCGACAAACACCCTGTGCTCGTAGAGCGCGATCAGGCGGCCGAGCGCAAAGGGCGTCAGCTGGTCATGGACAATGGTGATGGACGGCCGGTTGCCGGGGAACACCTTGTGCGGAGCCAGCCGCTCCACTTCGTCTGCCGCCATGCCGCTTGCGGCGAGCTGCGCTTTCGCCTCGTCCAGCGTCTTGCCCAGCATCAGGGCTTCGGACTGGGCCAGGCAGTTGGCCACCAGCATCTCGTGATGATGCGCCAGCTCCGGTTCATGGCCTTTTGCAGCGACGATGAACTCGCACGGGATCACCGTCGTGCCCTGATGCAGCAGCTGATAGAAGGCGTGCTGGCCATTGGTGCCGGGTTCGCCCCAGACCAGCGGGCCGGTCTCGGTTTCCACCGTGGTGCCATCCAGTGTCACGCGCTTGCCGTTTGATTCCATGTCAAGCTGCTGCAGATAGGCGGGCAGGCGCGACAGGCGCTGGTCGTAGGGCAGCACGGCGCGGGCGGCGTAGCCCATGGCATTGCGGTTCCACACGCCGGTGAGGCCCAGCAGCACCGGCAGGTTCTGCTCCAGCGGGGCGGTGCGGAAATGCTCGTCCATGGCATGGGCGCCTTCGAGGAATTCGGCAAAGGCATCCGGACCGATGGCGATCATCAGCGGCAGGCCGATGGCCGACCAGACGGAATAGCGCCCGCCAACCCAGTCCCAGAAGCCGAACACGCGGTCTTCCCCGATGCCGAAGGCAGCCACCTTGTCCAGCGCGGTGGAGACGGCGCAGAAATGCGCGCCAACGGCAGCCTCACCCAGCGCTTCGGCGATCCAGGCGCGGGCCGTGCGGGCGTTGGTCATGGTTTCGATGGTGGTGAAGGTCTTGGAGGCGACGATCACCAGCGTCGTGGCCGGGTCCAGGTCCTTCAGCGTGTCGGCGATATGGGCGCCGTCCACGTTGGACACGTAGTGCAGGCGCGGGCCGTCGTGATAGGGGGCGAGCGCCAGCGTCGTCATCACCGGGCCAAGGTCCGAGCCGCCGATGCCGATGTTGATCACATCGGTGAAAGGCGCGCCGGAGGCGCTGGCGATGTCGCCCGAGCGGATACCCTCGGCAAACTCGCCCATGTCTGCGAGAACTTCGCGAACATCCGGCATCACATCGACGCCATCCACCAGCACCGGTTCGTCCGACTGGTTGCGCAGGGCGGTGTGCAGCACGGCGCGCTTTTCCGTGCCGTTGATCTTTTCGCCCGCAAACATGGCGGCACGCTGTGTCTCAAGCCCGGCTTCGCGGGCAAAGCGGCACAGCAGGAAAACAGTCTCGGCCGTCAGCAGCGACTTGGAGAAATCGATCAGCAGGTCACCGTCGCGCACGCTCAGCTTGTCGAACCGCTTGGGGTCTGCCGCGAACAGATTGCGCAGGCTGGTGGCCTTCAGGTCATTGGCGTGAGACTTCAGCGACTGCCAGTGGTCCGGAGTGAACATGAAAGCTCCTTAATCGATTTAAAATCCTGACTGCGCAGGCATACTGCAAATCATGGCAATGGTATAGCACGCGGGCATGACAGTGCCATGCCCCAGTTTCCGGGTAGCAGAATGACGGCGTGAAATCTTGTTGTGCCATTGATGGGTCGCCTTCTGCGGCGGACAGTGGCATGATTGGCCCGTCCGGTTTCTCGGGAGGCTTTGGCATGGCTCACAGAATATCGCGCGGTATCGATGTGCTTCTGGCAGAGGCGGCAGAACTGGTCAGCGTGATTTCCGCCGAAGAGGCGAAGCTGCTGCTTGGCCGTGATGGTTATGTCTTCGTTGACTTGCGCGACGTGCGCGAGATCCAGAGGGAAGGGGCCATTCCCGGCGCCTTTTCCTGCCCGCGCGGCATGCTGGAATTCTGGATCGATCCGGCGAGTCCCTATCACAAGCCGGTTTTCGCCAGCGATGCGACCTTTGTGTTCTTCTGCGCGGCAGGCTGGCGCTCTGCACTTGCGGCGCGGACGGCCATCGAGATGGGTCTGGAAACGGTCGTTCACCTTGAGGGCGGGTTTGCGGCCTGGGCCACGGCAGGCGGTGCCGTCGAGCAAATGGCAAGACGCGCCTGAACCCGGCGCGTCCTGCTGCGATGTGCCCGAACCTCAGACGCCCGGCATCTGGGTGAAGAGATAGCCGCAGTAGCCCGTGTAAAACACCAGGAAGACGGCGCCAGCCAGCCGGTTGATCGACTTCAGCCCCAGCAGCATCAGCGCCAGCAGTACGGTGACGCCCAGCATCAGCGGAATGTCGAAGCTGGCGATGCTGGGGGCGATTGCGACCGGATGGAACACGGCGGTCGCGCCCAGAATGCCGATGATGTTGAAGATGTTCGAGCCCAGCACGTTGCCGATGGCGATTTCCGAATGGCGGCGGAAGGCGGCGATGGCGGAGGTGGCAAGTTCCGGCAGGCTGGTGCCGACTGCAACAATGGTGAGGCCGATCACCGCTTCGGAGATGCCATAGCCGCGGGCGATGGATGTGGCGCCGCGCACCAGCAGATCCGCTCCGATGACAAGGCCCGCAAGGCCGCCGGCGATATAGGCAAGCTGCATCCAGAGCGGCATCGGCACAGGCGCGTGCTCGTCGTCCTCCTCTGCTTCCTCCTTCTTGCCGTAGACGGCGGCATAGAAAAGATAGGCGCAGAGGGTGACGAACATCGCCGCGCCCATCAGGCGCGAGACATGGCCGAGATAGCCCAGCACCAGCGTGAAGGCGGCGACAAGGGTGACCATGGCGAGGTCCCGGCGGATGCCGGGAATGGCGGTCGGGATCGGGCAGATCACGGCAGCAACGCCGAGGATGAGCAGGATGTTGGCTGTGTTGGAGCCGACCACATTGCCGACGGCAATGTCGGGCGCGCCGTCAAAGGCCGCCTTCAGCGATACAAGCAGTTCCGGCATGGAGGTGCCGAAGCCAACGATCGTCAGGCCGATGATCAGTGGTGGCATGCCAAATCGCGCTGCGATGGAGACCGCGCCTCTCACCAGCGCTTCACCGCCGATGAACAGAAGGACGAGACCGGCTGCAAGATACGTCAGATCCAATGCCATAAAACCACTTCCTTCTGTCAGGTGCCGGATCGGCCGGCCATGTTCGCTCTGCCGCAAGAGACGAGCGGAACCAAAGTCACAACTGTCTGGAAAACAGTCCGGAAAATCCCGGCGCACTTAAGAAGAACCGGCGGGTTTTTCAAGCCCGCCGGTTCGTTGCGTCCGTAAAATACAGAATATTTGTGTGTATCAGCCTTTGATGGCTGCCGCTTCGCGGGCGCGGGCCTCGATCCCGGCCCAGTCGCCCGAGGCAATGGCCTTGGCATCGGCAATCCAGGAGCCGCCGACGCATAGCACGTTCGGCAGGGACAGGTAGCTCGGAGCCTTCTCCAGGGTGATGCCGCCGGTCGGGCAGAACTTCACCTGTGCCAGAGGCGAGGACAGGGACTTCAGATAGGAAGCTCCGCCCGCCTGTTCTGCGGGGAAGAACTTGAGGCGGAGATAGCCGCGCTCGATCAGGGCCATCACTTCCGAAGAGGTAGCTGCGCCCGGCAGCAGCGGCACGTCGAAGTTTTCCGCCGCATCCAGCAGCTTCGGCGTGGCGCCGGGGGAGACGATGAACTTGGCGCCCGCCTTGACGGCGGCTTCATACTGGGCGGCATCCAGCACGGTGCCTGCCCCCGGAATGGCGCCTTCCACGTTGTCGGCAACGGCCTTGATGGCCTCCAGCGCGCGCGGGGTGCGCAGGGTGATCTCGATGGCCGGGAGGCCGCCGCGCACCAGGGCCTGAGCCATGGGAACGGCTGCCGCAGGGTCCTCGACGATGAGAACGGGGATGACCGGCGCAGCGGTCATGACAGCTTCAATACGGGCGGTATCCTGCGGCATTCCTTGGTCCTTCCGGTAGAGGCAGCATCAGCTGCCGAAAACATGCGCGCCCGTGTCTGCCGTGCCGACGAGGGCACGGAAGGGGGCAAAGAGATCACGGCCCGTGCCGGTCTGGTTGGCCGAGAGATCATAGGTGGCGAGCGGGCGGGCGTTGAACTCCGCTGCATCCACCAGCACTTCGAGCGTACCCTTGACGGCATCGACGCGGATCACATCGCCATCCTGAATACGGGCGATGGGGCCGCCGTCGCAAGCCTCTGGCGTGACGTGAATGGCGGCCGGCACCTTGCCGGAGGCGCCGGACATGCGGCCATCGGTGACCAGCGCCACCTTCAGGCCCTTGTCCTGAAGAATGCCGAGGGCGGGCGTCAGCTTGTGCAGTTCGGGCATCCCGCAGGCCTTGGGGCCCTGGAAGCGCACCACGGCCACCACGTCGCCGGTCAGCTCGCCGCGCTTGAAGGCCGCCTGAAGGTCGTCCTGAGAATTGAAGACGCGGGCAGGAGCCTCGATGATGTGACGCTCTGCGGCCACGGCGGAAATTTTGATGACGGCGCGGCCCATGTTGCCATCCAGCACCTTCAGTCCGCCGTTGGCCTGGAAGGCCTTGGGCATCGGCGCCAGCACTTTTTCATCGCCCGACACGGCAGGCGCAGGATCGCGGCGGACAGCGCCTTCCCCGTTCAGCTTGGCTTCGACGGTGTAGCCGTCAAGGCCGGTGCCGTTGACGGTGCGCACGTCCTTGTGCAGCAGTCCGGCGGACAGAAGCTCGCGGATGAGGAAGCCCATGCCGCCTGCAGCCTGGAAGTGGTTCACATCCGCCTTGCCGTTCGGATAGACGCGGGCGAGCAGCGGCACC
Source organism: Pannonibacter sp. I15F10I1 (assembly GCF_900185665.1). NCBI lineage: Bacteria > Pseudomonadati > Pseudomonadota > Alphaproteobacteria > Hyphomicrobiales > Stappiaceae > Pannonibacter > Pannonibacter sp. I15F10I1. Next base: position 226,197 of record NZ_FYAN01000008.1, read on the forward strand.
ACGTCCGACAGCTCGGAAATGTCATCCCAGGTCAGCTTGATGCCGGCCGCATTGGCCATGGCGACAAGGTGCATGGTGTGATTGGTGGAGCCGCCGGTGGCGTGCAGGCCGACGACGCCGTTGACGATGGCGCGCTCGTCCAGCACTTCGCCGATGGGGGTGTATTCGTTGCCGAGGGCGGTAATCGCCAGCGCGCGCTTGGCCGCTTCGCGGGTCAGAGCCTCACGCAGCGGCGTGCCCGGATTGATGAAGGACGCGCCCGGCATATGCAGGCCCATGATCTCCATCAGCATCTGGTTGGAGTTGGCCGTGCCGTAGAAGGTGCAGGTGCCGGGGCCATGATAGGACTTCGATTCCGACTCCAGCAATTCTGCCCGGCCGACCTTGCCTTCGGCATAGAGCTGGCGCGTCTTGGCCTTCTCGTCATTGGTGATGCCGGAAGTCATCGGCCCGGCCGGGATGAAGACCGCAGGCAGATGGCCGAAGGAGAGGGCGCCGATGACGAGGCCCGGAACGATCTTGTCGCAGATGCCGAGATAGACGGCGGCATCGAACATGGCATGGGAGAGGCCGATGGCTGTGGACATGGCGATGATGTCGCGGGAGAAGAGCGACAGTTCCATGCCCGACTGGCCCTGCGTCACGCCATCGCACATGGCCGGAACGCCGCCTGCCACCTGGGCAACGGCACCGGCATCCCGCGCGGCCTGCCGGATCAGCTCCGGGTAGGTCTCGTAGGGCTGATGGGCCGAGAGCATGTCGTTATAGGCGGTGATGATGCCGAGGTTCGGCACCACATCGCCTGCGAGCGCGGCCTTGTCGGAAACGGTGCAGGCGGCAAAGCCGTGGGCGAGGTTGCCGCAGGCCAGAGTGGAGCGGCGCGGCCCCTTCTCGCCATCGGCCCGGATGCGGTCGAGATAGCGGGAACGGTTGTCGTGGCTGCGCTTGACGATGCGCTCGGTCACCTCTGCGATGCGGGCATGCACGGTCATGGAACTTTCTCTCCCTCAGTTCCGGGGCGGGAGGGGCGCATCAGGCGTCCAGAGCAGATCACAATCCCGCCGCCCTGCGGATTTAATCGATTTAAGCCGAAGCGGCAACTGCTTCCGGCATGTCATTTTTCGATCCCGGTCACCGTGCCGCCAGCCGAAGGCGGGCGGCACGGTTGCCCATATGCGGGCTGGATCAGGCGTTTTCTTCCGACCAGGTGCGGCCATCGCGCTCGATCAGGGCGATCGAGGCGGAGGGGCCCCATGTTCCGGCGGTGTAGCCCTTGGGCTGATCCTTGGCGGTGGACCAGGTCTCGAGGATCGGGTCGATCCACTGCCAGGCTGCATCCACTTCGTCGCGGCGCATGAACAGGGTCTGGTTGCCGCGGATCACGTCCATGATCAACCGCTCATAGGCATCCGGATTGCGCACCTTGAAGGCGTCGGCAAAGCTCATGTCCAGCGGCACACGGCGCAGGCGCATGCCGCCGGGGCCCGGGTCCTTGATCATGATTTCCATCTTCACGCCCTCATCCGGCTGAAGGCGGATGACGAGGCGGTTGTCAGTGATGACACCGGCTTCCGCGCCGAAGATGGAGTGGGGAATCGGGCGGAACTGCACGACGATTTCCGACACGCGGGTGGCAAGGCGCTTGCCCGTACGCAGGTAGAACGGCACGCCGGACCAGCGCCAGTTGGCAATCTCTGCCTTGATGGCGACGAAGGTTTCCGTGACGCTGTCATCCCGGCCCAGCTCCTCCAGATAGCCCGGCACGGCACCGCCGGAGGAGGCGCCAGCCTTGTACTGGCCGCGCACGATGTGCTTTTCCACCAGTTCCGGGGTGAAGGGCGCCAGCGCCTTCAGCACTTTGAGCTTTTCATCGCGCACGCTGTCCGCATCCATCGAGGCGGGCGGCTCCATGGCGACGAGGCACAGCAGCTGGAGAATGTGGTTCTGCACCATGTCGCGCAGGGCGCCGGCCGTATCATAGTATCCGGCGCGCCCGCCGACGCCGAGCGACTCGGCCACGGTGATCTGCACATGGTCGATGTGGGCGGCATTCCACAGCGGCTCGAACAGGGCGTTGGCAAAGCGCAGCGCCATCAGGTTCTGCACCGTCTCCTTGCCGAGATAGTGGTCGATACGGAAGATTTGGTGTTCCTGGAACACCTTGCCGATGGTCTCATTCAGCGCCTTGGCCGACTCGCCGTCCTTGCCGATCGGCTTTTCGATGACGACGCGGGTGTTGGCATTGACGAGGCCAGCCTTGCCGATCCCGGCGCAGATGGTGCCGAAGATATCCGGCGACACTGCAAGGTAGAAGGCACGGACCACATCCGGGCGCTCGTTCAGGATCTTGCCCAGTTCCGCCCAGCCAGCGTCTGCGGCCACATCAATGGCGACATAAGTCAGGCGGCCAAGGAAGCGGGTGAGCGCGGCATCGTCGAGATCCTTGATGTGCTCGCGCAGGGCTGCTTCCGCCCAGGTGCGGTACTCACCGGAAGAAAACTCGCGCCGCGATGTGACGATAATGCGGGCTGCATCAGGGATCTGGCCGTCGAGATCGCGGAAATAGAGGGCCGGGAGCAGCTTGCGGTGCGCGAGGTCACCGGTGCCGCCGAATACGACCAGATCGAAATCATCCACTGCGATCACGCGAACGGCCATGCTCCTCGTCTCCCTTTTGGAGTGCGGCCGCAACGGCCGTCTGATTTATTTCGATGAGTTAAATAAAGGAAAATGGGTTGGGCCGCAATGCTAACACGCATTATCCGGAACGTCTCCGCCCGTTTCGGTCTTTTTGTGGGGCGGAGACGAAAGCCTTTTCAAATCATGCGGCTAGACCGGCCGGAGGTTCCATGGCGCCGGTCATGATCGCCACCGCATCCGACATGGAAAAATCGGCGGGCTTGATGATGGCAGCCCGTTTTCCAAGCCGGTGGATATGGATCCGGTCTGCCACTTCAAACACATGCGGCATGTTGTGGCTGATCAGAATGATTGGCAGACCGCGCGAGTTCACGTCCTTGATGAGATCCAGCACGCGGCGGCTTTCCTTCACGCCAAGGGCAGCTGTCGGCTCGTCCATGATGATCACCTTGGAACCGAACGCCGCTGCACGGGCCACCGCGACACCCTGGCGCTGGCCGCCCGAAAGCGTCTCCACCGCCTGGTTGATGTTCTGGATGGTCATCAGGCCGAGTTCCGCCAGCTTCTTGCGGGCGAAGTCTTCCATGGCCTTGCGGTCGAGGGTGCGGAAGACCTTGCCCATGAGGCCGGGTTTGCGGATCTCCCGGCCCATGAACATATTGTCGGTGATGGACAGGGCAGGGGACATGGCGAGCGTCTGGTAGACAGTCTCGATCCCGGCCATGCGCGCATCATTGGGGGAGGTGAAGCGGATCTCCTCGCCATCCAGATGGATGCTGCCGCTGTCCGGCGTCACGGCGCCGGACAGTGCCTTGATGAGCGTGGACTTGCCCGCACCATTGTCGCCGATGACGGCGAGGATCTCGCCGGGCATCAGGTCGAAGTCGCAATGATCCATGGCGGTGACGCGGCCATAGCGCTTGACGAGGCCGCGGGCCTTCAGAACTGCCTCGGTCATGCCGTTACCTTTCTGATCCACTGGTCGATGGTGACGGCGGCGATGATCAGCACGCCGATGAGAAGATAGGTCCATTGCGGGTCGGCGCCGGACATGCGCAGGCCCAGTTCGAACACGCCGACGATCAGCGCACCGAAGAAGGCGCCGACGATGGAGCCGCGTCCGCCGAAGAGCGAGATGCCGCCAATCACCACAGCGGTGATCGCCTGAATGTTGCCGATGACACCTGTGGTGGCCGAGGGCGAGACGGAGCCGAAGCGGCCGATCATGACCCAGGCTGCCAGGCCGCAGATGAAGCCGACGAGCATGTAGACCGACATGAGCGTGCGGTGCACGTTGACGCCCGCAAGCTTTGCCGCCTCCGGGTCATCGCCCACCGCATAGACATGGCGCCCCCAGGCCGTGCTGCGCAGGGCATAGGCCAGAACCGCCACCACGAGAATCATCAGGATGACGCCATAGGTGAGGCTTGCGCCGCCAACCTTGAGCGTTGTGCCGAGGAACTGCAGGAAGGGCGCCTGCGTCTCAATGTCCTGCGCGCGGATGGTTTCATTGGCAGAGTAAAGATAATTGGCGGCCAGAACGATCTGCCACATGCCGAGCGTGACGATGAAGGGCGGCAGCTTGACGCGCGAGACGAGCCAGCCGTTGACGGCGCCGATCATCGTGCCGCAGGCAAGGCCGATCATCACCGAAATGGCGGGCGGAATGCCATAGCGGAAGGTGAACTGGCCCATGATGACGGACGTCAGAACCGCGATGGCGCCGACGCTGAGATCAATGCCGGCGGTGAGAATGATCAGGCTCTGGGCCGCCGCCAGCACGCCGACGATCTGCACCTGCTGCAGGATCAGCGTCATGGCGAAGGGCGAAAAGAACTTCTCTCCGAGATAGGCGCCGAACAGCAGGATGGCTGCGAGGAGAACGAGCAGCGGCACGAGCGCCATGTTCGTGTGCAGCGCATGGTGGAACTGCTGCAGGACGCCTTTCTTGTGATCCTGAAACTCGGCGAAATTCTCTTCCCGGCGCGTTTTTACCGCATCCTCGAAGTTGTCGGTCTTGCTCACGGCCAAGCCTCCTCCCGCTGTGAGAGAGACACCGGGCGCCGCGGGGCGCCCGGATCTTCTCCGGCATGTTTTCTGGTTCTTGTGACGTCAGGGATCAGGCGGGCCAGCCGCCCGATCCGCATGCACGAGGTCTCAGCCCCAGCAGAGCTTCTTGCCTTCCTCGACCGAGATCGACTGGACGCCATCCACCGGCTTGCCGGTGACGAGCGACACGCCCGTGTCGAAGAAGTCCTTGCCGCCGGTGGCCTGCGGCTTGGTGCCGTCCTTGGCCCAGGCGGCGATGGCCTCGATGCCCTTGGCGGCCATCAGCAGCGGGTACTGCTGGGAGGTGGCGCCGATGACACCGGCTTCCACATTGGCAACGCCCGGGCAGCCGCCATCGACAGAGACGATCAGCACGTCCTTTTCGCGGCCGATGGCCTTCAGGGCCTCGTAGGCGCCAGCGGCAGCGGGCTCGTTGATGGTGTAGACCACATTCACTGACGGATCCTTGGCGAGCAGGCTTTCCATGGCCTTACGGCCGCCTTCCTCGTTGCCCTGGGTCACGTCATTGCCGACGATGCGCGGATCGGTCTCATCGCCCCACTTGTTCGGGTCGCCCAGTTCGATGCCGAAGCCCTTGAGGAAGCCCTGGTTGCGCAGCACGTCGACGGTCGGCTGGGACACATCGAGGTCGAGCATGGCGATTTTCGCGTCAGCGGTCTTGTCCCCCAGCGTCTTTGCGGCCCACTGGCCGATCAGTTCACCGGCCAGGAAGTTGTCGGTGGCGAAGGTCATGTCAGCCGAGTCCAGTGGATTCAGCGGCGTGTCGAGGGCGATGACGAGAATGCCGGCATCGCGGGCCTGCTTGACCGCCGGAACGATGGCGGAGGTGTCGGAGGCCGTCAGCAGGATGCCCTTGGCGCCGTTGGCGATGCAGGTTTCGATGGCAGCGACCTGGGTGTCGTTGTCGCCATCGACCTTGCCGGCATAGGCATTCAGCTGAATGCCCAGTTCCTTGGCCTTGGCGGCAGCGCCCTCGCGCATCTTCACGAAGAACGGGTTGGTGTCCGTCTTGGTGATGAGGCAGGCATTGACCGTATCGGCCTGTGCCGGGGCAATGGCGCCCATGGCTGCGAATACGGAACCTGCGAGAAGCATCTTGCGGATCATTGTCGTCATCCTCCCTGACCGTTTTGTCTCCTCCCGTTCTGGCCCCGGCCGGTTCAGGCCAGAACGGCTGCCCCTCAAGCTGTCGAGGGGGCTTCCAGACGGAGGGCTCCCACCCCCGCCGATCCCTTGAGGCCGCCAGTCAGGATTTCTGCCCGGGGCGAGAAATTGAAGAACATGGGCAGGCTGGCGGCGCCGAGGGCGCCAGCGTCCTGCCCGAAGCTGCCATGCTCCACACGCGGCGCATCGCGCGCTTCCGGCGCTTCTTCAACGAGCGCCCGGTGCAGTTTGCCGATCAGTGCACTCAGCATGCCGCTGTCGATGTCGCAGTCGATCACGATCAGGGGAATGTCGAGCAGGGCATGACTGGCGCGTACGGAAGGCAATAGTGCATCCACGCAATCCTCCAGCCATTCCCCCACTTCGGGCCGCCCGGCGATGACCGCCTGCTCCAGTTCGGCGCGTGACGGGCGCAGGCCGGAGCCTTGCGTCAGATGCCGTGCCAGCGCGCCGAGCGAGGCGCGGGTCAGCAGGATGTCCCAGCTGCCTTTCGGGCGCGGGGCGCCGGCCAGCTTGCTTGGCGTCACCGGCATCACAGCCACGTCGGCCGCATTGCCCGTGACGCCGCGCACCACATCGCCATTCATGATCAACCCGCCGCCGATGGCCGGGCCGATGAACAGGTAGAGGAAATTGTCTTCCTGGCGGCCAAGCCCGTAGAAAAGCTCGGCGACTGCCGCTGCCGTGCCGTCATTCTCGGCGAAAACCGGAAGACCGGTGGCCGCCTCAAGGCTTGCAGCGAAGTCCACCTCGTCCCACGGCTTGAAGTTCTCTGCAGGAAGACCAAGCTGCTGCAGCCACGCGCCCAGATTGAACGGCTGGGCAAGGCCGATGCCGGTCAGGCGGCGGCGCTCGGCCGGGGACAGAAGGTCCTGCAGCCTCTCGATGTCCTGCCGGATCATGTCCACCGCAACGGAGGGAAGCGGCAGGATCATGTCGTGGTAGCTGCGCCCGATGATGCGGCCGGCGAAATCAACCAGCACGGTCTCGATCCCGGCGCGGCCGAGGCGGACGCCGAAGCCGAAGGCACCGCGTGTGGCGAGGCGCAGGATCGTGGCCGGCTGGCCGCGGCCGCCATCGTGCCGCTTGCCGACTTCCTCGATCAGGCCGTCCTGGGCCAGTTCCTGGATGATGGCGCCAATCGCCGCATTGGTCAGGTTGGCTGCGCGGGCGAGCTCTGCTTTGGAGGCTTCCCCGGCGCGGCGCAGGATCTGCAGCACGATACGTTCGTTGTAACGGCGCAGTTGCGCCGAATTGCTGCCTCTCCCGCTTGTGACGTTTCCTGCCATTCAGCGTCCTCCCTGGTGGCCGATATGAAGCCGCGCCAGCACCGAATAATTTTTGTTGATTTAATTATTTGATGCTTAAGGCGTGCAGTCAACCATTTTCGTTGCTGCACTGCGTCAAACTGCAGCTTCTGGGATATTAGATTCCCTTACACGTTTTGAGGAGATGGCAATTTCAACTAGGGGTAATGTGCTGAAGCAATCTTCCCCTGGTGCCGGAAATGCCATCCGAAATGTGAAATCCGAAATCGCGTTCAGGTACGGCTGAAGGCCGGCTCTCCAGACATTTCAGAAAAAAAGTCGCAGGTGCCGTTACGTCGCAGGTTGACGTAAACGGAAGGAACGTCAAATCTGTAGGAGGACGCCCCAGGCAGGGGTATCAACCTGGAATGCCGCAGGCAGGGAGGTTGCGCTGGTGAGCGCAAGCCGGGAGTTGGGCTCCCGGGCCGGGGTTTTCCAGGTGGCGCAGAATCTCGATTGGAGACCGCCATGGCGAAAGTGGAGGAATGGGTCGCGGCTTTCAGGCCCCGCCCGCTGCATGAATATCTGGAGGAAACCGTCGCAGCTTATGGCAGGAGCCCGGCTGTCGACTTTCTTGGCAAGACCTGGACCTATGGTGAGCTCGGTGCCCTGGTGAACCGCGTTGCCGCAGGCCTGCAGGCACTGGGGGTCACCAAAGGCACGAAGGTTGGCCTGTGCCTGCCCAACACGCCTTACTACACAGTCTTCTACTTCGCGCTGATGAAGGCCGGGGCAACGGTCGTCAATTTCAACCCGCTTTATGTGGAGCGCGAGATCGCCTTTCAGGCGCGGGATGCGGAAGTGCGCATCATGGTCACGCTCGACCTCAAGGTCATCTATGACAAGGTCGAGGCGGTGCGCAAGGATGGCATCCTGGACAGGCTCATCGTTTGCCCGATGGCCGATATCCTGCCTGCAGTAAAGCGGGCGCTGTTCACCCTGTTCAAGGGCAAGGACCGGGCCGCCTGGAAGGCGGACAGCGGCCACGTGCCCTATGCGGCCCTGCTGAACCGGGGCGCCAATCCGGTACCGGTCGCCATCGATCCGGCCGAGGACGTGGCGGTGCTGCAATATACCGGCGGCACCACCGGCGTGCCGAAGGGCGCGATGCTGACGCATGCGAATCTGTCCGCCAACATCGAGCAGATGAAGGACATTTTCCATGCGGCGGAGAAGGGCAAGGAGCGGATGCTCTGCGTCATTCCCTTCTTCCACGTCTTTGCCATGACCGTGGCGCAGAACCTTGCTGTCGTGCTGGCCGCGCAGATGGTTCTGATGCCGCGCTTCGACATGAAGCTGCTGCTGGATACCATCAAGCGCACCCGTCCGACGCTGTTCCCGGGCGTCCCGACGATCTACACGGCAATCAACAATTCACCGCTCACCGTCTCCTATGACCTGACCAGCGTGAAGCTGTGCATCTCCGGCGGCGCGCCGCTGCCGGTTGAGGTGAAGGAGAAGTTCGAGACGATCACCGGCTGCATCCTCGTGGAAGGCTACGGACTGACGGAAACCTCGCCGGTTGTCTCATGCAATCCCCTGGACGAGCGCCGCCGCGCCGGTTCCATCGGCCAGTTGGCCCCCGGCACGCTGGCGGAATTCCGGGCGCTGGACGATCTCTCCAGCACTGTGCCGCAGGGCGAGAAGGGGGAACTGGTGGTCAAGGGGCCGCAGGTGATGAAGGGCTACTGGAAGCGGCCCGAGGAAACCGCCCGCACCATCGAGAACGGCTTCCTGCACACCGGCGACGTGGGCTATGCGGACAAGGACGGTTTCATCTATCTGGTGGACCGGATCAAGGACCTCATCCTCTGCTCGGGCTACAACGTCTATCCGCGCGTGATCGAGGAAGCCCTGTATCAGCACGCAGGCGTCGAAGAGGCCATCGTGATCGCGGTTCCGGACGAGTACCGGGGACAGGCGCCCAAGGCCTTCGTCAAGCTGCGGGCCGGTGCCACGGTCACGCAGGAGGAAATGCGCGCCTTCCTCAAGGATCACCTCTCTGCCATTGAGTTGCCGCGCGAGATCGAGTTCCGTGATGCGCTGCCCAAGACCATGGTGGGCAAGCTGTCCAAGAAGGAACTGGTCGAGGAAGAAGCTGCCAAGCGGGCTGCGGCTGCTGCCAATCAGCCGGCCGCCTGACGCCTGACCCTGATCCCGATGAGGGGCCCGCCGGATACCACCGGCGGGCCCCTTGTCATTCATGCGGATATGAGGATCGAGCGTCTTGCCTCTAATTCGGGGTTGACGTTTCACGGTCCGGCACAACATTCTTGTCTGACAAGACAAGCTTCGCAGCCCCTTCAGGCCAATCCCCACGCGCCGCATGGCTGCATCAGCCCATAACAATCGAGGCCGTTTCCAGATGAACCAGATGACGCCGAAGAAATTCGGGATCGGTGCCCCGGTCCGCCGCAAGGAAGATCCTGCCCTGATCACCGGCACAGGCCGCTACACGGATGACTTTGCCCCCGAGGGCACGCTGCATGCCTATGTGCTGCGCTCCGCCATGGCGCATGCCCGGATTTCCGTCTCCGGTCTCGATGAGGCCCGCGCCCATCCGGGTGTGGCGATGGTGCTGACCGCGGCTGACCTTGACGGCATGAAGCCGATGCCGGTGAAGGCGGTGATGAAGCAGCTGGACGGCACCATGCACTGGTGCCCCGTGCGGCCCGTGCTCTGCACCGATACCGTCCGCCACGTGGGCGATGCCATTGCCTTCGTCGTCGCTGACAGCGTCAATGCGGCCAAGTCGGCGGCGGAACTGATCGAGGTGGATTATGAGCCGCTCGATGTGATCGTCGATATCGAGGAGGCGGCTCAGGACGGGGCAACGCTTGTCTGGCCGGAGCATGGCACCAACAAGGCGTTCCGCCTCGGCCATGGCGATGAGGCGAAGACGGAAGAAGCCTTCCGCAACGCCTCGCATGTCACCTCTATCCGTCTCGTCAACAACCGGCTCGTGGCCAACTACATGGAGCCGCGCGCCTGCCTTGCCGAATATGATGCGGACAGCGGCCGCTACACGCTGACGGCGGGCACGCAGGGCGGCCATGGCCAGCGGGACATCATCGCCAAGGATATCCTCGGCATCGATCCGGCACGGCTGCGCATCATCACCCCGGAAGTGGGCGGCGGCTTCGGCACCAAGATGTTCGTCTACCGGGAATATCCGCTCTGCCTGTTTGCGGCGGAGAAGCTGCGCCGTCCGGTGAAGTGGACCGGCGACCGCATGGACCACTTCGTCACCGACGCGCATGGCCGCGACAACATCACCACCGCCGACCTGGCGCTGGATGCCGATGGCCGCATCCTTGGCCTGCGCATCCAGGTGCTGGCGGCCATGGGTGCCTATCTGCACCAGTATGGCCCGTTCATCCCCTTCGTCGGCACGTCCATGTCCACGGGGCTCTATGATATTCCGGCGCTTTTCGTCACGGCGACCGGCGTCTACACCCACACGGTGCCGACTGATGCCTACCGCGGTGCGGGCCGTCCGGAAGCGGCCTATCTGATCGAACGGCTGATCGAGAAGGCAGGACTTGAGACCGGCCTTGGCACGGCGGAAATCCGCCGCCGCAACTTCGTGCCCTCCAGCGCGCTGCCCTACACCACGGCGACGGGCCGCATGTATGACACCGGTGATTTTGCTGGGCACATGGACAAGGCGCTTGAGGTGTCGGACTGGAGCGGTTTTGCCGCCCGCCAGGCGGAAAGTGCTGCTCGCGGCAAATACCGCGGCATCGGTCTTTGCAGCTACATCGAGGCCTGCGCCTTCCCCGGCGGGGAAGAGGCGACGGTGGAACTGAACGGCAATGGCACGGTGACGCTGCTGATCGGCACCCAGACCAACGGTCAGGGCCATGCCACCGCCTATTCGCAGGTGATCGCCGAACAGCTGGGGCTTGATATCGGCCAGATCGAGGTGATCCAGGGCGATACCGACCGGGTGCGTCAGGGCGGCGGCACGGGCGGCTCCCGCTCCATTCCGCTCGGCCTGCCGTCGGTGCTGGAAGCCTCGAAGAGCCTTGTCCGCAAGATCAAGGAAAAGGCCGCCGATCAGCTGGAAACCGGCATTGAGGATCTGGAGCTGGTGGATGGAGAGGTCCGTGTCGTCGGTACCGACCGTTCCGTTTCGCTGGCTGCGGTTGCCGCTGCAGCGGGTGAAAAACTCGCCGGTCAGGAAGAGGTGAAGCAGGCCGAAGCGACCTATCCGAACGGCACGCATGTCTGCGAGCTGGAAGTGGACCCGGAAACGGGCGATGTGGAATTGCTGAACTACACCATCGTTGATGACTTCGGCGTCACGGTGAACCCGGTTCTGCTCGCCGGACAGGTCATCGGCGGCACGGTGCAGGCGATCAGTCAGGCCCTGTGCGAGGAGACGGTGTTCGATGCCGATGGCCAGCTGCTGACGGCCTCGCTGCTCGATTACCGCCTGATCCGGGCATCGGACCTGCCGGACATTCACTTCGAGACGAAGAACGTGCCGTCCACCACCAACGCGCTGGGCATCAAGGGCGCTGGCGAGGCTGGCACCATCGGCGGCTGCGCGGCTGTGATGAATGCCCTGCAGATGGCGCTGCGCGATGGGGCAGGGGTGGAGCATATCGACATGCCCGCCACCCCGCACCGGGTCTGGCAGGCCATTCAGGCCGCCCGCGTCTGACAACGCAATGCGAAACCGGGCAGCGCAGGTGACTGCGCTGCCCCCTCATTTGGACCATCGCCGGTTGCCTCTTCCGCCCGGCAGCGTAAAATTCTGTAAGCTGCGGCAATATGGTCTGGAATTTCGAGACCGGTTTGCTACCCTTGTATACAGTAGCATGCATGGTGCGCACGGCGAAGTTGCCACGGCACCCGCAGATTTGAGATGAGGCTTGGGACCGGCGCCCCGTCTCTTCATGCCCGCCCCGGCGCCGGACCTTTGGACGATCACATGGCCATGAGGGATTCGAACGCTCCTGACGAGGGCGAGGCGGAAAGCCGCGTATTGGCTTCCGGTGAGGGTGCTTCCGTTCCGCCGCAAGCCGCAGTGCTGACGTCACAAAGGCCCGTCCTGGGCATTGCGCTGAAGCTGTGCTCCACCTTCACCTTCGCCAGCATGGCGGTGGCCCTGAAGATCACCACAGAAAGCGTGCCGATCGGCGAGATCGTCTTTGCCCGCAACTTCTTCGGTTTGTTTCCGGTGCTGCTGCTCGTGGCGCTGCGCGGTGAGCTGACCGGCTCTCTTCATACCCGCCAGCCGCTTGGCCATGTGGGGCGTGCCATGGCGGGCATTGCGGCCATGCTGTTTGCCTTCACCTCGCTGAAATATCTGCCCATCGCCGACTCGACCGCCATCGGCTTTGCCGCACCGCTGTTCACGGTGGTTCTGGCCTTCTTCTTCCTTGGCGAGACGGTGCGCATCTACCGCTGGACGGCGGTTATCATCGGGTTCCTCGGCATTGTCGTCATCCTGTCCCCGCATATGGGCGGCACGGAAATGAGCGGCGATGCCTGGTTCGGCGCGGCAGCTGCGGCCGCTGGCGCCTTCTGCACGGCCATGGCGATGATCTTCGTGCGCAAGCTCTGCGAGACCGAGCGCACCAGCACCATTGTCATCTGGTTTTCCGGCTGTGCCTCATTGCTTTCGCTTTCGACCATTCCGTTTGGCTGGATCTTTACCGATTATGCCTGGGTCATTCCGGATGGAAGAACGGCAGCCTTGCTCGTCTTCGTCGGGCTTGCGGGCGGTGTGGGCCAGATCGTCATGACCGAGAGCTACCGCTATGCCGATGCCTCAACCATCGCGCCCTTCGACTATGCCAACCTGCTGTGGGCGGTGCTGCTCAGCTGGGCGATCTTTGGCGACATTCCGGTTTGGCAGGTGGTGGCCGGTGCGCTGATCGTGGTGGCGGCGGGCCTCTTCGTCATCTACCGCGAACGGGCGCTGGGCAAGGACGACAGCCGGGCGCGCAAGGCCTCCTCGCCGCTGCGGCCCTGACCCTCAGCCTGCGCCCCGGCTTTCATCGCCCGGTGCAGGCTGAATGGTGTCTCAGAATGCCTTGAAGGTGATGATGGTGCGGGTGTCGCGGATGCCTTCGAGGCAATGCAGCTTCTCGTTGACGAAGTGGCCGATGTCCTCGCCATCCTCGATATAGACCTTCACCAGCAGGTCATAGTCGCCGCTCGTGGAGTAGATTTCCGAAGCGATCTCGGCATCCGCAATGGCATTGGCGACCTTGTAGGTCTCGCCGAGGTGGCATTTGATCATGATGAAGAAGGGCTTCATGGCGTGCTCCTGAGGGCTGTCCTGTCAAAGGACATGGCCGATCCGCCGCCGCCAGTCAATCGCTGCGCTCGCTTGCCGCCGGCAGAGCATGCTTGCCAAGCCGGACCGGGCTTGGTAGCTCTTTGCCGTCTCATGGGGGTGCCCGCCGGATGCGCCGGGCTGAGAGGCGATGGTGCCAACTCCTTGAACCTGATCCGGCTTGTACCGGCGGAGGGATTTGGGATGATGAGCGGTCAAACGGCACGCGGCGCAGCGGATGCTGCTGCCAGGTCTCACATCACTGCAGATCAGCTGGCTTTGCGCACGGCGGAGGTGCTGGAGAAGATCCGCGTATCTGCGCCCCGTGTGCATTGCCTCACCAATGCCGTGGCGCAGGCCTTCACCGCCAATGTGCTGCTGGCGCTGGGCGCCATTCCGTCCATGACGATTTCGCCGGAAGAAGTGCCCTTCTTCACGGCTTCTGCGCAGGCGCTGCTGGTCAACCTCGGCACGTTGGACGAAGCGCGCAAGGAAGCCGCAAACCGCGCTATCAGCATTGCAGCTGGCGAGGGCAAGCCCTGGGTGCTGGATCCCGTCTTTGCCGACCGTTCGCCGCCGCGCCTGAGTGAGGCCCGGCGCCTGCTGGCGCTGAAGCCGTCCTTGCTGAAGATCAACGCCGGGGAGCTTGCAGCTCTTGGCGGCGGGGCGTCAGTTCTGGAACTTTCCCGCCAGCTGGGGCTTCCCGTTGCAATGACGGGTGCTGTGGATGACATCAGCAGCGGCACGCAAGGCCTGCGCCTTGCCAATGGCCATCCGCTGATGGGCAAGGTGACGGCGACCGGATGTGCTGCCGGAGCGGTGGCTGCGGCTGCACTTGCCGTGGAGCCGGATCCGGTGGTGGCTGCGGCTGCGGCGCTGTCCATCATGGCGATTGCCGGAGAAAGGGCTGCCGTGACAGCCGCCGGGCCGGGCAGTTTCGTCCCGGCATTCCTTGATGCCCTTTACGGGCTTGATGCGCCGCAGATTGGCGCGCACCTGCGGCTCGCCTGAGCTGCTGCCAGCCTGATTTCAGGAGGAACCATGACTGCCATTGCCCTGACCATCGCAGGCTCGGATTCCGGCGGCGGAGCCGGTATCCAGGCTGATCTCAAGACCTTCTCGGCGCTCGGTGTCTATGGCGCCAGCGTGCTGAGCGCACTGACGGCGCAGAACACGCTCGGCGTCAGCGCCATTCATGACATTCCCCCTGCCTTCGTGCGGGGGCAGATGGATGCGGTGCTGTCCGATCTCAAGGTCAATGCCATCAAGATCGGCATGCTGTCGCGTCCGGACGTGATCCGTGCCGTGGCCGAAGGTCTGGATGCGCATGAAGCCTCCAATGTGGTGCTCGATCCGGTGATGGTCGCAGCCTCCGGCGACCCGCTGCTGGTGCCGGAAGCGGTCTCCGTGCTGATTGCGGAACTGCTGCCGCGCGCGCAGCTGATCACGCCGAACCTGCCGGAAGCTGCCCGCATGCTGAATACCGAGATCGCACAGGGCCGGGAGGGCATGCGCGCTCAGGCGCAGGCGCTGCTGGATCTGGGCGCCAGGGCCGTGCTGCTGAAGGGCGGCCACGGGGAGGGGCCGGAGAGCGAGGATCTGCTGTTGACCCGCGATGGACGCGAACAGTGGTTCACTGCCCCCCGCCATGCCACGCGCAACAGCCACGGAACCGGCTGCACCCTGTCGTCCGCCATTGCTGCGGGCCTTGCCAAAGGCTTTTCGCTGCCGGATGCGGTTGCCGGGGCGAAGCTCTATGTGACCCATGCCATCCGCGCGGCCGATGATCTCAAGATCGGTGAAGGCCATGGGCCCGTGCATCATTTCCACGCGCTCTGGGAGACAAGCCATGCCGACTGAGAACAAGCCGTTCGCCTCGCGCCGTCAGGCCCTCAAGCTGGGCGCGGTCAGCGCCGCTTCGCTGCTGGCCGCGCCTGCGCTTGCCAATACGGGCGCAGCGGTGATCGAGTGGAAGATGGTGACCTCCTGGCAGAAGAACCTGCCGGGACCGGGCACGACCGCCCAGACGATCTGCGACCGGATCGAGAAAATGTCGGGCGGGCGCATGCGGGTGCGGCTCTTTGCGGCCGGCGAACTGGTGCCGCCGCTCGGTGTGTTCGATGCCGTGTCAGCCGGTACGGCACAGGTGGCGCACACGGCCTCCTTCTTCTGGCAGGGCAAGATGCCGGCCGCCGTCTGGTTTACGGCGATTCCCTTCGGTCTTCTGCCGCTCGAGCACATCACCTGGATCGAGCAGGGTGGCGGGCAGGCGCTGTGGGACGAGCTTTACGCCCCCTTCGGCATCAAGCCGGTGATGGCGGGCAACACCGGCGTGCAGATGGGCGGCTGGTTCCGCAAGGAAATCAACACGCTTGATGATCTTGCCGGCCTGAAGATCCGCATGCCCGGATTGGGCGGCGAGGTCATGCGCCGCTTGGGGGCAACTCCAGTCGCCCTGCCGCCGGGTGAAATCTTTCCGGCGCTGCAATCCGGTCTCATCGACGCAACCGAGTTTCTGGGCCCGTGGAGCGATCAGGCCATGGGCTTCCAGAAGGTGGCCAAGTTCTACTATGCCCCCGGCTTCCACGAGCCGAACGGCACCGGCGAGGCGCTGTTCAACAGGAATGCGTTGGAAGGGCTGCCGGAAGATCTCAGAACCATCGTTCTGGAGGCCTGCAAGGCCGAGAACGGGCGCTCGCTGGCCGAAAGCGAATGGATGAATGCGGGCAGCCTTGCGAGCCTGCAGAAGGACGACGGGGTGCTGCTGCGCTTCTATCCCGAAGACGTGCTGGATGCGCTGCGCCGCGAAACAGAGCTGGTGCTGGGAGAGCTTGCGGCCAAGGACGAGCTTACAGCCCGCATCCACGCCAGCTACAGCAAGGCGCTGGCGCGGCTGGCGCCCTGGAGCCGGGTCTCCGTACAGCGGTTCCTTGCCGCGCGCGATGCCGACAAGGCCTGACAGACTCCAGGCAGGCCCCGACTCACTGGAAGTGACTCACTGGAAGTGACTCACCGGGAGTGACTACCGGTTTAGGCCCGGGTTTTGCGCGTCTTGAGCATTTTCAGGGAGTGCGCCAGCTTCTCTGGGATCTGGTGTGAGCCATGCGGCATCTGCAACCTGCCGTCTAGCAGCTCAAATTGTTGCTATCCTGCAACATGGCGTTGGAAAACGAAACGGCGTGAAATCATTGAAAATCTGACTAAAAAATGTGCAACTGAAATGCAGGCGGGGTTTGAAGCGCTCAATCCTGCTGAATATGACATATTTCCGTCATTCAGGGCTGAGCTTCCCAAAGGGAATGCAGGCTGGTTTTCCGGATTGATGCAATGCAGCATAAATCCTAAGTTCTCGGCCATGCGTTCTTTTGCAATTGATCTATCCTGAATTTTGCCTGACCGTTGATCCTGAGGAACAAAGCTTGGCAGGGCTTTGAGAATGCTTGGGAGGGTTTGAGCAACATGGTTCGTATCAGCAAGACGCTGGCTCTGTGCACCACCGCCATCGGGATGATCTCTGTTGCGGGGCAGGCTTATGCAGGCGGTTTTGCGCTGCGTGAGCAGAGCGCTTATTATCAAGGTATGTCCTTCGCCGGTAATGCAACGACCGGTCCGTCGATCTCGTCGATGTTCTGGAACCCGGCGGCGATCACAGGTGCAGGCTTGGGCATCACCACCGAGTCCCATCACGCGCTGATTGCGCCCAAGGCCAATATCAATCTTGATTCGACCTCCACGTTGCGCGCCTATGGCAACGGCGGCGACATTGCGTCCGATGCCTGGATCGGCTCCAGCTACACGGCATACAACGTCAACGATCAGGTATTCTTTGGTCTTGCCGTGAATGCGCCGTTCGGTCTTTCGACCAAACCGGATGGCGGCGTGCCTTGGGCAGGCCAGACCTACAATGCGGGCTCGAAGGCGTTCTCGATCAACGCCAACCCGATGGTCGGCTATAAGGTGAATGACCAGCTGGCTTTTGGCGCGGGTGTGCAGGTGCAGTATTTCAGCGTGCGGCTGAGAACAGGTACGAATGCTTCCACCACGCCGCCCGTCACGACGCTTGAAGGCGACAACATCGGCGTGGGTGTTACCGCAGGCGTGATCTACAAGCCCTTTGCCGGTACCGAGTTCGGTCTCGGCTACCGTTCGGGTGTGGCTCACGATCTTGACGGGACGATCACGTCGGCCGCTGCAGTTCCGATCTATGCCTCGCTGATCACGCCCGAAACCGTCACCTTGTCTGCCAAGCAGCGCATCACCGACAGCTTTCGCGTGCTTGGCACCGTGGAGTGGGCCAACTGGAGCCGGTTGAAGTCGCCCAAGGTCACGCTTCAGGCCAATGGCGCCACGCTGACCACGCTGAAGTTCAACTACAACGACGGCTGGTTTGCGGCTCTGGGTGCGGAATATGATGTCAACGAGCACCTGACTGTTCGGGCAGGTGCGGCCTATGAATGGTCGCCCATTGACGACAAGATCCGCTCCGCCCGCCTGCCGGACAGTGACCGGATCTGGTTGAGCGCGGGTGCCAGCTACAAGGTGCTGGACAATCTGGCCTTCGACCTGGGCTACACCCACATCATCGGCCGCGATGCGAATATTCGTATCGCGCCGGGGCACCAGGACTACAGCGCGGCTGCGCCCATCGTGTTCGCCGGCAAGGCGGATGCCTCGGTCAACATCGTCAGCGCTGCCATGCGCTACCGCTTCTGACCGCCTATCCAGCGGTATCAAAGACGGCCGGTACCCGCGGGTGCCGGCCGTTTGCATTTCCGGGACAAACGTCCGTTCCGGTCATTCATTGAACTGTCGCATTTTTCCGTAAATGTCTTTTGTTCAATAATAAATTTCGCCAGAAAACTGGGCGTCTGCTTGTGAAAAACTTTGCTGTCATAATCCTGATACCTGAATCGCGTCTAAGGGGGCAAAAGGTAATCGGGAGCGCCAGACATGACAGCTCTGCAGGAGGGCCAGCATTACCGGGCCCTGTTCATTTCGGATGTTCATCTTGGGACGCGCGGATGCCAGGCAGATCTTCTGCTCGACTTCCTGAAGTACAATGACGCCGAGACCGTGTATCTGGTCGGCGATATTGTCGACGGCTGGCGGCTGAAGCGCAGCTGGTACTGGCCGCAGGCGCATAATGACGTGATCCAGAAGATCCTGCGCAAGGCCCGCAAGGGTGCGCGCATCTTCTATATTCCCGGCAATCATGACGAATTCCTGCGGGACTTCCTCGGGACCCATTTCGGCGGCGTCGAGGTGGCGGACAGTGTCGTGCATACGGCCGCAGACGGGCGCGAGTATCTGGTCATCCACGGTGACCAGTTCGACGTGGTCATCCGTCATGCCAAGTGGCTCGCCTTCTTCGGCGACAAGGCCTATGTGACGGCGCTGGCGCTCAATACCGGCTTCAATCTTGTGCGCCGCCGTCTCGGCCTCACCTACTGGTCACTCTCGGCCTGGGCAAAGCTGAAGGTGAAAAACGCCGTGAACTTCATCGGCCGCTTCGAGGACGCCCTGTCCGATGAAGCCCGCCGCAAGGGCGTTCACGGGGTCATCTGCGGCCACATTCACCATGCCGCCAGTCATGATATCGACGGCATCCACTACATCAACACCGGTGACTGGGTCGAAAGCTGCACGGCGGTTGCCGAGCATCACGACGGAACGTTCGAGGTTATCAGATGGGTGCAGCGTCCGGCCGAACAGCAGGCGGAACAGGGGATGGGGGAGCGCTCCGTCGCGGCATGACATCTATTCTCATCGTCACAGACGCCTGGCATCCGCAGATCAATGGTGTGGTCCGTTCTCTGGAATTGACCGCGAACCAGTTGCTGCGCATGGGTCTGCGCGTTGAGTTTCTGACGCCGCAGCTCTTCCGCACCCTGCCGTGCCCCACCTATCCGGAAATCCGTCTGTCGCTGACCACCCGCGCACGCGTGGCAGCGATCATGGACCGGTTCGCCTGTGACCATCTGCACATTGCCACCGAAGGCCCGCTGGGTCTGATGGCCCGCTCTGTCGCGCTGAAGCAGGGCAAGGTCTTCACGACGAGCTATCACACGCGCTTTCCGGAATATCTGGCGGCGCGCCTGCCGGTGCCGGTGTCTGTCACCTACAGGTGGCTGCGGCGCTTCCACAATGCCGGGCAGGGCTGCATGGTGGCGACCGGCAGCCTGGAGAAGGATCTGGCCGAGCGTGGTTTCACCCATCTGATGCGCTGGTCGCGCGGGGTGGATGCGGAGCTGTTCCGCCCCTATGAGGGCTCTGTCCTGCCGCCGGATCTGCCGCGCCCCATCTTCATGAATGTGGGCCGGGTGGCGGTGGAAAAGAACATCGAGGCTTTCCTCAATCTGGATCTGCCCGGCAGCAAGGTGGTCGTCGGCAGTGGCCCGCAGCTGGAGACATTGCGCAAGGCCTATCCGGACGTGCTTTTCACAGGTCCCAAGACGGGCGAAGATCTGGCCCGTGCCTATGCTTCGGCCGATGTCTTCGTCTTCCCCTCGCTGACGGATACGTTCGGCAATGTGCTGCTGGAGGCGCTGGCCTGCGGCGTGCCGGTTGCGGCCTATCCTGTGATGGGGCCGCTGGATGTCATCGGCGACAGCGGCGCAGGGGTTCTCGATACGGACCTGCAGGCGGCAGCCCTTGCCGCTCTTGATATTCCCCGCAGCTATTGCCGCCAGGTGGCGCTTGGCTTCAGCTGGGAGGCAAGCTCCCGCCAGTTCCTCGACAATGCCATTGACGCCTATAGTTCGCGCCACGATGGCAAGCTGCCAGAGCC
The DNA here is from genome assembly GCF_900185665.1 of Pannonibacter sp. I15F10I1. NCBI lineage: Bacteria > Pseudomonadati > Pseudomonadota > Alphaproteobacteria > Hyphomicrobiales > Stappiaceae > Pannonibacter > Pannonibacter sp. I15F10I1. The sequence continues at coordinate 246,457 of NZ_FYAN01000008.1, forward strand.
TGTCCCCGCTTGAGCCTGTCCCGGCCTGAATTGCCACGGTGACAAGCCTTTCGTTGCCGCATGGCCAAGCTGTTGCTAGGTCTCGGAAATCGCATATTTCCGGAGACCGGCCATGACAGGTACCCTCTCGCTTGATGATGTGAAGGCCGCGGCCGCACGGCTGCAAGGCCATGCTTTTGAAACGCCGCTCCTGTCCTTCAAGGTGCTGGATGAAGCGGCGGGGCGGAAGGTCTGGCTGAAGCCTGAAAATCTCCAGCGGACGGGCTCCTTCAAGTTCCGCGGTGCCTTCAACCGTCTGTCGCAGATCCCGGAGGGGGAGCGTGCGGCCGGCGTTGTGGCCTGCTCTTCGGGCAATCATGCGCAAGGCGTGGCGGAGGCGGCGCGCATCCTCGGCATGCCTGCCGTCATCGTGATGCCGGAGGATGCGCCTGCCATCAAACTGAAGCGCACGGCGGAGATGGGGGCCCGGGTCGTCACCTACAAGCGCGGCGTCGAAGACCGGATCGCCATCGCCAAGGCCATCTGTGAGGAAAACGGCGCCACTTTCGTGCATCCCTATGATGACCGGGGCGTCATTGCCGGGCAGGGCACGATTGGTCTTGAAATCGTCCGCCAGTCCGCAGCGCTCGGTCTTGATATCGAAGCCGTCGCAGCCTGCACGGGCGGCGGCGGGCTCACCAGCGGTGTGGCGCTGGGGCTGGAAGAGGGGCTGCCCGGTGCCGTGGTCTATACCTGCGAACCGGCAGGCTTTGACGACTATGCCCGCTCGCTCGCCAGCGGGCGGCGCGAGGTGAATGCCAGTGGCTCCGGCTCGGTCTGCGATGCGATCCTCACCGAAAGCCCGGGCGAACTCTCTTTCGAGGTCCTGACCCGCCGCAAGGCGCGCGGACTGGTGGTGAGCGATGACGAAGCCCTGGCCGCTGTTGCCTTTGCCTTCCGCGAACTGAAGCTGGTGGTGGAGCCGGGCGGAGCGGTGGCGCTTGCCTCGGTGCTCTTCGGCAAGATGCCCGCCGGGAACGGCCCTGTCGTGGCGATCCTGTCCGGCGGCAACATCGATCCGGAAACGCTTGCAAGGGCGCTGGCTGTCTGAGCAGGTTCATCAGGTCTCAAACATGCGAAAACCCCGGTGTGGCCGGGGTTTTCCTTGGATTGTGCTGTTTCTGGAACGGTCAGCTGAACAGGGCCTGACGCTCGCTCTCGGTCAGCATGGCCAGCGGGTCTTCGTCCTCGGAAAATTCCTCGGCAGCTTCCCATTCGGCATCTGCCTGGGTTTCTTCCGCCGGGGTCTCATCACCGCCGCCCATGTCGAACAGCTTGGCGATGTCGTCCTCGCCCATTTCCTGTTCCGGGTCATCGAAACCGGCTTCGCCAGCAAAGGCTTCGTCTGTCTGCTCGAAAATGGCGTCGATCGTGGCTGCATCCAGCTGATCGACATGCTGGTCTTCTTCGATCTTCGCGGGGGCAGGAGCTGCCTTGGCGGCGGGCTTTGCAGCCTGGGCCGCTGCAGCCTTGGCCGCCGGGGAAGGAGCCGGAGCGGCTGGCTCATTGCCGAATTCGACGCTGAAGAAACCGCTGCTCTGGTCTTCTGCTTCTCCGCCCATCACGTCATCGACGAAAGACTGGCTGACGCCCTTGCCGGCAAGCTGCGGGCCGTTGAGGAGATGCGCATCCGGGCGGGAATCGACCGGGCCGGCGGTATCGTCGGCATTCACGTCCTCGATGCCCCAGATGCCGATCATCAGGTTGATGCGGCTTTCGAGGTAGCGCAGAACATGCACCACCTTCTGGGTGCGCTGGCCGGTGAGATCCTGGAAGGAGCAGGCCATGAAGATTTCGGTGGCCTTGGCATCGATATCGTCGCACACCGCTTCGTCCGCGCCGTTTTCGCGCAGGGTCCAGGCATATTCCTGGATTTTTTCTGCAGCGTTCAGGATGTCCTGCGTCGCGCCTTCCGTCTGCGTGATGATCGCATCCAGCTCGTGCGAGGCATCCGTGAAACGGTTGCTCTCCTCGTCTTCCTTCTTGATGTTGGAAATCTCACGCTTGGTGCGTTCGATCGCCTCATGCATGTCGGCAATGTCGAGGCGGATGCGGTTGAGATCGGGAACGCTGCGTTCCCGGCGCATCATCTTCTCAAGCCGGGCGATGGCATCAAGAATGGAATTTGTTTCGGAGCTGCGGTGGCGGCGCAGATATTCGGTCAGAAAGCGGCGGCCGCGATCCGATTCCGAAAGGGTCTGCTCCAGTGTGAGATACTCGTGCTCCGGTATCAGGACTGGCGGTTCGGTTTCTGCCATCGTATCGTCTCGGCGTCCTATTCGCTGCAGCGGACATTCGATTCGAATGTTCCTCCAACTCATGCGGTATAGTAGGCCCAAGAAGTTAACATCCCTTTAGGCCGTCAAGGTTCGATCCTTCATGAAGATGTTCCAAGTTGGGCTCGCCCCCCGGGTGAGTGCTCTCTATGGTGTCAATTTTGTCGGTACGGGACTATTCCTCCCATTTTTTCCGATCATTCTTGCAAATAGATCATACTCAGTTACGGAAGTCTCATTTGCTCTCGCAATTGGTACATATGCAAAGATTGCAGCCTCTCCATTTCTGACGGGACTCTCCGACAAGACTGGCCTGCGCCGTCTTTCGATCTGCTTTTACTCTTTGATGGGTATGGCTTTTCTTGCGCTATTTGCCTTTACGTCAAGTTATGTTCTGGCGGTGGTTGCGGTGATGGGGCTGATGGTCTGCTGGGCGCCGATTGTGCCGCTGGCCGATGGATACGCGCTGGATGTCGTGCGCCAGACCGGCGCCCCCTATGGGCGCATGCGTCTCTGGGGTTCTGCGGCTTTCGTGGCAGGCACTGTTCTTGCCGGATGGCTGATGATGCCGCACACGGAAATGCCCTATCTTGCCGGTATCCTTGGCTCGATGGCGGCGACCGTGCTCGTGGCCGGGACGCTGCCCCCGATGCGCAATCCTGAACGTGAAGCCCGGGAGGCCTCCGCAGCGGCGCAGGCGGCAGACAAGAAGCCTGCTGTTTTCCGTGAGCCCTGGTTTCTGGCGCTGGTCACGCTCATCGGCCTCTCGCAGGCGGCGCATTCGGCTTATTATGCGTTTTCAACGATTTACTGGACCAAGACGGGCGTACCAGAGCATCTGATGGGGCCGCTCTGGTCCGTCGGCGTGACGGCGGAGATCCTGCTCTTCCTGTTTGCGGCAAGGCTGCCGGCCTGGCTGACGCCCATGCGTCTGATCATCATCGGGACCGCAGGCTCGGTGCTTCGCTGGGCGCTGTTTACCCATGTGCAGGATCCGGCCTTCATCGTGCCGATGCAGACCCTGCACGGGCTGTCCTTTGGGGCCGTGCATCTGGGAGGCGTTGCGCTGATTGCGCAGGCCGTGCCCATGCGCTGGTCTGCGACAGGGCAGAGCCTGATGGCAACGTCCACCGGGTTTCTGACGGCGACGGCCACATGGTTCAGCGGGCCGCTTTATGCGGCAGCGCCTGCTTTTGCCTTTTACGCCATGTCGGTGATGGCGGCGGCGGCCCTGATCGGGCTTCTCTTCCTTGCCCGACACCCCGGCTGTCAGACACGGGCGGCGGACTGATATCAATGCTCGATGAGCTTTTCTCATCGAGCATTGGTTAAACCCTTGCGGCGCTTGAGCATTTTCAAGGCGTGATGCGTCGGCATCGAATGCCTTGGTATGAGACGCTTCGGTTCCCGGGGGCTCAGCCCCAGAGGCTGGCCTGTGGCGGATAGACGAGGCTGCCTTCATAGGTGAGGCCGCCGTCCCGGTCCGCGGTCAGCAGCAGCGGGCCGTCCAGATCGACAAAATCGGCCGTCTGGGCCACGAGCAGGGCAGGGGCCATGCCGAGGGACGTGCCCAGCATGCAGCCGGTCATGATCTTGTAGCCCAGGGCTCTGGCATCTGCAGCCAGCGCCAGGGCTTCGGTCAGGCCACCGGCCTTGTCGAGCTTGATGTTGACCGCATCGTAGAGTTGGCGCTGGCTCGCCAGCTCATGCCGGGTGTGCAGGCTTTCATCGGCACAGACCGCAATCGGCCGCTCTGCGCTGGCCAGAAGCCCGTCATCGCCGGCCGGCAGGGGCTGTTCGATCAGTTCAACGCCTGCGGCCACACAGGCCGCCATATTGACCGCGAAGCAGCTTTCGTCCCAGGCCTCGTTGGCATCGACGATCAGCCTTGCCTCCGGTGCTGCGGCGCGGACGGCGGCGATGCGCTCATCGTCTCCCGGTCCGGCCAGCTTCACCTTCAGCAGCGGGCGGGAAGCCGCTTTGGCTGCGGCAGCCCCCATACTCTCCGGCGTGCCGACGCTGAGCGTATAGGCGGTCAACAGCGGCTTCATGCCGGCAAGGCCGGCGAGCGCCGCGGCACTGGTGCCGGCCGTCTTGGCCTCAAGGTCCCACAGGGCGCAGTCGAGTGCGTTGCGCGCCGCGCCTGCCTCCATTTCCGCCTGAAGCAGCGTTCGGCTGATGTCCTGACCGAAGCGCGCTGCCGCCTCCTCGATCTGCTGCATCACGCTGGCGATGCTCTCGCCATAGCGGGCGTAGGGCACGCATTCGCCGCGGCCGGTGAGGCCGCCGCGGCTGATGCTGACGGTGACCACATCCGCATGGGTGCGGCTGCCCCGCGAGATCGCGAAGCCGCCTTCGATGGCAAAGCGCTCATGCGCAGCCGTGATGGTGAGGGGCGATGTCATGGCTCAGGCTTCGCCGTAGATTTCAACCACCTTGTCCACCACCTTGGCCATGCCGTAGCGCACGGGGTCGGTCGCGGGCAGGCTGTACTTTGCGGAAAGCTCCGCCAGATAGGCCTGTGCTTCCGCATCGCCAAGGGCAGCCGTATTCACCGCAATGCCGATGCAACGGATGTCCGGATTTGTCAGCTTGCCGCACTGGATCGTCAGGTCGATGACCTCCTGAATGGAGGGCAGGGGCGTCTGCACACCGCGCATGGTGCGGCGGGTTGGCTCGTGGCAGACGATGAAGGCATCGGGCTGCGCGCCATGCAGCAGGCCAAGCGTCACGCCCGAGAAGGACGGATGGAACAGGGAGCCCTGACCCTCGATCACATCCCAGTGGCTTTCGTCCGCTGCCGGGGAAATCCATTCCACGGCGCCGGAGATGAAATCGGCCACCACGGCGTCGATGGCAACGCCGCGGCCCGAAATGAACACGCCGGTCTGGCCGGTGGCGCGGAAGTCGCAGTCATAGCCGCGGGCGCGCATGTCGCGCTCCATGGCGAGGGCGGTGTACTTCTTGCCGACCGAGCAATCGGTGCCGACGGTGAGGATGCGCTTGCCGCTGCGCTTGGAGCCCTTGCCGGTGGCGAAGGTCATGTCGGAGTGGCGCACGTCGAACAGCTGGCGGCCATTGCGCTCTGCTGCTTCCTTGATCGCGGGAATGGAGCCGAGGCGCACATGCAGCCCGCTGGCCACATCCAGCCCCGCGTCAAGCGCTTCCACGATGGAGGCAACCCAGTGATCCGGCAGGCGCCCTCCTGCATTCACGGCGCCGACGATCATGGTCCTGGCGCCGGCCTTCGCCGCGGCCGGGATCGTCATATCGGGCAGGCCGGCATCCGCCTGGCAGCCCGGCAGGCGATTCTGCCCGATGCACCAGTCCCGGCGCCAGTCGACCACGCCGAGCGCTGTCTTTGCCGCCAGCGCATCCGGCACGTCGCCAAGGAACATCAGGTAAGGGTTCGCAATATCCATTATGTGATCCGCCTCTATTGATTGTCACCGGCCGCGCGTCTGGACGGCCTGCCTTTCTCTCAGGTATAGGGGGTAGTCCTTCGAAGCGGCAAGGGGTTGCGTCAGCACGCATGACATTACAGGTTCAACTGCTCGCTCCCAGATGCACGGCCACCCATGACGGACAGGCCGTGACCGTTGCCCTGTCCGGTGACTGGGTGATCCGCACGGCCATGGAAGCCGAGGCGATCGTGGAAGGTCTTGTCAGCGAGCAGGGGCAGCTTGAGCTTGTGCTGGATCTTACGGATCTGCGCGCGCTGGATACGGCGGGCGCCTGGCTGATTCACAGGCTGCGCGGGCGTATCGAGTTTTCAGGCACGCGTGTGCGCGTCGAAGGGCTGCGGCCGGAGCAGCAGATCCTCTTGAACGAGGTGGATGCCCACCATCCGCCACCGCCCAGCCATGAGCCGCGGCAGGGCATGCTGATCAATCTGATGGAAGCGACCGGCAAGTCGGTGGTTGAGGCATGGCAGGATTTCATCGCCATGCTGCACATCCTGGGCTCGCTCAGCACGGTTGTCGCCACGGTTCTGTTTCAGCCCAAGCGCCTGCGCGGCATTGCCATTGCGGTGCAATTCGACAAGTCCTGCATCGGGGCCGTGCCGATTGTTGCGCTGATGAGCTTCCTGATCGGTGCCATCATCGCCCAGCAGGGCGGGTTCTATTTGCGGCAATTTGGCGCAGACCTCTTTGTTGTCGATCTGGCGGGCGTGCTGGTCCTGCGCGAGATCGGCGTGCTGCTGACCGCCATCATGGTGGCCGGCCGGTCCGGCTCCGCCTTTACGGCAGAGCTTGGCTCCATGAAGATGCAGGAGGAAATCGACGCCCTGCAGGTCATTGGCCTCAATGTGACGGAGGTGCTGATTCTGCCGCGCCTTCTGGCGCTGATGGCGGCCATGCCCGTGCTGACCTTCGTATCTGATCTTGCGGCGCTGACTGGCTCCGGACTCGTAACCTGGTGGTATCTGGAGATCCCGCCAGCGGCCTATCTGAACCGTCTGGAAGAAGCCATCACCGTCCAGACCTTCATCGTTGGCATGGTCAAGGCACCGTTCATGGCGCTGATCATCGGCCTCATTGCCTGTGTGGAAGGCCTGAAGGTCGGCGGTTCGGCTGACTCCCTTGGCCGTCACACCACCATGTCTGTTGTGAAGGCGATCTTCCTTGTCATCGTCGTTGATGGTCTTTTTGCCATCTTCTTTGCAGCCATCAACGTATAAGGGCCATGATGAGCACTGCTGACGCCCTGGATGAGACGGTTCAGCCTGCGCGGGAGCGGGAGGTTCTCTTGTCTGCGCGCGGCGTCACGGTCGGCTTCGGCAAGAAGATCATCCTCGACAAGCTGGATCTTGATGTCTACCGGGGTGAGGTGCTGGGGTTCGTCGGCGGGTCGGGAACCGGCAAGTCGGTGCTGATGCGGGCCATCCTCGGCCTTACCCCGCGGCGTGCTGGCCGCATTTCCGTGTTCGGCCAGGACCTCGACAGCGCCACTCCGGACGAGCGCAACTGGATCGAGCGGCGCTGGGGTGTGCTGTTCCAGCAGGGCGCGCTGTTCTCCTCGCTGACGGTCAAGCAGAACATCCAGGTGCCGATGCGCGAATATCTCGGGCTTTCGCAGCGGCTGATGGATGAATTCGCCTTTCTGAAGCTGGAACTGGTGGGCCTGCCGCGCGATGCGGCGGATAAATATCCATCCGAGCTGTCCGGCGGCATGGTCAAGCGTGCCAGCCTTGCCCGTGCGCTGTCGCTGGATCCCGATCTGGTGTTTCTCGACGAGCCGACCTCGGGCCTTGATCCGATTGGCGCGGCCGCCTTCGATGGTTTGATCGCCAAGTTGCGTGAAACCCTGGGTCTGACCGTTTATATGGTGACACATGACCTTGATAGCCTGCATTCGATCTGCGACCGTATTGCGGTTCTGGGCGAGAAGCGGGTTCTGCTGGCCGGCACAGTGGATGACATGATGAAGAGCGAGCACCCTTGGGTGAAATCCTACTTCCGGGGCGAACGCGCCCTGCGCAGGGTTTGAAAGGCAGCTGATGGAAACCCGTGCAAATTACGTGATGATCGGCGGCTTCGTTCTCGGCATTCTCGTCGCGGCATTTCTGTTCATTTACTGGCTGGCGGCTGCGGCCGATTCCGGCAAGAGCGTCAATGTGAAGGTTGTTTTCCCGGGGGCTGTGACTGGCTTGCCCGTTGGCGGGCAGGTGCTGTTCAACGGGATCAAGGTGGGCGATGTATCGGGTCTGGACTTTGATCCGCAGGATCCGCGCATCGTCATTGCAACCATTCGCGTTTCGCCCAATGCGCCCTTGCGCAAGGATGTGCGGGCCACTCTCGGCTTCCAGGGCCTGACCGGCGTTGCCTATGTGGACCTGAAGGGCGGCACGACGGACACCGGGCTGCTTCTGGATGCGCTGAAAAATGGCCAGGAGCCGGTGATTTATGCAGACCGCTCTTTCTTCGATGACGTGCTGGAAAATGGCCGCGATGTGTTGCGCAAGGCGGACAGCACGCTGGAAGCCATCAACGATGTGCTGCGCGAAAACCAGCCGGTCATCGCCTCCACCATGCGCAATGTCGAGACATTCTCTGCTGCGCTCGCCCAGAACTCCGATGGCGTGAAGGACTTCATGGCCTCCATCGGCGAGGCCACGGTCGCCTTCAGCTCGCTGTCCGGCAAGCTGGAAGGGCTGGTGATGCAGGGCGAACGTATCCTGGCTGCCGTGCCGGATGACAAGGTTGAGGAACTGGTGGTCAATATCACCGAGTTCTCGGATTCACTGAAGGCCGCAGGGCCCGAAATCCGCCAGATCATGGGCGATGCCAGCTCCGCCGTGGCCAATGTGCAGCAGTTCACCGAGCGCATGAACTCCTCCCTGACGCAGGTCGAGGCGGTGGTCAATGCGGTGAAGCCGGAAGAGGTGCAGCGTGTGGTGGCAGGTGCCGCGAGCCTTGGCGATGTGCTGTCCAACCGCTCGTCCGACATTGACGACCTGATCCGCAGCACCACCAGCACGATGGCGCATGTGGATCAGGTGGCGCAGACGATCCGCAGCCGTGAGGACGATATTGTCACGCTGATCGGGGATGCGCAAAAGCTGCTCGCCGGCCTGATCAAGACCGTGGATGACACCGGTGAGGTGGTCGCCGCGATCGATCCGGCGCGCATATCCTCGATTGTCGATGCGGTGGACCGTACGGTCAGCGCCATTGCCGGGCAGGGCAACGCCATTGCCGAGACGATCGCCTCGGCGCGCAACGCAGCCACCAATGTGGAGCGCATGTCGGCTGACCTTTCCGCTCGCACAGACGATGTGAACCAGATCATCACGGACGCAAAGACGGTTGCCGCCAACCTCAACACCTCGTCTCAGAAGCTGGACGGGTTGATGGACAAGGTGAACACCATGGTGGATGGCGACGGCGAAGGCCTGATCACCGAGGCGACGAAGGCGATGACGGCCATCCGCAAGGTGGCAGAGGCCTTTGAAAGCCGTGCGGGCGGTATCGCCGACGGCCTGTCGAAGTTCGCTTCACAGGGCTCGGCTGATCTGGCCGCGACGCTGGGGCAGGTCAACCGTACCTTCATCACCCTGCAGCGGGCGATCGAGAACTTTGACCGCGCGCCGAACCGGGTGATCTTTGGCGGGGACGATGTGCCGCGCTTTAACGGCGGGCAGCGGCGCTGAGGCCGGGGGCTGCCCTGCCGGGCAGTCCGGCGGATGAAGCACTGACGAAACAGGGCCATGGCGTTGAGGCGCTGCGGCTTGGCAAGGAACGGCACAGGCCGGGAAGACGAAGGGCATGACCGACGCTGTAACGCTGATCAACCGCCGCCGCGCATTGACGCTTCTGGGGCTTGGAGCCCTGGCGGCCGGCCTGTCTGCCTGTGCCTCCACAGCTCCCAATGCGCTTTATGGCATTGAGGCTCCGGCGGCTGCCGCTGCAGAAGGGGCACGCAAGCCCGTGCAGGTGCTGGTCGCCGTGCCGAAGGCGCTGCAGGCGCTCGACAGCAGCAACATTGCGGTGGTGCAGCAGGGGCCGGTCTACACCTATTTCCCGCAGGCCGCCTGGGCCGATCAGCTTGGCAATGTGGTTCAGACCGGAATCGTCCGGACGCTGGAGAACACCCGCCGCCTGCGCGGCGTCGGCATGCCGGGGGATGGCTTGCTGATCGACTATCAGCTCCAGACCGAAATCCGCTCCTTTGAACTGAATATCGCCGGCAGTGCGCGCGGCGTCGTCGAGATTGCAGCCCGGCTCGTGAACGACCGCAACGGCCGGACGGTAGACAGCATGGTTTTCCGCGCCGAGGTGGCCTCCGGCGGCCAGTCTGTCGATCAGGCCGTACGCGCCATGAACACCGCCGCAGGGCAGGTCTTCGCCGAACTGGCGGCCTGGGTCATTTCCAGGGTTTGACGTGTGCCGGGGCCTGAGGCAGGGCACTGGTAGCCGGTACTGAGTTCACCCCGGCCAAGCGTAGCGCGAGCCGGGGCCTACTCGTTTGCAGAGAAGATGAAATTGTCTGTTGCCCGGCGGCAGGCCCCGGCCGCGGCAAGCCTTTGCGCCGGACCTCAACCTCACCGCTCTGCGAACGAGCGGACCTTGGCTCAAAGGTTGTGGCAAGAGCAGGAAGCAGTGCCCACCTGACAGGTCCCGGCCTTGTGCCGGGACCTGTCAGGGATTTCCTGCCTGTTGGTCCTGCAACCTTCGGCCGGATCCCGCTCTGCTGCGTCTGGGTGCTCATAGGCCCTAAACAACAAAACCCGCCGGATCGCTCCGGCGGGCTTTGTTTGTTTCAGGTCAGACTGGTTCAGTCCAGACGGCCGCTGGCGTGGGCCAGCATGGTGTAGACCTTGCCCGTGTCCGAGGTCAGGTAGGTCTGACCCAGCATGTTGTCACGGTCATTGCGCGAGACCTGGGTGAGAAGCTGCTCGAAATCGGCGATGTACCGGTCAACCGCCGTGCGGAATTCCGGATCGCGGCCGTATTTCTGGCGGATCTCATCAAAGGTCTGCTGACCCTGCAGGGTGTAGAGACGGCGGGTGAAGACATGCCGCTCGCCGCGCTTGTAGCGGTCCCACAGGTCGATGAAGGTCTCATGGTCGATGGCCCGGGCGATGTCCATGGACAGCGAGTTCAGGCTTTCGACCATGTGCAGCGGCGTGCGGGTTGCCTTGCCGCTGGTGTCTTCATCGCGTGAGGCGCGGCGCAGCAGATCGCTCACCCAGCCCTTGCCGCTTCCAGCTTCCGGCGCCTGCTCGGGAGCAGGGGCTGCTGCCGGGCGGCGGGTTGCGGCAGGCCGCGGTTCCGGCTCGCTGCGCGGGGCAGGGGCGGCCGGACGGCTCGGGGCGCTGTAGCTGGCAGCCGGGGCTGCGCTGGCTGCAACGGCACGCTCCTGCGGGCGGGAGATATCCAGCGCGTTGGACTGGCGGGCAACGATGTCCGACAGCTCGCTGAGTGCGCGGATCTGCTCGTTGACGACCTTGCGCAGGGCGGCAGACGACTCTTCCGCCTCTTCCGGCAGGTTGAGAACGCCCTGCTTCAGCTCCTGACGGGTGGCCTCCAGCTCGCGGTGCACTTCGCGGGCAACGTCCCGCATGCGGGTTGCCGCTTCGCCGAACCGCTCCTGTGCTTCCGTCACGGTGCGGCTCATTTCCTTCATGATCTCGTCCTGCACGGCGCGGATGGCATCGCGGGCGCGCTGGCCTTCCATGCCTGCGGTGAGGCGCATGGATTCGAACTGCTCAGCCACCTGACGCGAGGCAGCCTCGGCAGCGGCCGAGAGCATGGTGGCGGCTTCGCGGGCCCGGTCATCGGCCGAGTCCAGCGTCTCCGTCAGCGTGCTGGTAAAGGTGCGCATCAGCGTGTCGACCGTTTCGGTCTTGGCCAGCAGCGTGTCGGCCACCTGTTCAATGGCGGTCTTGCGCTCGGCCACGCGGCCCTCGACCAGACGGTTCGTCTCCTCAAGGTGACGGGCCGCGCTGATGAGATCCTGGCTCTGCTGGTCGAAGCGGGTCGACAGGGCCTTGATGTCAGCCAGAACCGTGGTCGAGATATCCCGCAGCGCGCCGACCTGGCCATCTATGAGGCCGGTGGAGGAGCTGGTTTCTGCGACGGCACGGTCCACGGCGGAGCGGAACTCGCTGGCCCGGCGGGCAAGGTTCGTTTCCACGTCCGACAGGTTCTGGCCGGCATCGGTCATCACCTGATGCAGCGTGCTGTTCGAGGTGTCCAGGCGGTCCAGGATGGCCGACACGTCGGCTTCCAGGCGCAGCTTGGTCTCTTCCAGCACGTTGACGGCACGGTTGCTGCGCTCGTCGAGGCCGTTGATGATGCGGTCGCCTGCTTCCACCAGCGAACGGGTCGCCTCGAGGCCGCGCTGCGCGAAGCTCTCGGTGACGTCGCGGCCCTTGACGGAGATGGCGTCAAGGATGGCACGGTGGATCTCGGACACACGGCCGGTGAGTTCATTGGCGCGTGTTTCGATGGCAGCAACCAGCTGGTTGCCGTCTTCGCCCACCAGCTTGGTGAACTCGGCGCTCTGCGAGGAGAAGGCCTCGTTGAGGGCTGCGGCCTTTTCGAGCATTTCCTGTGCAACGGCATGGCCGCGCTGCGACAGCAACTCGGCGGCCTGCTGCACGGCGCCGCTGACGCGGCTGCGCACCGAATCCGCCTCGCCGGAGATGAGATTGCGCATCTCTTCCACGGTGCGGGTGAGGGTGACGCGGGCGTGCTCGCTCTCGGCGTTGAGGTTGCCGGAGATCTCCGCGATCGTGCGGGCGAGATCGCCGCGCACCTTGTCGCTTTCGCCGGTGAGCGAACCGGAGAACTCGGCCAGCGTGCTGACGTAGAGCGTGCGGGCCTTCTCGCTTTCCACGGCCATGGAACGGGCAGCTTCTGCAACGGCGCTGAGCACCATGTTGCGGATGCGCTCGCCTTCGCCGGAGAGGGAGCCTGTGGCAACGGTCATGGCGCCGGTGACGCTCTCTGCTGCCTTCTGGCTTTCGCCTTCCAGCACGCCGCGCACTTCGCCAACTGCGGTCAGAACCATGTCGCGGATGCGCTCGCCTTCGCCCGACAGCGAACCGGTGGCCAGTGCCATGGCGCTGGTAACGGTTTCGGCTGCCTTCTGGCTTTCGCCCACCAGCACGCCGCGTGCTTCGCCCACGGCGCCCAGCACCAGCTGGCGCAGGCGGTCGCCTTCACCCGAAAGCTTGCCGGTGACGTCGGAGAAGGTCGTGCTGACCGTCTCGACGGTACGGCTGCGCTCTTCGGAGAGGGCGGAAGCGGCCTGCGTGACGGCGTCGAGCACCATCTCGCGGACACGGGTGCTCTCGCCGCTCAGCGTCGAGGTGGCGTCCTGCATGGCTTCGGTCAGAACCACACGGGCGCGCTCGGTCTCCGACGACAGGGTGCCGGTGATGGAGGACAGGCGGTCGGTGAGCACCGATTCCAGCTGGCTGGCGCGGCTGTCGAGGGTTTCGGCCACTTCGAACACCTTGGCGCCCAGCGATACGTTGATTTCCGCAATCCGCTCGGAGAGGGACTCGGTCAGTTCCGCGCTCTGGCGGGCCAGAACGGAGCCTGCCTCGTCCAGACGGCTGTCGAGTGCCTGCGCCATCTCGGTCTGGCCGTCGACGAAGGCCTTGGCGATCTCGCGGGTGCGGGCAATCAGGGTTTCGCTGATCTGGCGGGCACGGCTGTCGAGGGTCTGATCGATCCGCTCGGTGCCGGCAATCATGCTCTGGGCGAGATGATCGGCCTTCTCGGAGATGGCTTCGGCAGCCTGATCCACGCGCTCGCCGATGAGGCGGCCCACGGTGTCGGCCTTGTCGGCGAGGGATTCGCCAGCCGTTTCCACGCGCCGTGCCAGCTCGAAGGTGATTGCGTCGGAGCGGTCGGCCAGAACGTCGGCAATGGTGCGCGACTTCTGTTCCAGCGTCTCGCTGAGCAGTTCCGTGCGGGTGCTGATCGCGTCGGACAGCATGACCGTGCGGGTTTCCAGCGCCGCCTCGAAGGCAGCGGTGCGCTGCTCCAGCGTCAGATCCAGGCTGTTGATGCGGCTGTCGAGCGAGGCATCAAGGCCGCTGGCGCGGATTTCGAAGGTCTGGTCCAGACGGTGGATGCTGTCACCCAGCGCCGTGTCCAGCGTGGTGATGCGGCTGTCGAAGGTCTGGTCCAGACGGCCAAGGCGGCTGTCGAGGGCAGCGTCAAGGCTGCTGGCCCGGGCCTCGAAGGTCTGGTCAAAGCGGTTGATGTTGTCGCTGAGGGTCGTCTCCAGCCCGCCGATGCGTGCATCGAAGGTCTGGTCGATGCGGCTGATGCGGCTGTCGAGTGCCAGATCGAGCCCGCCAACGCGGTGCTCGAAGGTCTGGTCGAGGGTTTCCAAACGGCTGTCGAGCGTCTGCGCCAGCACGGTGGAGCGGCTGTCGAAGCTTTCGACCAGCTGCGAGCCACGCTCGGTGACGATCTTTTCCAGCTCGGTGAGGTGGGTCGCAAGACCTTCCTGCAGGGCCTGGCCGCGCAGTTCCATGGTCTCGGCGATGCGGTCGCCCACGGAGCCGATGTCGGCGCTGACGCGCTCGCCGCGGGTGCCGATGAGGCGGGCGAGTTCGGTGCCGGTTTCGGCCAGCTTCTGGGCAAGTTCCGTAGTGCGCTGGCCGAGCGAGCTGGAGATTTCGGAGGATGCTGCCTGCAGCGTCTCGCGGAAGCCGATGGTCTGGCTCTCGATGAGCAGGGCCATTTCGGTGCCGCGGGCGCCAAGGCGGGTGTCGAGTTCGGCGCCATGCACGGTGATGGCCGTCTCGATGCGCTCGCAGATGGAGCCAAGGCGGTCCGCCAGATCGCCGCCGCGGCCGGTGATGGTCTCGGCGAGGCTGGAGGAGGTTGCATCGAGCTTGGAGGCGATTTCGCCGCCGCGCAGGGACAGGTCCACAACGATGGATTCGCCGGTGCCGCGCAGGATCTCTGCGACCTCGGAGCTGCGCTCTGCGAGGGTTTCGACGATCTCGGCGCCCTTGAAGGAGATGGCGTCGGTAACGGCCTGGCCACGCTCGGTGATGCTGCTGACCACGCGCTCGCCGGTGTCGCTGAGCGAAGCATCCAGCTGCGACACGCGGGTGTCGACGGTGGTGATCAGCTCGTCGGTACGGGCAGAGATGGTGTCGATCAGGCGGCCCGAGGTGAGGGACAGGGTTGCGTTGATCTCGTCACCGCGCAGGGCAATGGTCTCGCCAACAGACGAGCCGGTACGCTCCAGCGCCTCAGTGAATTCCTGCGTGCGCAGGGTGAGGGTGGTGGTGATTTCGCCGCCGCGCACATCCAGCGTCTCGACGAAGTTGCTGGCCGTCTCGGCAAAGCGGTCGTTGACCTCCTTGCCGCGGGTGGTCAGCGTCTCCCACATGTCATTGCCGGTGCGCGACAGGTTGTCGACCAGTTCGCTGCCCGAAGAGGTGAGGCGGGCCACATAGTCGCCGGCGCGGTCGGTGAGGGCGTCGACCAGTTCGGAACCGGAGGCATTGAGCGAGGAGCTGAGCGCGTCGATACGGCTGTCGACGGAGCTGGTCAGCTCGTTGATGCGGTCTTCCACGGCGCCCACCAGACGGGAGGTGGCCGTCTCGACGGTGCGGGCAATTTCTTCCGATGTGGCGGACAGCTGGCCGGCAAAGCTCTCGTGAGCGCCGGAAATGGAATCACGCACCCGGTCGGCATTGGCGAGGATGGCCTCGCGCTGGCTGACCAGTTCCTCGATGAGGGCGCGGATCTTCAGCTCATTGTCGTTATAGGAGCGCTCGAGCGAGGAGACTTCGTTATGGACGAGGACTTCCAGCTCGCTGGCGCGGGCAATGGCCCGCTCGATGCCGTCGCCCATCGCAGCGACTTCGCGGCGGATGGCCTGACCGACGGACAGAACCGATTCCTTGGCCATGTCTTCCGGCTCTGCGAGGCGCAGGGCCACTTCCGTCATGCCACGGGCGACGATGCGCATTTCCTGCGCACGCCAGATCATCATGGCCATGACCCAGAAGAACAGGACCGGTACGGCGATAGCAACGCCGGCAAGCACCAGGCCGGGGGCTGCGGAGAGGCCCGCGCCGCTGGACAGGGCTTCGATCTGCGTGCCGAAGCTGGAGATGGTGAGGATCGACCCGATGGCTCCCCAGACCACGCTCAGCACCAGCGCCACCCAGAAGGGGGCAGCCGACGGCCGGCGCTGCAGGGCGAAGATCAGGTTGCCGATGGTGCGGCGGTCGTCATTGGCCGCAGGCGGGCGTCCGCCGCGTCCCCGGCCCCGGCGCCCTTCGCTGGACGCCGCGCTGTCTGCTGCATCAGCAGATCCGCTGCCCGGTCTTTCCGCGCGTGCCGCTTCGCCAAGGGCCGCACGGGCCCCGTCTTCGCTGCCCGCTGCCGTTGCGGGGCCGCCGAAGTCGAGCTTCAGCGCCTCTTCAACTGCCGACAGTGCCGCTTCCGCCGGGTCTTTCACCTTCGGGGGATTTGCCATCTGGATCGCCTCACATCCGAACTCATTACAAATCGGAGGCCTGAGCCACCGAGCACTTTTTCCCGCGCCGTTCCGGGTCTGCCTCCGCCTCGATTCTGACGCAGAAACCGTCCGCCGCTTGGACATGACAGGATAGGGTGCCGCCGCATCGGCTGCCTGACGCTGAGTCAGGCGGCCTTTTCCCCATCTTGCCGCATCAGACAACGTAATGGCACAATCTGCGTTAAGGAACAAGAAACGCCATTGTGAGTCAGCCTGCCGGAGGTGGTGAAGCCATGAGTCAACGCAACGTAAGATCGTCCTCAGGCGGGCCCGCAGACAGCGCCGGACCTGAGGCAGCTGGTGCGAAAAAGCCCTCTGCGGCACAGCTCAAGTGGCTTGCCAGAGGCTTGGCGCAGGCCGGTGGAAAACTTCCACTTTTTGACGATGAGGGGCGCACAATTCCCCCTGCCACGATCCGCGCCTGCATGGCCGCAGGCTGGGCAGAGCCTTGGTTTTCCAACCCAATCAAGCCGGACTGGCTCGTCTGCCGCCTGACGGAGGCAGGACGCAAGGCCGTCCTCGCCGCTTCCGGGAAATAGCCCCTGCAGGGCAGCAGCGCCTGCCATTTCACGGCAGCTGCGCGTCCGGAGGGCGGGCTGGAGGAGGCTTGCCTGCGCGAATGTCTAAAATTCCTTTATGCACGTTAACCAAAGATTCACTTTGTTGCGCGGAGAGGCGGATTGGCAACGGTTTGAGCTGGGGATCTTAACCTCACCTTTGCGGACAGGCGGGCATTCATTCGGGTAACAAAACCTGAGGAAGCCGGGCCGAGCCCCGGCCTGTGTTCATGAGTAACGGGGTGGCTGGGATGGCGAATATGGCCAGCAAGGGCAGCACGGACCGCTTTGTCCGTCACGGGGGGCATGCCCCGATCGATCTTGCGCAGCTTGCAACGAACACCCTTGGCAATCGGGAACTCCAGCAGGAGGTTCTCAAGCTTTTCCTTGCCCGCTCGAAGACGCTGATCAGCGAACTCTCCGCCGCCGATGACCGCCAGCACCAAGCCGATCTGGTGCACAGTCTCAAGGGTTCGGCGCGCGGCATCGGGGCGCTGCGTCTGGCCGATGTCTGCGACACGGTGGAAGAGGAGCTGCGGGAGGGGAGTTCCCCTGCCTTCCTGACGCTCGTCAGCCTCGTGGGCGAGACGAATGATTTCATCCGCGAACTGATCGAGGGCTGATCCTGCCCTTTTGCCGCGTGTGCGGTTCTTGACCTTTGCGTCCGAACCTTTATGTCGTGTGGATCAATCTTCCCCCCGCAGGATGGACGCGATCATCATGCCGAAAATCACATTCATCACCGCTGACGGTGCCCGCCATGATGTGGAGGCCTCAAGCGGCGCCACCGTCATGGAAAGTGCCATCAAGCACATGGTCCCCGGCATCGAGGCCGAATGCGGTGGCGCCTGCGCCTGCGCCACGTGCCATGTCTATGTGGACGAGGAGTGGTCCGCCCGCGCCGGTTCCCCGGACCCGATGGAAGAGGACATGCTGGATTTCGCCTATGACGTGAAGCCCAACTCGCGCCTGTCCTGCCAGATCAAGATGAGCGATGAGCTGGACGGCATCGTGGTGCATGTGCCGGAGCGGCAGGCCTGAGGCCTGCCCGGAAACGAGGATGCTGCGGCAGGCCTGAGGCCTGCCCGGAAACAGGGATGCAGCGGCAGGCCTGAGGCCTGCCGTTTTGTTTATGTCCTTCAGCCTGTCCTTCGTCATCCCGGACGCGCTCCGCGCGATCCGGGACCGGTGAGCCAAGGCATTTCGGCTCTGCCATCGCTTCCAATCAACAGTCGCCCCGGCTCACCGGTCCCGGATCTCCGCTTCGCTGCGTCCGGGATGACGATGGAGGGGGAACGGTTTGGCTTCGTGACCAGCTCCCGGCCCCAATCAGTCCTCACTCCGCCGGGCGCAGCGTGCGCCGCCAGGGGAGGTCGACCTCGTTGCCGGCGTCCGGGTTGAGCGGAATGAGGCGGGAGAGGGCGAGGCTGGTGAGCGCCATGGCAGCGCCCGCCAGAAACACCGCCGCCGGAGACACCAGCCAGAGCAGGCCGAAGACCACCGGAATGAAAACCGCGGCGATGTGGTTGATGGTGAAGGCTACGCCTGCGGTGGGGGCGATGTCGGCCGGGTCGGCGATCTTCTGAAAATAGGTGCGCATGGCAATGGCGATGGCGAAGAACATGTGATCGATCACATAAAGCGCCGCAGCCGCATGGGCATTGGTGACGAAGGCATAGCCCACAAAGACGCAGAAGAGGCCGGAATATTCGATGGCCAGCGACCGGCGCTCGCCGATGCGCACGATCATCGATCCGATCTTCGGGGCAATCAGCATGTTGATGAGGCCGTTGATCAGGAAAAGACCGGCCACCTCATGCACGTCATAGCCGAAGCGCTCGACCATCAGGAAACCGGCAAAAACCGTGAAGATCTGCCGCCGCGCACCGGCCATGAAGGTGAGGGCGTAATAAAGCCAGTAGCGCTTGCGCAGCACCAGCTTCTTGTGCTGCGGCACGCCTTCGCGGAAACGCGGGAAGATGATGAGCAGCGCGGCCAGAGCCACGAAGGTGGTGAGACCGGAGATGAGAAAGACGGTGGTGAAGCTGAGATCAAACGCCTTCCAGCCCACGAGGATCAGCGAATAGGCAATCAGCTGGGCGAAGGCACCCACGGCCAGGATCTTGCCCATCCCCGCTGCCGCCGTTGCCTTGGGCAGCCACTGCAGCGACAGGGACTGGGCCATGGTCTCATAATAATGAAAGCCCACCGACATGATGAAGGTTGTCAGGTAGAAGCCCATGGCTGAGGGGAAGTAACCCGTCGCCGCGACGCCGAGCCCGAGCAAGGCGAGGGAGACATAGGCCAGCGTCTGCTCGCGCATGACCAGGAGCAGATAGACGGCGGTGAAAGCGAGAAAGCCGGGAATCTCGCGGATCGACTGCTGGATGCCGATCTCGCGGCCGGTGAATTCCAGCTCGTGCACGGCGAAGTTGTTGACGAGGTTCCACCATCCGGCAAAGGACAGCTGCATCGCCCCGGCCATGAGCATCAGCAGCATCAGCGGCGAGCGCCAGCCTGTTGCGGTCATCGGGTCTGCGGTTTTCGTGAAGAAGCTCATGATCGGCCATGCCAGAAGGGGAAGGATATCTTGCGCCCGTCTTCAGCGGCGGGGCAGTGGTTCTTACAAGGCACAGATCCGGCGCCTCTGCGCAAGGTCAGCAAAGGCTGGAACCATGTATTCGGCAAAATGAGCCGGCTTGCCCGGTTTTGCCGTCTGCGGGCAGCATTTCATCGAAAAGCCGCAAAAATTCTTGATCTTTCTCAACGCAGGAAGTCGAGCCGGGAGGCAAGCTTCTCTTGGCTCAATGATATGCAAAGAGGAGACGTGCCATGTTCGACACCATTCTGGTCCCGGTGGATCCGGCTGAACCGAAGTTTTCCGCCCCGGCCCTGGAGGCTGCAGCACGCTTTGCCAATGACTATGGCAGCAAGGTCCGTCTCGTCGCGGTTCTGGCGCAGACGCAGGGTTTCATTGCCAGCTACCTGCCGGAAGATTTCGAGAGCAAGGCCATGGGCGAAACCCGTGCCATGCTGGAAGACCTGGCCAAGGGCATGGGACTGGCGGACGGGCGCGTCTCGGGCGTGGTGCGCAGCGGCAGCGTCTATCACGAGATCATCGAGGAAGCGCGCTTCATCAAGGCGGGTCTCATCGTGATGGAATCCCACCGTCCGGGCCTTGCCACCTATCTCATCGGCTCCAACGCCGCTCATGTGGTTCGCCACGCTCCCTGCTCGGTGCTGGTGCTGCGTCCGGAGAAGTGAGGTTTCAGCCGTGATGGGGCGTTTTCCGGGTCTGCCGGAAGGCGCCCCTACCGCGCCAGATCGCGCATGGCATCCGTCAAGCCTTCGAGGGTCATGGGATACATGCGCCCGCCCATCAGTTCGCGCATCATGCGGATGGAATGGGTGTAGTCCCAGTGGGCCTCCGGCACCGGGTTGAGCCAGGCGGCGCGGCTGTAGAGGCTGGTGATCCGCTGCATCCAGACGGCGCCGGCCTCTTCGTTCCAGTGCTCCACCGACCCGCCCGGATAGGCGATTTCATAGGGGCTCATCGAGGCATCGCCGACGAAGATCACCTTGTAGTCCGCCGGGTACTTGTGCAGCACGTCCATGGTGGGCATGCGCTCGGAATGGCGGCGGCGGTTTTCCTTCCACACATGCTCATAGAGGCAATTGTGGAAGTAGAAATGCTCCATCACCTTGAATTCTGACCGGGCAGCGGAAAACAGCTCCTCGCAGACGCGGATGTGGTCGTCCATCGAGCCGCCGATGTCGAAGAACAGCAGCACCTTCACCGCGTTGCGCCGTTCGGGCCGCATCTTCACGTCGAGCAGACCCTTGTGGGCGGTGGCGCGGATGGTGCCGTCGAGATCCAGCTCGTCGGCCGCGCCCGTGCGGGCGAAGCGGCGCAGGCGTTTCAGCGCCACCTTGATGTTGCGGGTGCCCAGTTCAACCGTATCGTCAAGGTCCTTGAACTCGCGCTTGTCCCAGACCTTGACGGCGCGCCGGTGGCGGCTTTCTGCCTGGCCGATGCGGATGCCTTCCGGATTGTAGCCATAGGCGCCGAAGGGGGAGGTGCCGGCCGTGCCGATCCACTTGTTGCCGCCCTGATGGCGCTCCTTCTGCTCTTCCAGCCGCTGCTTCAGTGTTTCCATCAGCTTGTCGAAGCCGCCAAGGCTTTCGATCAGCGCCTTTTCCTCTTCGGTGAGGTGCTTTTCGGCGAGCTTGCGCAGCCATTCCTCGGGGATCTCCGCCTGCGGTGCATCGGAGAGGAGGTCGAGGCCCTTGAAAACTTGGGAGAAGATCCGGTCGAAGCGGTCGAGATTGCTCTCGTCCTTCACCAGCGCAGCGCGGGCGAGATAATAGAAATCCTCCACCCGCCGCCCGGCCAGATCCAGCTCCAGCGCACGCATCAGGTCGAGATATTCCCGCAAGGAGACCGGCACCCCGGCGCTTTTCAGCTCTGAGAAGAACGTGATGAACATGGCCGGAGGTTAGGCCCGTCCATCACGCCTGTCGAGATTGCTTTTGGCATAGCCCGTGCGGCGCTTGAGCAATTTCAAGGCGCGATGCATCAGCATCGAAAGCCTTGGCATTACCCGCCCGGCTTCATCTCCGGGTGCAATGTCTTGCCGAGAATGTGGGTGTCGTGGCTGATGACGTGATGGGCGGCGCCGACGATCAGCGGGTCCGGCACGCCAACGAGGTGGGTGTCCTTGTCCGGATAGGGCAGGGAGTGGAGGAAATGCTCCATGCAATTGAGCCGGGCGCGTTTCTTGTCGTCTGACTTGACGATGGTCCAGGGCGCGTCGGCGGTGTCGGTGTAGAAGAACATCGCCTCCTTGGCCTCGGTGTAGTCGTCCCACTTGTCGAGCGAGGCAATGTCGATGGGGGAGAGCTTCCACTGTTTCAGCGGATCGGTCTGGCGCTCCATGAAGCGGCGGCGCTGTTCTTCGCGGCTGACGGAGAACCAGTATTTGAACAGGCGGATGCCGTCGCGCACCATCATGCGCTCGATCTCCGGGCACTGGCGCATGAATTCCAGATACTGGCTGGCGCTGCAAAAGCCCATGACGCGTTCAACGCCCGCCCGGTTGTACCAGGAGCGGTCGAACAACACCATTTCGCCGCCGGAGGGCAGGTGATTGATGTAGCGCTGGAAATACCATTGCGAGGCCTCCTGCTCGGTCGGCTTCTGCAGGGCAACGACGGTGGCGCCGCGCGGGTTCAGGTGTTCCATGAAGCGCTTGATCGTGCCGCCCTTGCCGGCGGCGTCGCGGCCCTCGAACAGGATGACGACACGCTGGCCGGTTTCCTTGATCCAGCGCTGCGCCTTCAGCAGTTCGGCCTGAAGCTTTGCCTTGCGCTGCTCGTAAGGGGCGCGGCGCATCGGCGTGGCATAGGGGTATTTGCCGCTTTCAAACAGCTCATGAATGGCTGCCGGATCATGGCGCATTTCGGCGAGCGTCTTGCGCGGTGCGGCGGCAACGGGAGCGATGGCCGGTTCAGGGGCTGCTTCGGGTGCTGCCACAGGCTCGGTGCCCGGCTGCGGTGCCGTCACCGCTTCCGCCGGTGTCTCTGCAACGCCGGAAGGCGTTGCCTCGGCCTCAGCACTGTCTGCAGTCACCGGGAGAACTGCATCCGCGGCAGGTGCCGGGCGGGTGCCGCGCGGCTTGCGGGTTACAGTGCGATCGTCCATGGGCTTGCCTCCTCAGCCATTTCAACCGATGCAGGCTAACAGAAACATCAAGTGCTGCCTTGACCGGGATCAAGGGAAAAGTGCAAGTCCGTTCAAGGACGGGTTGCCAAACCGCTCATTCCGTCTTGCCGTCCTTCAGGTCCGCGCTGCTGCGGGTCAGTTCGGACAGGAAATCCGAAATGCGCGGGCCGCGCTGGCCGATGAAGGGGGCGGGGCGGCAAACGTCCGTTGCCGCAACGCCGATGCGGGCGGTCAGCAGGCCGTTGATGACGCCTTCGCCCAGCCGCGCCGAGAGCTTGGCGGCGAGGCCATGGCCCAGCACCTGCGAGACGAGGCTGTCGCCTGCCGCCATGCCGCCGGTGACGGCCAGATGCGTGCCCACCTGCCGGGCCAGGCGCAGGAAACCGGCGGTGCCGGGCCGCCCGCCATAAAGCGCGGAGAGGCGGCGGATGATGCGGATGTTTTCCGACAGCACCACGACGAGATCAAGCGCGGCCCGCGGGCTGACGGCGGTGATGACGGAGACGCGTTTGGCGCTGTCACTGACGATGCGCCGGGCGGCAGCATCCAGCGGCGCCAGGATCTCGCGTTCGGCCAGCACCACCAGATCGCGCCCGTCGATGACTTCGGCCATATGCGCCTTGAGCGCGGCGCGGCCACGGGCAGTCTCGGGCCGGTCTTTGTAGAGTTCGATCAGATCTGTCAGCGCGGCGCGGGCGGCCTTGGCGTCATCGGCCTCTGCTGCATCGGCCAGCGCCTGCCGCAGATGGGTGATGCGGGACAGGCGCATCAGGCCCATGATCTCCCGGACCGCCAGCCCGAGGAAACCGAGAACAGCCAGCACGGTGAGGGCAAGGCCCATCCAGCCCAGCCAGTCCGTGCGCGCGAAGAGGTCACGGATCAGGGCATCCACCGAGAGGCCGAGGGCGAGCATGGCAAGGCCGAAAAGGCCGCCCGCCAGCCAGCGGCCAAAGCGCAAGGGGGCCGAGCGTGGTTCGGCGGGCAGAAGGGCATCTTCCTCCGGCTCGCCGCTGGGCACGATGCGAGCCTCGTTGCGCAAGGGCGCGCCGAGCGAGCCATCGTCAAAGCGCACCCGCTCGTCATCAAGGCGGAAGGCCGTGGGGCGGCGGGGCTTGCGGGTCTCCTCGCTCATGCGATGCGGTCTCCGATCAGGAAGTTGAGCGCCCGGTCCAGCCGGATGTGGGGCAGGGACAGCGTCAGCCCTTCGGCAGTCCGCTCCAGATGCGGGGGGCGGAAGCGCACGAAGCGCAGGCCGTCTTCATGCGAAGATTCAAGACGTGCATGCGCTTCACGTTCTGATTCAGATTCAAGGCTCTGAACTCGCGCAGATTTTGATTCAAACGATTGGAAAAGTGATTCCGGATCTGATGGTAAGTCACCGGGAAACATGGCGATTTCGGTTTTCCCATCGAAGCTGTCACCGTTGACGCGCTCGCCCGGAAGCGGGGTGCCGAGGATGGCGGGAAGCTCTTCGCCGGCGTGGCGCACGGTGGCCTCGCGGGTCGCCCGGACGGCGGCGAGCGCCAGCACATCCACCTCGGCGCCGCTGAATTCGGCATGCTCGATGCCCCGCGTCACCAGCCGTTTCAGGATGGCTTCCAGCCGGTCGTGATCATCCCGGTGCAGGTGGTCGGCCTTGGTGGCGGCAAAGAGGATGCGGTCGATCCGGCGGGTGAGGATCGAGGCTAGCCAGCTTGCCTTGCCAGGACGGAAGGAGGTGAGAACCTGCCCCAGTGCCGTCTCCAGATCGCGCAGGGCATCGGGCCCCGCATTGAGTGCCTGCAGCGCATCCACCAGCACGATCTGCCGGTCGAGCCGTGCGAAGTGCTCGCGGAAGAAGGGCCGCACCACATGCTTGCGGTAGGCCTCGTAGCGGCGTTCCATCATGGCCCAGAGTGAGCCTGCCGGTGCTGCGCCGCTCTCCGGCAGGGCCAGCGGGGCGAAGGTGAGGGCGGGTGAGCCGTCAAGGTCGCCCGGCATCAGGAAGCGGCCCGGCGGCAGCATGGAGAGGGCGTGTTCTTCTGCCCGGCAGCCTGCGAGATAGGCGGTAAAGGCCCTGGCCAGCGCCCGCGCATCCGTTTCACTTTCAGGGGCTGCCGGGTCGTGCCGTGCCAGCTCCGAGAGATAAGGCAGGGCCACGGACGCACGGGCAGGCGAGCGGGCCAGCGTCATCGCTTCGGCACTGAACTGACGGTAGTCCTTCGTCAGCAGCGGCAGGTCCAGCAGCCATTCGCCGGGATAGTCGATGATGTCGAGATGCAGCTTGCCGCGCCCGAGCTTGCGGGTGATGAAGGACGCGGACTCATATTCGATGGTGAGCCGCAGCTCCGACACCTGCCGGGTTGACTGGGGCCAGATCCGCTCCTTCACCAGCGCGTCCACATGCGCCTCATAGTCGAAGCGCGGCACGGCATCGTCCGGCTGCGGCTGCAGCGACACGCGGGTGATGCGCCGCCCGGCTGCAGCATCGAACAGCGGCAGGCGCCCGCCATGCAGCAGATTATGGACGAGGGCGGTGATGAACACGGTCTTGCCGGCCCTTGCAAGGCCGGTGACGCCCAGCCGCAAGGTGGGCACGCCAAGACCGGATGCGCTCTCGGCAAGGTTCTCCAGCGCCAGAAGCGCCTCATCGGCAAGGGAAGAGAGTTTCATGTCTGTCCTGTGTCTCCGGCCTTCATATGGGAAGGCCGGATCCCTTGCGCAAATGCGCCGGCGAGCGGATCACTCCGGCAGAAGGCGCGGCTGGATGAAATGCTTCAGCGTGCAGCTCAGCGGCAGCAGACCGGACCAGGAGGGGGAAGGGCTTTCCAGCACCGCGAGGGTGCCGGTCGGGAACTTGGTTTCCAGCGCCGCCCAGCCGGTACCGGAGCCGGGAATGGCCAGTTCGCAGGCCGTGTCATGTGTGGCCGGATTGTGGGCGATCAGCATCAGGGTTTCCGCCTCGCCGCCCTCATCCCGCAGGAAGCTGATGTAATCGCTCTCGCTTGCCTCATAAATGCGGCGCGTCAGGCGGATTTCCATCTCATGGCCTAGTACGGGCAGCAGGGCCGCCAGCGTCATGCGGGTGCGCAGGGCGGTGGAACAGAGAATGAGATCCGGCTTGAGGCCTTCTTCTGCAATCCAGCGCGCCATCCGCCGTGCGGCATCCTCGCCCCGTGCATTGAGCGGGCGGTCATGATCCTGAAGCCCAGGCGTGCTCCAGTCGGATTTGGCATGGCGCAGAAGCAGCAGTCGCGGCAAGGGCGTGTCTCCGGTTGGCGTGTGTCGCGGCCATCCTGAGGGGTGCGGCGCCCTCTGGCAAGGCAGTCCTGTGGTTCCACGTAGGAAATCAGTTCTGTGCCTTCAGCATCTCCACCACCGCGTTGAAGGCTGGCTCGACGGCCTGTTCGTGGAAGGGCAGGGAATAATGGATCCAGACGGTGTAGTCGGCACTCTTGCCGGACATGGGCCACAGGGTCTCGCACAGCATCCGGCCCTCGCCGCCGCCCGTGGTGAAGGTGATGCCGCTGGCGGCAATGCCGGAAAGTGCAAGCTCCTTGTAGCCTGCCGCCTGATACCCGGACTTGAACTTGCCTGCCTCCCGCCGCGCCATGCCTTGCTGGAAGGCGCTGACCACTACCTGAATGCCGCCCGTTTCATCCACATAGATGCAACTGGCGACGCGGCTGTTGACGGTAGGCATCACCTTGGACCGGGTCAGCCCGCCCACTTCGTTGGGGCACCGGAAACCGGTGAAGTGGCGCATGCCCTGCGCATCGTTGATCCACCCGGCCTCGTATTCGTTCTGCACGGATGGTGCCGCGGTCTGGGCAGACGCAGGCAGGGCGGCGCAGGCAAAAGCCAGCGCGGCAGAAAGTGCCGCAACACGGCGCCAACCCGCAAAAGCCGCCCGGAAGGCCATATCAGCGCTGCTCCCGCCGGGCCATGAAGGCCAGCCGCTCGAACAGATGCACGTCCTGCTCGTTCTTGAGCAGGGCGCCATGCAGCGGCGGGACGAGCTTGCGCGGGTCGCGCTCGCGCAGCGCGTCAGCATCGATATCCTCATTGAGCAGCAGCTTGATCCAGTCGATCAGCTCGGAGGTCGAGGGCTTCTTCTTCAGGCCCGCCACGTCGCGGATGTCATAGAAGAGGTTCAGCGCCTCGCGCAGCAGCTTGTCCTTGAGGCCAGGGAAATGCACGGCAACGATTTCCGCCATGGTCTCCCGGTCCGGGAAACGGATGTAGTGGAAGAAGCAGCGGCGCAGGAAGGCGTCCGGCAGATCCTTCTCGTTGTTGGAGGTGATGATCACCACGGGCCGCTGGCGGGCCTTCACCACTTCGCCGGTCTCGTAGACGAAGAACTCCATCCGGTCGAGTTCCTGCAGGAGATCATTGGGGAACTCGATGTCGGCCTTGTCGATTTCGTCGATGAGCAGCACCGGCTTCACCGGGCTTTCAAAGGCCTCCCACAGCTTGCCCTTGCGGATGTAATTGCGGATGTCGCGCACCCGCTCATCGCCCAGCTGGCTGTCGCGCAGGCGGGAGACGGCGTCATATTCGTAAAGGCCCTGCTGCGCCTTGGTGGTGGACTTGACGTGCCATTCCAGCAGCGGCGCACCAAGAGCTCTGGCGACCTCATGGGCGAGAACGGTCTTGCCCGTGCCCGGTTCCCCCTTCACCAGCAGCGGCCGCTCCAGCGCCACCGCCGCATTGACCGCAACCCGCAGGTCGTCCGTGGCGATGTAATCCCGTGTTCCCTCAAAGCGCATGCGTGCCTCGCAAACTGACTGTTGCGGGCAGAGTAGGGGGGCGCCCGTCCCCATGCAAGCCTTGCCGGGCAGGGACGGAATTGCCGGTTGCGCCCGGCAGTTTCTTCCCTTCCCGGCAGGAAAGTTCCGGTGATTTTCTATTCCGGAAACAGTGGTCAGAAAAAATATGAAATAAAAACAGTCACTTATGTTTCTGACTGGAAATGGCACGGCCTTTGCCAAGTCAGGGCAGGAAAAACCTTCGGGTTCCAGTGCTCACGAGGATTCAAAATGGGTATTTACGGGGCTATCAACGCAGCGATTTCGGGATTGTCGGCTCAGTCCAGAGCGCTGGAGAACATCTCCGGCAACGTTGCCAACTCTCAGACCGTGGGCTTCAAGCGCCTTGACACCACCTTCTCGGAAATGGTTGCCGGTGGCGGTGGCGGTACCCAGGCCAAGCAGCAGAGCGGCACCACCGCAGCGACCTCGCGCGCGACCAACACGGTGGCTGGCCCGATCGTTCAGGCTCAGGTTGATACCTATATGGCAATCAATGGATCTGGCTATTTCGTGGTTACCCAAGCCTCTGATGTGGTGGACGGAAAGACGACTTTTGCCAATACTCAGTATTTTACCCGTGCTGGCGACTTCGAGCGTGATCAGTCTGGTTATCTCGTCAACAGCTCGGGCTATTACTTAATGGGTTTTCCGCTGGATCCGCTGACGGGCAACGCCATTGGTGATGCGCCTTCGGTGATCCAGATTGACGATAAACCGATGCCGTCAAAGGGGACGACGGAGGTGAGCTATCAGGCGAACTTGCCGACTTTCCCGAAAACCAATCGCGCGGTGGCTGCGGGTAATGTTGCTGGCAGTCAACGTCTCGACCCTGCAATTACTGTTGGTGACCCTATCGCCACTGGTCAAGAAACAGCTTTCCTGAATTCTTCAATTTCAGGCGGGTCCAAGACAGTTTATGATCAAAATGGTGCGCCTATAAACGTTTCGCTACGATGGGCATTGACTGATGAAACCACGAGAACGTGGAGCTTGTATTATTCTAACCCGGATGCTGCGGGCGACCCTTGGCTGCATGCAGGCCAAGTAAGCTTTGATGTATCTGGCGCCAACGCTACACCTACCAGTTTTACAATCCCGGCCCTGACCGCTCCGACTAGTCCTGCGGGGGACATTGAACTGTCCTTCGATAATGGCACATTGACCCAGTTTAACGATGCAGGTGGTCTGGTCAGCAGTTTGGATATCCAGCAGAACGGTTATCCGGCAGGTCAGATCGTGAGCCTGTCGATCGACGAGGCCGGCCGGATTACGGCGTCCTACTCGAACAATCAGCAGCGTCCGGTATTCGAGATCCCGATTGCGACCTTCAAGGCCGAGCAGAATCTGCGCCGCGTCGACGGTGCAGCCTTCGCCGCCACCCCGACGTCTGGGGAGCCAAAATTCGGTGAAGGCGGTGCGGTTCTCGCCAATAACCTCGAATCGTCGAACTCGGACATCGCGACCGAGTTTTCCAAGCTGATCATCACCCAGCAGGCCTATTCGGCCAACTCCAAGGTCATCACCTCCTCGGACAAGATGCTGACCGATGCTCTCAACATGATCCGCTGATCAGGCTGACTGATCTTGCAGGCGGCGCCCAGGAAGGTGCGCCGCCGCTTCCAAAGGACTTCGGAGGCGTGAAATGGGTCTGACTTCGGCGCTGAATACGGCATTGTTCGGTCTGAACTTCAATCAGAAGCAGATCGACCTGACTGCGGCCAATGTGGCCAATGCCAAGACCGAAGGCTATACGGCCAAGCGGATCACGGCCAATGTCTATTTCGACAATGGGGGCAATGTCTCCGGCATCTTGTCGAGTGACATCAAGCGGCAGGTCAATGAATCCATCCAGATGGCCTACTGGAACAGCCGTGCAGACACGGCCTATTCCACCACCAAGGCCAGCTATACGGAGCGGATGGACGCCACTCTCGGGACGCTCGCGGATGCCGGGTCGCTGCCCTCGCTGATGTCCAAGCTCAACACGTCTCTGGCTTCGCTTGTGACGTCTCCCGACAGCTATGCCGCCCGGCAGGATGTTCTCAGCACGGCCAACCTTATGGCCAAGGAGCTGAATTCGACCTACCGCGTCTTTGAAGACATGCGCAAGGAGGCGGACCGGACCATTGCCTCGCAGGTGGGCGAGGTCAATCAGTTGCTGAAGCAGCTGCAGGACATCGAAGCCAAGATATACAAGTCCCAGACTGCAGGCGTCTCCGAGGTTTCCCTGCTGGACGAGCGCGACCGCTATCTCGAACAGCTCAGCGGCTACCTGGATATCCGGATCAGCAAGGGCGACAACAACACGGTCAACATCACCACAAACAATGGTGAGTCCCTGTTTCAGGACGGCAAGGCCTCGACATTGAGCTTCACGCCGGCCAGCACTCTTCTGCCTGGACAGTCCGGCAACCAGATCACCTTGAGAGCTCCCGGTGGCCTTACGCAGGACCTGTCCAGAACGTCCAGCTCTGGCTCGCTGATGGCTCTGGTTGATCTGCGCGACAACACACTTGTCGAGGCACAGGCGCAGCTGGATGAAATTGCCTCGCAGCTTTCCCTCGCGTTCTCCAACGTGGATGTGGCCGGCACTGCGACCACTGTCGCCCCCGAAAGCGGGTTCACGCTTGATGTTTCGGGCCTTCAGCCTGGCAACACGGTGTCTCTCAGCTACCGGGACTCTGGCGGTGTTCAGCGTAATGTGACCTTCGTTGCTGTCCGGGATCCGGCGCTGCTGCCGCTGGATCCCAACGTCACGGCCGATCCTTCCGACACGGTTTTCGGCATCGACATTTCGAGCGGTGATCCTGCCAACTACATCACCCAGATGATTGCAGCGCTCGGCGCGACGGATCTGGATGTCGCCAACAATGGCTCGGACCAGCTGCGCATTCTGGGCGATACGGGGACCAACACATCCGTCACGTCGCTGAAGGCAAATGTGACGGTCACCGGCAGTTCCAATCAAGGCCTGGGTCTTGCGCTCTTCACGGACGGCAGGGCAGGCGAGGCGCTTTACACCGGTGCGCTGGAGTCGGGCGGGCAGAAGACCGGCTATGCCCGGTCGATCATGCTCAATTCGGAACTGCCCAAGGATGCTTCCAAGCTGGTGATCTATGAGACCACGCCGGTCAGCAACTCCGAAAAGGACAGCAGCCGTCCGCAGTTTCTGGCCGATGCGATCAGCAAGACGAACTTCTTCTTCTCCTCGTCGACCGGACTGGGAACCGAGGGCTCGCCGTTCCGCGGGTCGGTCTCCGATTTCGTCAATCAGGTTGTCGCCTATCAGGGTGAGCAGGCCCAGACCAGCAAGCAGGCCGCCGCATCCCACACGGCTCTGACCCAAAACCTGGCGATCCGGCATGAGGAAGAATATTCGGTCGATGTCGATGCAGAGCTTGGGTTCCTGATCCAGCTGCAGAATGCCTACACGTCGAATGCCCGGGTGCTCAAGGCGGCCCGGGAGATGTTTGAAACGCTGTTGAACTCGGTCTAAGGGGCAGGCAATGGGTATCAGTACGATCACCACATCCAGAGGCTACCTGACGCAGCAGCTTAACAGCCTGAGTTCAGCGCTGACGGAAAAGACATCCCAGCTTGCGTCCGGCAAGGTGTCCACCACCTATGGTGGCGTCGGCAGTCAACGCCTCTTGAGCATGGAGTTGAAGCAGAAGGCACAACGGATCGAAGCCTATGAGGAAACGATCACCATGAGCCGGCTGCACATCAAGACGCTCAATCTCAATCTTCAGCGGCTGGAAGCGCTGCGGATCGAGAGCAAGGCGACGATGGATCTGAACAATTTTCAGCTTCAGGCGGATGGCCAGACAAGCACGCAGGCAACGGCGGAGATCTTGCTGGCCGAAACGATCGGCCTGCTGAATGCCGAGGTCGCCGGGCATTATCTGTTTGGCGGCAGCGATGCGAACACCAATCCCGTTCTCGAAATGTCGCAGATCCTCAACGGCGCTGATGGAAAGGCTGGCCTGAAACAGGTGATGAACGAGTATTGGCTGGCCAACCAGGGGCCTGCTGGCAGCGAGGGGCGCCTAACGGTGTCTCCGCTGAACACGGTTCTGGCGGGCGGCGTTCCGGTCAGCGCTGACTTTTCGATTTCGGAAGACGGAGCCCATAACTTCGGTTTCGACATTTCTGCCGTCACCTCGAATCTCTCGAACATGACCCTGACGGCACCCACGGGCGCTGACCCGGACAGCTTCGCGGTCGAGTTCACCGGGCAGCCGCAACCGGGGGAGACGATTTCGATCGAGCTGGCGCTTCCGCCTGACGGTGGCAAGTCGGTCAAGATCGAACTTAAAGCGACGGTTTCAGGCGCCAAGACCGGTGAGTTCACCATCGGGGCTGATCTTGCTGAAACAGCAGACAATCTGCGCACGGCGATTCAGGACGCTATCAAGGAGCAGACAGCAACCTCCTTGCGTGCTGCTTCGGACACCTGGGCGTCCGGCGAGTTCTTTGACACCTTTGGCGGTAAGATACCGAACCGGGTTGATGGGCCTCCGTTTGATACCGCGACCGGATTGGTTTCCGGGGCCGGGACGACGACAAACTGGTACGTTGGCGAAAACCTGCCGACCACGGATCCGCGCCAGGACAAGATTGCAGCCGTTGATGACAACCTGCGCCTGGGCTACGGGGTGCGGGCAAACGAGCAAGGCCTGACGGATGTGGTCAAGACGCTTGCTACGTTCATTGCTGCAGATTTTTCAGGTGGTACGCCGTCGGATGAAAAATACTATTCCGAACTTGCCACCAGCATGAAGAACATTCTTCAGCCTGAAAGGACGGACCGGTCCGGTATCGTTGATATCACGACCGAAATCGCCGTGGCTTTCAAGTCAATCGAGTTTACGGCCGAGCGCCATCAGATCCGTAAGTCTGGCTATCTGTCGACTGTGGACCAGATTGAGGGGGTCGACAAGGAGCTTCTGGCCGTGGAGATCCTGCAGCTGAAGACCAATATCGAGGCGTCCTACCGCGCCTCGTCCATTGTGCTGAAGCTGTCACTGGCTGATTACATCTGATACCCCTCTCAATGAGCCTGACTCATTGTGGGGCAAGCCCGTGCGGCGTCTGAGCAATCTCAAGGGGCGATGCGTCAGCATCGGAGCACTTGGTATGACGGCGCATCGTTGTGATCGAACAGGCCGCTGACCGGGGTAACCGGCGGCGGCTTTCTTTTTGCGCGCCGTGGGAGAGGCGTTGTCTTCGTGCAAGATACGAAAAAGCCGCCTTGGCGGCGGCTTGAATATGCGCTGTCATATCACGGGGTGACAAGAGCAGGGCTCTTGCTCCGGGCCTTCACTCCGGCCGGGCGCGCAGGCCTTCCGCGATGCTTCTGTTTATGGAAATAAGCGTATTCAGCTTATCCGGGTGCGGATCCGCCATGAGCGCCATCGTGTGCTTGAAAATGAAGATACCAAGTGACGCAATGTTGCTCTTGATTTGATCCGGAAGAGGGTTCTCCGGATTGGTCACAGATGTAACCAGAATGGTCCAGAGCTTGCGGTTGTAGGTGAGTGCATCATCGATCTCGGCGAGCGAAGAGCTCTCCCACTCATCCTGGACGAGCTGTAGACGGGCTGCTGCTTTCATCAGCAGGGTTGCCTCGAGCTCCCTAGGGGAGACGGCTACCTGGCTCGTCTTCTGGTACGCTTGCGCTGCCTGCTTGTACATGACCGATGAGCGTCCTCTCGTACTCGATAAGCTTCTTCGCTTCTTTTAGCGCCTTATAAAAGGCGCCAGCCAATATCGAGTTACTGATCTTGGTAATATAAGGTATCGTACTTGGTGCCGCTAGTATTATGTCATTCACCAAGCTGAAGTAATTATCCTCGATCTTTTCGATATCCTTGGACAGATACATCAGCTGCACAGCAAGATAGATACGCTTGGCCGGCGAGTCTGCTGTGGCTGGCGTCAGAATATCCTTTTCCCGGAGAATTGGTGCCTGACCCTCTATGAAAAGGCGTGTGCGCTGATTGTCATTGGTGATGATGCTGTCGCCAACGATAATCCGTTCACCCGGCTTCAGCTCAACCTTGAGAGCCATGCGCAATCTCCGAAAAACAGCATCGCCCAGAAACACTCACCAAAGAGTTAACGAATGCTGACAAAACCTTAACTTGCCTCAGTCTTAGAAAAGGCTGAGCACGCTTTGATCGGCCTGGTTCGCCAGAGAGAGCGCAGTGGAAGAGAGCTGTTGCCGGGTCTGCAGAGCCAGCATGTTCGCGCCTTCCTCGTTCATGTTGGCGATCGTCAGGGAGCCAGCACCCACTTCGAGGGTGTTGACGAGCTGCGTCGTGAACTTCTGCCGCACTTCAACCGTCGAAAGGCTGGTGCCGAAGGATGACGCGGTTGAGCGGAGGGTTGCGAGGGCCCCGTTGATGGCCTGCAGCGTGCGCTCGATATCCGTATCATCCTTGAAATCGGAGTCTGTGGCCTGCAGTTTTACGGTGCCATCTGTCGTTGCCAGCGCCGTAATGTTGAAGTCGTTGTTGGAGCTCTTGATGTCGAAAGAGATGTCACCAACCAAACTGATCTGGCCGGCCGAAAAGCCCGCCTTCAAGCCTTTGACGCTGTTGAGCAGCTTAACAAGATCGTCAGCAGTCGTATTGGCGGTGACTTCGAGTGAGGCGGCTTCATAGCCATTGCCGTCTACGACCTTGAGAACATCGCCGACCTTGTAGCTGCCCGACGACACAAGCTTTGAATCGGCCGTCATTGAAGCGGCGGTCAAAGTGGTCGTGCCCGTTCCGATGCCACCGTTCGTGGCGGTGCCGCCACCGGCGGCGTCCTTGGAGATCGTCAGGTTGAGCCCCACTCCGAGGCCGGAGGTGACGGTGATCTGGTCGGTCACTTCATCGAAGCTGGCCTTGATGCCCCCGAGGTCGTTGAGGGCGTTGACATAATCCTGGACGGTCCGGATCTGTCCGGGCCCGCTGCCGACAGTGAAGGTTCTGGTGGTGACGCCATCCGACACGGAGACCACATCACCCGCTGACCACTGGGCCAGATCCGTCAGTTCTGACGAGGCCTGGAGCCCGGTCAGAGACAGGGTTGTGGAGCCTCCGGACAGAGCAAAGGAAGCGGTCGCACCCGAGCCTGTTGCTAGGTCACTCAACGCCAGCCCCTCCTCGAGAGAGGCTTTCGTGAAGTCGACCGGCGATATCTTCATCTTGGACGTGCTGTCCTCGTTGAAGAGGATCGAGAGATCATTGCCCTCTCCGGCCAGTAGATTCTTGCCCTTGTAGGAGCTGTCTTTGGCCATGTCCTCGATTTGTCTCAGGACACCGTTGTAACGCTCTGCGTAGATCTTGCGTTCATATTCGCTCTGGGTCTGCAGGGCCTGATTGGCGATGGCCTTTGCTGACTCCACCAGCTTTGTGATCGACGTGATACCAGTGTCTGCCGATTTGAGTGTCTGGACGGCCTGCCCCATGTTGTCGAGCAGGTTGCTCAGATCCTTTGCCCGGTCATTCAAGCCAGCGGCCGTAAAATATGAGTTGGGATTGTCGAGGGCCGAGTTGACTTTCAGGCCTGTCGCCAGACGGTTTTGCGTCCTGGACATGAGGTCCGCAGTGTTCTTGAGCGAGAGCAGGTTATCCCTGACGGCGCTGGAAAGGACAATGTCGCTCATGGCTTGCTCACCGGTCTCTACGTGGGATGCGACTTAACACCCCGCTCACATGATTTGATCCCAATCATTAACGAAAAGTAAATCCAATTTGCACCTGTTAAGATTTTGGTCATGAAGGTTACCAAGTGATTTCTTTTAACCGATTGGATTGAAACGGAAAAATTAATGTCTACGGATTGGCTGAGAGTATGGAAAAGCAAAAGGCCGGGCGATTGGCCCGGCCTTTTCTGATTGTCAGGTTGTGAGTCGTGCGTGAGCTGATTCTTAGAACAGGGACAGCACGGTCTGGTCCGCCTGGGATGCGAAGGACAGCGAGGTCGACGCAAGCTGCTGGCGGGTCTGCAGGGCGAGAAGGTTTGCGCCTTCCTCGTTGGTGTCGGCGAGGGTCAGCTTGCCGGCGCCTTCCTGCAGGGTGTTGATCATCGACTTGGTGTAGTCCTGCCGGATCTGCACCGTCGACAGGTTGGTGCCGAACTCCGAGGCCTGCGCGCGCAGTACCGAGAGGGCATTGTTCAGCTTGTCGATGGTCTGGTTGATGGCCTCGTCAGTGGCAAAGCCGGATTCGACAGCGGCAACCACGTTGACCCCATCAGTATCCGCCGTAAAGTTCGTTGCTGCAAAGTTCGCGTTGGTGCTCTTCAAGTTGAGAGACACGTCGCTTTCGATGGTCAGCTTGCCAGTGCCGGTGTTGAACGATGCATTCACGCCATTGAAGCGCTTGATGAAATCCGTCAGATCCTTGACCGAAGTCTTATCCGTCACTTCCAGCGAGCCCAACTCATAGCCATTGCCGTCCGTCAGGGTCAGAATGTCCTCAACCTTGAACGAGCCGGAATCCTTCAGCAGCTGCGACCCTGCGGTGAAGTTGGCGGCACTGACGCTGATCAGGTCGGTCGGAGCTGGTGTTGCAGCACTGCCGTTCGTGTTGTGCAGGAAAACGTTGTCGTTCGAAATGATCGAAAGGGAACCGGTCTTTTCATCGAATTCCGCACGCACGCCAGCCACGCCATTGATCTGGTCGACCAGACTTTGCATCGTTGTGTTGGCACCGATGGTGATGTTGGTGTAACCGGCTACGCCCGCACCGCCGCCACTGGCTGCAGTGCGCAGCTGCAGTACGTCACCCACAGCAAGTCCGGTGGCATCCGACAGCAGTGAGCCAGACGACAGAGCGTCACCGCTGGCGTTCACGAAGGTTGCAGAAGCTTTGCCGCCTTCCAACTGCAGCGAGGTTGCGCCGCCCTTGGCCTGAGCCAGATCCTGCAGGTTCAGGCCCGTCGACAAGGTCGTGTCGGTGTAGTTGACAGCCGTTACAGTCAGCTTCGAGGTGTTGTCCTCGTTGAAGATGGCGGTCAGGTTGTTGCCTTCGCCTGCCAGCAGGTTCTTGCCCTTGTAGGAGCTGTCCTTGGCCATGTCCTCGATCTGCTTGAGCAGATTGTTGTACTGCTTGGCGTATTGGGCGCGCTCATACTGGCTCTGGGTCTGCAGGGCCTGGTTGGCTTTGGCCTTTGCCGTTTCCGTCAGCTTGGTGATGTTGGTGATGCCCTGATCGGCAGCCTTCATCGTCTGCACGACCTGGCCCATGTCATCGAGCAGGGTGCTCAGGTCCTTGGCACGGTTGTTGAGGCCGGAAGCGGTGAAGAAGGAGTTCGGATTGTCGAGCGCCGAGTTGACCTTCTTGCCGGTCGCGAGCTTGTTCTGCACGCCCGACATGAAATCGGCAGTCTGCTGCAGGGTGAGCAGGTTTTGCCGTACGGCGGCGGACAGAGTGATATCAGCCATCTATGTGTCCCTTTCCTGGGTCCATCAAGTTCATCCGCTCGTCCTGAGCGGGATAGGCCGATCATGATTTGGTAACCTTAACAGATGGTTAAAAATTGCATGATGCTCGTTAATGTTTACTGTCTGGTCAGAAATGGCAGGCGGACGCAGCGCAAGCTACCGGTTGAGGATACGCAAAAGGCCGGGCGATTGGCCCGGCCTTTTCTGATTGTCAGGTTGTGAGTCGTGCGTGAACTGATTCTTAGAACAGGCGCAGCACGGTCTGGTCCGCCTGGGATGCGAAGGACAGCGAGGTCGACGCAAGCTGCTGGCGGGTCTGCAGGGCGAGAAGGTTTGCGCCTTCCTCGTTGGTGTCGGCGAGGGTCAGCCTTCCTGCGCCTTCCTGCAGGTTGTTGATCATCGACTTGGTGTAGTCCTGACGGATCTGCACCGTCGACAGGTTGGTGCCGAATTCGGAAGCCTGCGAGCGCAGGGTGGAGAGAGCATTGTTCAGGCGCTCGATAGTTTGGTTGATGTCGGTATCGGATGCAAAGCCTGATTCCACAGCTGCTGTCACATTGACGCCGTCAGTATCCGCCGTGAAGGCCGTCGCCGCAAAGTCCGCGTTGGTGCTCTTCAGGTTGAGAGACACGTCGCTTTCGATGGTCAGCTTGCCAGTGCCGGTGTTGAACGATGCATTCACGCCATTGAAGCGCTTGATGAAATCGGTCAGATCCTTGACCGAAGTCTTATCCGTCACTTCCAGCGAGCCCAACTCATAGCCATTGCCGTCCGTCAGGGTCAGAATGTCCTCAACCTTGAACGAGCCGGAATCCTTCAGCAGCTGCGACCCTGCGGTGAAGTTGGCGGCACTGACGCTGATCAGGTCGGTCGGAGCTGGTGTTGCAGCACTGCCGTTCGTGTTGTGCAGGAAAACGTTGTCGTTCGAAATGATCGACAGGGAACCGGTCTTTTCATCGAATTCCGCACGCACGCCAGCCACGCCATCAATCTGGTTCACCAGGTCCTGCACCGTGGTGTTGGCACCGATGGTGATGTTGGTGTAACCGGCTACGCCCGCACCGCCGCCACTGGCTGCAGTGCGCAGCTGCAGTACGTCACCCACAGCAAGTCCGGTGGCATCCGACAGCAGTGAGCCAGACGACAGAGCGTCACCGCTGGCGTTCACGAAGGTTGCAGAAGCTTTGCCGCCTTCGAGCTGCAGCGAAGCCGCGCCGCCCTTGGCCTGTGCCAGATCCTGCAGGTTCAGGCCCGTCGACAGGGTCGTGTCGGTGTAGTCGACAGCCTTGACGGTCAGCTTCGAGGTGTTGTCCTCGTTGAAGATGGCGGTCAGGTCGTTGCCGCCGCCTGCCAGCAGGTTCTTGCCCTTGTAGGAGCTGTCCTTGGCCATGTCCTCGATCTGCTTGAGCAGATCGTTGTACTGCTTGGCGTATTGGGCGCGCTCATACTGGCTCTGAGTCTGCAGGGCCTGGTTGGCTTTGGCCTTGGCGCTTTCCGTCAGCTTGGTGATGTTGGTGATGCCCTGATCGGCAGCCTTCATCGTCTGCACGACCTGGCCCATGTCATCGAGCAGGGTGCTCAGGTCCTTGGCACGGTTGTTGAGGCCGGAGGCGGTGAAGAAGGAGTTCGGATTGTCGAGTGCCGAGTTGACCTTCTTGCCGGTCGCGAGCTTGTTCTGCACGCCCGACATGAAATCGGCAGTCTGCTGCAGGGTGAGCAGGTTTTGCCGTACGGCGGCGGACAGGGTGATATCAGCCATCTAGTATCCCTTTCCTGGGTCCAGCATTTGTTTCCGCTCGTCCTGAGCGGGATGGCTTCATCATGATTTGGTAACCCTAATGCATGGTTAATTGCTTTCGAAAATAGAGTTAATACTTTATTACTTCTCTGGTTGGCTTCTGTGGGGGCTTGAATAGTTAACAAAAATAAAAAAGGCGGCAGGCCTGAGCCTGCCGCCCTGTTTCGCGGGGGTATTCTTGACTTAGAACAGACGCAGCACGTTCTGGTCCGCCTGTGCTGCCAGCGAGAGGGCAGTGGAGGCGAGGGACTGCTGGGTCTGCAGCGCCAGAAGGTTTGCACCTTCTTGGTTGGTGTCGGCCAAGGTCAGGCGGCCGGCGCCTTCCTGCAGCGTGTTGACCATGGACTTGGTGAAGTCCTGGCGGTTCTGCACGATCGACAGGTTGGTACCGAAGGTCGAAGCCTGGGACCGCAGCGTGTCCTGAGCCTTCTTCAGAGAGTTCAGAACGCTATCAATGCCGCTGTCCTTGGCGAGGCCTGATTCCGCGGTGTTGTTCGTCGAACGGTCGGCAAATGCGCCAGGGGCGGTGCCGGAGGAGGAGAGGTTCAGCTTGAAGTCAGCGGTGACCGTGAGCGTGCCACCGGTGAGACCCGTTGAGACGCCGTCGACGTCCCCAAGAAACTTCTGCAGATCTCCGACCGTGGTGCCGGCCTTGATTTCCAGCTTGCCGAGTTCAGAGCCGTTGGTATCAGTCAGGGTGATGACATCGCCGACGTTGAACTCATTGTCTGCAGTGAGAAGGTTTCCAGCGGTCAGGGCGGCGGTGCCGGTACCGTTGGTCAAGCTGATTGTCGATGTACCGCTGGTGCCGGTGGCCAGCCGCGACAGGTTGAGACCGGTCGAGCTCGAGGCATCCGTATAATCAACAGCCGAGATCGACAGAGAAGACTTGCCGTTCTCGTTGAAGGTCACCTTCATATCATTGCCCTGGCCACCGAGCAAATTCTTGCCCTTGTAGCCGGAGTCCTTGGCGATGTCCTGGATCTGCGTCAGGAGTTCATTGTACTCCTTGACGTATTTGGTGCGCTCGGCCTGGTTGGTGGTCTGTGAGGCCTGGTTCACCTTGGCCTTGGCTGCGTCGACGAGGCCGGAGATCGAGGTGATGCCCTTGTCCGCTGCCTTCAGGGTCTGGACCGACTGGCCCATGTCATCGAGCAGGGAGCTCAAATCGCTTGCGCGGTTCTCAAGGCCCTTGGCGGTGAAGAAGGAGTTCGGATTGTCGAGAGCCGAGTTGACCTTCTTGCCGGTGGAGAGCTTCTCCTGAACCGAGCTCATCATCTGAGCGGTCGACTGAAGGGCATTGAGGTTAGCGCGAACGGCGCTAGACAGGCTAACGTTGCTAGACATTACGGTTTTTCCTTCCTGGGAAAACACAATACATGGATCCGTTCTGGATTCCGCAAGCAACAAAGTCAGTTCTAAAGCGTAATGACAAGTTAAGTTATATGGTTATCGGATTTTAACCTTAACGTATGATGAATTGTACTTTATGGTTAATTTGATTTTAATTTCAGATCAAAGGCTTGCAATGTGCCCGGCGCGGGGCTCGGGCAGGATATTGCGGGCGAGGGACGGGGGATGGCTCGGCTGCACATTCTTGCTGGCGGACAAACGGAAAAAGCCCCATGACCTGGGTCATGGGGCTGCACTGGTGTGCCGGATCTTGATTTTTTCAGGCGGTGCGCTGAACCGTGGCGGAGGACTGGGGAACTACCGGCTCATCGCCTGCCTTGGCATAGGCCCGCAGTTTGCGCAATGTCTCGCTTGGGACCTGCTGCACCACCTCGCCGGTTTCCCGGTCCATGGCGACATAGATGAATGACTGGCTTTCCGGGTCGAGCGTGTTCTTGCGCACGATGTCCCTCGAGACAGGCGACGCCGATGCGCCCTGCTGATTGCCGTTCTCGGCAAGCTGGCGCTGTCCTTCAGAGTTCCCCGACGGTCTCACCGTCTGGGAACCCGGCAATTCAGTTTTAGCTGCGGGCTCGTTCTGTTCCGGAGCCCGCGTAGCCGGGGTTACTGCCGCATAGGCGGTCAGTGACGGCCGGATTGCTCCTGTATCCATGCCTGCCTCCTTCGGGTAACACTCCTTGACCCGATGGTATCACCCACAAAATACAACGGGGATATGAATCCTCCGTTAACGAAAAGGTTAGACTTTTCGCGGGTGCTGGCAAGTGATTCGCGCCGCTGCGTCAAAGCGATCTGTTGATAGCGATCCCTTCCGCGATCCGGGGCGCCTGCGGTGAAGCGCCGCCCGGGCCGTAGGTCGTGGTCCTCTGCCGGGCGCCCACGGCCTGTGCGACCGTCGTCACCACGGTCGATGCCACTTCCCGCGCCGTGGACAGAACCGCCAGATTGATGCGCAGGACAGGCTGGAATTCCGCATGCTGCCGCCGCAGGGACTGTACCGCAGCCGGAGCCAGATTGCCTAGAGCCACGGAGTGCTCCTTGGCGAAGAGAACGCCTTGGGTGTAGTGGTGTACCAGCACGGCCTTTTCCGGCTGCAGCTCGCCTGCAGCGCGCAACTGGCCTTCCCGCACCATATCCGTTTCCTTCTCGATCAGTTCGAGAAGCTTTTCCATGGTGTGGCAGACGGCAAGGCAAAAGCTCTCTGCCTCGGATCTGCTGGTTGGCCTTGCGGTGGAAAAGGGCAGGGCCGCTGTTTCCGGGGTGTGGGCGTTCACTGGTTTGCCTCCTGAAGGGCGAGCAATTCGCGCTCGATCGTGTTGGCCAGGCCGATTCCTCCGGCCGAAGCGATGGTTTTGGACATTTCGTCGATCAGCATTTTCTGCCAGGTGTCGGAGCCCTGTCCGCCGCCCCAGGCTCCGCCTTCCTCAAGGCCGGTGAACATCGACTGCATCATGGTGTTGAGGAAAACGGCCTCGAAGTTCTCGGCCTGCTTGCGGATCGAGTCGGGAGCGATGATGCGGCCGCCTCCCAGACGGGGCAGGGCAGCGGCGCTGGTGAGAGTGAGATCTGATGGCGTCATGGCTTACAGGGCCTCGATTTCGGCCTGCAGCGCACCGGCTGCCTTGATGGCCTGAAGGATGGAAATCATGTCGCGCGGGCCGATGCCGAGCGTGTTCAGCCCGTCAACCAGCTGCTGCAGGGTGACGCTCTCGCTGACGATCGCCAGCTTGCTGCCGCTTTCACTGACGGAAACGTCAGACTGGGGCGTGATCGCGGTCTGGCCGTTGGCGAAGGGCAGGGGCTGGGAGACCTGAGGATTTTCCGCGATGGTGACGGTGAGGTTCCCCTGGGCGACCGCCACGGTCGAGACCCTCACGTTCTGGCCCATCACGATGATGCCGGCACTTTCATCGATCACGACGCGGGCCGGCTGATCCGGCTCGATGATCAGCTGCTCGATGTCGGTGAGCAGGTCCACCACGTTGCCGTTGTAATCACGCGGCACGGTGAGCTGCACTGTGCCGGGATCCAGAGGCTCGGCGGTGGGAAAGCCGATCAGTTCGTTGATGGCGAGGGCAACGCGGCGCGAGGTGGTCAGGTCCGGGTTGCGCAAGGCGATGCGCACGGTGGTCATGCTGGCCAGCTTGAAGCCGACTTCCCGCTCGACCAGAGCACCATTTGCGATGCGGCCGGAGGTCGGCACGCCGCGTATCACCGAGGCTGCATCGCCTTGTGCTGCAAATCCGGAGATGGCTACGGCGCCCTGTGCAATGGCATAGGTCTCGCCATCGGCACCCATCAGCGGCGTGACCAGCAGCGTCCCGCCCTGAAGGCTTTCCGCATTGCCCAGAGCGCTGACGGAGACATCGATGCGCGTGCCCTGTGTGGCGAAGGGGGGCAGGTTGGCCGTCACCATGACTGCCGCCACATTGTTTGTATTGAGGTCCGCGGCTGTCGTGTTGACGCCCAGGCGCTCCAGCATGGCCTGCAGACTTTGCCGGGTGAAGGGTGAATTGCGCAGGCCGTCGCCTGTGCCCTTCAGGCCGACGACAAGGCCATATCCGATCAGCTGGTTCTCGCGGATGCCCTCGAAGTCTGAGATATCCTTGATCCGCGAGGCGGCCACCGCCGCAGGCGCAAGAGCCGTCAGGAGGACAGCCATGGCCGCGAAGAGGAGACTGGAACGGAGCAGACGTGCAAATGGCATGGGAGGGACCCGGCGCATGAGTGGTTTGCACCTGCCTATGCGAAGTCCATGCCAGATTATCCACGCTTCCCGGTTTTGATATAAGATATTGAAAATAAATATATAAATCCAGGATCTTGCCGTGTTCCCGGTGTTTTGATCATGTTCTGCCGGGACTGTGCCGGGCAATTCTTGCCGGGAGGACCGGATTTCCCTACCTTCGGGGACGGAAGAATCTGACCGGGAGCCCGGCAGGGTCAGACCGGCCATCCGGGTACGACCGGCCGGTGCAGGGCTGGCTCATGAGAAACGGGAAGCGAGGCCACAATGCGCATCACCAACAACACGCCCGTTTCCTCTGTTCAGGGCAAGGGCAGCAAGAAGAAAGCCGGTGGCGGCGGTGGTTTCCTGATCGGGGGCGATGGCGAGGCACATGCTGCCGTGTCGACGTCCTCCTCGTCGTCACTCTCGGGCATCGACGCCCTGCTTTCGCTGCAGGAGATGCAGGTCCAGCCGGATGACCGCGATGCTGCCACTGCGCGCGGGCATTCCATGCTGGATTTGCTGGATGCGCTGAAGGCAGACCTTCTCGCCGGGGTGATTGAACCCGCCCGGCTGGAGGAGATGATGAGCGCTCTGGCGGACCGCCCCGTCAGCAGCGATCCGGGGCTGGAATCGGTCATCGACGAGATTGAATTGCGCGTGAAGGTTGAGCTGGCTAAGCAGGGCCGGTTTACAAGTTGATGCATGCTGGCTGGCTGCGCGGCTGCGCAAACTTCGAGCGCAATGGATAACCCATTGAAATGGAAGGAATAAAGTTCAACATTTTTTTCGGGTTTGCCCGTTGTCGCTGACCTCCAGTGACTATATATTCCCCCCGTCCTAACGGTAACCGGAGTTTCCGATGACGGTTGAACTTGAGTCTGACTATCGACCTTCCGAGGACGAGCCGTTCATGAATGAACGGCAGCGCGAGTACTTCCGCAACAAGCTGCTCGCCTGGAAAGAGGACATCCTGCGTGAAAGCCGCGAGACGCTGGCGAACCTGCAGGAAGAAAGCACCAATCACCCTGACTTCGCTGACAGAGCTTCGTCGGAAACGGACCGTTCCATTGAACTGCGTGCACGTGACCGGCAGCGCAAGCTGATCTCAAAGATCGATGCGGCGCTGGAGCGGATTGAAGACGGCAGTTAC
Organism: Pannonibacter sp. I15F10I1; assembly: GCF_900185665.1. Classification (NCBI taxonomy): domain Bacteria; kingdom Pseudomonadati; phylum Pseudomonadota; class Alphaproteobacteria; order Hyphomicrobiales; family Stappiaceae; genus Pannonibacter; species Pannonibacter sp. I15F10I1. The sequence continues at coordinate 290,385 of NZ_FYAN01000008.1, forward strand.
GGCTATTGCGAAGAGACCGGCGAACCGATCTCCGTCAAGCGCCTGGAGGCCCGCCCGATTGCGACCCTGTCCATCGAGGCCCAGGAAGCGCATGAGCGCCGCGAAAAGGTGTACAGGGACGACTGAGATCCCGGTTCCTCGGTAAAATTTTCAGCCCCCGTCAGCCGCGCTGCCGGGGGCTTTTGTTTGTCCGGGCTGCCTGTTTTCGACCAGTTCGCAATCAGCCCTGTCTTTATGGGGAGCCAGGGGCTGAGGAGAAACGGGCACGGCGCTCGGGGAGCGAGACGCCGTGCCCGTCATTCAGCCAGTCCGGCGTCCGGAACACCGGGCTGGCAGGGGGATCAATTCGGGTTGCAGAAGGAATAGGCCCGCTAAAGGGCGCAGGGGGAGCGGGCTGACCGGCGGCTGGGGAGTGCAGCCGGTCAGCCATCTGTGAGGTCACATCAGAAGGGCAGAACGATATCCAGCACCTGCTGGCCATAGCGCGGCTGCTGGACGTCGGTGATCTGGCCGCGTCCGCCATAGCCGATACGGGCCTCGGCGATCTTCTCGCTCAGGATGGTGTTGTCCGACCGGATATCCTGCGGCCGCACGATACCGGCAACGATCAACTCGCGAACCTCGAAGTTGACACGGACTTCCTGTCTGCCCTCGACAACCAGATTGCCGTTTGGCAGCACCTGGGTCACCACGGCGGCGACGGAGGTGCGCAGGGTCTCCTTGCGGTCGACCGAGCCCGACCCCTTGAAGGTGGAATTGGCGTTGACGGTTGCGAGAGCATCGGCGCTTGCGTTGCCTGGGAGAACATACTTGTCGATGGCCGTGCCCAGTGCACCGCTGACGCCGGACCGGTCGGTGCCGCTGCGGCTGCGCTCTGTCTCGTTGTCAAACTGGGCGCGGTCGGAGATCGTCACCAGAATGGTCATCAGATCGCCGACCTGCTTGGCGCGCTGGTCCTCGAAGAAGGCGCGGTTGCCGGACTTCCACAGCGAGTTGGCATTGTAATGCACGGGCTGGGGCGTCGGCATGGGCATCTGCACCGGACGGTAGCCGGGCATGGTGGTCGGGTCCTGAATGGCATTGAGGGCCGGGGCCTTGCCGACCTGGGCAAGGCGGTCCGCAGAGCCGCAGGCAGCCAGGGGCAGGGCCAGAAGGGTCAGGGCGACAGCCTTGTGAATCGGACGGATCATTGTGCGCTCTCCTGGGCAGGCAGGCTGGTGTTGGCGGCAAGTGTGCGGGGAGTGCCGCCGAGGCGGACTTCTCCGCGGGCGCTCACGGTGCCCCTGACGGTGCGGCGGGACTGCAGATTGATCACGTCGATCATGTCTCCATCTGCGCCTGCGGTTGCAGCCTGGCCTTGCGTGGTCAGTTTCATTCCCGAGATTTCATAGATGAGCGTGACCTTGTCGCCGCGCTGGATCAGCATCGGGCGTTCGAAGTCCGCCTTGCTGAGTTGACGGCCCGGACGCTGCTGGATGCGTGCGGCCAGTCCGAGGATCTCCTGCGGATCTGTCACGGCCCGTCCCTGCACCCGCTCACGCGGCAGACGCATGGTTATCAGGTCCTGCTCCCGGACAATCGCCCCCCTGTCCAGCGGGCTTGCCAGTGCGACGATGGCCGTCATTTCCCGCGCAATGCCGGTGAGGCTGACACGGCGGTAGCCGTTTTCACCTGCGTAGGACATCACGATGTCGAACCGGCCGTCCGCGCGTGACCAGAGGGCCTGTTCGATCCGCAGGGGATCGGCAGAACGCGGATCGGCGTGAATGATCTGCGGCGTGCGGGCGAAGACGATTTCGAGATCGTCTGCGGAAATCTGGCCCTCCTGCCGTGCCAGCCGCTCGGCGATGATGCCGGAGAGACGCTGTGCATCGAAGGAAATTGAGTCACGGCGGACAATGACTTCTGCAAGTCCATCGGTGCCTGCAGACTTGAGGCCTGCCGCACGGGCGCGCTCGGCAACAAGTGCCGCGCTCACATTGCCCGAAGTGCCCAGATCCGGCGAGCGGAACAACGGTTCAAAGCCGGCAGCGCCTGCGTTGAGATAGAAATCGCCGATGGTGACGATGTCCGAAGAGGTCACGACCTCCGGCCGCAGAACGGGAGCTTCGCTGCCGCGCTGCCAGACCGGCTGGCTGCTGCCTGCCGCAAGACTTGCGGTGCCGGGCATCAGGCCTGCGAGGGCGGCTCCAAGAAGCGCAAGGAACAGGGGTCTCATCACCAGCCTCCTTTTACCGCAGGTTGGTCGTGGTCGAGTACATGTCGTCAGCGGCCTTGATGATGCGGGAATTCATCTCGTAGGCACGCTGGGCGGAAATGAGATCCGCAATCTCCGTGACGGCATCGACATTCGCCATTTCGAGGAAGTTCTGCTGCAAGTTGCCGAAGCTGTTCTCGCCGGGATTGCCGACCTGTGCGGCGCCGCTGGCGTCGGTCTGGAGGAAGAGGTTGTCGCCAATGGCTTCGAGCCCCGCCTTGTTGACGAAGCGGGCGAGCTGGATCTGGCCGAGGTTGACGCTGGCGCCATCGACGGTCACCTGCACCGTGCCGTCGGACGAGATCGTCAGGTCGCGGCCATTGTCCGGGATAACGATGCCGGGCTCGATGGTGAAGCCGTCGACGGTGACCAGCGTGCCGTTGGCATCGCGCTCAAAGGAGCCATCCCGCGAATAGGCGGTGGTGCCATCGGGCATCTGGATCTGGAAGAAACCTTCACCGCGGATGGCGACGTCGGTTTCCTTGTTGGTCTGTTCCAGGTTGCCCTGGCTCATGATGCGTGTGGTGGAAGCGGTCTTCACACCCGAACCGATCTGCACGCCCGTCGGCACGATGGTGCCCGCGTTCGATGTGTCCGTGCCCATGCGGCGCAGGTTCTGGTAGAGCAGATCCTGAAAATCGGCCCGCTGGCGCTTGAAGCCGGTGGTGCGCATGTTGGCAACGTTGTTCGAAATGACTTCAACGTTGAGTTCCTGCGCCTTCATGCCTGTGGCGGCGATATGGAGTGCTTTCATGGTGGTCTCTCCTGTCCGTCTCAGGCCTGCGACTTGCCGAGGCGCTCAACCGCTGAGCGGGACAGGTCGTAGGTGTCCTTCATCAGCTTGGTCACGCTCTCGTACTTGCGGGTGATTTCGATCAGCTCTGTTACTGCCGTGATGCCATGGACGTTCGACTGCTCGACGGCGCCCTGGATCACCCGTGTGCGGGCGACGGGCTGCGGATCCGTGTAGGTCATCAGGTTGTTGCCGATGGAAACCGCGTTGCGCGGTTCCTGGAAGGCGACAAGACGGATGCGCCCGCGCACGCCGAGCTCCGAAGAGATCGTCCCGTCAGCGGCAATGTCGATCTGCCCGTCCTGCGTGGTGAAGGTGATCGGGCCGCCTTCTGTCAGGACCGGGCGGCCGTCCGGCGTGACCAGTTGGCCGGTGCTGTCGAGATGGAACGATCCGTTGCGCGTATAGGCCTCGGTGCCGTTTTCCATCTGCACCGCAAACCAGCCGTCGCCATCGACAGCCAGATCGAGCGGATTGCCGGTCATGATGATTCCACCGGCCTGAAAGTCCGTGAAGGTCCTGGCGTCCTGCACGTAGGAGAGGGTTCTGTCGCCGCGGTTGAAGGCCGTCGCCTGCGCCACCGGCATCAGATATTCCTCGAATTTCATGTGCTTGGCCTTGTAGCCAGACGTGGTCATGTTCGCCAGATTGTTGGCGGTCACATCCAGCTGCCTGCGCAAGGCAACCTGCCGGGACAGGTTAATGAGCTGCGCATTCTCCATGTTAACGATTCCTTTTTGCTCCCCGAGGGCACGCCAGCCTCCCCAGGTCAGCGTGCCGCCACCCTTGTAGCAGGGAGCGTGCCAGTTTTTATTTTGTTGAAATCATTGGGAATTTTTCTTTCCGTCACGGTGCGGGGTGCAAATAGGTGAGGAAAAAATGAACCAGTGGGCAACAGTTGCCGGGTGATGGGTTAAGGAGTTGGTAACCACTCGTTAACGATTAACCCTTTAGAAACTATTCACGCGCAGGCATGTGCGGCAAGCTGGCGGGGCGGCAATGGCCGATACGGATACCGACGCCGAAAACGGCGAAGAAGGCGGTGCGAAGAAGGGCGGCAAGAAGAAGCTGATCATCTTCGGAGCAGCCGGGCTTGTTGCACTGCTCGTCATTGGCGGGGCGGTCTGGTTCCTGTTCCTGTCGGGGGGCGGAGAACCGGTAGACCCAACGGCTCCGCCCGTCGTGCAGCAGAGGCCGGTTGTCTTTTACGACCTGCCGGAAATGACCGTGAATCTGTCCACCGAAGGGCGGGCGACCTACCTCAGGGTGCGCATTGCGCTTGAGGTGTCCGATCAGGCCATGGTGGACCGGATCAGTCCGTATCTGCCGCGTATTCTGGATGCGTTCCAGATTTACCTGCGTGAGTTGCGTCCCGCTGACCTCGAAGGGTCGGCCGGTTTGTTCAGGCTCAAGGAAGAGCTGCTCCGGCGCATCAATCTGGCGGTTCATCCGGCAAGGGTTGATGGAGTGCTGTTCAAGGAAATCCTGATTCAGTGACGGTGATACATGGCTGACGACGACGATCTGAGTGATGCCGACCTGGCTGATGCCTGGGGTGCCGCGCTCGCCGAGCAGGGGGCTGGCGACGACGACGATGATCTGGCCGCTGCCTGGGGTGCGGCGCTGGAAGAGCAGGGCGTCGGCAACGCGGACGACATGGCGGCCCAATGGGCGGCGATGATCGATGACAGCGAGCCGGAGCTTGAGAATGCCTCGCGCGGCGCTGACCGCGTCCTGAACCAGGAAGAAATCGACAACCTCCTCGGTTTCAATATCGAGGACACGATCTCGCGCGATCAGAGCGGCATCCGTGCGCTGATCAACTCGGCCATGGTGTCCTATGAACGCCTGCCGATGCTGGAAATCGTGTTCGACCGGCTTGTCCGCCTGACCACGACATCCTTGCGCAATTTCACGTCCGACAATGTGGAAGTGTCTCTGGATTCGATCAGCTCCGTCCGCTTCGGTGATTACCTGAACTCCATTCCCCTGCCGGCCATTCTGGGCGTGTTCAAGGCCGAAGAATGGGACGGTTTCGGACTTGTCACGGTGGAATCGAGCCTGATCTACTCGATCATCGATGTGCTTTTGGGCGGCGGGCGCGGCACGACGGGTATCCGCGTCGAAGGCCGGCCCTATACCACCATCGAGACCAACCTTGTCCGGCGCATGCTGGAAATCATCCTGGCGGATGCGGAGCAGGCTTTTGCGCCGCTTTCCCCGGTGCATTTCAGCCTGGAGCGCATGGAAACCAACCCGCGTTTTGCGGCGATCTCGCGCCCGGCCAACGCGGCCATCCTTGTCGAGCTGCGCATCGACATGGAGGACCGTGGCGGCACCATCGAGATCATGATGCCCTATGCCACGCTGGAGCCCATCCGTGACCTGCTGCTGCAGATGTTCATGGGCGAAAAATTCGGCCGTGACCCGATCTGGGAAGGGCATCTTGCGAGCGAGATTCACGCTGCCATGGTGGAGGTGGATGCGGTCCTTTACGAGACCTTCCTGCCGCTCAGCCGCGTCCTGAGCCTCGATGTGGGTCAGACACTGATTTTTGACGTGGAACCTGATGATCCGGTGACAATCAAGTGCGGCAACGTGGAGCTCAGTGAGGGTACACTCGGCAAGGTCGAGGATTCGATCGCGATTCGTGTCACCCGCGGATTGCGCAAGCCGAAGATGACTCTGGCCGCATTTGAACGGGCCATGCAGAAGGAAATGGAAACGTCATGACGTCCCTGCCGCTTGGAATGTTGATCGAGGCTCTGGTGGCTGTCCTTCTGCTGGTCACCATCGGCTATTGCTGGATCCTGAACCGCCGGCTGCAGCGTTTGCGTGCCGATGAAGAGACCCTGCGTGCGACGATCTCGGAGCTGATCACCGCCACCGAGATTGCCGAGCGTGCCATTCTCGGCCTGAAAGCCACGGCAAATGACGCGGACAAGACACTTGGAACCCGGCTGACGCAGGCCGAGCATCTGTCCAAGCTTCTGGCCGGACAGCTGGGGGAGGGCGAAGCCGTTCTGACGCGCATCAGCCAGATTGCCGAAGCCGCCCGCACCGCGCATACGGCGGAGGATGCCCGCCGCGCTGCCGAGGAAGAGGCCCGTCAGCGCGCGCAAGCTCAGGCCCACGCCCAGGCCCAGGCTGAAGCCGATGCCCGCCGCCTTGCAGCTGCCCAGCAGGCGGCTGCCCCTGCCTACCAGCAGGCGCCTCAGGGCTATGTCGCGCCGCAGCCAGCACCGCGCCCGGCCCCCCCGGCAGCGCCCTATGCCGGCGCCTACCGCCCGTCCGCTTCCGCGCCTGCCGCACCGGCTCCGTCTCCTTCAGTGAGCGCGCGGGATATCCGTGCTGCGGCGGCCGAAGCAACCGCCCGTCTTGAACGCTTCCGCAAGAAGTCAGGGGAGGCCGCTGCTTGAACCTTCGCCTGCTTCCAGTTGTCGGCATAGCTGCCAGCGCCCTTCTGGCGCTGAAGCTGCTCGGCCTTGTGCTCGGTGAGCACACGGCCGTGGGCCCGGTCATGGAAGCAAGAGCGCAGGCCCAGCCCGCGCCGCAGCAGGCTGCCCAGCCGCAGGAAGCGCCGTCTGCCGGAACGCCTGCAACTGGTGAGACGCTTCCGGAGGTTCCTGCCGTGCCTGACACCCTGGAGCTTGGAGGGTCAAGCGCGGAGCGGGCCGTTCTGGAGAGCCTTGGCGAGCGGCGCAGGGCCTTGCAGGATCAGGAAGGGCAGCTTGATCTGCGGGAGAGACTGCTGCAGGCGACCGAAGAGCGGCTGCAGCAGCGGGTTGACGAGCTCAAGTCGCTCGAGCAGCAGATCCAGCAGGGCGTCGAAGAGAAGAAACGGCAGGAAGAGGGCGAGATCGCAGCGCTGGTGATCATGTATGAAAACATGAAGCCCAAGGACGCAGCCCGCATCTTCGACCGGCTGGAGCTTGATATCCTGCTGAAGGTCGTGCGCCAGATGAAGCCGCGCAAGATGGCTGACATTCTGGCGCGCATGTCGCCCGAGGCGGCTGAAAAGCTGACCGTGGCGATCGCCAGCGGCGATGCGAACCAGCCTCAGGGAGCTTCCATCCAGGCCCCGGCTGCACTTCCGAAAATCGGCTCAAACTGACGGAAAGCGCCGAGTTTCGCGGTGCGGCGTAACAGGGTGTTAAGGCCGGTCCCCTAGAGTCATTTCGGAGCTTGTTCCAGAGGATAACCCTGACCTTGTTGAATGTTGTGAGGCATGCACGCCAGTGGGCCTCGGCCAGGGTCCACGCAGCGTTCCGGTATATTCCGGGAGCGGCTGTTTCGTGCCGCAGCCTTGCCGTTCTGCTTGCCGTGTCCTTGCCGCTGATGCCTTTGACCCCGGCCCTTGCCCAGACGGCTGAGCCCGTGGACATGGAAGCGCGGGCCGAAGAGGGCTACGGCCGGATGATCCTGACCTTCAAGGACAGGACACTGCTGCCGCACTATGATGCCGCCGTCACAAACAATGTGCTCCGCGTTGCCTTTGAGGCGCCGATCCAGATCAACGTGGATGATGTCCCGCTGCAACTGGGCAACTACGTGGCCATCGCCCGCCGTGACCCGGACGGTAGCGCCATCCGCTTTGCCCTGAAAGACAAATTCCGCATCAACACGCTTGAAGCGGGCGAGAAGCTGTTCATCGACATTCTGCCTTCCAACTGGCAAGGCCTGCCGCCCGGCCTGCCGGATGAGGTGGTGCGTGACCTGGCGCGGCGCGCCGAGGAGGCCATGCGGCAGGTCCGGGCCCTGGAACAGGCGCGCCTGAAGGCGCAGGAGGGGCCGAAGGTCACGCTCCATGTCGGGGATCATCCGACTTTCACGCGTCTGGTCTTCGACTGGTCCATCCAGTTTGATACGGCCTTTGTGCGGGAAGACGATATCGTCCGCATCACCTTCAATCATCCCGCTCAGCTGGATGTGGGCGACCTGCGCGCGCGCCTGCCGCGTGGTGTCGTTGATGCGACGGCCTTCATTGATGAGGGCAAGCTCAAGTTTCTGATGCGTCTTGAGCCGGGTGTCGACATCCGGGCTTTCCGCGAAGAGCAGACCTATGTGGTCGACATCAGTCCGCCGGAAGCAAGGGTTCCGGCGGATCCGGCCAATGCTGCCATAAATGACGCCATGGGGGCCGGAGCGCCTTCCGGGGCGTCCGGCATGATCATTGCGCCGGGGAGCCGCGACTATACCCCCCGCACGCCTGAAGGTGCCCCTGCCTCCGGCATGCCGCAGCCGGGCCGGGACCCGGTGTTCGACGGGGTGGAGGGCGGTGGCGTGAGCCGTCCGAGACCGGGGGCCATCGGCCCGCGGGTGGTGCCTGAAACGCCGGTTGCGCAGAGCAGTCCGGAACTTGACCTTGAAGCCGCTGAGACTCCCGTTGATGTGGCTCTGGCTGAGCCCGGCAGCGGAGAAGCGTCTTTTCCGCTTCCCCGGGCCAAGCCGGTCTCCGCAACGGAACTGGCTTTGCAAGGCCCCGTGACGGATGTGGCGCAGATGAGCGCACCTGTGGTCATTCCGCCTCTGGCCGACGAGCCGGAGACGGTGGCTTCGGTTGCCTTCGTTCCACCTGTCCAGGAACCGGCGCCGGAGACTGCACAGCCTGAAGGGGAGGCTCCGCAAGCCACTCCTGTTGCGGAGGGTCCTGCTCTGCAGGCTGGCGACAGGCTGATTGATGTGGTGCCCCTTGATCCGGTGCCCGTGCCTGCACGCCGCTCTGCCGCGCCTGCTGTTCAGGAGCCTGTGCCGGCGGATTTGCCGCCCGTCATTGATGTGACGGGGGCGACGCAGCCGCAAAGCAATGAAGCCTGGCGGGCAACTGGCGGCAATGATGCTGCGGGCACGCAGGCGCAAAGCATGCCGCCGAGTATCTTTGGCGGGCCGGCCCGCTCGCCAGAAAGCCTGCCGCCCGATGCGGCGGAAGCAACTCTTAATTTCGTTGCGGCCGAAGCCCGGCGCATCGGCAACTCGGTGCGTGTCGTGTTTCCTTTCCGGGAACAGGTCTCCACGGCGCTGTTCCGGCGCAACAACAGTGTCTGGATGGTGTTCGATACCAGCTCGGCGATCGACGTGCGCGGCATGCGCTCCGCCCTTGGGGATATTGCGAGCGCGGTCGATATCCAGAGCTACGGAGATTTCTCGGTGCTCCGGGTGAACGTCAGTTCCGCCACGCTGGCGACCCTCGGCGCCGATGGCAACGCCTGGAATCTCGTCATCGGCGACATGATCGTCGAACCCTCGCGCCCGCTGCTGCTGGAGCGCACGGTGCGGATCGACGGGGGATCGGTGCTGCGGGTGTCATTCCAGAACCCGCGTTATGTCCGCAGGTTCACCGATCCGGATGTGGGCGACGAAATTCATGCGGTGACCGGCTTTGGCCCTGCGCGGGGCCTGCTCAAGCCGCAGGGCTTTGTCGACCTGGATGCGCTGTCTTCCGCACATGGTGTTGCGGTCGTGCCAAAGTCGGACGGAGTGCGCGTGCAACTGGTGGGGGATGACGTCATCCTGGAGAAGACCGATGGCCTGATCCTGTCCAGCAGCCACCTGCGGCAGGGATCGGGTTCCTTCACCTCCCTCGTTGCTGCGGACAGTGTTGCCTCCATCGAATTCTCGAACCTGACGACCTCGGCGCCTGAGGATTTCATCCGCCGCCGCAGTGAGCTGGAAGCGGCCATGGCGGCGGCACCTGAAGGGCGCCGGCAGGGCCCCAGGCTTGATCTGGCCCGGTTCTATCTGGCGCATGTGTTCCCTCATGAATCGCTCGGCCTGATGGAACTGGCGCTGGAGGAGGAGCCGGCCCTGGCGCAGGATCCGATGTTCAATCTCATGATGGGCGCGGCCCAGACGCTTGCAGGACGGCCGCGTGAGGCTCTGCCGCATCTGAGCCGTCATGATCTCAAGAACAATCCGGACGCGGCCGTCTGGCAGACCATCGTTGAAGTCGCGCTTGGCCAGTGGGCTCCAGCCCGCGCAGCACTGGCGCGCGGCCGTTCCGTCATTGGCAATTACCCCGTCAACATTCAGGCCGAGTTCAATCTGGCTGCCGCACAGGCCATGGTGGAACTGAATGATTTCGGCATGGCCAATGCCATTCTCGCGGAGATCGAGCCGGCGCTCATCACCCCGCAGCAGGCCACCCGCTATGACCTTCTGCGCGGCCGCGTGGCCGATGCGTCGGGCCGGTCGCTGGAGGCGCTCACCGCCTTTGATCTTGTTGCCCGCAGTTTTGACCGTCCGCGTGCGGCCGAAGCCCAGTACCGGGCCCTGCGTATCCGTTACCGGGATGGAGAGGTCAACATCGACAATGCGATCAACGAGCTTGGCGGCCTTGCCGCCTCCTGGCGCGGTGACGAGACGGAACTGAAGACGCTGCGGCTGCTCGCCCAGCTGCAGGCGGAAAAGGGCAATTACCGCGAGGCGTTCGAGGCGATGAAGTCTGCGCTTCAGGCTCAGCCGGACGCGGAGACCACCCGCCTGCTGCAGGAGGAGATGTCCGCACTTTTCTCCAGCCTCTTCCTGCATGGCAAGGCGGACGAAATGCCGGCGGTGAAGTCTCTTGCGCTGTTCTATGATTTCCGCGAACTGATGCCGGTGGGGCGTCAGGGGGACGAGATGGTGCGCAAGCTCGCCAAGCGGCTGGTTGAGGTGGACCTTCTCGATCAGGCTGCCGGCCTGTTGCAGCATCAGGTGGACAACCGCCTGAAGGGGGCCGCCCGTGCACAGATCGCGGCCGACCTTGGTGCCATCTATCTGATGGACCGCAAGCCGGAGCGGGCCCTGGCGGTGCTCAACCGCACCCGTCAGGCCAACCTGCCTTCGTCCCTGGAGCGGCAGCGCAACATCGTCGAGGCGCGCGCCATGACGGAGAGCGGGCGTCCGGATCTGGCGCTGGAACTGGTCCGCAACATGCGCGGGGCCGATGTGGACCGGTTGCGCGCCGATACGTTCTGGAAGGCGCAGAGCTGGCGTGAGGCGGGGGAGCAGCTGGAGGCCATGTATGGCTCGCGCTGGTCAGACAATATTCCGCTGGAACAGATCGAGCGGGACGACATCCTGAAGGCCGCGATCGGCTATTCGCTGGCCGGTGACCAGCTCAGCCTGGACCGCCTGCGCACCAAATATGCGAAGAAGATGTCGGACAGTCCCCATGCTGCGTCGTTCGAAGTGGTCACCCGGCCCATCGCGGCACAGGGGGTCGAGTTCCTGGATGTGGTCAGAGGTATTGCCGCAACGGATACGCTCGACACCTTCCTGCAGGAATACCGGCGCCAGTACATGTCGCCTTCTGCGGACAGTGGCAGTAGCTCACTGGCCAATGCCATGCCGGCCAATGGCTGACACCATATCCGGCGCCCGGGGCTCCTGCCGCATACGGATCGCAGCGGCTTGAACCTCTGCTGAAGCTTCCGGAGAAACTGATTCAGCTCTTGAAGAGATTGATTCAAGAACTGCCGGAATTGATTCCGGAATTCGCTTTAATTATTTGATTTATATGTTTTTTTGGAGCGCTACCCGGCGGCGCCGAAGCTTCTCACCAAACTTCCGGCCACGAGATACCAGCCATCGACAAGCACGAAGAAGATCAGCTTGAAGGGCAGGGAGATGACCACTGGCGGCAGCATCATCATGCCCATGGACATGAGGATGGAGGCAATCACCAGATCGATGATCAGGAACGGCAAATAGAGCAGGAAGCCGATCTCGAAGGCGCGGCGCAGCTCGCTGATCATGAAGGCCGGGATCAGGACCTGAAAGCTCAGGTCCTGTGGTGTTTCCGGCGGGGCCTGACCGGAGAGCTCCTGAAACAGGGCAAGATCCTTCTCCCGCACCTGGGTCAGCATGAAGGCATGAAAAGGCTCGGAAGCCCGTTCAAAGGCCTGATCGAATTCGATGGTTCCTTCCACCAGCGGCTGGATGCCCTCGTTATAGGCCGTCTGCAGGGTGGGGGCCATGATGAAGGCCGTCAGGAAGAGGGCCAGCGACACCATCACCGTATTGGGCGGGGCCGTCTGCAGGCCAATGGCCGAACGCAGCAGCGACAGAACCACGACAATGCGGGTGAAGCTCGTCACCATCACGAGGATCGACGGGGCCAGGCTGAGAATTGTCAGCAGGGCCACGAGCTGCAGGGCGCGCTGCGTCACGCCCGTGCCTTCGCCAAAGCCGATGGAAATGTCCTGCGCCAGTGCCGGGGCGGCGAGCAGCACTGCTGCTGCCCCGGCCAGAGCAAATGCCGTCAGGCGCACATATCTGGCGGATCTGGTTGCGCCCTTGCGACCGTTCATTTGCGCTCTTGCGTGCCGATTTCGGACAGGAGGCGTGCCATCTCTTCTTCAATGGCGGTCACGCCCGGATTGTCACGGGCGGTCTGAACCTTGATCTCCGGAGCCGCACCCGGCTGCTCTGCCTCGCTGTCCTGTGATGCGTCAGGCTCCGGTGCAGCGGCTTTGGGGGCTTCGGCCTCTGCTGCCTGGGCTACAGCCGGTGCGGATGCCGAGGACTTGCTCTGCAGATGACCATCGAGAACATCAGCCAGGGCATCGGCCAGCAGATCGTCTGCCATATCGCCCTGCGCTGCGCTTGCCGGTTCTGCGGAGGGGCGTGCCGGGGCGAGAGGCGCGAACAGGTCCTCTTCGTCTGCGGCAGCATCCGGGGTGGCGGTGCTTTTTTCTTCGGGCTGGGCTGAGCTTGCCGGGCTTTCGGCCTGCTGGGCCGCCGGTGTGGTGTCTTCCTGCGGAGCCGGGGCGCTTTCAGTCTTCACCGGAGCCGGCGGAACCTCTGCTGCAGCTTCGCTGCGTGCTTCACCAGCGGCTGCGGTGTCGGTGGGGGCTGCGGCCACTGCCGCGCCTGCCGTGTTCGCCGGGGTGCCCGCCTGTGTGCCGCCGGGAGCGCCGGAGCCGCCGCGATAGCTCGCCGCGCGGGCTGGGTCCAGCCGCAGATACGGGTTGGTGGCCAGCGAACCCAGGCCTTCGCCGCTGCGTTCTGCGGGGCTGCGAACTTCTGCTGCTGTGGTGGAAGGTGAGGCGCCTGCAGATGCGGTGGCACTCTGAGCGGCAGCAGGCTGGGCCCGGACGGTGTCTGCCGCCGTAGCCTCGCCCGGCACCGGGCTCTGGCCGGCAGCAAGCGGATTCTGGAAAACGGTGCGTGCGCGGGCCGCGGGACCCGAAGAGGGAGGCGTGACCTGACGGCGCGGCTCGGGCTCGGGGGCCGGAGCCTGAACGTCGGATGAGGCTGGCCGGGAGAAGGTGCGTGCGAGCCCCGCAACGGCAGCGCCTGCCGCGGCGACCGAGGCACCCGCCTTCTGGGTGAGGGCAGAGGTTGCCGACTGGACTGTGCCGCCAGCGGCGGGATCCCTCGGGGCGGGCTGGGAAGCAGACTGGACAGCGCTTCTGATGGCCGGAGCGGAAACTTCCGGCGCGCGCATGGCCGGTTCGGACGCCCGCAGGGCAGGGCTGGCCGGAGCGGCAGGTGCCGGTACTGCCGTTGCCGGGGCTGCGGATGTCCCGGCCGACATGGCTTCCGCTGCGCGGGCGCGCAGGGTCTTGATCGTGTCGAGCGGCGATGTCACCGGCTTGAGCTCTGAACCTGCGCTGCCAGCCACCTGGACGGAGGGCGCCTGGGCGGCATAAGGCATGGATGTCTGGGGTGCCTGAGGCGTCTGGGGTGCCTGGGCCTTGGCTGCAGGCGCTTCAGCTGCCGGAGCATGCGGGCGCGGGGCGGAAAGAGCTGTTGCCTGCGGTGCCGGTGCGGCATCGAGCTGCGGCTCGTTTTGTCCGCGCGCACGGGCGCTGGCGGCGAGGCTGCCGGCTGCCGCTGCTGCGCGGGCGGCAAGATTTGCGGCAAGGCGCTGCGGGCCGGAGGCGGCGGTCTGCGGCTTTTCAGCCGCGGAGGGCTGGGCACGCAACGGCGGGGGGGCAGAAGGCGCAGGAGCAGAGGTCGGGGCAGCCGGTGCGAGTGAGGGGGCAGACGGAGCCGTCATGACCGCTACGGGAGCCGCAGCAGGGGCAGGGACGGGGCTGTCGCCGGTGTCATAGTCCGGCGCACCATAGCCTGCCAGCTGGCGCTGGTAATTTGCGGCGACCGGAGTGCCGCGAATGATCGTCTGTTCAACCACCACGTCGGTCGGTCCGCCGACGAGAATGAGATGCTCCACATTGTCGCGGCGCACCAGCAGCAGGCGGCGGCGGGCATCAATGTTCATGGCATCCATGACCGCAATGCGCGGCTGGCGGTTGCGGCCTGCGTTGATGCGGTTGCCGGTGAATTGCCGCAGAAAATAGACCATCAGGCCGATCAATGCGAAGACGATGGCCAGCGCAATGATGAAAGACATCGCCCGTGCGATGCCGTCTCCGACGCCGAAAGTATCCGCGATCCACTCGTACATACCAACCTCATTACTCTGCGCCGGACTGGCGGCCGCCTCCTTGCCGGGTCAGGCGCCAGATCTCCCTTGCATTCAGCCGCGGAGCAGACTTCTGCCCCGCCTGCGTGATAGATCAGAGCTGCAAATAGCATCTGCGGGCGCCGAGGTATACCTCCCAGTTACCCGTCAGCCTGTTGCAGCGCTTCACTTGCGCCTTCCCAGACTTGCAAGCCGGCGCAATGGGCAACCATCGCCGCGTCTGCCTCCGGCTCTGCCCAGTTGCTGGCCCAGTTGCTAGCCAGGTTGCTGGCCAACTTCTTGGGCCGGTGCTCCTGCGCCGTGCTGGCACTCCATTCCCTCATCCATGGTGGGGGAATGTAGCGGCGGAAGCTTGCGCCGCCCAGTTGCTCCCTGCATGATTCTGACTGGACAAATGCCATGAGCTTGCCCTGCCGGTTCGTCGAATCGGCTGAACCCTCTAAATATTAACAGGGGCAGGCAAAAAATGCCGGGTGGTTTTGTTGTTTGCGGCCGTGCTTGAGCGGGTTGTTTACGAGTTTCCACGGAAAACCGCGGTCTTGTTGCGAAAATCATTAACGCGCCATTAACTTTCCGTTAACCCTTTGAGCGGCAGTGTTTGCCGAAGTGTTAACAAATGGTGACTCGCATGTCTCTGACCGACCTGCCGATGTTCCGGGCGATCAAGTCCAAAATGCAGTGGCATCAGGCCCGGCAGGGTGTGCTGGCCGAGAATGTCGCCAATGCGGATACGCCGGGATACCGGGCGAGAGAGCTCAAGGCCTTCAAGGTGGACGAGGATCTGAAACTCGCCAAGCCGGGGCTTGAGACGGTGCGCACCCAGGCGGGGCATCTGTCGGGCGTGATGCGTGCGTCCTCCGGCGGCGGTCAGATTTCGCCCAGCACCTTCGAGACGACGCCGGATGGCAACAATGTGGTTCTCGAAGAGCAGATGATGAAGGTCACGCAGAACCAGATGGAGTTCCAGGCGGCGGCGACGCTCTACAGCCGCAGCATGAAGCTTCTCAAGACTGCCATCGGCAAGTCTGCCTGAGGCGGGCTTTGAACACTTGCAAAGGAGAGTGCCATGGATCTGACCAAGACGCTGTTCGTTTCGGCTTCCGGGCTTAAGGCGCAGACGGGCCGCATCCGCGTGATCGCGGAGAACATTGCCAATGCGGATTCCACGGGCCGCACGCCGCAGGAAGATCCTTACCGCCGCAAGATTCCGACCTTCACGAACCGGTTCGAGAAGGCGCTGAATGCGGAAGTCGTCGCTCTGGGCCGGATCCAGGAAGACCAGTCGCAGTTTCCCACCCGCTACGAGCCCGGCCATCCGGCCGCCGATGCGGAAGGCAATGTGCGCATGCCCAACGTGAATTCGCTGGTGGAAAGCGTCGACATGCGCGAGGCGCAGCGCTCTTACGAAGCGAACCTGAACGTCATCGAGACAACCCGCAGCATGCTGCAGCGGACCATCGACATCCTGCGCGGCTGAGCCTTCGGCTGACGCATCTGAACCCAGAGGATAATCCATCATGGCTATTCCATCCGTTGCCGCGAATGCCTATCAGACGATGGCCCGCCTCGGACAACAGGGGCAGGGGCTTGGCGGCGGCGAAGGGGCTGCCGGTGCCTTTACCCAGACCCCGGATTTCGGCGGCATGGTGCGCGACGCTGTCAGTTCCGTCTCCGACGCGGGGCAGAAGTCCGAGGGCATGGCCCTTGGCCTTGTCCAGGGCAAGGCAGATGTGGTTGATGTGGTGACGGCCATCGCAGAAACGGAAGTCGCGCTGGAGACCATGGTCTCCGTGCGGGACCGCGTGATTGCGGCTTACGAGGAAATCATGCGCATGTCGATCTGATGCCAGATCGCGGCGGGACAAGGGGCTGACAGCCAGATGACCGGACCTGAGGTCATGGATATCGCCCGTGAGGGCATCTGGACCCTGGTGCTGGTCGCGGCTCCGGTGATGATCGTTGGCCTCGTCGTCGGCGTTCTTGTCGCGCTGTTTCAGGCGCTGACCCAGATCCAGGAAATGACTCTGGTGTTTGTCCCGAAGATCCTGGCGATCTTCGTGACGATGATCATCGCCTTTCCCTTCATGGGCAGCATGCTGAACGCCTTCATGATGCGTATTTCCGAGATGATCCTGACGACCGGTCCGGGCTAGACGGGAGGGGGATGTGACCATCCAGCTCTCTTTCCTGCCTGAAATGGCGGCTGTGTTCATGCTGATGTTTGCCCGGCTGGGCACGCTGATGATGCTGCTGCCGTCTTTCAGCGAGCGCTCGATTCCGATGCGTCTGCGCCTGACGCTGGCCCTGTCGCTCACCTTGCTGCTTTACCCCATGGCGTCCCGGCTCTATCCGGCGGACCTGACCGAAAACATCAACCGTTTCGGGGTGATGCTGGCGGGAGAGTTCATCATCGGATTTGCCGTTGGCCTGTGCGGACGCATGATCACCGCGGCCCTGACGACCGCCGGCGTCATCATCGCCAACCAGACGGGCCTGTCCTTCGCGCTGGGGTCTGACGTGACCAATGCCGGCCAGCAAGGCGCATTGATCGGCAACTATCTGTCCATTCTTGCCGTCACGCTGATCTTCACCACGGATACCCATTATCTGATGATCGCGGCGCTGCATGACAGCTTCAACCTGTTTCCGCCAGGCGTCGTGCTGCCGGTGGGAGACTTTGCCCGGATGGCGCAGGAGACGGTCTCCGGGGTGTTTTCCATCGCCATGCGTATCAGCGCCCCCTTCATCGTGGTGGGGCTTGTCTTCTATTTCGGCCTTGGCCTTCTCAACAAGCTGATGCCACAGATGCAGATCTTCTTCATCTCGGCACCTGTTGGCATTGCCATCGGCATCCTGCTTCTTTACGCGCTTCTGATCGCCATCATGAACAAGTACCTGGCGCATTTCACCGAGGCGATCGGCAAGTTCACAGGGGGATAGGCCGGCCTGCCGCATCCCGCCTGCGGGTGGGGGCGGCGGCTGGCTGATCCCATTCAACACGTCCGGGCATTCCGTTCGCGCTTCGGCGGACGGTGGCTTCAGGGGAAACAATGTCTGACCAGACCGACGATTCGGAGAAAACCGAGGACCCCACGCAAAAACGCTTGAAAGAAGCGTTGGAGCGAGGGGATGTCGCAAAATCTCAGGAAGTCAGCACGTGGTTCACGCTTGCCGGAACCGCGATGATCATTGCATTTCTGGCGCCCGGAGTGTTTTCCAGCCTCGGCGGCAAGCTGAAATGGTACGTGGAGCACGCCGATGCTATTCCCGCAGATGGCGGCGGGCTTGTTGCGCTATGGAGCAACACCGGGCTGGTGGTGGCTGCCGCGGTCGCTCTGCCCATGCTGACCATGATGATCATGGCTGTCATCGGCAACATGGTGCAGCATGAACTGGTCTTCTCGGCGGAATCGCTGAAGCCGAAACTCTCCAAGGTCTCGCCAATGTCGGGCTTCAAGCGGCTGTTCTCGGCCGACAGCCTGATGAATTTTCTCAAGGGCCTCGTCAAGATCGTCATCGTTTCCACGCTGATGGTCGCCGTGCTCTGGCCGGAGCGGGACATGGCGGAAGCCGTCATGTTCATGGACGAGCTGATGGTGATGGAGGAGACCCGTATTCTTGCCCTGAAGCTTATCGGTGCCATTCTCGCCGTCATGACCATCGTTGCTGCCCTGGATTTCCTTTGGCAGAAGACGAAATGGTTCAAGAAGCAGAAGATGAGCCTCCGGGAAATCAAGGAAGAATACAAGCAGACGGAAGGTGATCCGGCGGTCAAGGGCAAGATCCGACAGCTGCGCATGGAGCGCAGCCGCCGCCGCATGATGAGCGCCGTGCCCCAGGCGACGGTGGTTGTCACCAACCCGACGCACTACTCTGTTGCACTCAAATATGAGGACGGGATGGGGGCGCCTCAGGTGGTCGCCAAGGGTGTCGACGCAGTCGCCTTGCGCATTCGGGAAATTGCGAAAGAGAACAAGGTGCCCATCGTCGAGAACCCGCCGCTGGCCCGTGCGCTCTACGCGGCGACGGAAATCGATCAGTTCATCCCCGAAGAACACTTCAAGGCAGCGGCCGAGGTCATCGGCTTTGTCTACAGAATGCGGAAAACCCGGAGCTGGCGCGATAATTGACACCAGATCGGTTGAATTTAGCTGCGCGGGGCAGAATGCTGCATGAAAGACCGAATCCCGCCGGGCGGGAGGGAGAAGAGTGGTAATGAGCGACAGGGACTCACACATGGCAGAGCCGGTTGTCGACCGTGCGGAGCGGTCGGGAAGCATTGCCGCGCTGCTGCTTCTGGCCTTGGCCCTTCTGGGCGCGGCCACGGCCTTTGCGGTCATGGGCCGCGAGGCTGCAGAGCCCTATGTCCTTGCCCTGCTTGGCATTCTGGCTGTGGTCGGGGTTTTTTCACTGTTCGCGGCAGCCATCGGCCTGTTGCGCTTTTCCACGCGCGGCCGTGCCAGTCCGCTGGGCGGAGCCTTTCTCGACACATTGGAGGAGGGGGCGGTTGTCACCGACGTTGAAGGCCGTCTGATCTACGCGAACCAGGCCTATGCCGTGCTGACGGGCGCTGAAACCCCCGCTGAGGTGCGCACCATCGAACGGGTATTCTCCAGCGATCCGGATGCGGCCGATGTGATGTTCCGCCTGTCCCAGGCCATGCGCGACGGGCGCAAGGCGCAGGAGGAAGTGCGGCTTCCCACCGCATTGGACGGCGATGACAGCGGCGCCCGCTGGTACAGGGTGTCCGTGCGGCCCTTGCAGATCCCGCGCAAGGAAGGCGGCTCCGGCCGTCCCCTGATGGTCTGGCAGCTTGCCGACATCACCCGCGACCGCAGTGATCAGGAAAGCTCCTTCCAGGAGCTGCAGCGCGTCATCAATTTCCTTGATCATGCCCCGGCTGGCTTCTTCTCCTGTGATGCGCGCGGACGGATCGTCTATCTCAACGCCACGCTGGCCGACTGGCTGGGCTATGATCTGGCCCAGTTCCAGGCTGGTGAAGTGCTGCTGGCTGACATCATCCGGGGGGATGGTGCGGAGCTCGTGCGGTCTGTGCGCGGTTCTGCCGGTGAGGTGAAGAGCGAAACCTTCGATCTTGATCTCGTCACCCGCAATGGCCGGGGCCTGCCGGTGCGTCTGCTGCACCGGGTTCCGTTTGGCGCCGAAGGCGTTCCCGGCGACAGCCGCACGCTGGTGTTGAACCGTTCGCGCGGGGAAGAGGTGGCCGAGGCGCTGCGGGCGGCCGAAGTGCGCTTTGCGCGCTTCTTCAACAACACGCCGATTGCCATCGCCTCGCTGGACGCCGAGGGCCGGGTCCTGCGCACCAACGCGCCGTTCCTGCGTCTGTTTGGCCCGGTCGATATTTCCGGCTCCGGCACCCGCATGCAGGATTTCGTCGCTGAGCATGGCCGGGAGGAACTGTCGCGGGCGCTCTCTGCCGCTGCCAAGGGCATCGGGGAGATCGCGCCGGTTGACCTGCCGCTGGCCAATGCCTCTGACGGGCGCTCTGCCACCTTCTATGTCTCTGCCGTGCAGGACGGGGAAGGGGATGGCGAGATGGCCATCGTCTACGCGCTGGAGACGACACAGCAGCGGGCGCTGGAGGCCCAGTTCGCCCAGAGCCAGAAGATGCAGGCTATCGGCCAGCTGGCGGGCGGCGTGGCGCATGACTTCAACAACGTGCTCACCGCCATCATCGGCTTCTCCGATCTTCTGCTGGCGAGCCACCGGCCGACCGATCCGTCCTTCCAGGACATCATGAACATCAAGCAGAATGCCAACCGCGCGGCGGGCCTTGTCCGTCAGCTGCTGGCCTTCTCGCGCCGCCAGACCCTGCGCCCGCAGCAGCTGGCGCTCAATGATGTGCTGGCCGATCTCGCCAACCTGCTGGACCGCCTGCTGGGCGAAAAGGTGGAGCTGAAGGTGGTGCATGGCCGCGACCTGTGGCCGGTGATGGCGGACGTGAACCAGCTGGAGCAGGTGATCGTCAACCTCGCGGTCAATGCGGGCGACGCCATGTCCGACGGCGGCCGCCTGACCATCCGCACCTCAAACGTGACGGAAGAGGACTCGATCCGCTTCGACAACACGCGCGGCATGCCGCCGGGCGAATATACGCTGATCGAGGTGGAAGACACCGGACACGGCATGACACCGGAGATCATGGAAAAGATCTTCGAGCCCTTCTTCTCCACCAAGGAAGTGGGCAAGGGCACCGGTCTTGGCCTCTCCACCGTGTACGGCATCGTCAAGCAGACCGGCGGCTACATCTTCTGCTCGTCCGAGGTGGGCGTGGGAACGGTCTTCCGCATCTTCTTCCCGCGGCACATTCCCAAGGAGCAGCCGGTCATCGAGAAGAAGATCATCGAGGACAGCGACAAGGTGAAGGACCTCACCGGCTCGGCCTCGATCCTGCTGGTGGAAGACGAGGAGGCCGTGCGCGCCTTTGCTGCCCGTGCGCTTGCCTCACGCGGTTACACCGTCCACGAGGCAGGGTCCGGCACGGAAGCGCTGGAGGTGATGGAGGAAACCGGCGGCAGCATCGATCTGGTGGTGTCGGATGTGGTCATGCCGGAAATGGATGGCCCCTCGCTCCTGCGCGAATTGCGCAAGACACGGCCCGATCTCAAGA
This sequence comes from Pannonibacter sp. I15F10I1, assembly GCF_900185665.1. Taxonomy (NCBI): domain Bacteria; kingdom Pseudomonadati; phylum Pseudomonadota; class Alphaproteobacteria; order Hyphomicrobiales; family Stappiaceae; genus Pannonibacter; species Pannonibacter sp. I15F10I1. The sequence continues at coordinate 311,476 of NZ_FYAN01000008.1, forward strand.
TCATCTTCGTTTCGGGCTATGCGGAAGACGCCTTCGAGGAGAACCTGCCGGAGGGCGAGACCTTCTTCTTCCTGCCCAAGCCCTTCACCCTCAAGCAGCTGGCGACGACCGTTAAGGACGTGCTGTCGAGCTGAGGCGGCCGGGGGCCATGATCTGGCGGAGACGCCGTGCATCATGCTCCCGTCTGGCTGGCTGCGAATGCAAGGCACATAAAAAAGCGCGGTGCGAAAGCAGCGCGCTTTTTTCTTTCATGCCTCGGGAGGCAAAGGAATGTGCCATCCCGGCCGTCAGCTGACAGGCAGCGCCGGGCAGCCGGAGGTCCGCTCAACGCGGGTCTTCAGCCCCTGCAGGCTCTGCATGGTGTTCGGGTTGCCTGGCAGCACGAAACTCTGGGCAAGGGCGGTGCGGGCATTGTTGACGATGGCGACGTCCTGAACCGCCAGCGTGCGGCAGGCCTCGCCGGTGAAGCGCACACGCACGCGGATCAGGCGGTCGCCGTTGTCGGAGGGGCCGAATTCAGCGTCAAGCGCCGGGTTGGCTTCCGTCATCTTGCGCTCGATCACCACCATGTTGGCTTCATCCTGCACAACGGGCGTGCCGCGCTCGGTGGCGCTGGCGATCAGGGCCATGCGCACCTGTTCCGGGCTGCCGGCAATCGACAGGGACTGCGCACCCTGCGGCACCGTCAGCTGCGGCTGTGGGGCAAGTGTGGTCTGCACAGGCCGCTGGGGGCCGCTCGACTGGCAGGCCGCAAGTGCCGCGGCGAGGGCAGGGACGATGATCATCTGGCGCATGGCTGCGATCCTCAAGGTAATCATGTTCAGGCTCCGGCAAGCCTAAACAGGCCACCAGTCCGGTTAACAAAGTTAGAACACATCTGGTTCCGTCACTCATAGATCGGAAAGGAGGCTTTGAAAGCTGGCTACGTCACAATCCACGCGGAAATTTGCCGCTTCCCTGTCTTTTTTCTCATGCCAGTTCGCGATGAGCCCGGCCCGCCGGGGGCAGGTCAGGCCCGCGTGGCGCTTGCGCCTTTCCTGGCGTGATGCCTTCCGCATCCCGGATGCGCTGGCATCAGAATGTCTTTCCCGTGCGGAAGCCGCCGCCCTTGCCCATGGTGCTTCCGGAAGAGCCGGTTCTGAAGCCACCGCTTCCGCGCGAGCTGCCGCCGCCAAGCCCCTGACCCGAAAAGCCGCCGCCAAACGAGCTGCGGCTGGTGCCGCGGCTGCTGGTGTTCTGGCGCACATGCGCCTTGCGGGCGCGGGCCCAGTAGTCCGCGCCGCTGATGGCGCCCTTGACGAGCTCGCCCAGCAGGATGGTGGTCAGGTTGTCGTCCTTGAACGAGGAACCGTAATCGTCATAGCCGTTCTGCCGGAACTGCTGGGTCACCTTGGTCAGTTCCTCGCGGCGGCGGGAAATGTCGCGCTGCAATTCCTTGTCCTGGCGGATCTCGCGGGTCAGATCCTCGATCTGCGCCTCGACATTCTGCAGTTCACGCACGATGGCATCATCCTCGCGCGAGGGGGTGTCGATGGCCTTGCGCAGAAGCGTGTGCAGATCCTCCCGCTGCAGGGCCTTGGCGAGTTCCGCGGCTGCGGCCTGATAGCCTTCGTCCTCACCATCGGTGAAGGTCTGGAGCCGGGCCTGCAGGGCGGAAAGCTCCGCCTCCTGCGCCTCAAGCTGGCTGTCCAATTGCAGGAGGGCGTCCTGCAGCCCGATGGCCTCTCCCTCAAGGTCCCGCCCGGCAAGCCGTGTCAGCGTCTGACGTTCGGACGCGGCAACCGCATCCGCCGCCTCACTGGCCAGCTCATTGCAGCGGGCCGCATGGGCCGTGAGGCGCGGAGGGATCTCGGTCAGCATGGCATAGTTCGGCCGGGCCGCATCAAACCGGATCAGACCGGCGACCCAGCGGTCGAGCGAACGCACCAGGCCTGAGTGGCTGTAGCCCGTGGTGCCGAAGCCGCGCTGCCACAGATACATGAACAGCGGGTCGTTTTCGTAGGCCTTGCCCTTTTCCTCCCGGTCCGCTTCTGCCTGGAGGGCCTTTTCCGAAGCGGCGGTGGCGGTGCGGGCGGCCTGTTCTGCCGCAGCTTTCAGCCCCTTGTGGGTCTCATCTGCGGCAAGGGCCTGGACAAGAGGCCCTTCCAGTGCCTCGATCTGCTCAAGAATGGCGGACCGGGCGGCGGAAAGCCTGTCCCGCTCGCGCATATGCTCTGCCCGCTGGCTTTCCTTGAGGCGGACCTCTTCGGCAAGGCGTGCCAGATCGGCATTGCGCCGCTCCAGCAGCTGGCGCGCTGTCCGCGCCGCGCCTTCCAGATCGGCGCCAAGATGCTCGGCTTCCTCTGTCTCCATGCGGAATTTTGCAAGGTCCCGGAAGCCCTCGCTCATCTTCTCAGATAGGGCCGAAATCGCCCGCGTTGCCCGTTCGATACGGTGGGCAAGCTCGGTCTCCTCGCGGCGCAGATCCGCAAGGGCCTGTTCGATGGCCGAGAGTGTCTGACGTCCGCTCAGCATGGCTCAAGCCCCCGTTCCGGTGTCACCATTCGGTAATGGCCCCCTGTTCCACCGGCTTGCTCCACTCGATGCCGAGCTTGCCGCGCAGCTTCACGCCCAGTTCGGCATCCTGGACGATGCCATCCTTCGCCTTGTCGTCGCGTACCGCATTGAAAACGCTGACCGGTACCCGCTGCGCCCAGATGGTCACGGTCTTTTCCCTGCCGTCTTCCTCCGAGACGATCCGCCGTGGCAGAGGCTTGCCATCGGCACCGATCGCCTCCACCACCAGATAAAAGTTCTCGGCCGACTGATTCACATCGGGAATGCGTGTCACCCCTGTGGGCACATCCGGGCGGGAGACAATGCGAACGGTGAAGGTGGTGGCCAGCTCGCTGTCGAGTGCGGCCAGCTGGTCGCGCACCCGCCGTGCATCGGCCGCATCACCGCGCGCCAGAGCCCGTTCACCGTCAGCCGCAAGCCCTGCGGCCTGCACCTTGACCGCATCGTCCAGGGCTGCGGCATTGATGGCCGCGGTCAGCCGCGCAATGTCCTGAGGCAAAGTCTGGCTGAGCTCGGCCTGGAGAGCCTCCGCAGCCCTTTCACGCGGGGCAGTGACGAGGAAATGCCATGCGGACAAGGAAATCACGAGTGCCGCCAGCGCGATCGCCGCCACGCGGGCATAGCTCATGCGACGGATGTAAAGCAGGGCCAGAAACCGTTGCAGCCCGGCTTTGGGCGGGGCATAGACGAAACGGTCTTCCTTGAGGCTCGCAACACCCTGCTGCAGGATATGATCGGGCACATCAATGCCCTGCGAGGCATAGATATCCCGCAAGCGGGCGATCAGCTGCGCATCACGGTCAGTTCCGCTCAGCTCGCGCTGAACAAGGGCCTCGTCATGGCGCAATGTGTCGACCACATCCATCGCCATCATCAGCTCGTCGAGCGGCTGTCCTGCGGCCTTCTGTGTTGCGGCCATTCCAATCCTCCGGCCCGCTGGGGCTGGTTCATCAAGTCGTGTGCGCCGGCCGGCCTGTCAAGCCGGCCGGATGGGCTCAGCCCTTGATCAGGGCCTCGCCGGCAGCAAGCTTTGCCAGACGGCGCTTGCCATCTTCAACGGCGAGGCGGATCTCCTCGGAGTTTTTCGTCGACATCTCGCGCATCTCGTTGATGATATTGCGCGAATTAACCTGGAAGTTGACCACGCTGTCCACCAGCTTCTTGACCGACGCCGCCTGCACGGTGGGGCCGTAACCGGCTTTCAGCGCGGCCTCCTGCACGGCATCGCCGATTTCGGCCAGCGTCTCGAGGCTCTTGTTGACGCCGTCCTTCATGGCATTCAGGGTCGCGGTCGATTCATGCAGGCCCTGCAGGCCGGTGAAGGAGGCGTTGAGCGCCGTCAGCACCGATTCATTGGTGGAGAAGAAGCTGACCGACTGGGCATAGACCCGCTCCTTGGCGTTGGTCGTCTGCATCAGACGCGCCATGATGACTTCGGACGTGTTGTAGCCGATGGTCAGGTTGTCGGAGAGATCCTTGGCGACCTGATAGCGCTTTTCCTCGTCCTGCATCTCGCGCATGCGCTCGTCGCGGGTGAGTTCCAGCCTTGCCTTGGCCGCAAGATCCTCGCCGCTGAAGGCCGTGACTTCGGCCGACGCTGCTTCCAGCGACGCCTTGGCGGCGTTCAGCTTGGCGGTGGCGGTGTTCAGCACTTCCAGCGCCAGAACCTCGGCCTGTTTCAGCGCGCCGCGATAGTCACGGTAGGCGTTGAGGATGGTCTGCTCACGCTGGATCTGCTCCTTCGTGTCCTTTGCGACCTCCAGATAGGTCTTGCGGATGGTGTCGAAACGGTCGGAAATGGTGCCGCGGCGCATGTCGCGCCAGCGGTTGGACAGGCCTTCCATGAAGGAAATCTTGCCGTCGGCCAGTTGGTCGACCATGGCCTTGGCGTCGTCGCGGATCGAGTTGAAGGCATCCGTGATCGCCTCGTAGCGCTCGCCGATGGTCATGGCGGCGATCTGGGTGCGGACGATCTCGTTGAAGGTGGAGGCCTGGCCGAGCGTGCGGGTGATCACGGCAATCTTGTCCGGCGAGAGATCGGAAATCTGCTCCAGAAGCGCGTTGATCGGCGCATCGGCTTGCGTTTCGGGCATGAGGCCCAGATCCCTGAGGGCGCCGACGGCCCGGTCGAGATACTGCAGCGGGCTCTTGCTCTGTGCCTCGGTCATCGTCTTCCTCCTGCATCTGCGCCCCGCCGGAGGATCCGGCAGGCCTTCCGCTTGTTGCAACCAAATAGGTCAGGCTGATGACAGCAAGTCAACGCAAAGACCTGCGGGGCCATGATAATCCGCCCGCCCTGTCACATGAAGGCGACAGGGCGGGCGGGGGCATGTGACGCATCGTTACTTTGCCGCCGCCAGAGCCACGGCAATCGCGGCAGCAAGGCGGGCATTGTTGCGCACCAGCGCGATGTTGGTGACGAGGCTGCGGCCCTTCGTCAGCTCGAAGATATGGCCCAGCACGAAGGGCGTGACGGCCTTGCCCCGCACGTCGCGCCGGGCAGCCTCGGCAATGGCCGCGTCAATATACTGGCCCATCTCGCCGCGGCTGATCTCGCTCTCTGCCGGAACCGGATTGGCGATCAGCACGCCGCCATGGCCGCCGAACAGCTTGCGCGCTTCGATCAGGCGGGCGATCTCCCCGGCGCTGTCCATACGGTACGGGGCGGGCAGGCCGCTCTCGCGCGACCAGAAGGCGGGCACTTCGTCCGTGCCATAAGCGATAACCGGCACGCCGCGCGTTTCCAGCACTTCCAGCGTCTTCGGAATATCGAGCAGGGCCTTGGCCCCGGCGCAGACAACGCAGACCGGCGTGCGGGAGAGTTCGTCCAGATCGGCGGAGATATCGAAGCTGGTTTCAGCCCCCTTGTGCACGCCGCCGATGCCGCCCGTGGCAAAGACGCTGATTCCGGCAGCTTCTGCCGCCATCATGGTTGCCGCCACCGTGGTGGAGCCCGGCCGGCCCGTCGCCACCGCAATGGCCAGATCGGCGCGCGAGCACTTCATCACGTTCTTTTCCTGCCCCAGCCGGTCAAGGTCTGCGGCATCAAGGCCGATGCGGATGCGCCCGTCAAGCACGGCGATGGTGGCCGGAACGGCACCCGCCGCGCGGATGTCCGCTTCCACCTGGCGTGCCGTCTCCACATTCTGCGGGAAGGGCATGCCGTGGGTGATGATGGTCGATTCCAGCGCCACGATGGGCTTGCCGGCAGCGCGGGCGGCCTGAACCTCGGCGGAATAGACGAGAAGATCCTGAAGGCTGGCGGGCAGGGAGGTGGACATGGTTCTTTCCTCAAGGCTTGCGGCCCGTGCCGGACCATTGCGGGGCGGCACGGCGCTGAAAGGGGGGATGGCTTTGGCTACGCCTTAAGGGCGTGCCGGCCGGTTGGTGTTCTTATAGACCTGCGGGTGCTGCAGGTTCAACGTGGGGCAGAGGCTGAAGGCAGTGCCTCAAGCGCCGCCCAGCTCAGGCCTGCCGCCACTGCGCCGGTGACGGCAAGCGTCATGGCGGCTGCAGCAAGGCCTTTCTCGAGGCTCTCGGAGAGGGGCAGGTTGCGGGCGATGCCCGCAAGCGTTCCGGCCATCAGCGCGTCGCCCGCACCGGTCACGTCATGGACCATGGCGGGAGGCGGGGTCAGGAAGCCATGAGCCTCACCCTTGGACCAGAAGAGCGGCTTTGCACCTGCGCTGATCACCACGGCTCCCGGGCCAAGGGCCCGCAGGGCGGCGCCGAGTTCTTCCTGCAGGGTATCGGAGCTGAGCCCGGTAAGGTGTGCGGCCTCGCCCCGGTTGACGAAGAGGATATCAAGCCGCGGCAGGATGGGGCGAAGGCGTGCCGCCTTGGCATTCGACACCGCATCGGCCGCCAGTAGCCTGCTACCGGAGGCCTGTGCCAGCGCTTCGAGCACGGCCTGGGGCAGGTTGGCCTCGATGAACCAGAGGCCGGCTGCCCGTGCCGCCGGTGACAGATCACGTGCGAGCGACGCATCAAGGCTCTCGGTGATATCCGTATCGACCACAGCGGCGGCAAGCGAGCCATCCGGGTCATGCAGGGCCACGTAACGGCCTGTGGGCATCGGCAGGGTGCGCACGCCATAAAGGTTCAGCTGTTCGCGCCCCAGAAGGCTGCGCAATGCGGCGCCGTCGCCGTCATCTCCCAGCGCTCCGCTGAGGGCCACCGGCACGCCGAGCTTCGCCAGCCCCCGCGCCACATTGGTGGCAACGCCGCCGGGCATGCCCCGCATGGTGGACGGGGTGGAGGTTTCGCGGTGGATGGGCTCCTTCGCATGGGCGATCAGGTCGAGATGAATGGCGCCGAAGCAGGCCGCCGGGGCCGCTGTCTGGACTGTTCCGTTCATTGCCGTGTCTCCTTGCAAGGCCCGTCCCGGTGCAATGAGGCGGTGCAGGCGTTCGCCCGGCCGTCCCGCAGGGCTGCCGCTGCGGCTGTGCAGGGCGCAAACCATATGCCAGCGATTCTGCAAACCTGCCAGCCTGCTTGCGAAGCTACGTGAAAAGAACGGGCTTGCGGAAGAGCGTGCAAGCGTGAACATACACGGAACTCATTGACGAAAAACGATAAAAAACAATCTTGTAAAAGATCTTGGCAAATTGGAACAAAGAGGGTACAAAAGCTGAGTTTGAAACGGCGGGTCCATCGTGGAATAAGGAGCCTCGCACATGTCTCAGAGTTCACTTCGCCTTGTAGAGAGCAGCCAGATGGACAAGACCAAAGCGCTGGATGCAGCGCTCTCGCAGATCGAACGGGCCTTCGGTAAGGGCTCCATCATGCGCATGGGCCAGGGGCAGGTGGTTGAGGTCCAGACGGTCTCCACCGGCTCCCTCGGCCTCGATATTGCGCTGGGCATCGGCGGATTGCCGAAGGGCCGTATCGTCGAGATTTACGGCCCGGAATCCTCGGGCAAGACGACGCTGGCCCTGCACACCATTGCCGAGGCTCAGAAGTCCGGCGGCATCTGCGCCTTCGTGGATGCCGAGCATGCGCTCGATCCGATCTATGCCCGCAAGCTGGGCGTCAATCTGGACGACCTGCTGATCTCCCAGCCCGATGCCGGTGAACAGGCGCTTGAAATTGCCGATACGCTGGTGCGCTCCGGCGCCATCGACATTCTGGTGGTGGACTCGGTGGCCGCCCTAACGCCGAAGGCCGAGCTGGAAGGCGAAATGGGCGACAGCCTGCCGGGCATGCAGGCCCGCCTGATGAGCCAGGCGCTGCGCAAGCTCACCGCCTCGATCTCCAAGTCGAACTGCATGGTGATCTTCATCAACCAGATCCGCATGAAGATCGGCGTCATGTTCGGCTCGCCCGAAACCACGACGGGCGGCAACGCGCTGAAGTTCTATGCCTCCGTCCGCCTCGACATCCGCCGCATCGGCTCCATCAAGGACAGGGAAGAGGTTGTCGGCAACCAGACCCGCGTCAAGGTGGTGAAGAACAAGCTGGCGCCTCCGTTCCGTCAGGTCGAGTTCGACATCATCTACGGTGAAGGCGTGTCCAAGTCGGGTGAGCTGGTCGATCTGGGCGTCAAGGCGAATATCGTCGAGAAGTCCGGCGCCTGGTTCTCCTACAACAGCCAGCGCCTCGGTCAGGGCCGCGAGAACGCCAAGCAGTTCCTGCGTGACAATCCGGCCATTGCCGACGAGATCGAGCTCGCCATCCGCCAGAACGCCGGTCTTCTGGCCGAAGCCATCACCACCGGTGACAGCGACAGCGAAGACGCTGACGATTGATATCCCCTGCCGGTACAGGCTGCCGGTGATATATCCCTTACGCCAGATCGTTTTGAGGACCCGCGTTTTGCGGGTCTTCTGCTGTCTGGGGCAGGATTGCCGCGAGGGCTGGTCTTCTGCCCCTTGAAGGCAAGCGCCAAATGCAGCTGCCTCGCTTCTGGACAGGCCGAAGGGTGAAAGATAAAAGGCTTTGAACTGCTTGCGCGGGAAAGGCCGGGGCAGGGGGCAGGAGAGTGCACCCGCCGGAGATATCCCGCGCTGCCGATGGATCGAGAGCGAGACCTAGATGAGCGGCGTAAACGAGATCAGATCAGCGTTTCTGGAATATTTTGCCAAGAATGGCCATCAGGTCGTGGAATCGAGCCCCCTGGTGCCGCGCAACGACCCGACGCTCATGTTCACCAACGCGGGCATGAACCAGTTCAAGAATGTGTTCACCGGCCTGGAAAAGCGCGACTACGACCGCGCCGTGACCGCGCAGAAGGTGGTGCGCGCCGGCGGCAAGCACAACGATCTCGACAATGTGGGCTACACCGCCCGCCATCACACCTTCTTCGAGATGCTGGGCAACTTCTCCTTCGGTGACTATTTCAAGGAGCGGGCCATCGAACTGGCCTGGAACCTGATCACCAAGGAATACGGCCTGCCGAAGGAGCGCCTGATCGTCACCGTCTATTCGGAAGACGACGAGGCGCACGCCCTGTGGAAGAAGGTGGCCGGTCTTTCCGACAGCAAGATCATCCGTATCCCGACCTCGGACAACTTCTGGACCATGGGCGACACCGGCCCCTGCGGCCCGTGCTCCGAAATCTTCTACGATCACGGCGACCATATCTGGGGCGGCCCTCCGGGTTCGGCCGAGGAAGATGGCGACCGCTTCATCGAGATCTGGAATCTCGTGTTCATGCAGTATGAGCAGACGCCGGAAGGCCGCTTCAACCTGCCGCGTCCGTCGATCGACACCGGCATGGGGCTGGAACGCGTGGCCGCCGTGCTGCAGGGCGTCCATGACAACTACGACATCGACCTGTTCCGCGCCCTGATTTCGGCCTCGGTCAATGCGACCGGCGTTGAAGCGGATGGGGCTGCCCGTTCGAGCCACCGCGTCATTGCCGACCACCTGCGCTCCTCCTGCTTCCTGATTGCCGATGGCGTGCTGCCGTCGAACGAAGGCCGTGGCTATGTCCTGCGCCGCATCATGCGCCGTGGCATGCGCCATGCGCATCTGCTGGGCGCGCGCGAGCCGCTGATGTGGAAGCTGGTGCCCGCGCTCATCCGCGAGATGGGCCGTGCCTATCCGGAACTGGTGCGTGCCGAAGCCCTGATCACCGAGACGCTGCGCCTCGAAGAAACCCGCTTCCGCAAGACGCTGGAACGCGGCCTTGGCCTCCTCGACACGGCGACCGCCGATCTCTCCAAGGGCGGTGAGCTGGATGGCGAGACGGCCTTCAAGCTTTACGACACCTATGGTTTCCCGCTGGACCTGACGCAGGACGCCCTGCGTGCCCGCGGCATCACCGTGGACACGGATGGTTTTGCAACCGCCATGGAGCGGCAGAAGGCCGAGGCCCGTGCGGCCTGGGCGGGGTCCGGCGAAAGCGCCACGGACACGGTGTGGTTCGCGCTCAAGGAAAAGTGCGGCGCGACCGAGTTCCTGGGCTACGAGACGGAGCAGGCGGAAGGCGCCGTTCTGGCACTGGTCGCCGATGGCAAGGAAACGGACAAGCTGACGGCCGGACAGACGGGCTTCGTCATCCTCAACCAGACGCCCTTCTATGGCGAATCCGGTGGTCAGGTTGGCGACACCGGCGTCATGAAGGCTGCAGGCGTGCGTCTCAAGGTCACCGAAACCCAGAAGAAGGCCGATGGCCTCTTCATCCACGCTGTGACGGTGGAAGAGGGCACGGTGACGGTTGGTCTTGGTGTCGAGCTGGTGGTGGACCATTCCCGCCGCAGCCACATCCGCTCCAACCACTCGGCCACGCATCTGCTGCATGAGGCCCTGCGCGAAGTGCTGGGCTCGCATGTGGCGCAGAAGGGCTCGCTGGTCACGCCGGACCGCCTGCGCTTCGACTTCTCCCATCCCAAGCCGATTGACGATGCGGAGCTGAAGCAGGTCGAGGCGATTGCCAACGAGATCATCCTGCAGAACGCCCCGGTCGACACCCGCCTGATGGCGGTGGACGAGGCGATCGAAAGCGGTGCCATGGCGCTCTTCGGCGAGAAATACGGCGAAGAGGTGCGTGTGGTGTCCATGGGCACGGCGCTGCATGGGCCGAAGGCGGGCAAGACCTATTCGGTCGAGCTTTGCGGCGGCACGCATGTGAAGCGCACCGGTGACATCGGCCTCGTGCGCCTCGTCTCGGAAGGTGCAGTGGCCGCCGGCGTGCGCCGTCTGGAAGCGCTGACCGGCGAAGCTGCCCGTGCCTATCTCGACGAGCAGGACACCCGCGTCCGCGAGATCGCGTCCATCCTGAAGGTTGGCGCGGGCGAGATCACGGCCCGCGTTGCCCAGCTGCTGGACGAGCGCAAGCGCATGGAGAAGGAACTCTCCGAAGCACGCAAGAAGCTCGCCATGGGCGGGGGCGCTTCCGGTGGTGCAGACCAGCCGCGTGAAATCAACGGTGTCAAGTTCCTCGGCCGCGCGCTGGATGGCATTCCGGCCAAGGACCTGAAGGGCATGGTGGACGAAAGCCGCACCGCGCTCGGCTCCGGCATCGTTGTGCTGATCTCGGTTTCCGAAGACGGCAAGGGCAGTGCCGTGGTTGGCGTCAGCGAAGACCTGACCTCCCGCTTCAGCGCGGTGGATCTGGTGCGCGTCGCCTCTGAAGCTCTTGGCGGCAAGGGCGGCGGCGGCCGTCTGGACATGGCGCAGGCCGGTGGCCCGGACGGGAGCAAGGCTGCGGAAGCCCTGGCGGCCATCGAGGCTGCCATCGCAGGCTGACGGGCGTTTCAGCCCGCCGGGATGAGTTGGAAACCGGCAGTGCGGCAAAGTGCCTCTTCAGAGGCCCCCGCCGCACTGCCGGTGTGCGTTTGTTTTGAAATAATTGATTTTTTGCCTGTAGCTTTGCCGGGCTTCTGTCCCAAGGCTTTCGGTGCCGGCGCATCATGCCTTGAAATTGCTCAGGCGCCACGCGGGCTTGATCAACGCGCATTGGGCCGTGTTCATTGCGTGTTGGATGTGCCGGGTTGCGTTTCTGGAGGTGCCGTTGGAGCTGCTTTTTTCTGTGCCTGCGATACTGCTTGGTCTTTCCGGCGTCTATGCGGTGTTTACGCTGACGCTGGCGGCAGCTGTCGTGCGCTATCCGGGCTCCACATATCTGCGCCTCTGGTTTGCTGTTTTCCTGCTCGCATCGGCCGGCAGTACCTGCATCGCATTGCGTGGCACAGTGCCGCTTGCGGTGAGCGATAACGTTGGCTTTGGCCTCTTCATCACGGCTCTGGGCTTTGTCTGGCTCGGCATGCGGTCCTTCTTCGGCCGGTATGTGCCCTATCTGCTTCCCGTCATGGCTGCGCTCGGTGTTGTTCCGCTCAGCCATTTCCTTGATGAAAGTCAGGATCTGGCAGCGCTCTGGCGCCTGGTCTATGCCCTTGCATTCGCAGGTTTCTTCTTTCTGCTGACGGCATCTGAACTGCGGCGCAGCATCCGTGAGGAGGGCCTGCCTTCGGCGCGGGCGGCCGCTGGGGTCTATACCAGCTTTTCCTTCGTTCACCTGGCGGCTCTGCCGCTGCCGTTCCTCTTCCCCGTCCGGTTCGACGGCCTCATCCCCAGCTCCGACTGGCTGTTCGGGCTGCTTTTCCTGTCGTTGATGCACACTGTTGCGGTGGTGTTTCTGGGCATTGTCCTGTCGAACGAGCGCATGGCCAAGGCCATGCGGTATCTGGCGGACACGGATGAACTGACAGGCCTGCCAAACCGGCGCGCCTTCCTGCGTCAGGTGGAGCAGTCACTGGCATCGGGGGCCGGCGGCACGCTGCTGATTGCTGACGTCGATCACTTCAAGCAGATCAATGACCGGTATGGCCACCAGTGCGGCGATGCGGTGCTGAAGAGTTTTGCGGCCATGCTGGAGCAGCTTTCAGGAGAGCGGCTGTTCGCGGCCCGCATCGGCGGTGAGGAGTTCGGTATTTTCCTGCCCGGTCTGACGGGGCCGCATCTGGATTTGCTGGCTGCTCAGCTTTGCCGCGCAGCCGCCGTGTTGCAGATGGAACATGCCGGCAAGGCCATTCCGGTCACGATCAGCACGGGTGTGGCCGATACCTCTGGCTCCAACGCGTCCTATGAACAGCTGTTTGCCGAGGCGGACCGGGCGCTCTATCTCGCCAAACGCTCAGGCCGGAACTGTTTCCGCCGCCTGCCGCAGATCCGCCTGGTGCATGAGACCGGTGCGGAGGAGGGCGGAGAGAAGGGCGATGGAAAGCGCCAGCTCGCCTGAATTCGAGGCGGGACGTTCAGGCCGGGACGCAGGTCAATTCCGTGCAGCTTTCGCTTTTGCCGGTCTGGCTCCGAGCCAGACGCGCTGGCTGGCGGCATCGCGCAAGGGCGGGGCCAGAAAGTAACCCTGCGCATAGGTGCAGCCTGCATCTTTCAGGAAGGCCAGCTGCCGCTCATCCTCAACCCCTTCCGCGACAATGCTGATGCCGAGGCCCTTCGCCAGGTGAATCATGGTTTCGACAATCACCGCATCCTGGCGGGAGGTTGTGACGCGCGTGGTGAATGACCGGTCGATCTTGACACCGGTGACCGGAAACTGACGCAGATGCGTCAGTGAGGCAAAGCCGGTGCCGAAATCGTCAAGTGACAGCTGGAAGCCCAGGTCATGCAGGCGCTCAAGGGTCCTGCCGATCTGACAGGCAGAGCGGTCGATCAGCACGGTTTCCGTGATTTCGAGCACCAGCCGGTCCGGCGTCAGGCCATGCCGGACAAGGCTCTCGCGCAGCATGGCAGGCAGGTTGTCGCATTTCAGTTGGGCAAGACCCAGATTGACCGACAGCGTGCCCGCGCCAAGACCGGCGCGTTCGAGAGCGGCAAAGCTCTGGCAGCTTTTTTCGAAAAGCTCCTGCCCGAGTGCCAGCCCCATTCCGGCATCTTCCGCTATGGCGACAAATTCGAAGGGCGGCATGTCTTCACCTTGCCGGTTCCACCGGGCAAGGCTTTCAAAGCCGTGGTGCCGGCCGGTTGAAATGTTGACGATGGGCTGCAGGGCCACGGTGATGTTGCCGGCCAGAAGGGCTTCGGAAAGGGCGGTCTTGACCTCGGCCACCCGGTGCAGCCTGCGGCCGAGCTTCTCATCGAACAGGGTCCAGCCGTTGCGGCCGTTTTCCTTGGTCTTGTAGAGGGCACTGTCGGCGTTCTTGAAAAGCTCGTCCACCGTGGTGCCATCGCGGGGGAAGAGGGCAATGCCCATAGAGATGCCCGGCCGGAGCATCCGGTTTCCAGCCGGCATTTCCTTCGTCAGGGCCTTGTGCAGCGTGTTGGCGACCACCTCACAGGCCTCTTCGCGCTCGAAACCGGTGACAAGCACCGCGAATTCATCCCCGCCAAGCCGGGCAAGGGTATCTTCGCCGCGCAGGGTCTGGCGCAGGCGCTTGGCCACCGTCTTGAGCACCAGATCTCCGGCATCATGGCCAAGGGTGTCGTTGATGGACTTGAAGTGGTCGACATCCAGCAGAATGAGAGCGCCCATGCGGTCCGAGGACCGGGAGCCCTTGAGTGTGCGCTGCAGGGCGGTGATGAGGACGCTGCGGTTGGCAATGCCGGTGAGGGAATCCGTCTCTGCGGTCTGGCGCACGGCCACCTCTGCGGCCTTCAGGGCGGTCACATCGGTCCTGACGCCGACAATGTTGCCGGAGGCGGATTTGCGCTCGCGCACGTGCAGCCAGCGCCCGTTCGGCAGCTTCTGGATCAGGGCCTTGCCGGGCGGGTTGCGGTGGTTGGCAAGGCGTGTGCGCAGCCACTTTTCCTTCTCCTCCGGCGCCGTACCGGCATCCAGATACTGTCCGGCCTCCAGCCCGTAGCGCAGGATGGTCTCGAATTTCTCGCCAAGCCGGATGGCCGGAGCCGAATAGCTGTAGAGATCCTTGTAGGCGGCGTTGAAGATGATGAGCCGGTCTTCGCTGTTATAGGCCGCAAGCGCATCGGGAATGGATTCGAGCACATCATCCAGCAGCGCCCGGGCCTGATCGGCCTCGTTCTGAGCCGTCATCCAGGGGGTGTTGTTGACCGCCAGTCCAACGGCCCCGGTCACCTGTCCCTCTTTCATCAGCGGGACGAGAACAGTCTCTATGTACTGGCTTCCATCACGCGTCGTGACGTGGCGGCTGTAGCGGACACGCTCTCCCTTGAGCGCGCGCTCGTGATGCTGATGCCAGTCGGCAGCCTGGTCTTCGGGCACCCATGTTTCCACGGCCCTTTTGCCGGCCAGATCGCCGAAGGCCGCAATATCTACGCTGTTCTGAAAGACATAGACGCCCTGAGCATTCAGGATCCAGGCACCATACGGCAAAGCCTCGAGAAGCTCACACAGGTCTATACCAGCCGTATCGAAATCCATGACATGCATGTCTTGCTCTCGCGCCGCCTTGGTGAGGTGCCGGAAACAGCATGCGTCCGCTTTGGAAACGTTTCGTTAAACCGATGAATAGCTATTTCATGAAGTGCCAGAAAAATTGAGTAATTTTCCTTTATTATCTGAAATTTTCCGGACTAAATCCGGATCTACTATGCTCATTTATGATCTATATTCCCGGCATATGTGCCGATTTCATGGGTGTTGGCTGGTGTCTGTTTCCTCCTGTCTGGATGATAGGGCCATCTGAAGCCGCAATTGGGAAAAATTACAGAGGTCCGGAATATCTTCTCAGATCAGGCATGCAGCTGATCTTGCTCTCTCAGCCGGAGCCTGATTGGCTCCGGCTGAGAGAGGTCTTGGCGTTTCGCGCGGCCTCTCAATTGATGACAGGCAGAAGACCCTTCGGCAGTTGATCGTAGAGCGGCTGACCCAGCCAGAAGACATCCGTCGGCCCGATGGCAAAGTCGACCACGTACCAGTAGCCGTCGACCTCGCGCTGCAGGACGAAAAGCCCGGGGCCATCACGGTATTCCATCTCCTCGGCAATCAGCGTCTTGCTGAGATCAATCGGCTTGCCGCCGGGGCGCTGCGGGTCGAGGATGGCGAAGGCCCAGCCATCGGCAACGCGCATGTGGCGGACGGAAAACTCGACCGGCGCACCAACGCGCACCTCCATGATCGGGCGGGCCGAGTCCAGAATGGCCGTGCGCTCCTCGCTGCCGCGCCCGGGCTCATAAGCCTTTTCCGCCATGGCGGGGGCAGTCATCATGGCGGGGAGCATGGCGCCGGTGGCGAGGGAAAGGGGCAGGACAGCCCGAAACACGGTGGCTGCCAGAAGGTGCCGCAGCTTCGCGCCGGGGCTCTGAAAGGATCGCATCGAAAAAACTCTCTGCAAACGGAGTGCATGACCCTGCCACTCTGGCAGGGCCGGCAGTATCCGTGCCCGATCGGCACGGAAATTTCCAGTGCCCGATGCAGAGCTGTGTTGCTGTTGCTTCCGCTCAAACGCAAACGGCCCGGATAACGCTCCGGGCCGTTCATCATCCTGTCTTGCAACCGGAAAGGCTCAGGCCGCCATGGCCTTCTGCAGGTTGCTCTCGATCTTGTCGAGGAAGCCGGTGGTGGTCAGCCAGTTCTGGTCCGGGCCAACGAGCAGGGCGAGGTCCTTGGTCATGAAGCCGGCTTCCACCGTCTCGATGCAGACCTTCTCCAGCGTCTGCGCAAACTTGGCCAGATCCACATTGCCGTCCAGCTTGGCCCGGTGGGCGAGGCCACGGGTCCAGGCGAAGATCGAGGCGATCGGATTGGTCGAGGTCTGCTCGCCGCGCTGGTGCTGGCGGAAGTGGCGGGTAACGGTGCCGTGGGCGGCTTCCGCTTCCACCGTCTTGCCATCCGGCGTCATCAGCACGGAGGTCATCAGGCCCAGCGAGCCGAAGCCCTGCGCCACGATGTCCGACTGCACGTCGCCATCATAGTTCTTGCAGGCCCAGACATAGCCGCCCGACCACTTCAGCGCCGAAGCCACCATGTCGTCGATCAGGCGGTGCTCGTACCAGATCTTCTTTTCGGCATAGGCGTCCTTGAACTCCTTGTCGAAGATCTCCTGGAACAGGTCCTTGAAGCGGCCGTCATAGGCCTTCAGGATCGTGTTCTTGGTGGAGAGATAGCAGGGCACGCCGCGCTGCAGGGCGTAGTTGAAGGAGGCGCGGGCAAAATCGATGATGCTTTCATCGAGATTGTACATGGCCATGGCGACACCGGCGGAGGGGGCGTCATAGACCTCGTGCTCGATGACGCTGCCGTCCTCGCCCTTGAAGGTGATTGTCAGCTTGCCCTTGCCGGGGAAGCGGAAGTCGGTGGCGCGGTACTGGTCGCCGAAGGCGTGACGGCCGACGATGATCGGCTGGGTCCAGCCCGGCACCAGGCGCGGCACGTTGCGGATGATGATCGGCTCGCGGAAGATGACGCCGCCCAGAATGTTGCGGATGGTGCCGTTCGGCGACTTCCACATCTTCTTCAGGCTGAATTCCTCGACGCGGGCTTCATCGGGGGTGATCGTCGCGCATTTGACGCCAACGCCGTGCTTCTTGATGGCATTGGCCGCATCGATGGTGATCTGGTCACCGGTTTCATCGCGCTTCTGGATCGACAGGTCGTAATAGTCGAGATCGATATCCAGATAGGGGAAGATGAGCTTGTCCTTGATGAACTGCCAGATGATGCGGGTCATCTCGTCGCCATCGATATCGACGACCGGGTTCGCTACCTTGATCTTTGCCATGGGTTCTGGGCCTCGTCTGGGTTGCGGAAACTGGATTGTGTTCGCGTGTATACGATTTTGATGCCGGTCAGGCAAGCAGCGATTTTCTGCTGATCCTGCCACTTGCAGGCACATATCTGAAGGAACCATAGCCATGCTTCTTGCTGTTTGCACGACAACGGAGACGAAAGAGGAAGCGCGGACGATCGCCCGTGCCGCGGTAGAGGCCAGGCTTGCGGCCTGTGTGCACATGGAGGAGATCACCAGCCTCTACATGTGGGAGGGCAAGGTCAATGAGGGCCGGGAGGTGCGTCTGACGATGAAGACGGCAGCGGAGGCCTATCCCGCTCTCGAAGCCCTCATCCAGCGCCTCCACACTTACGATCTGCCTGCGGTCTATGCCTTCGAGGTGGTGAAGGGCAGCGCGGGGTACATGGAGTGGGTGCGGGGGCAGGTTCGGGCAGGCTGAGGAAGGGGAGCGCGGGCCTTGCCATAAACTCTGTGTCGTCCCGGACGAAGCGGAGCGGAGATCCGGGAACCACTCGTTCGCTGAGCGGCGAGGCTGAAGTGCAGCGCAAAGGCTGGCTGCGAACGGGAGCCTGCCGCAGGGTTTGAGATAACGGCCTCTCTCTGCAAACGAGTAGTCCCCGGCTCGCGCTGCGCTTGGCCGAGGCGACCCGGTGCGGGTTACAATCACGGCGCGCAGCGGAGACGTTGTGCAGAGCTGGCAAGGATGAGGCGCGGGCCTGCGCCGTCATTCCCTCTCGAACTGGCGCAGAAGGAAGCGGGCGATCCGGAAACCCGCCGGGCCCACGGCCATCGACAGCACGAAGGCGACCGGCCAGGCCATTGCAAAGCCTTTCGCCCATATCTGGAGCCACTGCACCGTAGGGCCGAATTCCAGATGCGTGAAAATGCCGCTCATCAGGAAGGCCATGATGCCGGAAATGAAAATCTGGGCAATGATGATCAGCCGGAATTGTGTTTGCATGCCTGCTCGTCCTTCAAGAGAGGGAGCTGGCTTTCACATGCGCACAGCACCCCCTTTGTTCCATGGGGATGCCGCGGGTTCGGTGCACAGGCACCGACTAATTCTCGTGCAAACGAGGGCTGGGATAACCGGACCAGCCATTCCTTTTTCGGCAAGCATATAATGATGATCCATGGGCGTGCGGTCAAGCGTCTCCCGCCGCAGGGGTGCGCTCTTGCTTGCTGTTTGACAAAGCATTTTATCTGACTTAAGTCAGGTAAATCATGTTGAGCGATATCTCCCGTTTCCGCCGTTTCAGCCGTGCCGTCACCACCGAGGTGGGCGCGCTGGATACGTCGTTTCTTGGCCGTGGCCGCCCGCTGGGGGCTGCCCGTGTTCTTAACGCCATCGGGCATGGCCGCACGGATGTGGCGGCCATCCGCTCCTATCTCGGGCTCGACTCCGGGCTGATGAGCCGTCTTCTCCGGTCTCTGGAGGAGGAGGGCATGATCGAGCTGGCCCCCGATCCGGAGGATGCCCGCAAGCGCCGTGCGCAGCTGACCGCCGCAGGGCAGGAGGAATTCGAGATCTACGAGAACCTGTCCGATGAGCGGGCAGAGCGGCTGCTGCAGAGCCATGCTCACCCTCAGGCGCTGCTGGAGGCGATGGATCTGATTGCCTCGGCGCTGGGGCGCGAGCGTTGGAGCTTCGAGGAAGTGGACCCGCGATCTGAAGCCGCACGCCACTGCCTTGAGCAATATTATGCCGAGCTGGACCGGCGGTTCGAGGGCGGCTTTCAGGTGTCGCTGTCTGCCGACCCGGATGCGCAAAGCATGATGCGGCCGAAGGGGGCGTTCTTCGTCACGCTCTCGGACGGCATGCCTCTGGGCTGTGCCGGGCTCAAGGGCACGGACAAGGGCTATGCGGAAATCAAGCGCCTGTGGGTGTCGCCCGCCGCCCGTGGCCTCGGCCTTGCCCGCAAACTGATGGCAAAGACCGAAGAGGCAGCAAGAGAGCTGGGCATCGGCCTGCTGCGCCTCGATACGAACAAGGCGCTTCCCGAAGCGGTCAATTTCTACCGCAAGGAAGGCTGGACCGAAATCGACCGCTTCAATGACGATCCCTATCCGGATTTCTTCTTCGAGAAGCGGCTTTGAGAGGAAGAAGGGGGGCGGCGGCGCCCGGGATGAAGCAAAGCGGAGATCCTGGGGGAATTCGTTTTCAGAGCGGTCAGAGTGGCGCAGGTGGCAGAGATTTTGGAAAATTCCTGCCACGGCGCGGCTTGAGACAACTGCACCCCTCTGCGAGCGAGTAGGCCCCGGCTCGCGCTGCGCTTGGCCGGGGTGACACCGTGCCATTTGTGCAGGGCCGTGCCTGCGCGGCTGAAGCTTTCCTGAGGTGGAGGCATAAGCTCTGGCAGGCCTCATACTCAGCGTCACCCCGGGCGGAGCGAAGCGCAGACCCGGGGACCACTCGCTTGCAGAGCGTTTATGGGGAGTGGGACGCCGAGAGACAGACGTATGAGACCCTACGTGTCTCATCTGCAGTGGGTTGCGGCACCTTTCTGCAAATGAGCAGGCCCCAAGTCTCCATGAATTCCACCAAGGATGTCCCCGGAAGGAACTGTCCAACAAACGAAAAAAGGGCGGCCCGGTGGACCGCCCCTTCTGCATTCAAAGCGCTGATCAGCCTCAGCCGATGATGGCGTTCAGCGTGGCGCTCGGGCGCATGACGGCGGCAACCTTGTCCGCCGGGGCGTGGTAGTAGCCGCCGAGATCGGCCGCCTTGCCCTGAACGGCGTTGAGTTCCGCCACGATCTTCGCTTCATTTGCCGTCAGAGCTTCGGCGACCGGGGCGAAATAAGCCTTCAGTTCGGCGTCCTTGTCCTGTGCGGCAAGGCCCTGTGCCCAGTAGAGGGCGATGTAGAAGTGGCTGCCGCGGTTGTCGAGCTGGCCGACCTTGCGCTGCGGGGACTTGTCGTTGTCCAGCAGCTTCTCGATGGCCTTGTCCAGTGCGTCGGCCAGAACCTGGGCCTTGGCGTTGGACTTGACCTGGGCCAGATGCTCCAGCGAGGCGCCGAGGGCGCAGAATTCGCCAAGCGAGTCCCAACGCAGGTAGTTTTCTTCCACCAGCTGCTGCACGTGCTTGGGGGCAGAGCCGCCGGCGCCCGTTTCAAACAGGCCGCCGCCATTCATCAGCGGCACGATGGACAGCATCTTGGCCGAGGTGCCGACTTCCAGGATCGGATAGAGGTCCGTCAGGTAGTCGCGCAGCACGTTGCCGGTGATGGAGATGGTGTCGAGGCCCTTGGCAATCCGCTCCGTCGAGTAGCGGGCTGCATCGCTCGGGGACATGATCTGCAGGTCGAGGCCCGACGTGTCATGCTGCGGCAGATAGGCTTCCACCTTCTTGATCAGCTCGGCATCGTGGGCGCGGTTCTTGTCCAGCCAGAACACGCCCGGCATGCCGGAGAGGCGGGCGCGGCTGACGCCGAGCTTCACCCAGTCACGGATCGGGGCGTCCTTGGTGAGGCAGGCGCGCCAGATGTCGCCGCCTTCAACCGCATGCTCCAGCAGCGTGGTGCCAGCAGCATCAACGATACGGATGGTGCCATCGGCCTGAGCCTTGAAGGTCTGCGGATGCGAGCCGTATTCCTCGGCCTTCTGGGCCATCAGGCCGACGTTCGGCACGGTGCCCATCTTGGACGGGTCGAGCGCGCCGTTCTTCTTGCAGAACTCGATCACCGCGTCATAGACGCCGGCATAGGACGAGTCCGGGATCACGCACTTGGCATCATTTTCCTTGCCATCCGGGCCCCAGCCCTTGCCACCGGCGCGGATGAGGGCAGGCATGGAGGCGTCGATGATGACGTCGGACGAGACATGCAGGTTGGTGATGCCCTTGTCGGAGTTCACCATGTACATGGCCGGGCCATTGTCCAGCGCAGCCTTGAGATCGGCCTTGATCTCTGCCGCCTTGTCAGCCGGCAGCGTGGCAATCTTGGCTTCCAGATCGCCGATGCCGAGGTCCGGGTTGACGCCGATTTCAGCGAAGGTGGCGGCGTGCTTGGCGAAGACGTCCTTCAGGAAGGTCTTGACCACATGGCCGAAGATGATCGGGTCGGAGACCTTCATCATCGTGGCCTTGAGGTGCACGGAGAAGAGCACGCCCTTGTCCTTGGCGTCCTGAATTTCCTTTTCGAGGAAAGCGGTCAGCGCCTTGGCGCTCATGAAGGTTGCGTCCAGCACATCGCCTTCGGTGAGCTTCAGGTTGTTCTTCAGAACGGTGACAGCACCATCCTTGGCCACGAACTCGATGCGTGCGGTGCCAGCGGAAGCTGCGGCAATCGTCACGGACTTTTCGTTGGCGGCAAAGTCATCCTTGCCCATGGTGGAGACATGGGTCTTCGAGGTGGGCAGCCATGCGCCCATCGAATGCGGGTTCTTCTTGGCGAATTCCTTCACCGCATTCGGAGCGCGGCGGTCGGAGTTGCCTTCGCGCAGAACCGGGTTCACGGCCGAGCCCTTGATCGCCTCATAGGCGGCCTTTACGGCCTTTTCCTCGTCCGTCGCCGGATTGTCCGGGTAGGAGGGAATGGAATAGCCCTGTGCCTGCAGTTCCTTGATCGCAGCATTGAGCTGCGGCTGCGAGGCAGAGATGTTCGGCAGCTTTATGACGTTTGCATCCGGCTCGATCACCAGACGGCCAAGCTCGGCCAGATCGTCGGACTGCTTCTGTGCGTCCGTCAGATACTGCGGGAAGGCTGCAAGGATGCGGCCTGCCAGCGAAATGTCCCTGGTGCCGATGGAGATCCCGGCCGGTTTGGCAAAAGCCTTGATGATCGGCAGGAAGGACGCGCTCGCCAGTTCAGGCGCTTCGTCGACCTTGGTGTAGATGATGTCGGGACGTCCGGTGTCGGCCATGTTCAATCATTCCCACAGTTTGAAACGGTCAGGCGGAGGTGCCGGGGCAGCTCCGGGGAGGGCCACCATAGACACGTATACAGTTGTGCGCAATTTCCGGACGCCTGCCCGGCCGGAAATCCGCAAGGAGTTCTAACAAACGCGGGGGAAAAGGCAATCAAGCGAAAACCCTGAGGGCGGCCTGACGCGGCCATGATGCGGGATACCGGGCAGCCAGGCGCCGGCAACGGGGACTTCTCCAGCATAAAATTCCTTTCCGGGCTTGGCGGGGCGGTATATTCATCGTATTTAGGCGATGAATTGACCTGCGGGCAGCGGTGAGGCTGGCAGGCAGAGGGAGAGATCATGTCCAGTCATGGCGCTGAGCGGCCGGATCACGGCAGCGGCGGAGGAGCCTGTTGTGCCCCGAAGGAGAAAGTCTGCCGGAACGCGGATACCGCGGCACTGGCTGACCTGTTCCGGGCGCTGGGCCATCCGGTCCGTATCGGCATTCTCAAGGAAATCATCCAGCGTCAGGAGGCCTGCTGCGGCGAGATCGTCGGCTGCCTGCCGCTGGCCCAGTCCACCGTTTCCCAGCACCTGCAGGTGCTGAAGGAAGCCGGGCTTCTGACCTGCGACATCCGCGGGCGCACCTGTTCCTACCGGATCAACGAGGCCTTTCTGGCTGGCGGGGACGCTGCCGGTCTGCGGCTTCTGGCGAATGCTGCCAGCTTTTTCAATGACATCACAGCTGCCGCTCAAACCTCTTCAAGGGCGCGGGAGAGACAAGAATGACAAGACGTGCAAATCCCCATAGCCCCAGTTCTAGCCCCAATTCTGGCCCCGCTTCGGCAAAGGTGAGTGCCGACGATGGTTCGACCATGACCACGCTGGCCAACCTGTGGCCCTATATCTGGCCGGAAGGACGGGCAGATCTGAAGCTCAGGGTCATTTGGGCGGTACTGGCGCTGGTGGTGGCCAAGCTCGTCACGGTCGTCTCGCCCTATTTCTTTGCCTGGGCCTCCGACGCGCTGACCGGCGAAACCATGGGCCTGCCGGGCTTTCTGGTGGCGCCGATGATGCTCGTGGTGGCCTATAATGCCGCCCGGGTCCTGGCAGTGGCCTTCAACCAGTTCCGCGATGCGCTGTTTGCCCGTGTCGGCCAGCATGCGGTGCGCCAGCTTGCCTTCATCACCTTCTCGCATCTGCACCGCCTGTCGCTGCGCTTTCACCTGTCCCGCCGCACGGGCGGTCTCAGCCGGGTGATCGAACGCGGCGTGAAGGGCATCGAGGCGATCGTCCGCTTCACCATCCTCAACGGCATTCCGACCCTGCTGGAATTTGCCATCATGGCGGGCATCATCTGGTACCAGTTCGGCTTTGCCTATGTGATCATCGTGGCGCTGATGATCGCTGCCTATGTCTGGTTCACGGTGCAGACGTCCAACTGGCGCATTTCCATCCGCCGCGAGATGAACGAGAGCGATACGGAAGCCAATTCCAAGGCCATCGACAGCCTGCTCAACTTCGAGACGGTGAAATATTTCGGCAACGAGAAGATGGAGGCCGCCCGCTTTGATGCCTCCATGGCGGTCTATGAGCGCGCCGCGACCCGCACCTGGACCTCGCTCGCCTGGCTCAACTTCGGCCAGTCCTTCATTCTGGGCATCGGCACGGCAGCCTGCATGGTCCTCTCCGCCCGCTCGGTGATGGCGGGGGAGCAGACCATCGGCGATTTCGTGCTGATCAACGCGCTGCTGCTGCAGATCGCCATTCCGCTCAATTTTGTCGGCTTCATCTACCGCGAGATCCGGCAGGGGCTTGCCGATATCGAGGCGATGTTTGCCGTTCTCGCCGTCCCTGCCGAAATCGAGGACAAGCCGGGCGCCCCGGCGCTGGCCATCGGCTCCGGCGCCATCCGCTTCGAGGATGTGCTGTTCCACTATGATCCGGACCGTCCGATCCTCAAGGGCATCAGCTTCGAGGTCCCGGCCGGAAACACGGTTGCCATCGTCGGGCCTTCGGGGGCGGGCAAGTCCACCATTTCCCGGCTGCTGTTCCGCTTCTATGACGTGACCGGCGGGCGGGTGACCATCGACGGGCAGGATGTGCGCGACGTGACGCAGGAAAGCCTGCGCCAGGCCATCGGCATGGTGCCGCAGGATACTGTGCTGTTCAACGACACCATCGCCTACAACATCCGCTATGGCCGTCCGGATGCTTCCGAAGAGGATGTGCGCGCTGCCGCCCGGATGGCACAGATCGACAGTTTCATCGAGACGCTGCCCAAGGGCTATGCCAGCGAGGTGGGCGAGCGCGGACTGAAGCTCTCCGGCGGCGAGAAGCAGCGCGTCGCCATTGCCCGCACCATCCTGAAGGCGCCGCCCATTCTCATTCTGGACGAGGCAACCTCGGCCCTCGACACCCATACGGAACGGGAAATCCAGTCGGCGCTGGATCAGGTTTCCCGCAACCGCACCACGGTGGTCATCGCCCACCGCCTGTCCACCGTGGTCAATGCGGACCAGATCCTCGTGCTGCAGGCCGGTGTCATCGCCGAACGCGGAACCCATGCGGAGCTGCTCGCCAAGGGCGGTCTCTACGCCTCCATGTGGAGCCGCCAGCGCGAGGCCGACGAAGCCGAAGAACGCCTGCGCGCTGCAAGGGAAGCGGACGAACTCGGGGTCATCGTGCGCGGCCAGAAGGCAGGGGAGCCTGAGCGAGTGTAAGCTTGCCTGACGGGACGTTGCTCTCCTCACAGGCCCCGGCACAAGGCCGGGGCGGCGCGGAAGGTGGGTCTTGTTCGGTTTGCCCAAAGCCTCCCCACCACGCCGTCCCGGCCTCCGTGCCGGGACCCGTCAGGGACGTATAAGCGCGTCTCACCCCGCCATTCGGTGCCCTGCGTCCTGGGCATAGGCGTGGCCGAAGCGGTTGGTGAGGAAGGCGGGGAGGGGGATGTCTTCCTGGCGGAGGAAGCCCTGCTGCGGCAGTTGGCCGGCGGCGAGCATGTCCAGCACGGCGGCGATGGCGCTGGCGGTGGTGATCTGGATGGCGCTGTAGAGCCGCCCGCCGATGACGCCGCTATAGACCTTGCTGGCGTAGGTCTCCTGCACGAGGCGGCCGTTCTGGTGTCCGCTGGCGGTGACGAAGATGATCACCACATCCTGAAGGGTGGCGGGCAGGGCGTTTTCCAGAATGTCCTTCAGCACCTCGCGCCGGTGGCGCAGGCCAAGGTCGTTCAGCAGTGCCTTCATGATGGCGGCATGGCCGGGATAGCGGATGGTCTTGTAGTTGAGCGTCCGTACCTTGCCCTTCAGCGTCTCGCACAGGGTGCCGAGCCCGCCGGAGGTGTTGAAGGCCTCGTAGGTGACGCCATCAAGGGCGAATTCCTCGCGCTCTTCCAGTGCGGGCACCTCGGCCATGTGGCCATCCACAATGGCCTCGCAGGGCTCGATGTATTCGTTGATCACCCCGTCCGTGCTCCAGGTCAGATTGTAGTTGAGCGCGTTGGAGGGATATTGCGGCAGCGCGCCGACGCGCATGCGCAAGGTGTCGAGGCTGTCGAAGCGGCGGGCGAGATCATTGGCGACGATGGAGATGAAGCCCGGTGCAAGGCCGCACTGGGGAATGAAGGCGGTGCGCGCCGTCGCAGCGATCTCCTTCACCCGGCGGGTGGCGGCCACATCTTCCGTCAGATCAAGATAATGCACACCGGCCTTGGCAGCGGCTTCCGCGATGGCGATCGTCAGGTGGAAGGGGGCGGCGCTCAGCACGGCGTATTTGCCGGTGAGGGCTGCCGTCAGGGCCGCGTTGTCGCTGATGTCCAGCGCCAGCGTTTCGACGGCAGGTT
The DNA here is from genome assembly GCF_900185665.1 of Pannonibacter sp. I15F10I1. NCBI lineage: Bacteria > Pseudomonadati > Pseudomonadota > Alphaproteobacteria > Hyphomicrobiales > Stappiaceae > Pannonibacter > Pannonibacter sp. I15F10I1. The sequence goes on from NZ_FYAN01000008.1 coordinate 337,333, forward strand.
CACCTGCAAGGGCTGCCAGTTCTGCGGGCGAGCGGTCAATCACGGTGACGCGGTAATCACCGGAGCCGGTGAGGAGGCGGGCGATGGTGGCGCCGATCTTGCCGGCACCAATGATGGCAATCGTCTTCATGTGTCGAACCCCTCTGGCCCTTTCCAGGCATTATGAGGTTCAGAATGACTGAAGGACATGTCGATTCACAGCTGCGGATATGGCAGAATGAAGTGTTGATTTGATCAAAGTGACGAAGCTGATGAACACTCTGACCATCACTGAAGCTGACCGGGCCCTGATCGGCCTGCTGTCTGAGAACGCCCGCATGCCGGTTGCCGAGCTGGCACGCCGCCTTGGCCTGTCGCGCACCACGGTTCAGGCCCGCATCGAGCGGCTGGAGCAGGCGGGGGTGATCACCGGCTATGGCCTGCGCCTGTCGCAGGCCTATGAGGCGGCGCAGGTGAAGGCGCATGTGCTGATCACGCTGGTGCCCAAGGCGCTGGCGCGGGTGAGCGCGGAACTGTCCGGCATCCGCGAGGTGCGCCAGCTGCATTCGGTCAGCGGCAGCCACGATCTCATCGCCATCATCGAGGCTGCCTCCGTTGCCGAACTCGACCATCTGATCGACCGGATCGGCGAACTTGACGGCGTGGACCGCACGCTTTCGTCCATCATCCTGTCGACGCGCATCCAGCGCTGAACTGGCGCCCGGTTTCCGCATGCCGGTGGTTTGCCGGGCGCGGGCGATGGACGAGCCTGCGGAGCAAGTGCCGCAACCCGTGCCACGCTTGCCGCAAGGCCAGGGCGCGTTCCTGTCTGGCCAGGTACTCGTAATAGCCGCCTGTGTGCATCATGGCTGTTTCTCCGTTGGAGTGGATCTGCAGCCACCTTCGCATCTCCGTCGATTTCTGATAATCTGGCCAGTATCGCATAAACCTTCCCAAGGATTCGGATAATGCGGCTGGAGGATCTCCGTTTTTTTGTCCGGGCGGCAGCGCTCGGAAATCTCTCCGCCGCAGGGCGCGAGACCGGTCTGTCGCCTTCGGCCGCCAGCTCCCGCCTGGCGTCGCTGGAGCGTGATGCCGGGGTGCAGCTGGTCAGCCGCACAACGCGCCGTCTTCAGCTGACCGATGCGGGGGAGCTGCTCCTGCGCCGGGCGGGCGAGGCGCTGGATCTGCTCGACGGCACCTTGCGCGAACTGGAGGATGAGGCGGCCCGGCCGCGCGGCACGCTGCGTGTCTCTCTCAACATGTTCTTTGGCCGCAAGCATGTGCTGCCGTATCTGGCCGAGTTCCGCGACCTCTATCCGGAGCTGCGGCTGCAGCTCGATTTCTCGGACCGTATCGTCGATCTGCTGGCCGAGGGCTATGATCTTGCCATCCGGGGGGCGCCGCTCGCCGATTCCACGCTGCGGGCGCGCCGCCTTGCCGGAAATCCCCGCGTGCTCTGTGCCTCGCCTGCTTATCTCGCCCGCAAGGGCATGCCGGAGACGCCCGCAGACCTTGCCCGGCATGACTGTCTGAGCTTCCGGTCCATGCCGGTCTGGTATTTCGAGGGGCCTCAGGGGGAGATAGCCTGTCCCATCGATGCCGCGATCAGCGGCGACAATGGGGACTTTGCCTATGATGCCGCCCTGCTGGGGCTGGGGCTTGCGGTGAAATCGCTTGCCCATGTGTGGGAGGATCTGCGCGATGGCCGGCTGGTGGCGGTCATGACGGATTTTCCGGTGACGAGAACCGGAGCCATCTGGGCCGTCGCGCCGCCAGGGCGCGCAATGATGCCAAAGGCCCGCGTGCTGGCTGACTTCCTGACCGGAAAATATGGCAGTCCTGCCTACTGGGAAACGGACTACCGGCAGGCCGGAGCATTGGTGGGCTGAGGCACTTTCGGGGTTCAGTTGCGGCGGCAAAGGCACTAAGAGAGAGGCAGACCACTTCAATCTCCGGCTCCGGACCCAAGATCAACGGGAAAACCCATGTCGCTTGCCGATACCATCACCAAGACTTTCGTTCCCATCCACCGGGAGGGCTGGCCTTTCATTGCCATCGCCTTGGTGGCGACGCTGATCCTTGGCTGGTTCCTGACCCCGCTGTTCTATATCGGGCTCTTTCTCACGGGCTGGGTCTGCTACTTCTTCCGCGATCCTGCCCGCGTCACGCCGGTGACCGACGGGCTAGTGATCTCGCCGGCTGACGGCGTCGTCAACCAGCTCGGCCTCTGCGTGCCGCCAGCCGAACTGGCGGCAGACCTTGGTACCGAGCCGATGATGCGGATTTCCGTGTTCATGAACGTGTTCAACTGCCACGTGAACCGCGCCCCTGTCGGTGGCCGCATTGCCCGGGTGGCCTACAAGCCGGGCAAGTTCCTCAACGCGGAACTGGACAAGGCAAGCGAGTTCAACGAGCGCAATGGCCTCGTCATCGAGAATGGCAGCACGAAGATCGGTGTCGTTCAGATCGCAGGTCTAGTGGCCCGCCGCATCGTCTGCTTCGTCCGCGAAGGGGAGAGCATCGGCGCAGGCGAGCGTTTCGGCCTGATCCGCTTCGGCTCGCGCCTCGACATCTACATGCCGGCGGGCACCGTGCCGAAAGTTGCGATGGGCCAGATCATGATTGCCGGTGAAACCGTGCTGGCGGATCTGCGCGAAGGCCCGCAGGCGGTCCAGCACATCACCCGCGTCAGCTGAGGAGAAGCCCTTTGGAGACGCCTTTCGCCAGCTATGAACCCGGCCACGAAGACGGCAAGCCGCGCCGGTCAGGGCGTTTCCGTCAGGTGCCCTTGCGCCTCATCCTGCCGAATCTCGTCACGCTTCTGGCGCTCTGTTCCGGCCTGACCGGCATCCGCATGGCCTTCGAGGGGCGGTGGGATTTTGCGGTGGGTGCGGTGCTGATAGCGGCCGTGCTGGATGCGGTGGACGGGCGTGTGGCGCGGATGCTCAAGGGCACGTCGCGGTTCGGGGCAGAGCTGGATTCGCTGGCCGATTTCGTCAATTTCGGCGTCACTCCGGCGTTGATGCTCTACATCTGGCTGCTCCAGGAAGTGAAATCTCTGGGCTGGATTGCCGCGCTCGCCTTTGCCATCTGTGCGGCCCTGCGCCTGGCGCGGTTCAATGCGGCGCTGGATGATCCGGACAAGCCTGCCTGGGCGGTAAATTTCTTCACAGGCGTTCCGGCCCCCGCAGGCGCACTGACGGTGCTTTTGCCCATCTATCTGGAGTTTCTGGGTGTGCTGCCGCACTGGCCCGCATTTGCTCCGGTCGTTGCGCTTTACACGGTCTCAATCGGCTTCCTGATGATCAGCCGCCTGCCGACCTATTCCGGCAAGAAGGTGGGCATGCGCGTCCGGCGCGATCTGGTGCTGCCGCTCTTCGTGCTGGCCGTGCTGGTGGTGGCGCTGACCGTCAGCTATCCGTTCCAGATGCTGACCGTGGGCACGCTGGCCTATCTCGCGTCGATCCCCTTTGCCCTGCGCAGCTACCGGGCGCATGTGCGCGCGGACAAGACGCAGGCAAAGGCCGGGGACAAGGGGGACGAAAGTGGGGGGGGCGAAAGCGGCGGGGATGAGAGCGGGCCGGACCTTGATCATCCCGGCGAAAAGGCGGGTAATGATACGCCCTGACGGCGTGGTAAGATTTTCTCAATGAACAAAGCCCCCATCCATCGGACGGGGGCTTTTGCTTTTTGGGCCTTGGGTCTACTCCGCAGCGCTGGTCATCGGGGTTCCGGGGCTGTTGGCGGCCTGCCGGCCTGCGCCCTCGTCTGATCCCGAGCCGGAGCCCGGTCTTTTGCCGGTCATCCGTTGCCAGAGCCTCACGGCAAGGCCTGCCCAGACACCCGGCATGGCGATCATCACCGGGATCAGCAGCAGGGTCAGCAGGGTGGAGAAGCCGAGGCCGAAGATCACCGCCGTCGACAATTGCACCCACCAGCCGGAGGTGACGCCGCCGAGGGCGATTTCCCGGTTGAGGAAGTCCAGATTGATCTGGGCGGCCATCGGAATGAGCCCAGCAATCGTGGTGATCGTGGTCAGCATGATCGGTCTGAGGCGCTGGGCCGAGGTTTTCAGGATGGCGTCCAGCGTGGGCAGGCCGTCTTCCCGGAAGCGGTTGAACGTGTCCAGCAGGATGATGGCGTTGTTCACCACGATACCCGCCAGCGCGACAATGCCCGTGCCGGTCATGATGATCGAGAACTTCTGCCCCGTCACCCACATGCCCAGCAGCACGCCAAAGACCGACAGGACCACGGTCGTGAGGGTCAGGAAGGTCTGGTAGAACGAGTTGTACTGGGTCAGCAGGATCAGGAACATCAGAAAGAGCGATGCAATCATCGCCTTCATCAGGAACTCGCCGGACTCCTTCTGGTCCTTGTCGGCGCCGCGGAAGGCCAGGAGGACATTCGAGGGCCAGTCCTGCGTCTTCAGCCAGCTGTCCAGCTCCTTCACCTTGTCGTCCGGTGTGAAACCGGAGGCCGGATCGACGGTGGCCTTCACCATCATCGAATAAAGGCCGTCACGCCGGGTGATGGAGGAGACCTTCGGTGCCGCCTCGCGCTTGATGAAGTTGGCAAGCGGCACCAGTCCAAGCGGCGTCTGCAGGCGCAGCTCGTCAAACCGGTCGAGCGTGCGTTCATCGCGCGGCAGGCGCACGCGGATGTCCACCTCGTCCTCGCTGTCTGCCGGGCGGTACTTGCCGATCAGCACGCCGTTGGTGACAAGCTGCACCATGCTGCCCACCGGCACGATGCTGGCCTGATAGCGCCCGGCATGGGCACGGTCGATGGTGATCTGCCATTCGATGCCGGGCAGGGGGCGGTCATCCTCCTGATCGATCAGGTCAGGCATGGTGTTCACATGCTCGCGGATGCGGGCAATGGTTTCGGTCAGTGTCTTGTAGTCGGTGGATTTCACCTCAAGCTGGATGTCCTTGCCGGTCGGCGGGCCGCCCTCGATCTTGCGGGTTTCCACCTTGATGCCGGGCAGGGGGGCCGTGCGCTCACGGATTTCCTGGAAGATTTCCACGGCCTTGCGGCGGCAGCAATAATCCTCGAACTCAAGCTGCAGTTCGCCGATCACGTCGGCAGGCTTGTCACGCGGGCCATCGAGCGACGGGCCGCCGCCGCTGCCGCCGGGGGGGAAGGCGGAGGTGACCACATTCATCACGCCAGCGGTCTGCAGCACTTCCCGTTCAACACCCATCACAAGGTCGCGGGCCTCGGCTGCTGACAGGTTGCCGCGGGCCGAGACCAGCACCACCGCCTGCTTCGGCTCTTCATCGACGAAGAATTCGACACCCGTGCTGTGGGTCATGAAGCCGATGGTGATGAAGACGCAGAGCCCGGCCATGGCGGCAAGGGCTACGAGATTGCCGATGGGGTTCCCTGCCAGCAGTTTCAGCCCGCGCACATAGAGGCCGGTGAGGCCGGTAACCTCGCGCACGTCGAAAGCATGGTTGCCGGAGAGGACCTCCGCCTCCTGCCGTGCCTCTTCGGCGCGCAGGGCCGCGCGCCGCTTCAGGATGGCAACGGCGGGGACGAGCAGCCGGTGGCTGACAAAACCGGCCAGGATGAAGGCTGCGATGGCAAGGCCATTCACGGCAAGTGCGGGCAGCGCGGCAAGGGCCGGAGCCGTGAGAACCGTCGTGGCGGCCAGGGCCGCAAAGACCAGGGCCAGAACCACCGCCGCATGGCGTGCCATCCAGTGGAACACGGTGGCGAAGAGACCGCCGGTGACCGGGATGAAGACCGTTGCCGTCAGCAGCGAGGCTGCCAGCACGATGATCACCATGATGGGCAGATAGCTCATGAACTCGCCGGCCACACCCGGCCACATCAGCATGGGCAGGAAGGCGGCAAGGGTCGTCGCCGTGGAGGAGAAGATCGGCCAGAACATCAGCTTGGCCGCACGGATATAGGCCTCCCGGTCCTCCATGCCCTCGGCGATCTTGCGGTCGGCATATTCCACCATGACGATGGCACCATCCACCAGCATGCCCACGGTCAGCACGAGGCCGAACATGACCATGATGTTTACGGTGTAGCCAAGCCCGGCCAGGATCAGGAAGCCGACCATGAAGGATGTTGGAATTGCAAGGCCGACCAGAAGCGCCGAGCGCAGGCCCAGCGAGCCGACGATCAGTACCATGACGAGGAAGATGGCTGTCAGGATCGAGGACTGCAGCGAGCCGAGAACCTCGAAAATGTTCTCCGACATGTCCAGCATGACGCTGACGCGGATTGTCTGCGGCCAGTCCTTCGTTGCCTCGGCAATGACGGCACGGACAGCGGCATTGTTCTCGATCACATTGGTGCCGATGCGCTTGGTCACATTGAGCGCAATCGCCGGTTCGCCATTGACGCGGATGAAGGAGGTGGCATCCTTGAAGGTGCGGCGGATTTCAGCCACATTGCCCAGCGTGACGACGCCTTCGCCCGCCTGTTTCAGCGGCAGGGAATAGACATCTTCCGCCGTTTCGAGAAGGCCGGGAACCTTGACGTTGAAGCGTCCCGATCCGCTGTCAAGGAAGCCGGCGGGCACCAGCTGGTTGTTCTGCGTCAGGGAGGTGATCAGCTCCTGCTGGGTGATCGCGTAGGATTCCAGCTTGCGGCTGTTGATCAGCACTTCCAGCAGTTCTTCCCGGTGACCTGCCAGATCAGCGGAGCGGACGGTGTCCACGGCCTCGATCTGGTCCTTCAGGCGCCGGGCATAGGTGTAGAGCGTGCGCTCGGGGACACTGCCGGACAGGGCTACGGTCAGGGTCGGGGCGAGGGCGAAGTTGGTTTCCGAGATGGTTGGCTCGTCCGCATCGGCGGGCAGCTTGGACTTGGCCTGATCCACCTTGTCGCGCACATCCGACATCGCCTTGTCCTTGTCGAACGAGATGTCGAATTCCAGCACGATGCCGGCATGGCCTTCCGAGGCGATGGCCGTCAGTTCCTTCAGGCCGTCAAGGCCGCGCAGCTCCGTCTCCATGGGCCGCACCAGCAGGCGCTCTGCGTCTTCCGGCGAAATGCCCTGCTGGGATATGGAGACATAGAAGACCGGGACGTCGATATCCGGGTTTTCTTCCTTGGGGATGGTTATGTAGCTGAGCGTCCCGCCAAAGACGAGCGCCAGCAGGAGCATGAGCACCGTTTTGGGACGGCGCAGAATGGCTTCAAGCGCACTGGTCATCCGTTTGCTCCCGTGTTCATCACCGGCTCGATCAGCTGTCCTTCCCCGACGAAGTCCTGTCCGACGATGATGACGTCAACCGTGTCCGGAAGACCGGTGATCCAGATGCCATCGGCCTCACCGCCGGCTATGGCGGCCGGCAGGAAGCGCACCCGGTTGTCCGCATCGACGCTGCGCACCCCGACGCGTCCATCATCATCCAGCGTCAGGATCGCCGGGCTGACGCGGTGGGCCAGGCCTTGCGACAGCTCCAGCCGGGTAACGGCGGTTACGCCGTCGCGGGCAAGGCCGTCCGGGTTGGGCAGTTCCACTTCCACGCGGAAGGTGCGGGTGTCGGGATTGGCGGCCGGTGCGATGTAGCGCACATGGCCTTCCATCCTCGTGCCGCCGACCAGCTCGACGGTGGCCGGCATGTTGAGGCTGAGGCCTGAAATATTCAACTCGGACACCTGACCGACGGCGATCATCGGATCGGAATTGACCACCGTGCCGCAGGCCGCGCCCACGGAAAGATGATCGCCGACACGCGCCATCGGGCTTTCCACCACGCCGGCAATGGGCGAGCGGATGACGGTGCGGTCCAGCTCCAGCTCGGCTTCCTGCAGGCGCGCATCGGCGGCATCAAGGGATGCCTTCAGCGCAGCCACGCGGTTTTCCGTGGCAAAGCCTTTCGAGCTGAGCTGCGTTGCGGCGTCATAATCGGCGCGGGCCTGTGCAAGGACGGCCTTTGCCTCCAGCACGCGGGCCTCGCGTGTGCCTTTGTCGATCACGCAAAGCACATCGCCAGCGCTCACCGTGCCGCCTTCGCGGGCCGGGCGTTCGACAATCCGCCCCGCCGTTTCGGCGCGCACAGAAACCTTGGCGAAGGCTTCGGTGCTGCCGCGCACCTCCAGCATGGCCGAGCGCGGTTCGGCCACAAGCCGGGCCACCTGGACACGGAAGGGCTTCACATCCGCAGCGTTCTGCCGTTCGGCAATGGGCGGGGCTGCATGGGCCTCGTCCCCCAGTCCACCGACCACCAGAGTGCCGCTCCACATCCACAGGCCAACGCCACCGGCAATGCCTGCGGCCAGCAGCACAGAGAAATTAACACGCATGAAATTCGCTCCGTTGGTCAGGATCTGCTTATTCGGCGGCTTGCGGTGTCTGGACAGGTGCAGCCGCCTGAGGCTGTGATCCATTGCCGTCACCGTCGGCAATCGCCTCCAGCTCGGCGCGATTGGCTTCCAGGTAGCCGATTTTCTGGATCATGCAGTCGATGCCGTAGTTGATGCCCCAAAGTATGCCCCTGTTGAGCGGCTTGTCCGTGATCCTGGACTTCAGCTCGCTCAACTGCTGCAGTTTGTGGCGGGTTTGTTCAATCTGCAGGTCAATCGCCCTGCGGATGGCCTTACCGCCCACCTGCTCCGCGCTCATGGCCACCAGAAGGAAGGGCGAGCGGTAGATGTCCGGCGGCAAGTCCTCCCTCAGCATGTCCAGCAGGGCGTCGCGCCCGGTCTGGGTGATGCTGTAGACCTTGCGGGCCGGCTTGCCGGGCTGCTTCTCTTCCCGCATGGTGACGAGACCTTCCTTCTCCAGCTTTGCCAGTGCCGGATAAATCGACCCGTAGCTCGCATCCTCGAAGTAGCTGAAACAGCCTGAAGTCGCCTCCTTGCGGATCTCGTATCCTGTGGCATCTCCCTCCGAGAGCATGGCAAGGCAGAGGCGGCGTACACTCATTTGGATGGTTCCTTCGCAAAAAGCCCGCACACGGAGCTTTCGACGTATCATATCGATATATATCGGTTGGGTATATAGTGTTTACGGAACGATCTTTAAGGGGGCGGAAACATAAAATTCAAAGAGACGTTTTGCCGCCTTTTGGAGGATTGATTGCCAGGGCTGGGAGGGGCATTGTTTCAATATGGCGAAATTGCTTTGCCGCATGAGGAGGCTCCGTTCATGCCCGTTTTGTCCCGTCTGCGTCTGAGACTTCGTCCGGGCAAGCTTCTGCCTGAAAATCCGCTGCTGCGGCTTCTGGCGGTCAATGCCCTGTCCGGTTCTGCCGTGGCGCTGGTGGTGGTGGGCGGTCTTTTTGCCTCCAATGCGGGCGGGCTCTATGATCTGGTCGCCAATGCCAGTGATCCGGCGGTGCCCGTTATCCTGCTCGCCTTCGGCTTCATCATCACGCTGGGCTCAGCCGCGATGGGAACGGCCGTCATGATGCTGCCGCGCGATGGCGGGAATGACCGCGGCCGTGGCCGCCGCGAGCAGGCTTTCCACGCCATGCCGGGCGAGCCGGTGCTGATCCCTGTCCCGGTCCGCGCCAGCCCGCAGAGGACGGTGCGGCGCGGCTGATTAATTTCTTTGCAGCGCCTGCTGTCAGAACACGGCTTGCCAAAGCGGTCCGTTCCGGCTTCCATGGATCCTGTTTGCGAGTTGATTTGCAAAAGGATTTGAAGGCGCATGGACGCATCCTACCCGCGTGATCTCGTTGGCTATGGCCGCCAGATCCCCGATCCGCAATGGCCCGGCGAGGCCAATGTGGCTGTTCAGTTCGTGATCAATTACGAGGAGGGCGGGGAGAACAACATCCTGCACGGGGATGCCGCCTCCGAAGCCTTCCTGTCGGAAATCGTCGGGGCGCAGGCGTGGCCCGGCCAGCGCCACTGGAACATGGAATCCATCTACGAATACGGCTCGCGTGCCGGCTTCTGGCGCCTGTGGCGCATGTTTACCAGCCGCAATATCCCCGTCACCGTTTATGGTGTTGCCACCGCGCTCGCCCGCAATCCGGATGTGGTTGCGGCCATGAAGGAGGCCGACTGGGAAATCGCCTCCCACGGGCTCAAGTGGATCGAATATGCCAACATGGCCGAAGAGGAAGAGCGGGCGCACATGCAGGAGGCCATCCGCCTGCATGAAGAAGTCACAGGCTCGCGCCCGCTCGGCTGGTACACCGGCCGCTGCTCCATGAACACCCGCAAGCTGGTGATGGAGGAGGGCGGCTTCCTCTATGACAGCGACAGTTACGCCGATGATCTGCCCTATTGGGTGGAAGGCCCCTCCGGCCCGCATCTGGTGATCCCCTATACGCTGGACGCCAACGACATGCGCTTTGCGACGCCTCAGGGCTTCAACTCCGGCGATCAGTTCTTTGCCTATCTGAAGGACAGTTTTGACACGCTCTACGCCGAAGGCGAGGCGGGCAGCCCGAAGATAATGAACATCGGCCTGCACTGCCGTCTCGTGGGCCGCCCTGGCCGGGCTGCGGCTCTGGCGCGCTTCCTCGATTATGTCGCATCACATGAAAAGGTCTGGCTCGCCCGGCGCATCGACATCGCCTGGCACTGGCACGCCCACCACGCGGCAGGCTGAATTTCTGCCGGGGAGGGGGATGTGATGGGGATCGGGCAGGACAGGATGAGCGGCGGATTGACCTGTTGGGAGAATGCCGGCTTATTCGCATGGTGCGGCGTTTCAGTTCCCCTCCCCCTCGTGGGGAGGGGTAAGGGGTGGGGGGCTCTGAGCCAGCCGAACGCTGAAGCGGCTCATGCTTCAAAGTGGCCCTTGTCCCATCTCTCTGTGCCCGTCCAGGAAAGCTTTCAAAGGATGCCGGAGCTGTGCCCCCCACCCCTCACCCCTCCCCACGAGGGGGAGGGGGGCGGAGAGGCCTGCCGTGAAAGGCGGCGGCACCTGTGTTTCCAGCAAGGCCTCGCCCCATGAGCGCCGCCGCATCCCTGCCGCGCTATCACCTGTATGGTGAGACGGAGGGGGCTTCCGAATTTGATTTCTTTCACATTGAAACGATCCGGGCGCGGTCGCTGGCGCTGGGCTGGCAACTGGAGCTGCATGCTCATCAGCATCTGGCGCAGATCCTCCATATCTCGAAGGGCGGCGGGCGTCTGATCGAGGCGGATGGGGAGCGGGAGATCCGGGCGGGCGGCATTGCCTTCACCCCGCCGGGCGTGCTGCATGGCTGGAGCTTTTCACCGGAAACGGAAGGCTATGTGGTTTCCTTCACGCCCGACTATCTGGTGGCGGGTGGCGAAAGCCGCAGCGATGCGGAGCGGGCGGCGCTGACCTCGGCCGGCAACACGCTCCTGCATCCGCAAGGGCATGAAGCACGGCTGGCGTTCTATTTCGGCGAGATGGCGCGGGAGTTTGACGAAGGCGCGCGGCGGCGGGCCTTCTTCCGGCCGTTGGTGGCACTCAGCCTGCTGATTGTCTTTCCCGGAGAAGTGGCAGGTTCTGCCGACCGGACGCCCGGCTTCTCGCTGTTCCGTTTCCGGCAACTGGTGGAAGACATGTTCCGCAGCGGGCAGGGGGCGGAGGCCTATGCGGCGGAAATGGGCCTGACGGTGCAGCGGCTCAACCGCTATTGCCGCCTGTTTACCGGCCGCACCGTGGCGCAGAATGTGCGTGACCGGCTCATTCTGGAAGCCAAGCGTCTGCTGGCCTTCTCGGGGCTTTCCGTCTCGCAGGTGGCCTATGACCTCGGCTTCGAGGATCCTGCCTATTTCTCCCGCGTGTTTCGAAAGGAAACCGGCGAAGCCCCCGCCGACTTCCGCGCCCGCCACACGGGTGGCGGCGCGCCGGACAGCCCCCTTTCCGATGCTGCCCGGCAAGACCCGCCTCAGTAAGGCAGCCCCACGTAGTTTTCGGCAAGGCTGGTCTGGGCGGCTTTGGAGCTGGCCAGATAGTCCATGTCGGCCTGCTGGATGCGGGCGTTGAAGGCGCCCAGTTCCGGGAACTGGTGCAGCAGGGTGGTCATCCACCAGGAGAAGCGTTCCGCCTTCCAGATGCGTGCCAGCGCCTTGGCCGAATAGGCGTCGATCCCTGCGCTGGACTTCTCGCCGTAATATTCGATAAGGCCGGACGACAGGTAGTGGATGTCCGAAGCGGCAAGGTTCAGCCCCTTGGCGCCGGTCGGCGGCACGATGTGTCCCGCGTCACCGGCCAGGAACAGCCGGCCGAAGCGCAGCGGCTCGGCGACAAAGCTGCGCAGCGGTGCGATGCTCTTCTCGATGGAAGGGCCGGTCTTCATGTTGGCGGCGGCTTCCTCGCCAAGGCGCAGCTTCAGCTCGTCCCAGATGCGCTCGTCCGGCCATTCCTCCAGCGGCGTGTCGAGCGGCACCTGCACATAGTAGCGGCTGAGCGTGTGCGAGCGCATGGAGGCGAGGGCGAAGCCGCGCGGGTGGTTGGAATAGATCAGCTCATGGTCGCAGGGCGGCACATGCGAGAGAATGCCAAGCCAGCCAAATGGATAGATCTTTTCATATGTTGTGATCGCTTTTTCCGGAACACTCGCCCGGGCGACGCCATGATAGCCGTCGCAGCCGCAGATGAAGTCGCAGGCGATCTCGTGTGTCACCCCGTCCTTCTTCCAGGTGACGCGGGGATGATCCGTATCGAAGTCGAGCGGCGTCACGTCTTCTGCGTCATAAATCACCTGCGCGCCCCGGGCCGAATGGGCCTCCATCAGGTCACGGGTGACTTCCGTCTGGCCATAGACCATCACCGGTGTGCCGGTCAGGCCCTTGAGGTCCATGCGCAGGCGCGTCTCGCCGACCGAAAGGGTGAAGCCGTCATGCGGCAGGCCTTCCTTGTGCATGCGCTCCGCCACGCCTGCCTTTTCCAGCATGTGGACCATGCCCTGTTCCAGCACCCCGGCGCGGATGCGCGAGAGCACGTAATCCGGGCTCTTGCGCTCCAGCACGAGGCAATCGATGCCGGACAGATGCAGAAGCTGGGACAGCAGCAGGCCGGATGGGCCCGCGCCAATGATGACGACCTGGGTGCGCATGGAGTTCCTCCTCATTCCTCATGCGGACGGGATCTCCCGCGCTTCCCCGGTGAGGGAAACGGCCTTGCCCGTCCTCTTGGGACCATGATGGCTGCGCCGGCCTGCGGCATGAATGGACGATCTGCCGCAATCAGTTGGACAATTTGGCCGCAAGGGGCGTCTAGGCTGCTGCTGGCGCTGGAATTTGCCGCCGCTTTCCGCTAAATCCCCGGCCCATGACCAGAAACGCAAATATCCGCGATGAAGCCCTGAGCGTGGACGTGCGCCCGCCGGCCGTCATCCTGTGCGAACCGCAGCTTGGCGAGAACATCGGCACGGCCGCCCGTGCCATGGCCAATTTCGGCCTCACCGACCTGCGCATCGTCAACCCGCGTGACGGCTGGCCGAGCGAGAAGGCCCGCGCGGCCGCCTCCCGTGCCGACCACGTGATCGACAAGGTGCAGGTGTTCGACAGCGTGGAGGCGGCGATTGCCGATCTCACCTTTGTTTACGCCACCACCGCCCGCTCGCGCGAAGTCGCCAAGCCCGTGCGCGGGCCGGATGAAGCGGCAGCCCGGGTTGTGCCGCTGGGCGCCAAGGGCATGGCCACGGGCTATCTCTTCGGGCGCGAGCGCTGGGGCCTCAACAATGAGGAAGTGGCGCTGGCGGACGAAATCCTGACCCTGCCGGTTGATCCCAACTTCGCCTCGCTCAACATCGCCCAGGCGGTGCTGGTCTGTGCCTATGAGTGGCGCAAGACGGCCACCGCCGGTGCGCTGCCCTTTGCTCTGGATGTGGATGCCAACCCGCCTGCGGCCAAGGACGATATCCTGCGCCTGTTCGAGCATCTGGAAGGGGCGCTGGACCGGGTGTCCTTTTTCCGTCCCGTCGAGCGGCGGCCACACATTGTCCGCAATATCCGCAATATCTTCCAGAAGGCCACGCTGACCGACCACGAAGTGAAGACGCTTCGCGGCATCATCGCGGCACTGGAAGGCCGGCCCACACGGCCGCGCAAGGATCAGCCGGATGGCGCCCGCCGTGTCAGTGAGGACGGCGCGGGCGAAGAGGCTGCGCAAGGGCCAGTAAAAGAGGATGACCACGAATGACAAAACCGGTGCTCGTCTTTGACTCTGGCATAGGCGGGCTCACGGTGCTGCGCGAGGCGCGGGTGCTGATGCCCGAGCGCAGCTTTGTCTATGTGGCTGACGATGCAGGCTTTCCCTATGGCGGCTGGGAGGAGGAGGCGCTGAAGGCGCGGCTCATCTCCCTGTTCCGCGATCTCCTGCACCGGTTTGACCCGGAGGTGGCGGTGGTGGCCTGCAACACGGCCTTCACCCTTGCCGGCGCGGATCTGCGCGCTGCCTTCCCGCACATGAAGTTCGTCGGCACGGTGCCGGCCATCAAGCCGGCGGCTGAGCGCACCCGCTCGGGTCTTGTTTCCGTGCTGGCAACCCCCGGCACGGTGAAGCGCGCCTACACGCGCGATCTGATCCAGTCTTTTGCCAGCCAGTGCCATGTGCGGCTGGTCGGCTCGGTCAGTCTCGCCAGCATGGCGGAGGCCTATATCCGGGGCGAGGGCGTTGATGACGAGGCGCTGACGGCCGAGATCTGCGAGTGCTTCTATGAAAGGCAAGGCGCGCGCACGGATATCGTCGTGCTGGCCTGCACTCATTACCCCTTCCTTGCCAATGTCTTCCGCCGCCTTGCCCCCTGGCCGGTGGACTGGATCGATCCGGCCGAGGCCATCGCCCGACAGGCGCGGCGCATCGTGCCTGTGATGGACGTGCTGCGCGCCGATTCCCGGCCTGACCGGGTGGTTTTCACGTCAGACTCGCCGGATTTTGCCACCCGCCGCCTGATGCAGGGCTTTGGCCTCTCCTTGCTGGTTTAGGAAAAACCGCAGGATTGTGCGCAAAAACGGCTGAGATGCCTGCCTGCATTTGACATTCGCCCCTGCCTCGTCTATGCACCCGCGATCCGTGCGGGGCTTTGCCTCGCCGGTCCACGCACCCGTGGGGTTTTCCGGCCGGCGCCGTTCAGCTGGACCCCTGTCGATCCTGTTCCTTGCGAACGGGGTAAAGGAGGGCGCGTTTCCTTATAAAATGAGCCAACCGACACAAGGAAACAGCGATGTCGAAGCGCCACAGCGTAAAGTACAAGATTGATCGCCGCATGGGCGAGAACATCTGGGGCCGCTCCAAGAGCCCGGTCAACAAGCGTGAATACGGCCCCGGCCAGCACGGCCAGCGCCGCAAGGGCAAGCTCTCCGACTTCGGCGTGCAGCTGCGCGCCAAGCAGAAGCTCAAGGGCTACTACGGCAACATCTCCGAAAAGCAGTTCCAGAAGGTTTACACCGAAGCTTCGCGCATGAAGGGCGACAGCTCCGAGAACCTGATCGGCCTGCTGGAGCGCCGCCTGGACGCCATCGTCTACCGCGCCAAGTTCGTCCCGACCGTGTTCGCTGCCCGTCAGTTCGTCAACCACGGCCACGTCAAGGTCAACGGCAAGCGCGTTACCATCGCCAGCTACCGTTGCCGCCCGGGCGACGTCATCGAGGTCCGCGACCGCTCCAAGCAGCTCGCTCTGGTTCTCGAGGCTTCCCAGTCGAGCGAGCGTGACGTGCCGGAATACCTGGCCGCTGACCACAGCAAGATGACCGTCACCTTCACCCGCGTGCCGTCCTTCTCGGAAGTGCCGTACCCGGTGCAGATGGAACCGAACCTCATCGTCGAATTCTATTCGCGCTAAGGTTTCCAGCCCTGCTGGAGAAAAGGCCGCCCTCCGGGGCGGCCTTTTTGCATTCTGGGGGCGGATGTATGCGCTGCCGGAGGCAGGCGTTCCCCGAGGGGCTGCGCCCCGTTCTTGCTGCCAGCATCCTGGGCCGTGGTGGCTATCAACGGCCGGAGTTCAAGGCGAGGCCGAAAAATGGTGACCGCTCAGGCGGGTGCCGGGCTTCATCAAGCGGTCCGGTCTGGCCAAAGGCTTCGGCGCGCTATCTGGTGACCCGATCCGGGGCGTATCCCCACATAGCCCGGCCGTTGCCGCCGTCTCGTCAGGGATGGGGAGGGGATGCAGTCCCGGTGCAGTCTGCTTTCTCAAACACGCTCCATGCGGGTGTTCGGTCGTCAATCAGATAAAAATTTCGATATCTTTTTGGTTTTGAGTAATTGAATAGACTTCTCTACATATTTCATGATTTTTCCGATGGATCTTTCTTTTCGCCATCTATGTAATCTTAAATTCATTGATTATTCACGTAATTGAACGCGGTGGTTCACAAATTCTCGCTAGGAAGTCATCGATTTCCGGAAGGGTGGGGCTGGAAGTCTTTCCGAAAGCGAGGTGCGTGCTATGAAAATTTCCGTTCTGAAGACCATCTTTACCGGGTTGTTGGCTGCTTCGGCACTGGCCCCTGCACCGGCTCTTGCAGAAAAGACCAAGTTTGAATTCTGGTACGGTCTTTCCGGCGATCTGGGCGAACGCGTGCAGGATGCGTGCCGCATGTTCAACGAAACGCAGGCTGATTACGAGATCGTCTGCACCTCGCAGAACGGCTATGACACCACGCTGCAAAACACCATTGCCGCTTACCGCGCCAAGAAACAGCCCGCCATCACCCAGATCTACGACGCCGGCACACTCGACCTGATGCTGTCCGGTGCTTTCCTTCCGGCGAAGCAATTGATGGCCGATAATGGCTACGCGATCGACTGGGGCAATTATTTCGGCGGCATCGCCAACTATTATGCAACCGCTTCCGGCGAATTGCAGTCCTTCCCGTTCAACTCATCCACGGCGATGCTCTATTACAATGCCAGCGCCTTTGAAAAGGCGGGCATCACCTTCAAGCCGGACACCTGGGAACAGGTGGAAGAAGCTGCCCGCAAGCTGAAGGCCGCAGGCTTTGACTGCCCGCTCGGCTTCAACTTCGACACATGGCCGATGCTGGAGCAGTTTTCCGCCATCCACAATCAGCCGATCGCCACCAAGGCCAATGGCTATCAGGGGCTCGACGCCGAAGTCGTGTTCAACAAGACGAAGTTCGTTGACCATGTGAAGTTCTTCAAGAAGATGCAGGACGAGCAGCTGTTCGTCGTCAAGACCAAGCAGCTCGGCATGGATATCGTGCCCGCCTTCACCTCGCAGACCTGCCAGATGATCCAGACCTCGATTGCCGATCATGGCACCGTCGGGAAGACCCTGCCGGAAGGCGTCAAATGGGATGTGGTCATGCTGCCCGTCTGGGCCGGCACCGAGCGCCAGAACTCGCTCGTGGGCGGCGCTTCGCTGTGGGTCATGGCCGGCCGTCCGGACGCGGAATACAAGGGTGCGGCTGCCTTCCTCAACTTCATCGCCACGCCGGAAATGGCGCAATGGTGGTCCACGGTCACCGGCTACATCCCGGTTACCAAGACCGGCTTTGATGCCATGAAGGCCAACGGCTTCTACGACAAGGCGCCTTACAAGGGCCGCGAACTGGCCATTGCCAGCCTGACCTACACGCCCACCTCGGAAAACACGCGTGGCATCCGGCTGGGGGGCTTCACGCAGATCCGAAAGGAAGTGTCGACCGCGCTGGAAGCCATTTTCATGCAGGATGCCGATGTTCAGAAGGAACTGGACCAGGCTGCCGAGCGCAGCAACGCCGTCCTGCGCCGCTTCGAAAAGACCTATGCCGGTCAGAAGCTGAACTGATCCCGTCTGTTGACCGACACCATCGACTGAGCCTGCCGCAACTGCCGGCAGGCTCAGTCTCCTGCTGATCCCCGTGCCATTGGTCAACTCATGGAAAAACGCGCCGTTTTCAAGAGCTGGTGGTTGCCCGTGCTGTTTGCACTGCCACAACTCATTCTGATCCTTCTGTTCTTCTACTGGCCGGTAACAGCCGTCGTGAACTGGGCCTTCACGCTTGAGCCACCGTTTGGCGGGGTGGCCGAACTTGTCGGCTTTGCCAATTTCAGAGAGGTGCTGGCCGATCCCTTCTACTGGAATTCGGTGATCGTCAGCCTGATCTTTGCAACGGTTGGTCCGTTCTTCTGCATTCTGATCGGCCTTACGCTGGCGCTGGCGGTGGACCGGCAGCTGCCCGGCTCCGGCTTCTTCCGCTTCTTCTACATCCTGCCTTTCGCCATTGCAGGACCGGCTGCCGGCATGGCCTTCCGCTTCATCCTGTCGCCCGAGCGGGGACTTGCTGCGTCGATCAACGCGCTGTCGCCCGATCTCTGGAACCCGGCGAAATACGGCAGCCATGCACTGGCACTGGTCATCATCATCTTCATCTGGAAGTGGTCGGGCTATACGTTCATCTTCCTGCTCGCCGGCCTGCAATCGGTGCCGCGGGCGCTCGGCGAAGCCGCCGCCATGGATGGCGCCGGCCCCTTTCGCCGCGCCATCGACGTGCAGGTGCCGCTTCTGGCGCCCACACTGTTCTTCCTGCTCGTGACCATGATGACCGAGGGGTTTGTCGGGGCAGATACCTTCGGCATCGTGCATTCCGTCACCGGTGGAGGCCCGAACCGCGGCACCGAGGTGATGGTCTACCGTATCGTCGACGAGGCCTTCCAGGGGCTCAATTATTCCGGCGCGTCGGCGCAAAGCATCATCCTGATCGGCTTGATCATGGTCTTCACCTTCATCCAGTTCCGCTTCATCGAGAAGCGGGTGCATTACAAGTGAGGCTGCCATGATCCAGCGCACCCCTTATGCCGACGCCTTGACCTACACCATCATGGCTGCCGGCTTCCTCGTCCTGCTTGGACCTTTCATCGTGGTGCTGGCTGGCGCCAGTCAGACCATGCCGCAGGTAAATGCTGTCCCGTTCAGCTTCGTGCCGCAGGGGGAGTTCCTCGCCAATGTCAGTGCAGCCTGGACGCGGGCAAACCTTGGCACGGCAATGACAAACAGCCTGATCATGGCCGCATTGGTGACGGCCGGTAAGGTGGCGCTCTCGGCCTGCACCGCATTTGCCATCGTGTTCTTCCGCACGCCGCTGAAGCATGTCTTTTTCTGGAGCGTTTTCATCACGCTGATGCTGCCGCTCGAGGTCCGCGTGGTGCCGACCTATGCGGTGGCGGCCGATCTGTTCCAGCCGGTGAAGTTCTTCCTCGGGCTTTCCGGCATTGACATCGCAATCGAGTGGAACCTTCTGAACTCCTATGCCGGCCTGACACTGCCGCTGATTGCAACGGCCACCGGAACCTTCCTTTACCGGCAGTTCTTTATGACCCTGCCGGACGAGCTGGCCGAAGCCGCCCGCATGGACGGCTCAGGCCCCGTGCGCTTCTTCTTCGACATGCTGCTGCCGCTGTCGCGCACCAACATGCTGGCACTCACCACCATCATGTTCGTCTATGGCTGGAACCAGTATCTCTGGCCCATCCTGATGACGACGGATCCCTCCTACAAGACGGTGATGGTGTCGCTGCGGGCGCTTCTGCCTTCCGACAACGGCATTCCGGACTGGAACGTCACGCTTGCAGGCTCGCTGATCATCATGGCGCCGCCGGTGCTTGTCGTTGCCGTTCTGCAGCGCTGGTTCGTGCGTGGCCTGGTCTCCACCGAAAAGTGACCGCCGCGAGCCGTCTTTCCGAAGATACGAGGATACAATCATGGCTGATATCCAGATCCGCGCGGTGCGCAAGACTTACGGCAAGACCCCGACGCTGCACGGGATCGATCTGTTCTTCTCCTCGGGTGAATTTGTGGTCATCCTGGGCCCGTCCGGCTGCGGCAAGTCCACGCTTCTGCGCATGATCGCGGGCCTTGAAGACATTACCTCCGGCGAGATTGCCATCGGCGGACGCGTCGTCAACCGGTTGGAACCGCGTGAGCGGGGGTGTGCGATGGTGTTCCAGAACTACGCGCTTTATCCGCACATGTCGGTTGCCGGGAACATCGGCTATGCGCTGAAGGTGGCGGGCGTGCCAAAGGCGGAACGTGAAAGGCGGATCGCCGAGACGGCAAAAATCGTTGGCCTTCAGGATTTTCTCGACCGCCGGCCGGCCGCGCTTTCCGGTGGCCAGCGCCAGCGCGTGGCAATGGGCCGCGCCATCATCCGCGAGCCGAAGGTTTTTCTGTTTGACGAACCGCTGTCGAACCTCGACGCCAAGCTGCGCGTCACCATGCGCGCCGAAATCCGCAAGCTGCACCAGAGGCTTGCGGCCACATCGGTGTTTGTTACCCATGATCAGGTGGAGGCGATGACGCTGGCCGACCAGCTCGTGGTGATGAACCGCGGCCATGTCGAGCAGGCCGGCCGGCCGCTCGACATCTACCACCGCCCGGCGAGTACCTTCGTTGCATCGTTCATCGGATCCCCCGCGATGAACCTGTTCTCGGCGCGTATCGAGGCGGATACTGCAATCGCGCGGCTCGACGGCGAACCGGTTCCTATCGGCCCGCTGGCCGCCCGCGCGCTTGGCGGCCGTGACGTCACCATCGGCATTCGCCCGGAGCACTGCCGCCTCGTCAAGGGGAGGCAAGGCCTTCCGGCGCGCATCGATTTTATTGAGGAGCTTGGTGTGGGCCGTGTCCTGCATTGCGAGATCGCCGGTGAGACCTTTGCCGCAGCTGTTGGCGAAGACGCAGACGTCTCCGCCGGTGACACCATCGCCTTGTCGCTTCCGCCCGAACATCTCCACTTTTTCGACAGCGAGACTGGCCGCCGCATCGAATATTCCCTCCCGGCCACAGATATCGCCGCTGTCCGCAGCAGCGCAACCATGACCCACCATACCGGAGTTCTTGCATGACCCAGATCATTTCCGCCGTCGGTTTCTGCAACCGTACAGGCAAGGGCGACCTCACCACGCTTGACGCATCGCTGCGGGAGATCGCAGACACCGGCGCTGACGCCTGCGAGATCGGCATCTATGGCGAGGAAATCGTCTCGGGGGGCCGCATCATCGAGGATCGCTTGCAGCGCGTTGCCAGCATCGCTGACCAGTATCCGTTCAAGAGGCTGTCGCTGCACGGTCAGATCAGCTCCAATTTCATGGACCGCGAGCATCTGGTCCTGCAGAAGCAGGTGGTGCGGGCCATGCTGGAGATGTGCAACCGCCTGGGCGCCGGTATTCTCGTTCATCATTCAGGCGCCGCCCAGCTTGGCGCTGGC
Source organism: Pannonibacter sp. I15F10I1 (assembly GCF_900185665.1). Taxonomy (NCBI): domain Bacteria; kingdom Pseudomonadati; phylum Pseudomonadota; class Alphaproteobacteria; order Hyphomicrobiales; family Stappiaceae; genus Pannonibacter; species Pannonibacter sp. I15F10I1. Next base: position 358,375 of record NZ_FYAN01000008.1, read on the forward strand.
GAGAATGGCGCCGATCTTGACCAGATGGAACGCGAGGCCCTGTCCGAAATGGCCGATGTGGCCAAAGGTTACGGCGTGCGCATCGCGCTTGAAAACATCTTTACCACCGAAAGCGGCCAGTACCGCCAGACGCCGAGCCAGGTGGCTGAGACGGTCAGAGCCATCGGTCATGACAATGTCGTCGCCCTCATCGACTTCAGCCATGCCTATATCGAATCCACCTTCAAGGGCCTCGATTTCCGCGACGAACTGCGCGCCATGGCACCGGTCACCGGCCACCTGCACGTCCATGACAGTTTTGGGCGGCCCTATACGATGGAAAAGTTCTTCCACCCTGCCGAAGCCACAGCCCTTGGCATTGGCGACCTGCACCTGCCGATCGGCTGGGGGGACATTCCCTGGGATGACATCTTTTCAGAGCTGAGCTTCCTGCCGGATACGGCGCTGATCATGGAGATCGGCGCTGAGCGCTTCCGTGACCAGCAGCCCGCCTGCCTCACGCGCGCCCAGGAGCTGGCGCAGATGGTTGTGAGGCGCTGACCGTCACCTTCACCCGCGTGCCGTTCTTCTCGGAAGTGCCGTACCCGGTGCAGATGGAACCGAACCTCATCGTCGAATTCTATTCGCGCTAAGGTTTCCAGCCCCGCTGGAGAAAAGGCCGCCCTCCGGGGTGGCCTTTTTGTGTTTTTTGGAGGCATCAGCTTCTGACTATAAAGAAGGTTCCTAGTTCTCTTGTATGTTTTAAAATCAAAAATATTATTATAGATCTTATAAATTGTTCTCATATTGAGTAATATAGAAAATTTCTTTTTCAAAATCTGAGTAATTTATTCCAATAAGTGAATTTATATCCGAATAATTTTCTGCTCCAAGGGGTATTACTTTCTTTTCGGTTCCCAGTTTGGGGTAGTTAGCGTCGAAAACTAGTGCTTGGACGAAGATGACAACGGGCTCATACTCGGAAAGCGGGTTCGTGAGGAGGTGGCGGTCTCCAAAAAACCAGCCGGTTGCTGGTATAATGTTTTGAATTTCAATGATAACTTCAGTCATATTACCCTCTTTATTTGCTATTTTTGTTTCTCACACCTCCGGTACGGGCAATCCGCGCACGAGGTCGCGCAGGCCCTGGGAATAGCCCTGGCGCAGGGTGAGGAGATAGGCGTCGTCCTCGTCAAAGGTGTGCAGGTGCTCTGCTGTCAGGCTGTCCTTGCCATAGACCATCAGGTCGATCGGCGGGCCGACCGACAGGTTGGAGCGGATGGTGGCATCGAAAGAGAGCAGGGCCAGCTTCGCCGCCTCTGCCGGGTCCGTTTCCAGCGTCAGCAGCCGGTCGAGGATCGGCTTGCCGTATTTGGTCTCGCCGATCTGCAGGAAGGGCGTGCGCTCGGAGGCTTCCATGAAGTTGCCGGCGGAATAGACCTGGAACAGGCGCGGCTCCTCGTCGCGGATCTGGCCGCCGACAAGGAAGGAGGCGGCCGGATCGCCATAGGGCTTCACGAAGGAGGCATCCCGGTTCAGCACCTCGCGCAGGGTGTCACCCACCTTCTGGGCCGCATCGAACAGGGTCAGCGACTGGGTCATGTCCCGGTGGAAGTCGCCGCTGCCATAGCTCTGCTTCAGCTGCGAGATCACTGCCTGCGTGGTGGCGAGATTGCCTGCCGACAGCACGGTGATGATGCGCTCACCCGGAGTCTCGAAGGTGGACATCTTGGAGACGGTGGCGATCTGGTCGACGCCTGCATTGGTGCGGGAGTCTGACGCAAGGATCAGGCCGGTGCGAAGCAGGATGCCGAGGCAATAGGTCATGCGGGGAGCCGACTCGCGCGAGTGATTGTCATTTTCCCTGTCTAACCCATTTGCGCCCCATGCCCAAATGCGGCTTCCGGAAGGGTTTCGCTGGCCCTGTGGCCTTGCAGCCCTTTACAAGCGGCGGCTCTGCCGTCTAAGGGGAAGGGCCGGGCGCGCGGCGGCGTTCCGCATGCGCAAGGGCCCGCGAGTTTTCGCCCAGTTTTCGCAATCCGGACCACCACGATGAGTGCCACCGACCTGACCAGCGGCCCCGAGGCGGGCCTCTCCGCCGATGCTGCCGCATCCGCAGCCCTGATGGACCTGCCGGAGGATGACAGCGGCTGCCCGGTGATGCTGCGCAACGCGCCTTCGACGGTGGAGTTCAAGAAGCTGCGCAAGCGCCTCCTGCGTGAGGTGCGCCAGGCCATTGACGACTACGGCATGGTGCCTGCGGATGCCGCAGTGAAACGGCCGAAGTGGCTGGTCTGCCTGTCCGGCGGCAAGGACAGCTACACGCTGCTGGCGGTGCTGATGGATCTGAAGTGGCGCGGGCTGCTGCCGGTGGATCTTCTGGCCTGCAATCTCGATCAGGCCCAGCCGGGCTTTCCGCCAGAGATCCTGCCGGCCTTCTTCGAAAAGAACGGCATCGAGAACATCATCGTGCGCGAGGACACGTTCTCCATCGTCACGTCGAAGATCCCGGCGCACAAGACCTATTGCTCGCTGTGCTCGCGCCTGCGCCGCGGCATCCTCTACCGCATCGCGCGGGAGCAGGGCTGCGAGGCCATCGTGCTGGGTCACCACCGCGAGGACATTCTGGAAACCTTCTTCATGAACCTCTTCCACGGCGGGCGGCTTGCTTCCATGCCGCCGAAGCTGGTCAATGACGAGGGCGACCTGATGGTGCTGCGCCCGCTCGCCTATTGCGCCGAAAGCGATGTGGCGAAGTTTGCCGCAGGCATGCAGTTCCCGATCATCCCTTGCAATCTCTGCGGCTCGCAGGATGGGTTGCAGCGCGAGGAAGTGAAGCGCATGCTGATGGACTGGGAGCGTGCCTCTCCGGGCCGTCTCGGCGTCATGGCGCGGGCGCTGGCCCACACGCGGCCTTCGCATCTCCTCGACCGCAGCCTCTTCGACTTCGCCTCCCTGCGCCCCGGCGAGAACAACGGCGGTGAAGCGCGTGACGCGGAAGAGCCCTGCGGCGCAGGCCTTGCCATGACGCGCAATCTCTTCGCGGCAGAGTAATACCAGCCTCCCGGGCTTTCCGGCTGGCCTCAAGCCCGGAAGGCCGTGAGTGCGGCGCGGGCCTGACCTGCGCCCAAAAATTCGCTCCTGTCCGGGCCGGGCACAGCATCGCGCCCTTCAAAGCCGCCGGCCGGCTGGTTGCGGATGAGGATGGTGAGCCCGGCATCCGGCTGTTCCCCGGCCTGCACGGCGAGCCCGCCATGGGCCTTGCAGGCCTGCTGGGCATCGATCCTGCCTGCGGGGGCAAAGATGACCAGCCGGGCGCAATCAATGCGGGCCAGTTCCACATCCTTCTGCCGGGAACCGCTGCCCATCAGCGCCACGGCCGCCAGAGTGGCTGCGAGCGCCAGCGGCAGCACCACGGCCGCCGCACGCAGCGCCTGAACCGCCTTGCCGCGCCTTCCTGCCTTACCCGCCTGCGGCAGGGTCAATGTCTTTGCCAGCATCCGGGCGATCCTGCGGATCTGTCTCCGTGCCTGCCGTGCTGCCAGTCTCAGCGCTTTCATCCCCATGGTGCCATCCCCGCTCCACTCCGGCCGGCCCTTCGCCCGCCTCATGTCCCGAAGACTGCCAAAACCCGCCTGTACCGCACCGGAACCCGCCGTTCATCTGCGGTTCAGGGAGGAGGGGCGGGGGAGAATAGCACGTAGGAATAAGCATGTGTACTTATGCATCTTCTGCTTGCATTTATCTTTCCGCGCCGCTCTGATGCTGATGCCGTTAACCATCGGAACGGCTGGGGGCAGGGATGGAGAGGTTTTTCGCGCATTCGGTCGAAGGCGCGCCGTTTGAGGTGTGGCAGGGGCTGAGGGAACATCTGGGCGACGTTGGCAGCTTGGCGGCCAACTTTGCAGAGCCCTTTGGGGCGGCTGCAATGTCCCGGCTTGCCGGTCTTCTGCATGACCTCGGCAAGTACAATCCGGCCTTTCAGCGCTACATCGCCGGCAAGGGCTCGTCCGTGGATCATGCCACTGCGGGGGCAGCAGTTCTCATGCAGAGGGCGGCGACTGCCGCTCCCGGGCTCAAGGCTGTGCTGGAACTGCTGGCCCATGCCATTGCCGGTCACCACGGCGGCATGCCGGACAGGTTGCTGCTGCCGGAGGCTGCGGGGCGCAGTCTTGCACAGCGGCTGGAAGCCTTTGACGAAGCAACGCTCGATACCGGCTGGCAGGAAGAACTGGGGCAGGAGCTTGAGGCGATTCTGACCGGAGCGGCGGGGCCGCTTTTCCCGCAGACGTTCCGGGTGGACGGGCGCACGCGCGGCAAGTCGCCGGATATCGCAAGGGCGTTTCAGCTGGCGTTTCTGGGGCGCATGGTTTTCTCCTGCCTTGTGGATGCGGACTTCAAGGACACGGAGACCTTCTACAGCCGTATTTCGCAGGAGACGCCGGACCGTGAGTGGCCGGATCTGCGCAGGGAGGTGGAGCGCCTGAGGGTAGGCTTTGACGCCTATATGGCAGCCAAGGCGCAAGAGGCGAAGGCTGGCCCTCTCAACAGCTTGCGGGGTAGGATCCTGTCCCATGTCCGCGCCCGTGCCGGCGATGCTCCGGGCCTCTTCTCACTCAACGTGCCGACCGGAGGCGGCAAGACGCTGGCTTCTCTCGGCTTTGCGCTGGACCATGCGGCGATCCACGGGCACCGGCGCATCATCTATGCCTGTCCCTTCACCTCCATCATCGACCAAACGGCGCAGATCTTTCAGGAGGTGCTGGGCAGCGGAATGGTGCTGGAGCATCATTCCGCCATTGAGGAAAATGAAGCTGGCAGCCGTGGTCAGCGTGACAAGCTGAAGCTGGCGATGGAGGATTGGGCGGCGCCCGTCATCGTCACCACCAACGTCCAGCTCTTCGAGAGCCTTTTCGCCAACCGGCCCGGCCGTTGCCGCAAGCTGCACAACATTGCCCGCAGCGTCATCATTCTGGACGAGGCTCAGACCCTGCCGCTGCATCTGCTGAAGCCAGCGGTGATGGCGCTGGACGAACTGGCGCGCAATTACGGCTGTACGATCCTGCTGTGCACGGCCACCCAGCCTGCACTGGACCGCAGGGACTATGTGGATGACCCGTTGCTCGGGTTGGCGCTGGAGGGCAGAGAACTGGCGCCGGATCCGGCGGGCCTTGCACGGCAGCTCAGGCGTGCCACCATCCGTCACGGGGGTACCCTGGCAGATGATGATCTCGTCCGGGCTCTTGGTGATGCGCCGCAGGCGCTCGTCATCGTCAACAGCCGCAAGCATGCGCTGGATCTCTACAGGGCGGCGCAGGCCGAAGGGCTGGAGGGGCTGGTGCATCTCACCACCCGCCAGTGCGCCGCGCACCGCAAGCTCATTCTGGACGATGTGCGCCAGCGCCTGAAAGGCGGCAGCCCTTGCCGCGTCATTGCCACCTCGCTGATCGAGGCAGGCGTTGATGTGGATTTTCCGCGCGTCTGGCGGGCGGAAGCCGGGCTGGATCAGGTTCTGCAGGCTGCGGGCCGCTGCAACCGTGAGGGGCGCAAAGGGCCGGAGGAAAGCGTGGTGACGGTCTTCACCCCGGCTGACCACACCGCGCCACGGGAAATGCACCAGCTCGCCGAGGTATTCCGCAGCATCTCCGGCAAGCACGACGACCTGTTCTCACCGGAGGCGGTGAAGGCCTATTTCCAGGAGCTTTACTGGCGGCGCGGCGCAGGCCTTGACCGGGAGAATATCCTCGATCTCGTCCGATGGGACGTGACGGGCACGCAGATGTCCTACCGCAGCATCGCGGAGCGGTTCCGCATGATCGAGACCGCCATGGTGCCGGTGATCATCCCCTATGACGACGAGGCGCTGGAGTGGATCGATAAGCTGTCTGTCGAAACCATCTCCTCCGGCACCCTTGCCCGCAAGCTGCAGCGCCATGTGGTGCAGGTGCCCAAACCGGCGCGGGATCTGCTCATCAACGCTCGCCACGTCTCCTTCCGTGCCCCGCAGTTGCGTGCTGACCAGTTCGCCGTGCTGGGAAAGGCGAGCGGCTTGTACAAGCCGGATCTGGGGCTGCTCTGGGATGATGCCGGGTTTCTGAATATCGAAGGTTCAATTTTCTAGGGAGGCAAATGTGCAATGCCCTATGGCATAAAACTCCATGTTTCAGGCCCTTATGCCTGTTTCACCAGACCTGAAATGAAGGTCGAGCGCGTCTCTTATGACGTGATGACGCCCTCTGCCGCCCGGGGCATTCTGGAGGCGGTGCACTGGAAACCGGCGATCCGCTGGGTGATCGACCGTATCCATGTGCTGAAGCCCATCCGGTTCCAGTCCATCCGGCGCAACGAAGTGGGCCACAAGGCCCCGGCTGGGAAAATCCGCACGGCGATGAACCGGGAGAGCCTTGAGGGGCTGGCGCTGCTGGTGGATGAGGACCGGCAGCAGCGGGCCTCCACCGTGCTTGTCGATGTGGCCTATGTCATCGAGGCGCATTTCGAGCTGACTGCACGGGCCGATGCCTCCGACAACGAGGGCAAGCACCTCGATATCTTCAACCGCCGGGCCGCGCGCGGCCAGTGCTTCCACCAGCCCTGCCTCGGCACGCGGGAGTTTGCCGCTGATTTCCGCCTGATCGGCGAAGGCGAGCCCATTCCGGCATCCGAAGTTGGCAGCCGTGATCTCGGCTTCATGCTGTGGGACATCGACCACACGCGGCCGGACCGTCCGTCCATGTTCTTCCGGGCGGAACTGGTGGACGGCGTCCTCCACGTGCCGCAGCCCGGCTCACCGGAGATCCGCAAATGACGATACTTCAGGCCCTGAACCGGCTGGGTGAGCGGATGGAGGCCGAAGGCAGGCTTCCCCCGCTGGGCTTCTCGACCGAAAAGATCAGCTTCGCTATCTCGTTGCGGGAAGATGGCACCTGCGCCGAAGTCATCGACCTGCGCGACGTAACCAGCAAGAAGCTGCCGCCGAAGCAGATGGCCGTTCCCCAGCCGGTGAAGCGCACATCCGGCGTGGCGCCGAATTTCCTCTGGGACAAGACCGCCTATGTGCTGGGCGTGACGGCGGGCGAGGGCAAGCGGCTGGCGGAGGAGCATGCCGCCTTCGTGGAGCGTCACCTCAAGGAACTGGACGGCAGCGAGGATGCGGGGCTGAAGGCGCTGCGCCTGTTTCTCCAGTCCTGGAAACCGAAGAATTTCGCACCACCGCTCTGGCCTGATGAGATGCGGGACCTGAATGTCGTCTTCGAACTGGCGGCAGACCATGGCAGACGCTTCCTGCATGAGCGCCCCGCCGCACGGGCGCTATGGGAACGCCTCAATGCCGAAGGCGCTGGCGGGCTCGCGGTCTGTCTCGTCACCGGCGAGGCCGCACCTGTCGCCCGGTTGCATCCGGCGGTCAAGGGCGTCTGGGGGGCTCAGTCGTCCGGTGCCTCGCTTGTCTCCTTCAATCTGGATGCCTTCACCTCCTATGGCCATGAACAGGGCGACAATGCGCCCGTTTCTGCCACTGTGGCAGCGCGTTACACCGGCGCGCTGAACGAATGCCTCAAGCGCGGCAGCGGCCACTTTCTCCAGCTCGGTGATGCCTCGACCATCTTCTGGGCGGAGCCCAAGGAGGAGGGGCTTGATGCCGGGCTGCTGGAACTGGCGGAATCGGTTGCCATCGGCTTCTTTGACGAGCCGCCGCCGGTGGACATGGGCGCACAGGCACAGCAGGTGCAGGCCATCCTGCTGCGGATAAGGGCGGGCGAAAGGCTGGCAGACCTGAAGCCGGAACTGGCGGAAGGCGTGCGCTTTCACGTGCTGGGCCTTGCCCCCAATGCGGCGCGCCTGTCGGTCCGCTTCTACTGGCAGGATGATTTCGGCGTGCTGGCGGACAATTACCGCCGCTTCTCCGCCGAAATGGCGATTGCGCCGCCACCCCGCTCCGGCAATCCGCCCCTGTGGCGCTACCTCCGCGAGACAGCCGTTCTGGGCAAGAGCGAGAACGTGCCGCCGAATCTTGCCGGGGAGTGGCTACGCGCGATCCTGACCGGCAGTGACTATCCGCTGACGCTGCTGTCCTCGGTGCTGATGCGCCTGCGGGCGGATGGCGATGTCAATGCCCTGCGCGTGGCGATGCTGCGCGCTGTCCTGATCCGCAATTTCAAACTTCACCCTGAGAAGGAGGCTCCCGTGGCTTTTGACCCGGACAACGAGAACAAGGGCTATCTGCTGGGGCGGCTGTTTGCCGTCTACGAGCAGATCCAGTCTGCCGCGCTGGGCGGTGTCAACGCCAGCATCAAGGACAAGTTCTACGGCTCGGCCCCGGCGCAGCCGCAGAAGGTTTTTGCCATGCTCGACAGGGGCTCGGCCCCGCATCTGTCCAAGCTGGGCAAGACGCGGCCGGGCCAGAAGGTTAATCTGGAAAAGCTGGTCTTCTCCATCATGGAGAAGATGTCGCCGGACGGCGATCCGTTCCCCGTGGCGCTCGCCCCGCAGGAACAGGCGCTCTTCGGCCTCGGCTACTACCATCAGCGCAATGAATTCTTCAAACCGGCCAAGGATGCCGCTCCGCAGGAGGAAACTGCAGAATGACCACGCTCGCCAACCGTTACGAATTCGTCCTGCTGTTTGAAGTGACCAACGGCAACCCGAACGGCGATCCGGATGCAGGCAACCTGCCGCGCATGGACCCGGAGACGAACCATGGCCTCGTCACCGACGTGAGTCTGAAGCGCAAGGTGCGCAACTACATGGAGTTTGCCCGCAGTGGCGAGCCCGGTTTCGGCATCTATGTGCAGGAAGGCGCCATCCTCAACGAGAAGCACCGGGAAGCCTACAAGGCTCTGCGTCCGGATGCGGAAAAGGTGGCAAAGGAGAAGTCGCTCAACCCCGCCAATGACGAGGAGGCGCTGAAGCTGCGCGACTTCATGTGCCGCAACTTCTTCGATGTACGCACCTTTGGTGCCGTCATGAGCACGGGCATCAATTGCGGTCAGGTGCGGGGGCCGGTGCAGGTGACCTTCTCCCATTCGGTCGAGCCGATCCAGCCGCTGGAAGTTTCCATCACCCGCATGGCGGCCACCAGCGAGAAGGAAAAATCCGCTCAGCAGGCCGGATCGGATGGCAACGAGCGCACCGAAAACCGCACCATGGGCCGCAAGCACATCGTGCCTTATGGCCTTTACCGCGCCCATGGCTTCATCTCGGCGAAGCTGGCGGAGCGAACCGGCTTTTCGGAAGCGGACAAGGACCTCTTGTTCGAGGCGCTTGAGAATATGTTCGAGCATGACCGTTCCGCCGCGCGCGGCGAGATGGCCAGCCGCAAGCTGATCGTGTTCCGGCATGACTGCACCCTCGGCAAGGCGCCTGCCCACGTCCTGTTCGACCGGGTGCAGGTGGGCCGCAATGTGGATGGCGAGTTCCGGGCCATCAACGACCGGGGCCTTGGCAACCTGCCGCCGGCCCGCAAATTCTCCGACTACATCGTCACCATTGACCGGGAAAACCTGCCGGCCGGGGTGGAGGTCATCGAGCGGCTGTAAGCCATGGGCGAGGGGGCGGACCTGACCGGCAGCGCAGAACCGGGGCTGGACGAGGGGGAGGCAATACCTCTCTCCGCCCTTCAGCACGCCGTTTACTGCCTGCGGCAGGCCGCCCTCATCCATCTGGAGCGGCTGTGGGCGGACAACCGCTTCACCGCCGAGGGGCATGTGCTGCATGCGGTGGCAGACAAGCCGGGCACCCGGCACGGGCGCGGCGTGCGGCGGGTTTCGGCCCTGCCGCTCGCCAGCCGCAGCCTCAACATCGCAGGCGTTGCTGATCTGGTGGAGTTCCACAAGGCTCCTTCTGGTCAGGAGGCTAGCGGGGAGGTGCCCTATCCGGTGGAGTTCAAGCGCGGCAAGGCCAAGCTGCACCGGGCCGATGAGGTGCAGCTCTGTGCGCAGGCTCTGTGCCTTGAGGAGATGACCGGGCAGCCTGTGCCCGCAGGCGCGCTCTACTATGCCGAGCCAAAACGGCGGCTGGAGGTGCCATTCGATGCGGAGCTGCGGGCGCTGACGCTGGCCACCATTGCAGAGCTTGCGGCCATCTTTGCCGCCCGGCGCACACCGCCACCCGTCTACCGGGCTGACCGGTGCCGGGCCTGCTCTCTGGCAGAGCTTTGCCGCCCGAAGCAGGTGGCACGGCCCGTCCTCGCCTGGCGTGCGCGGCAGATCCGGGATCTGCTGGAATCTGAGGAAGGCGCATGAAGAAGCTTCTGAACACGGTCTATGTCACCACCGAGGGGGCTGCCCTGCGCAAGGACGGCGAAAACCTCGTGGTCGAGGTGGAAGGCGTGGAGCGCGCCCGCGTGCCGCTGCACATGCTGGGCGGCCTTGTTACCTTCGGCCCCATTCTTTTGTCTCCGGCGCTGATGGGTGCCTGTGCCGCCGGTGGCATCACCATCGTTCTGCTGGAGCGGAACGGCCGGTTTCTGGCCCGTGTGGAAGGGGCGGTCAGCGGCAATGTGCTTCTGCGGCGGGCGCAATACACCGCCTCGGAAGATCCGGACAGCATCGTGCGCGGCTTTATCATGGGTAAGATCGCCAATCAGCGCAGCGTGCTCATGCGGCACCTCCGCGACCATGGCGCTGACACGCCGGAGGAGGCCCGGCAGGCGCTGGACCATGCCACGGGCCGCATGGCCCGCCTGCTGCAAAAGCTGGAGGTGCTGCAGGGGCTGGACCTGCTGCGCGGCGCAGAAGGGGAGGCAGCACAGCTTTACTTCGGCGTCTTCAACCATCTGATCCGCTCACCGGATGCGGAGATCCATTTTCGCGGCCGTTCCCGCCGGCCGCCGCTGGACCCGGTCAACGCGCTGTTGTCCTTCCTTTACACCCTTCTCACCCATGACTGCCGCAGCGCAGCGGAAAGCGTCGGCCTTGATCCGGCGGTCGGCTTCCTCCACCGGGACAGGCCGGGACGGCCCAGCCTTGCGCTGGATCTCATGGAGGAACTGCGGCCCGTGCTGGCCGACCGGCTGGCCCTGTCTCTCTTCAACCGCCGCCAGCTCCGGGCAAAAGATTTCGAGCTGCGCGATGGCGGCGCCGTCTTTCTGGGCGATGAGGCGCGCAAGCTTGTGCTCACCGCCTGGCAGGAGCGCAAGCGCGAGGAGCGCCAGCACCCGTTCCTGGAGGAAAAGGCGCCCCTCGGCCTCGTGCCCTATCTTCAGGCGCAGCTTCTCTCCCGCCATCTGCGCGGCGATCTTGACGCCTATCCCCCCTGGTTTTGGAAGTGAGGCGGCCTCATGCTCGTGCTCGTCACTTATGATGTGAACACGTCCGGTCCCGGCGGGGCAGGGCGCCTGCGCCGCGTTGCCAAGGCCTGCCGCGACTATGGCCAGCGGGTGCAATATTCGGTTTTCGAGATCGAGGTGGACCCGGCACAATGGACCATGCTGAAAGCCCGGCTGGAAGGCATCGTCGATCTGGAAACGGACAGCCTGCGCTATTACTATCTGGGGGCGAACTGGCAGCGCCGGGTGGAACACGTGGGCGCCAAGCCCGCCGCTGACCTCAACGGCCCGCTGATCATCTAGGGCAGTTCGTTGCACCTGCGCACGTGGCCCGGTGCGGCGCAGCAGGCTTTTGTGCCGGGCGCGAACCTGAAGTGTGACCCGTTTCCCCGGCAGGTTCGCGCTCCGCCCCGTTCTTTGACATCGCTGTCTTTTTTCCCCTGCTCTGCATCCTGCTGCCGTCTGTCTCAATCCTTGTCAGCCTGTTTCCCGCAGGATCGCGCAACGGAGCGGAATTGCATTTTGCGGCCAAACTGTTAGGACTAAACAGTCGCCCCCTCACAGGGGCGCGGATCGAAACAGCCGGTCGCGCACGGTGGTGCAGTTGCAGAGCGGTCGCCCCCTCACAGGGGCGCGGATCGAAACGCCTTCGAGGCGCTCGGATTTGGCTATCAGGATGTCGCCCCCTCACAGGGGCGCGGATCGAAACCTTGTCGAGGAAGGCACGGTGACGATCAGCCCGGGTCGCCCCCTCACAGGGGCGCGGATCGAAACGCAAACCTGAATGGTCGGGCCGTAGTCGATGCGCGTCGCCCCCTCACAGGGGCGCGGATCGAAACGTCAACTGGCTCACCAGCGCACGGCTCGGCGCAGTCGCCCCCTCACAGGGGCGCGGATCGAAACCTGCAGGGCGCTGCCGGCGTAGGTTGTCGCGTCCCGTCGCCCCCTCACAGGGGCGCGGATCGAAACCCGTTTTGTACTCTTTGCGCAAGGAGTAAACCATGTCGCCCCCTCACAGGGGCGCGGATCGAAACCGGGTCAACGCGGCCAAGTTCAGCCGGTCGCGCACGTCGCCCCCTCACAGGGGCGCGGATCGAAACGCCTGCACCAACTGGACCGCACCGACGCTGACCGCGTCGCCCCCTCACAGGGGCGCGGATCGAAACTTTTTCAAGCAGTGGGGGGCGTGGCTGCCCGCAGGTCGCCCCCTCACAGGGGCGCGGATCGAAACTGGGCAAAGGCTATCGCTGCTCCATAAGTAAGGTGTCGCCCCCTCACAGGGGCGCGGATCGAAACGACGGCGCTTAACTTCGGGACGCTCGAGCAGCTGGTCGCCCCCTCACAGGGGCGCGGATCGAAACCGCAACCAGAGCGAAAAAGAGCAGCAAATCATGACGTCGCCCCCTCACAGGGGCGCGGATCGAAACGGTGAAAACCGACGCGGTCATGGGTAGCCACCTATCGTCGCCCCCTCACAGGGGCGCGGATCGAAACCAGACGGCCCGCGACAACGCCATCACCAGCGGTGGTCGCCCCCTCACAGGGGCGCGGATCGAAACGCTCGACCTCTGGTTTGACGACTGGCCGGAAGCCGTCGCCCCCTCACAGGGGCGCGGATCGAAACGATGCGGGTTACCTCGGTGTGCGCCGGGAACACAGTCGCCCCCTCACAGGGGCGCGGATCGAAACGATCAGCGCGGCGGCCTGCTCGGCCGGATCTGTGAGTCGCCCCCTCACAGGGGCGCGGATCGAAACGGCAAAGACTGGTTGACCGGGATACTCTCGGTCGTCGCCCCCTCACAGGGGCGCGGATCGAAACTCCGGCCGCTGCAGCCACTCGAAGCAGATCACGGGTCGCCCCCTCACAGGGGCGCGGATCGAAACCCCAGCCGGAACCGTCCGGCAAGTCCAATCAGAAGTCGCCCCCTCACAGGGGCGCGGATCGAAACAGCTCGTGAATGGCAATGCCGCTCTGGCCAGCCGCGTCGCCCCCTCACAGGGGCGCGGATCGAAACCCCTTGAGCAATCTGTCTTATTTTCACGGGTCCCGGTCGCCCCCTCACAGGGGCGCGGATCGAAACATGGCGGGCAAGGAGATGGCAATGAGCAATAAATTTGTCGCCCCCTCACAGGGGCGCGGATCGAAACATGATGGCGCGCATGTCGCGCACCTTGATCCTCTTGTCGCCCCCTCACAGGGGCGCGGATCGAAACAACAGCAGCGCCTGAAGGATATCTGCGCGCTGGCGTCGCCCCCTCACAGGGGCGCGGATCGAAACGGTGCCTATGTCAACCGGACGCGACTTTGAGCGAGGTCGCCCCCTCACAGGGGCGCGGATCGAAACTAAGAACGTTGGCCGCCGTGCGCTGAAGGATGGTGTCGCCCCCTCACAGGGGCGCGGATCGAAACGCTGGACGCGTGGCGTCAGAGCCAGGGCACCGGCGTCGCCCCCTCACAGGGGCGCGGATCGAAACCACCCTGACCGGGTGATTGGCAGCGGCACCGGCGTCGCCCCCTCACAGGGGCGCGGATCGAAACGAGGAAACCCACCACGACGCCACCGGCAAGCCGCGTCGCCCCCTCACAGGGGCGCGGATCGAAACACCCAGCCGAGCGCCAGGTCTGCGTGAGGCTTGTGTCGCCCCCTCACAGGGGCGCGGATCGAAACAGGCTCTGCTGGACCATCTGGCCGAGCTGCAGTTGTCGCCCCCTCACAGGGGCGCGGATCGAAACTGCCGCTGCCCGCATCGCCTCGGCATGGGCGCTGTGTCGCCCCCTCACAGGGGCGCGGATCGAAACACATATCGCGAGGTGACTGGATCGTCGTTCTACGGTCGCCCCCTCACAGGGGCGCGGATCGAAACGTCTCGAGATGTCATCGAAGTCAACCTTCAGACCTGTCGCCCCCTCACAGGGGCGCGGATCGAAACCGGTAACGCATCCATCAGCTTGTTGCCCAAATCGTCGCCCCCTCACAGGGGCGCGGATCGAAACCTCCGCCAGGTCCCTCACCACCTCGCCCAGCGTGTCGCCCCCTCACAGGGGCGCGGATCGAAACATCGGTGCCGGGCACGGATTCCGTGCGGTAGACAGGTCGCCCCCTCACAGGGGCGCGGATCGAAACGGCTTTCCGGCCGTCGCCCTCGCGCACGGTCGCAGTCGCCCCCTCACAGGGGCGCGGATCGAAACGTTGATCGCCTGCACGGTGTAGTAACCGCTGATGGTCGCCCCCTCACAGGGGCGCGGATCGAAACCCACCGCCTGGGACACCACGGCAGGGGAAACCGGGGTCGCCCCCTCACAGGGGCGCGGATCGAAACGCCGAGGGCGCTGCCCGCATATTTCGTTGCGTCACGTCGCCCCCTCACAGGGGCGCGGATCGAAACCGCCGCTCGTGCAGATCCGCATGGTGATGCAGGGGTCGCCCCCTCACAGGGGCGCGGATCGAAACCCGGCCGCTCAGCGTCATAAATCGCCATGACGCGGTCGCCCCCTCACAGGGGCGCGGATCGAAACTCAACAAAGAAAACGTGCTCAACGTCGGACGTTGGTCGCCCCCTCACAGGGGCGCGGATCGAAACATGCGTCGGGCTCCAATCTCGACTCGATTGCCGCGTCGCCCCCTCACAGGGGCGCGGATCGAAACTGGAAAGCCTGGCCTTCCGCCGCCGCATCAAAGCCGTCGCCCCCTCACAGGGGCGCGGATCGAAACAAGCAGCCCCGCGCCTGGGTGCTGGGCCGCACGCCGGTCGCCCCCTCACAGGGGCGCGGATCGAAACAACGCGGGTCTCCTCGACCCAATCGATCATCAGCACGTCGCCCCCTCACAGGGGCGCGGATCGAAACACCAGATGGCGGGCCTTGAAGGCTGGGTGCCCGAGTCGCCCCCTCACAGGGGCGCGGATCGAAACAGTGCCTGCACCTGCGGATAGGCACGCGGGTCAAGTCGCCCCCTCACAGGGGCGCGGATCGAAACCGCCCAGAGGACTGAGCAACGAACCAGCCAGATCGTCGCCCCCTCACAGGGGCGCGGATCGAAACCTCCAACAGTTCCACCGACACCACCCCGGCCCGGTGTCGCCCCCTCACAGGGGCGCGGATCGAAACTGCGTTCACGTCATGGTGAGGCGTATAGAGCGCTGGTCGCCCCCTCACAGGGGCGCGGATCGAAACGGCATATATTGCCTCTGCCGCAGCCCTGTAGAGCGTCGCCCCCTCACAGGGGCGCGGATCGAAACCGCGATTGCCCGGCAAGCGCTGGCGGCTTCGCGGTCGCCCCCTCACAGGGGCGCGGATCGAAACTTTGTGACGGCGGCCGCGACGGCATCGAGGCGGGGTCGCCCCCTCACAGGGGCGCGGATCGAAACACGGCCATCATTCGCGAGCTTGACTGCCAGACGCCGTCGCCCCCTCACAGGGGCGCGGATCGAAACCGTCTCCTGTCCTGTGGTCTGAGCCGCAATCTGGTCGCCCCCTCACAGGGGCGCGGATCGAAACAATGGTCCGTTATCCCGGTTTCATCTGGTTCGGCCAGTCGCCCCCTCACAGGGGCGCGGATCGAAACGTGTCAACGCCGGTCAGCCGGTAGACCGTTTCGGGTCGCCCCCTCACAGGGGCGCGGATCGAAACGCATCCTGCCGCACGCCGATCCGGCATCGACCGCTGGTCGCCCCCTCACAGGGGCGCGGATCGAAACGATGTCTTCGCAATCGTCTTGCCGAGTGGCGTGGTCGCCCCCTCACAGGGGCGCGTTTAAAACACAAAAAAGCCGGAGCGGTTGACGCTCCGGCCTTTTCAAGCGCTCACTTCAACTGCATCAGGCGGCTGTCGTGGGGATGCCTTTTTCGGTGAAGACGGCCTGGAGTTCCTGATTCTGGAACATCTCGCGCACGATGTCGCAGCCGCCGAGGAATTCGCCCTTGACGTAGAGCTGCGGGATCGTCGGCCAGTTGGTGAAGTCCTTGATGCCCTGGCGCAGGTCAGCATCTTCCAGCACGTTGATGCCCTTGTAGGGCACGCCGATGTAGTCGAGGATCTGAACGACCTGGCCGGAGAAGCCGCACTGCGGGAAGTTTGGCGTGCCCTTCATGAACAGCACGACATCGTTCGTCTCGACTTCGTTCTTGATCCAGTCCTGGATGCTCATTGCCATGTCCTTCCGGGAGCCTTGTCCCTGATGGGCCGGGCTTGGGCCGGCCTGTGCGTTTTACAAATCAGCTGCGGGCCTGTGCCTTGCGGCTCCGGCTGGCCCGCGCCGGTTCAGTCTCAGTCCATTCCTCAATCGGGGGCGCTGGTCTGCAGGGCAAGGGCGTGCAGCGTGCCGCCCATGTTGCCCTTCAGCGCCTGATAGACCATCTGATGCTGCTGGACGCGGCTCTTGCCGCGGAAGGATTCCGAGACCACGTTGGCGGCGTAGTGGTCGCCGTCGCCCGCCAGATCGCGCACCTCGACGGTTGCGTCGGGCAGGGCGGCCTTGATCAGGGTGATGATCTCGTTTGCGTCCATCGGCATGTGGTCAGTCCTCTTCCCTCTGAAGTTCCATCCGCTTGTGGCGGAGTATGGCAGCCGTCAGCCGGCCGCCATGAAGCTGGGGAACCAATTCTCGTGTGCTTCCTTGAGCTTTGCAACGGATATGGTGAGGATGCCCTCGACAGTCAATTCACTGCCGCCCACCACACCGAGACGCTCCACGGCAACGCCTGCGTCCAGCGCGTCTTCTTCGAGGCCATCGGCCTCATCGGCCTTGACGGTGACCACGTAGCGGGCCTGATCCTCGCCGAAGAGGGCGGCATGCGCCGGGCCCTCCACCTTCACCCTTGCGCCCAGCTTGCCGGACATGGCCATTTCGGCCAGCGCCACGGCAAGGCCGCCGGAGGAGATGTCATGGACGGCGGAAACGCGGGTCTCGCGGATCCAGCCGCGCACCAGATCGCCGTTGCGGCGCTCGGCTGCCAGATCCACCGGCGGCGGTGCGCCTTCCTCGCGGCCCAGCACCTCGTAGAGATACTGCGAGGCACCCAGATGCGTGCCAGTGCCGCCGATGAGGAAGATCACGTCGCCGTCCTGCGCAAAGGCGGAAGAGGCGCGCACATTCACATCCGGCAGCAGGCCGACACCGGCAATGGCCGGGGTGGGTAGGATCGCCTGGCCGTGGGTCTCGTTGTAGAGCGAGACGTTGCCCGAGACGATGGGGAAGTCCAGCGCGCGGCAGGCCTCGCCGATGCCTTTGATGCAGAAGACGAACTGGCCCATGATTTCCGGCTTCTCGGGGTTGCCGAAATTCAGGTTGTCGGTCACGGCCAGCGGCTCGGCGCCGGTGGCGGTCAGGTTGCGCCAGACTTCAGCCACCGCCTGCTTGCCGCCCTCGAAGGGATCGGCCTCGCAGTAGCGCGGCGTCACGTCGGCGGAGAAGGCAAGGCCCTTGCCTGCGGCATTGACGCGGATGACACCAGCATCGCCGCCCGGACGGGCTGCGCTGTTGCCCTGAATCAGCGTGTCATACTGCTCGTAGACCCAGCGGCGGGACGAGCCATTGGCGCCGCCCACCAGCTGCAGCAGGGCAGCGGCGTAGTCGGCAGGGGCGGGAATGCTGGCTGCATCCAGCAGCGGGCGCTTTACCGGCTCCACCCAGGGGCGGTCATATTCGGGGGCTTCGTCGCCCAGCTCCTTGATCGGCAGGTCGGCCACGACCTCGCCCTGGTGCCTGACGATGAAGCGCAGCGTGTCCGTGGTCATGCCGACGATGGCAAAGTCCAGACCCCACTTGCGGAAGATGGCGGCGGCTTCCTGCTCCTTTTCGGGGCGCAGCACCATGAGCATGCGCTCCTGGCTTTCCGACAGCATCATTTCATAGGCGGTCATACGCTCTTCGCGCACCGGCACCTTGTCGAGGTCCAGCTCGATGCCGAGGTCACCCTTGGCGCCCATCTCGACAGCGGAACAGGTGAGACCGGCCGCGCCCATGTCCTGAATGGCGATGACGGCGCCAGTGGCCATCAGCTCGAGGCAGGCTTCCAGCAGGCATTTTTCGGTGAAGGGGTCACCCACCTGCACGGTCGGGCGCTTTTCCTCGATGGTGTCGTCGAACTCGGCCGAGGCCATGGTCGCACCGCCCACGCCATCGCGGCCGGTCTTGGCACCCAGATAGACGACCGGCAGGCCGACGCCTTCGGCCTTGGACAGGAAAATGCCGTCCTTCTTGGCAAGCCCTGCGGCAAAGGCGTTGACGAGGCAGTTGCCGTTGTAGCGCGGGTGGAATTCCACCTCGCCGCCCACCGTCGGCACGCCGAAGGAGTTGCCATAGCCGCCCACACCGGCGACGACGCCGGAGACGAGGTGGCGGGTGCGCGGATGGTCCGGGGCGCCGAAGCGAAGGGCGTTCATGGCCGCCACGGGGCGTGCGCCCATGGTGAAGACGTCACGCAGGATGCCGCCCACGCCCGTCGCCGCACCCTGGTAGGGCTCGATGTAGGACGGGTGGTTGTGGCTTTCCATCTTGAAGACGATCACATCGTCATCGCCAATGTCCACGACACCGGCATTCTCGCCCGGGCCCTGCACCACGCGCTCGCCCGTTACGGGCAGGGTCTTCAGCCACTTCTTCGAGGACTTGTAGGAGCAGTGCTCGTTCCACATGGCCGAGAAGATGCCGAGTTCGGTGAAGGTCGGCTCGCGGCCGATCAGATCCAGAATGCGCTGGTATTCGTCGGGCTTCAGGCCGTGGGCCGCGACGAGATCTGGCGTGATTTTGATGTCGTTGGGGATCATGGGCGTCCGCAGTCGTCTGGCAGGGTCGTGCCGGGGATGATGTTCGGGGCCGGTTTAACAGATCATCGGCAGGAATGGGAGACTGTTGCGCGGTTTCCTGGGGCTATTTTGGCCGAAGTGTGAAACCGCATCTGTTTGCCGCCCATGGACAGCCTGATGCGTGCCGTGCAGCCCTCCTCAGGCTCCCTTCTGCCTTCGCTGCAACGGCCGGCGTAAAGTGCGGGCAGGGACTGCCGCCCTCGGATTTTTACGCATGCAAGTCACTGTAAAAGTTAAAGATTGCTTCAGTCATTTGCCGATACCTCTGAGAAAGATATCCTCGGGAGGTCATGATGTTCGGCTTGAAGTCTGCAGCGCCCGCCATTGCGGTGAAGCAGCCAGAATTTGATGTAGCAGCCCTTGTGGGCGCATTGCGTGCCGTTGAAGGGCATCTGGAGCTTCAGGGAACCGGCAGTTTGCCGGCTGAAGTTGTCTCCGCCCTCACTTCGTTGAAGATGGCTCTCGACCGGGAGAACGAGACGCAGCTGCAGCAGACGGTGGATTACTCCCTTCAGGCCAGCCGTGCCATGGCCGCCACGGCACGGATCACCGGCGAAATCCGGGAGACGGACAATCGCGCCCGGGCAATTTCCGGCGGAGTTGACGAACTGACGGCCTCCATCGAGCAGATCGCAGCAACGGCAAGCGAAGCGGCTTCTTCCATGGAGGAGGCCCATTCCGTGCTGGATGGCGGGGCAGCCGCCACCCGCAGCGCCGCCGTGTCATCCCGCCGTATCGGCGATTCCTTTGACCGCATGAGCGAGGGCGCCCGCCAGCTTGCGGCTGCCGCCGAGCAGATTGGCATGTTTGTCTCGACCATTGACGGCCTTGCCCAGCAGACGAACCTCCTGGCGCTGAACGCCACCATCGAAGCCGCGCGGGCCGGTGAAGCCGGCAAGGGCTTTGCCGTGGTGGCCAGCGAAGTGAAGCAGCTTTCCGGCCAGACGCAGAAGGCCACGGACGATATCCGTGCCCGTATCGAGCGGCTGCAGGTGCATGTCTCCGAGGTTCTGGACACTGTTTCGGTGGTGCAGGACCTTGTGGGCTCCAGCGTGGAACAGGCTGAAGAAGCCGCCGAGAAGATCGGCTCGGTGCTGGGGCATGTCGGCTCCAACAGTTCCCGCATGAACGCCATCTCCGGCCTGTTGCAGGCGCAGAGCGAAGCGGTGCGGGAGATTGCCGAAGGCATTCATGCCGTTGCCAGCCATTCTCAGGCAGCAAGCCGTTATGCTGATGATGTCATCAAGGCGGTTGGCAGTTCCGAAGCCGTGATCAACACCCAGTTTGCCAGCCTCGAAGGGCGCAATGTGCGCAACTACGTGCTGCACCGGGCCAAGTCCGATCATCTGCTGTGGAAGAAACGGCTCTCGGAAATGCTCGTCGGCCTCAACAGCCTGAAGAGTGCGGAGCTCTCGGATCATCACCAGTGCCGCCTGGGCAAGTGGTATGACGCGGTGTCCGACAAGGCGCTGCGCTCCAATCCCGCCTTTACGGCACTTCTGCCGGTGCATGAGGCTGTGCATGCCCACGGCAAGAAGGCTGCGGATCTGTATGCGAAGGGGGATATGAAGGGCGCCGAAGCTGAAATCGCCGCCATGGAGCGGGCCTCCGACGAGGTCCTGTCCCGCATCGACGCCCTGTTGCGGGCCACGCGCTGATCTTGCTATGATCTTTTATGGAGGCCCTCCCGTTCAGGGGAGGGCCTCCACTCTATTCGAAACTGTCGTAACCGGTGCTGGCATTGCGCAGAAGATCGCGGATGATGCCGAGGCCCTTGATCAGTTCTTCCCGCGTGTGGGTGTTGCTGGTGCCGAGCCGGACCCGGTGATAGACGCGGGCGCTGCGGCCGGTCTTGAACTCGTCCTCGTCATCCACGAGCACCCCTTGCGCGGCGGCGGCGGTCTTGAAGGTTCCGGACATCCAGGGCTCCGGCAGCTTCAGCCAGATGAAGGGCGTTTGCGGAGACGCGTTGAAGGTCTGTCCGGCAAGAAGACCCATCGTGATCTCGTGCCGGGCGGCCAATTCCTGCAAGATACGCTGCCGCAAGTCGTCGGCAGTGCCGGAAAGCACGAGCCGGGCGGCGAGTTCCGCCATCAGGAAGCACAGGCCTCCCGTCAGCATGTTGTGAGCCGTGAACAGCCGCTGCGCGTGGCTCGGGGGGGAGGCGATCCAGCCGCCGCGAATGCCTGCCGAGACGGATTTGGACAGGGAGCCCACATGGAAGGTCCGCTCCGGGGCAAGCTCTGCGAAGGGCGGGATGCCGCCTGCATGCAAGGAGCCGTAGACCTCATCCTCGATGATCCAGAGATTGTGCTCGCGGGCGATGGCGATGATCTCTGCCTGACGTGCCGTGCTCATCTGACCCAGCGTCGGATTGTGTACGGTCGGCATCAGGAAGATGGCGCGCGGATGCTGCTGGGCGCAAAGGCGGGCCAGATCCTCCGGAATTGGGCCTTCGTCATCGCGCGCCACGGCCACCGGCTGGCGGCCGGTCAGGGTGACGCCTCTTGCGATGGAACTGTAGGTCAGTTCCTCAAAGACCACCCGGTCGCCGGGCATCGTGGTGGCGCTGATGATGGCCATCAGCCCGCCGCGCGCACCCGTGGTGGGAACAATCGTTTCTGATGCGGGCGTCCAGCCGCAGCGGGCAAGCCACTGCTGGCCGGCCAGCCGCCAGCTGTCCGGCACCAGCCGGGTGTAGCTGGCGATCTCATGCGGCATTTCGCGGGCTATTTCGGATATGACCCGCTCAATCGCCTGTGCCTGCCCGACTTCCGGCGCGGAGGTGCTGTCCAGCCGCAAGGCACCGGTTGGGGCGACAGCGTGACGGGTGCCGCCAAAGCCCGGATCCGGATTGGCCATCGCCAGATGTGTCCATGCGGGGGTGCTGACGGGTATCGCAACCGGCTTTTCTTCAAGGGTATGAGACAAGGCAGGGGAGGCGGCCCCGTTCACCGGGCCGGCGGCTTGCGGTGCTGCGCCGCCAGCGAGCACATAGGTGCCCCGGCCGACCTCGCCACTGACCAGCCCGCGCTCGCGCACGATGCCATAGGCGCGGCCCACCGTCCCAACGGTGACGCCCAGGTCATAGGCGAGGTCCCGCTGCGGCGGCAGCTTTGCTCCAGCAGGCAGGGCGCCGGAGACGATGTCATCGGCAATGCGCTGGGCGAGCCGCACATAGAGCGGGCCTTTGCCCGAGGGGAGGTCAGGGAGCCAATTTGTCATGGTGACAATTCTATAGCTTGCACCGGGAGGTGAGTCAATTCATACAGCGTTACGGGGTCAATGAAACGAGATTGTATCAATTGTACCGCTTGGAGAGTGACATGTCCCACGTTCATCAGTGCGAAGAGCCAGAAATTGTCTTGCGTGAAGCGCGTCCGGCACGCCGCTTTTCCGGTCTGCTCAAGGCCGTGATCGCGACGCTGGCCATGTGGCTGACTGTCGGCAGGACACGGGCGCAATTGTCTGAACTGACGGATGATGAGCTGGCCGATATCGGCATCACCCGGGAGCAGGCAGCGAAGGAAGCCGCGCGGCCTTTCTGGGTCTACCGGGAGCGTCCGCGCGACTGATGCCTGTTTCGTGCGGTGCTGGCGGTCAGTCCTGCTGCGCTCTTGCCGTAGCCAGAATGCAAAGCAGTTCGAACATCAGCGAGGCACCGAGCCATGCGGTGCCGCCCGAAGGATCAAACGGGGGTGACACCTCCACAAGATCGGCGCCCACCACATTGACGCCCGCCAGCCGCCGGATCAGCCGCTGCGCCTGAAACGAGGTTATGCCCCCGATTTCCGGTGTGCCGGTGCCGGGGGCAAAGGCGGGGTCGATCACGTCGATATCGAAGCTGATGTAGGCCGGTGTTCTCCCCACCCGCTCACGGGCCTCAGCCATCACGTGATCGACCCCGCGCTCCATCAGTTCCTCGATCATGATGATGCGCACGCCCTGTGCCTCGCCCCACTCGATGTCCTCGCCGTCATACATCGTGCCGCGAATGCCGATCTGCACGACACGTTCGGGGTCCAGCAGCTCTTCCTCGATGGCGCGGCGGAAGGGCGTGCCGTGGGTGTAGCGGAAGCCGCCGAAATAGCTGTCGAAGAGATCGGTATGGGCATCGAAATGGATCATGCCCAGCGGGCCGCTGCGGGCCAGCGCCCGGAGCACCGGCAGCGAGACAAGATGGTCACCGCCTGCGGTGAGCGGCGTGATGCCGAGATCGACGATCTGGTCGTAGAAACCGGTAATCCGCGCCAATGCGTCCTGCACATCGGCCGGGTTGACCGGTGCATCGCCCAGATCGGCACAATTGGCGAGACCGAAGGGATTGATCCGCGTGTGCGGATGCACTTGCCGGATCATGGTGGAGAGATCGCGCAGCTGGCGCGGCCCGTGGCGGGCTCCCGCCCGGTTGGTGGTGCCGCCATCCCAGGGCACGCCGATCAGGCCGATATCAACGCGCTCAGCCTCCGGTGAGGCAATGTTCACATGCGGCAGGCGCATGAAGGTGGGAATGCCGGCAAAACGCGGCAGCTCGAACCCGGATACCGGCTGAAAGAAGGTGTCGTCCATGCTGTGCCCCTTGCCCGTTTTTCCCAGCATGCCCGGTGCGGGCAGGGAAGGACAAGAGGGTTTCAGCGCCAGTCCTGACGCTCAAGTCCTGCCAGATCGTCGGAAAGATCTTCGAAGCGCTTTGCCGCCTGTGCCGCGGCATCGCGGACGCCGAGGGTGTAGAAGGCGCTGCCGGCTTCCTCAGCTAGAAAATCCAGCAGCCGCAGCGCGTCCATGTTGCCCAGATCCACGTCCAGCTCGTCCCGGCAGAAATCCGAAAGACGGCTGGCAATCCGGGTCTGCAGGTCACGGGGGAGTTCCAGCTTCTTCATGGATTTCTCCCCTCGCCTTGCCCGTTTCAGGCCACCAGCTGGCCGAGCAGGCTTTCGAAGATCTTGCGGCCATCGGTGCCGCCCTGCAGGTCTTCGATCAAGTTCTCCGGATGCGGCATCATGCCGAGCACGTTGCCGGCCTTGTTCATCACACCGGCGATGTCGTTGATCGAGCCGTTCGGGTTGCAGCCGTTGGCATAGCGGAACACCACCTGGCCGTTGTCCTCGATGGTCTTCAGCGTTTCGGCATCGGCGAAATAGTTGCCGTCGTGATGGGCGATCGGGCAGCGCCAGACTTCACCCTGCCGGAAGGCGCTGGAGAAGGCGGTCTTGGCATTCACCGTTTCCAGCTCGATTTCCTTGCAGATGAACTTCAGCCCGGCATTGCGCATCAGCGCGCCCGGCAGCAGGCCTGCTTCGGTGAGGATCTGGAAGCCGTTGCACACGCCCAGCACATGCACGCCCCTGGCGGCACGGGCGATCACCTCCTGCAGCACCGGCGAGCGGGCGGCAATGGCACCGGCGCGCAGATAATCGCCATAGGAGAAACCGCCGGGGATGACGATCAGGTCCACATCCGGAATGTCCGTGTCCGTGTGCCAGACCGTGGCAGGCTTCTGGCCGGTGATCTGCTCCAGTGCGTAGAGCATGTCACGGTCACGGTTGAGGCCGGGGCAGAGGATGACGGCGGACTTCATGGCAGGCTTCCCGTGTGTCGTCCTGGCGGACTGCGGCGGATCGGATGGGCCTCGGCGGCCCTTGCAAACTCTAGAGCAGCAGGAGCACAGCCAGAAGGCTGAGCCCTGCCGGCAGCAGGATGAAGATGGCGGCCTTGATCAGGAGAAAGCGGATCGCCTTTTGTGCATCCGGATCCATGGCCGCAGCCTCAGTCTGCCTCAGAGGATTTCGATGGCGTAGTTCTCGATGACGGTGTTGGCGAGCAGCTTCTCGCACATGGCGGTCAGTTCCTCGCGGGCCTTGGCCGCGTCGCGGTCGCTCAGCTCCACGTCGAAGACCTTGCCCTGGCGCACGCCATTGATGCCGTCAAAACCGAGAGCGCCGAGCGCCCCTTCGATGGCCTTGCCCTGGGGGTCCAGAACGCCGTTCTTCAGGGTGACGGTGACACGTGCCTTCATCGCTCTCGTCTTTCCGTTAATCGCCATGGCCAATGCGGCCCTTTTCTGCCGCGCTGCTTACACCAACCAGCCCCGTGACGGAAGGGGCTTCGCCCCATAGGCACAAACTTAAGGACATATTGATGCGCTGCACTTGGGCAGCACCGTTTCCTCCCTGTTCCGGTGGATCAGGTGCCGGTGCGCGATGGTTTTTGCCGTGTTGATCGGGGATCGCCGAATTCTCTCACGGCAGCCTCGATGAAGGCCCGCAAGGCTGCCGCCGGACGGCGGGATGCCGGATAAAGAAGATGCACCGGTTTGGCCGGGCCATCATAATCCGGCAGCACCCGGACAAGCCGTCCTGACGTCAGTTCCGCCGACAGGACACGTTCCGGGCCGAGTGTAATCCCCATTCCTGCAACAGCAGCATTCAGCAGCGCCGCCCAGTCGTTGCTGCGCAGCCGCCCCTGCACATTGATTGTCTGAGTTCTGCCATCCTTTGCAAATGTCCACTCGCAGCCGAAGGTGCGTGACCAGCTGGCAAAGCCCAGACATTGATGGCTTTCGAGGTCTGAGGGATGAACGGGCGTGCCGTGTTCGGCAAGATAGGCCGGTGAAGCGCAGGTGATCAGGCGGTAGGGCGCCAGCGGATGAGCAATCAGATTCGTGTCCGCCAGCTCTCCAATGCGGATGATCACATCAAGTCCTTCGTCCAGCGGGTCGGTGTAGCGGTCCTCCAGTACCAGGTCGGCCTCCACGCCCGGATGTTCTGACAGCCAGTTCTTGAGGAACGGAGCCAGTGCAAAAGCTCCGAATGTCTTGCCCGCGCCGATGCGCAGGATGCCGCGCGGGGTCTTGCGCATTTCATTGGCAAGACCGTCCGCCGCCTCTGCTTCGGCCAGCACAAGTTTGCAGCGGTCGTAATAGGCCCGGCCGATATCGGTCAGGCTTTGCCGCCGTGTCGTCCGGTTGAGCAAGGTCATGCCGAGCCGGTCTTCGAGAGAGAGCACATGCTTGGCGACCATTTGCGGCGACAGGTTCAACGCAGCCGCCGCCTTGGCGAAGGAGCCAAGATCCGCAGCCTTCACGAAGACAGCCATGCTGGTGAGCCTGTCCATCAATTGCCTACCTGATGTTGTTAGTGTTGAGCAATATGTGAAATTTATTCCTGATTGGTTGTTAATTTAGATCATGGCTGCAACACCTGAAAAGGGAGTGAGTCATGAGAATAGGAATTATCGGTGCAGGCTTTGTTGGTCAGGCCATTGCGAAGCTTGCCGCCGCCAATGGCCATGAGGTGATGATCAGCAACTCCCGCGGACCAGACACGCTGTTCAGCGTGCGCGGTGCGCTCGGCTGCGCTGCCGGAACGGCGGAAGAAGCGGCAGTATTCGGTGATCTTGCCGTTGTTGCCGTGCCGCTGAAGGCCTACAGGTCAATCCCTGTCCTGCCGCTCGCAGGCAAGATCGTGATCGACACGAACAACTACTACCCGGAGCGGGATGGCACGATTGAACAGCTGGACCGGCAGCAAACGACAACCAGCGAATTGCTGGCGGCGCACTTGCCGCAATCGCGTGTGGTCAAGGCGTTCAACGCCATCGTCATGGCTGATCTTTCGAAGGATGGAAGGCCATCCGGCGCTACTGACCGGCGCGCGCTTCCGATTGCCGGGGATGATGCGGATGCGAAGGCTCTTGTCGCCCGTCTTTATGAAGAGTTCGGTTTCGATGTGGCGGATGCCGGGCCGTTGAGTGAAGGCTGGCGTTTCGAGCGTGCCCGGCCGGCATACTGCATGTGGCTGAACAGGGCAGAGCTGGAACGCATGCTCGCGGCAACCACGCGGGATGCGTTTGTGGAGGAGGGGGCCTGGCGCAAGTGACGGCGGCAAGGTGCAGATAGCTGCCCGCAAACACAAAAGGCCCCGTCCGGCAGAAGCCGGACGGGGCCTTGAGAGTGTTGAGCCTTACTGGACGAGCGTCGGGCCGGAGCCGTTCGGGCGCTCGTTGTCGTTCAGGATGCCGAGACGGCGCGCGACTTCCTGATAGGCTTCCAGCATCCCGCCCATGTCGCGGCGGAAGCGGTCCTTGTCCATCTTGTCGTTGGTGGCGATATCCCACAGACGGCAGCTGTCCGGCGAGATTTCGTCCGCGACGACGATGCGCATCATGTCACCTTCGAACAGACGGCCGCATTCGATCTTGAAATCGACAAGGCGGATGCCGACGCCGAGGAACAGGCCGGACAGGAAGTCGTTGACGCGGATGGCGAGCGCCATGATGTCGTCGAGTTCCTGCGGGGTAGCCCAGCCAAAGGCGGTGATGTGCTCTTCAGCGACCATCGGGTCGTTGAGGGCGTCGTTCTTGTAATAGAACTCGATGATGGAGCGCGGCAGCTGCACGCCTTCCTCGATGCCGAGGCGGGTGGCGAGCGAACCGGCTGCAACATTGCGCACCACGACTTCGAGCGGGATGATCTCGACTTCGCGGATCAGCTGCTCGCGCATGTTCATCCGGCGGATGAAATGGGTCGGGATGCCCATGCCATTCAGCTGGTTGAAGATGTATTCGGAGATGCGGTTGTTAAGCACGCCCTTGCCGTCCACGATCTCGTGCTTTTTGGCGTTGAAGGCGGTTGCATCGTCCTTGAAATGCTGGATCAAGGTTCCAGGCTCAGGGCCCTCATAGAGGATCTTGCCCTTGCCTTCATAGATACGCCGGCGGCGATTCATGGGCACGTACCGTGTTTGCTTGAGAAAATCCATCGATGCGGGAAACTCCTGTGCATGCGATTTTGAAGTGGCGCAAGTGCTGGCCATTTCCTTCAACATCGACAATTAGCCCCGCATTAGCGGCGCGGAACTTAAACGATCCTTTGCAAAAGTACAATGGAGCCGGGGTAATCATTTGCGGATGCGGCTCACGTCGCGGCAATCTCTGCGCTAGTGCGTTGATTTGCATCATTGCGGGGGATATGCAGAGCGCGGAACAGATACCATATGAATGGGGCCACGCAGGTGGTTGAAGGTTTGCTGTCTGCACAAGAGGAGGCATTTCATGAGCACGTTTGACGGTCGTGGGGAGAGTTTCGAAAACAAGTTCGCTCATGACGAGGAGCTGCGCTTCAAGGCGAACGCCCGGCGCAACAAGCTTCTGGGCCTGTGGGCTGCGGAAAAGCTTGGGCTTTCTGCTGCAGCGGCAGATGACTATGCAAAGGAAGTGGTGCGCGCCGACTTCGAGGAAGCTGGCGATGAGGACGTTTTCCGCAAGATCCGCGCCGATTTCGACAAGGGCCATGTGGAACAGTCCGACCACCAGATTCGCCGCACCATGGACGAACTGATGCACACCGCGATCGACCAGATCCAGAAGGGCATCTGACCTTTCATCCGCACGGCGCATGACGAAAAACCTCCGTGCCACCGGCGTGGAGGTTTTTTGCTGGGCATGGGGACGGCGAACGGATGCAGCCTGATTCTGCCTTGCCGGGTTGTCTGACATCCTGTCTGATGGGGCCAGAACAGGGAGGCCCAGATGGCAGACAGGAAGACACTCGCAGCGCGGTTCAAGGCGGATGAAACGGTGGTGACGGCCTGGTCCGTGCTGCCGGCGCCCGTGGTGGCCGAGGCCATGGCGCGGGCGGGCTTTGGCGCGGTGACGCTGGACATGCAGCACGGCATTCATGATGCGGGCAGCATCCGCGATTGTCTGGCCGCCGTGGCGCTGGGCGGAGCGCACCGGATCGTCCGCATTCCCGTGGGCGGCAATGCCATGGCCAGCCGTGCCGCCGATGCGGGGGCCGAGGCGGTGATCGCGCCGATGATCAATTCTGCGGAAGACGCCAGAGCCTTTGCCGCCGCAATGAAATATCCGCCGCTGGGCAGCCGCAGCTGGGGGCCCGTGCGCGCCGCGATGCTGGCCGGGCAGACCATGCCGGACTATCTCGCCGGCGCCAACAGCGAGGTTCTGGCCTTTGCCATGATCGAAACACCAGAGGCCGTCGCCGCGTTGGATGAGATTCTGGCTGTGCCGGGCATTGACGGGGTGTTCGTCGGGCCGGGCGACCTGTCGCTGACCCTGTCCAATGGCGCGGCGCTCAACCCCCACAGCGAGTCCGTGCGGGAGGCCGCAGAACTGATCATCGGCAAGACCCGCGCCGCCGGGCGCTTTGCGGGCTATTTCTGCATGACGCCTGAGGATGTGAAGGCGGCTGAGGCCATGGGCTACCGTCTGCTCGCCCATGGCATGGATCTGCCGGTCATTCAGGGCGCCTTCCGCGACGTTCTGGCACGGCTTGCTTGATCCGGATCAAGGACCATCCGCTCCGGCCAGCGCAACTTGACGGGGAAGATCACCGGCATGGGGCAGTGGCGCCCGGACGGCAGGCGCGGTGATCGGGATGTTGCGGCGTGCTCCTGCGCGCCGGGCATCCGTAACCGGAGCCTGTGTCATGTGGAAGCTTGCCGCGATTCTCTTCATCGTCATCGGACCGACAATGGCCGGCATCGGCGCTCTTGTGCCGCTGTCGGTCTATGGTCTCGACCACTTCAATCCGCTGATGCTGGCAGGGGCCGCGGCCTGCGGCCTGCTTCTCGCCATTCCGGCCAGCATCCTGGCCGGCAAGCACATCCGCGACATGATTCAGCCCCGCAACCGGGTTGCGTGAGGGGACTGAAGGCTGTCTAGGGAGTTTGGAAGGCTTTCCCGCCGCAAAAGGGTTTACCCTCTCTCGATGAGGCTGGCTCATAGAGAGAGGGTTACACTTACATCCGCGCCATGAAATGGGCGAAGGACATCATGCCTTCGGGCCAGGGGCCATGGCCGCTTTCAAGGTTGATGTGGCCGACATGGCCCGCATCCTGGAACGTGGCGCCCCAGCTGTGGGCGAAGCCCTTGGCCACCTCGAAATCGCAGTACTGATCGTTGTGACTTGCGACCACATGGGTGCGGAAGGGCAGGGGCATGCGCGGCACCGGAACGAAGTCGCCGCCGTCAAAGGCGGGCACGAGGCCGGGCCGGTCCCAGTCGGACGGGGCGACGAGGAAGGCGCCCTTCACCTTGTCCTTCGGCAGCACATGGGCGCCATGGGCAACCAGAATGCAGCCGAGGGAATGGGCGACCAGCACCACCGGGCGCTCCGCCGTCTCGATGGCGGCCAGCAGCGTCTCCATCCAGACCTTCCTGGAGGGCGTGAACCAGTTGTCCTGCTCCACCACCCGCGCGTTGGCCATCTTCTCTTCCCAGCGGCGCATCCAGTGACCGGGGTCACTGTTGGCATAGCCGGGAATGAGCAGGATGTCGGCGTCTGCGATCTTCATAGGTCAGCTTTCCCCGAAGACGCGCTGGAAGATCACGTCCACGTTCTTGATGTGATAGCCGAGGTCGAACCGGTCGCGGATCTGGTCTTCCGACAGGTACTGGCGCACGTCTGCATCGTTCAGCAGCTCGCTGAGGAAGTCCACACCGGCCGAACCTGACACCTGATAGCTTTCCCAGACCTTCATGGCGTTGCGCTGAACCAGACGGTAGGCATCCTCGCGCGAGGAACCGGCCTGGGTGAGGGCGAGCAGGATGCGCTGGGAATGCACAAGGCCGCCGAGACGGTCCATGTTGCCCATCATGCGCTCCGGATAGACCAGCAGCTTGTCGATGACGCCGGTGAGGCGGGCCAGCGCAAAGTCGAGGGTGACGGTGGCGTCCGGGCCGATCATGCGCTCGACGGAGGAGTGGGAGATGTCCCGCTCGTGCCACAGGGCGACGTTTTCCATCGCCGGAATGGAGAAGCCGCGCACGAGGCGGGCAAGGCCCGTCAGGTTTTCGGTCAGCACCGGATTGCGCTTGTGCGGCATGGCGGAAGAGCCCTTCTGGCCGGGGGAGAAATACTCCTCCGCTTCCAGAACTTCCGTGCGCTGCAGGTGGCGGATTTCCGTGGCCACACGCTCGATGGACGAGGCGATGACGCCGAGGGTGGCGAAATACATGGCGTGACGGTCACGCGGGATGACCTGGGTGGAGACCGGCTCTGCCTTCAGGCCCATGGCCTGCGCCACATGCTCTTCCACGCGCGGATCAATGTTGGCGAAGGTGCCGACAGCGCCGGAAATGGCGCAGGTGGCGATTTCCTCGCGCGCATTCATCAGGCGCTTGCGGCAGCGGTCGAACTCGGCATAGGCCTCGGCCATCTTCAGGCCGAAGGTGACGGGCTCGGCATGGATGCCATGCGAGCGGCCGATGCAGACTGTGTCCTTGTGCTCGAAGGCGCGGCGCTTGATGGCGGCCAGCAGCGCATCCATGTCCTTCAGCAGAAGATCGGTGGCGCGCACCAGCTGCACGTTGAAGCAGGTGTCCAGCACGTCTGAGGACGTCATGCCCTGGTGAACGAAACGGGCATCCGGGCCGACGATCTCGGCCAGATGGGTGAGGAAGGCGATGACGTCATGCTTCGTCTCGCGCTCGATTTCGTCGATCCGCTCGATGTCGAAGGTGGCCGCGCCGCCCTTTTCCCAGATGGTCTGCGCCGCTTCCTTCGGGATCACACCAAGATCAGCCAGCGCGTCGCAGGCATGGGCCTCGATCTCGAACCAGATGCGGAACTTCGTCTCGGGAGACCAGATGGCAACCATGTCAGGGCGGGAATAGCGCGGGATCATCGCGGGTCCTCATTCTGGGAAAACTGGCTGGGGTCTATCAGAGACCGGCCAGAGGCTCAATGCCATGCGGCGGTGAAGGGGCACGAAACTGAGCGAAAGCGAAGATTTGGCCAAACTACAGCCCGAGCCCGCTCCGGCGTATCGGCATGGCTTGGCTGTTTCAGGCCGCACCAGCAGGAAGCCGCTGCGCGCCTGCCGTCAGGACCGGCAGAGGCGCGCAGCAAGCGGATTTGCTCAATTGGCAAGAATATCGGTTGCCCGGTGATCTGCATCCACCCCTTGCATGAGGATGACATCCGAAGCGGCGTTTTCCGTTCGCAGTGGCAGGATCGCCTGATAGGCCGCAGATGCATACCATGCTTGCGCATCTGGCATCGACGGAAAGGCGATGATGACGAGGTCTTCAGTCCAGTCACCTTCCAGCACGGTTTTTCCGCCGCCGTGGATGATGAACCGGCCGCCAAAGGGCGCGAGGGTTCCGTCGATCTTTTCCAGATAGGTCACGATGCCGGGACCCATTTCGACCTTGCTGATCCGGGCGATGGCATAGGCTGTCATGTCTCAGTCCTTCCTGATGCAGTCATTCCGGCTCAAGCGGAATGAGCATGGAAACGCCGGGCCACTGCTTTGGTTTCAAGCCAGGTGAGGACGGCAACGGCCAGAGCCTGAGCGATGATAAACGCCGTTCCAAAAGCGTTGGGTGCAATCAGGTCCATGACGAGCAGTGCCATGCTGGCCACGATCCAGGCGATGTTTCCCAGGATGATGATCCCTGCCATTGCGGTCATGTGGCTGAAGCGGAACGCGGCGGCGGCAATGAAGGCGGCGACGGGCAGAAGAAGCACGCCAGCCCAGGTGGAGAGTGCCGCAGGTATCTCCGTGACGGCTGCCAGGGGCGAGGCCCCGGCAATCAGCAGCGCGCCCATGGCAAGGCAGGCTGCAGCATCTGCGAGAAGGATGGTTTTCAGGGAAAGAAAAGGCATTGGACTGTCCTGTCGAGTGCTGGAAGCAGGACCATCCCGCTTCTGCCATGCCCAGACTTCACCGGATTGCTTCTGAAGGCGATTACCTCCAAGGTAATAGCCTCGAAGCTCCGGCTCCCGCTATTTTGCGTGCATGACAACCATGACAGCCTCCGCCAATGTCACAGATCCCGGTTCAATCGGCGCGATGCTGCGCGTCTGGCGGCAGCGCCGGAGGCTCAGCCAGCTTGAACTGGCGCTGGAGGCCGGTATCTCGCAACGGCATCTCTCCTTTATCGAATCGGGCCGGTCGGTGCCGGGCAAGGACGTGGTTTTACGCCTTGCGGAGCAGCTGAATGTGCCGCTCAGAGACCGGAACCCCTTGCTGATGGCTGCCGGTTATGCCCCCATGTTTGCTGGACGCGCCTTGGAAGATCCGGGAATGGCGGCGGCCCGTGAGGCCGTCGGAACAATCCTCAAGGGGTTTGAGCCGCACCCCGCCTTGGCCGTTGACCGCCACTGGAACATGGTCGACGCCAACGGTGCGCTTGCCATCCTGCTCGCCGGTGTGGATCCAAGGCTGCTGGAGCCGCCGGTGAACGCCCTCCGTGTCAGCCTGCATCCGCAAGGGCTGGCGCCGCGGATTGTGAACTTCGGCGAATGGCGCCGCCATGTTCTGGCCCGGCTTGCCGCGCAGATCGAAGCCTCTGCTGATGTTTCTCTAAAGGCCCTTGAAGCAGAGCTGCGGGGCTATCCGGCCGCGACAAGCCGCGAGATGGCGGGGGTAAGCGGCCGATCCGGTGCTGAGGGTATCGCCGTTCCCCTGCGGCTGCAGACTGAAGAAGGCCTGCTCTCCTTTATCAGCACGACCACGATCTTCGGGACAGCGCTCGATGTGACCCTGTCTGAGCTTGCGATTGAAGCCTTCCTGCCCGCCGACCATGAGACTGCCCTGCGCATGGCCTCCCTCGTTCCGGCAAGGACAAGCAGTTCCTGAGGGGTAACACCTGACCTGGATATGTCCTCCGCCGGGTGAGCCGTCATTCCCCTGCAAGCCACGGCGTTGCTAGGCTTGTTTTGCAGGGGCTGATGCCGTCAGCCTGCGGGCCAGCGGGCGCAGCAGGTAGGGCAGGGTGTAGATCGGCAACTGGCCCAGACCGAAATAGAGCCAGGCAAGGTCCGGCAGGGTGCCGCCGAGGGCGGCCACCATCAGCCCCATGTTCCGGTTTCCGGCCGAATAGGCGATGACGAAGGCATCGCTGCGCAGGGCCGGGGCAAAGACCAGCAGCGTCAGGCCGGCCTGTGTCAGCGACACCGCATAGGTGAGGGCCACGATGCCGAGCGACACCATCGGACGGCTGGCAAAGCTTGCCGCCACACCATCCATCACGGCGACGGCGAAGAAGAACAGCAGCAGCACGTTGCCGCCGCTGATCACATCTTGAGCGGCTGCGATCCTTGCCTCGCCTGCCAGCCGCCGCAGCAGCGCGGCCACGGCCATGGACCCGGCCAGGAGGCCGAAGAGCTTGAGGCCCAGTGTCAGGCTGTCGAGCGGCAGCGTCTCGCCCAGAATGAGATAGGCGGTGAAAGGGGCGGTGAGTGGCACCAGCAGCATCGACAGGGCCAGAACCGTGAGGCTGAGCGCGCCGTCCAGCTTCAGGAAATACATGAAGGCAGGCGAGGACATGATGGCCGGGGCTGCCGTGACGATGAACAGCGCCATGGCAAGATCGGGCGCTACCTCCCGCAAGCCCGCCGCCGCGGCGAGGAGGGCGGCGCCCGTGGGCAGCAGAAGCATCATCCAGAGGCTGGCCGCCAGCACCAGCCCGGGGCGGCGCAGCCGGGCCAGAACGGCGGTCTGGTCCACTTTCAGGAAGGCCAGCACCAGCAGCGCGAAAATGGCTTCGGACACAAAGGGCCGCGCCAGGGAGGAGAGGCCCGGCAGCACCATGCCGGCGAAGGCACTCAGGGCCACCGCCCCCGTGCCCCGGCGGCCCAGCCAGCCGAGCGCGCCTGTGAGGGAAAGGGCCATACGGTAATTCTCTCCTTTAGGTGTTGGCGAAAGAGGCTATAAGCGTCAGAATGTTAAGCAACTCGGGCGGGTGAAGGCAGGGCTGGAAGGGTGGCAGGTGCGCACAGTTGACGTCATCGTGCTTGGCGCCGGCATGGTCGGAACCTCGACCGCCCTGCAGTTGCAGCGACGGGGGCTTGATGTTGCCCTTGTCGACCGCCGCCAGCCCGGCGAAGAGACGTCCCATGGTAATGCCGGGATCATAGAGCGCAACGGATTCCTGCCGCCCGGTTTTCCCGGAGATGCGAAATTCCTGCTCAACATCGCGCTGGGGCGCTGGCCCGGCGCCAATTACAGCCTTGCCACGGTGCTGCGTCTGCTGCCCTGGCTGATGGCGTTCCGCCGCCATGGCAGCCGCACGGGCGTGCAGCGCCTTGCCCATGCGATGAATGCGCTGGAGGCCTATGCCATCGGCGAGCACAGGGTGCTGGCGGAAGCCGCGGAGGCGCTGAAATATTACCGGCAGACGGGCACCATTTACGTCTACCGCACGGAGGCAGGGTTCGAGGCGACGGCGGCCGAGCGCCATTATGCCCGGATCTTCGGCGTCGATTATCACGAGATGGACGAGCTCGACCTCAACGAACTGGAGCCCTATCTCACAGCCGAAGGGTGCCGCGGCATCTTCTGGCCCGAGAGCGAATCGGTGTCCAATCCCGGCGCCGTCACCAAGGCCTTTGCCCGGTCGCTGGCGGAGAAGGGCGGCGAGATCCTGACCGGGGATGCAAGGCGCCTGACGCGCTCGCACGGGGGCTGGGCCATTGCCACGGACAAGGGGCCGGTGCGCGGGCGCGCCGTTGCCCTGTGTCTGGGGCCATGGTCCATGGATATCCTGAAAGGCTTCGGCTACCGCTTCCCGCTCGCCGTCAAGCGCGGTTACCACCAGCACTACAAGGCGAGGGCAGGGGCGGGGCTGTCGCGGCCCGTGGTGGATGCGGAAATGGGCTATGTTCTGGCGCCGATGGAAAAGGGCATCCGCCTGACGACGGGCATTGAACTGGCCGAACGGGATGCGGCGCCGACGCCTGTGCAGGTGGAGCGGGCCTTCCGCAAGGCGCGCGAGATCTTTCCGCTGACGGTTCCTGCCGAACCCGGTGCCTGGATGGGCTCACGCCCCTGTTTCCCGGACAGTCTGCCGGTGCTGGGCGCTGCCCCCGGCGAAAGCGGCCTGTGGCTCAACTTCGGCCATGGCCATTGCGGTTTTACGCTGGGGCCGGTCACCGGCCATATTCTGGCCGATCTCATCACCGGCGTGCCGCCGGTCATCGACCCTGCGCCGCTGTCCCCCCTCCGGTTTCTGTGAGAAGTGGCAAGCTCTGCGCGATCAGAGCTTGGCAGATCTCGCCGGATGAAGAGAGTGCTAACAGGCTAGAATTAGAAGCGGACGCCAGCTCTTGCCTTAGCAGTCACTGATGAGCGTCCATCGCTTTCCATATTCACCTTGACGCCTGCGTTGATCTGCCAGCTGGAGCTGTCCGACAGTGTAAGTCCTGCTTCTGCTCCACCAAACGCACGCGATGCTCCGAGCCCCGCATAGCCACCGGTCAGTTCAATGGAAGGTGTCAGTAACAGACCGTTGTCGAGGACGAATATCC
This sequence comes from Pannonibacter sp. I15F10I1, assembly GCF_900185665.1. Classification (NCBI taxonomy): domain Bacteria; kingdom Pseudomonadati; phylum Pseudomonadota; class Alphaproteobacteria; order Hyphomicrobiales; family Stappiaceae; genus Pannonibacter; species Pannonibacter sp. I15F10I1. Next base: position 394,696 of record NZ_FYAN01000008.1, read on the forward strand.
GGGCCAGTTCCAGCGCTCCACTTATCCGGAACTGTTGCTCAAGGAAACCATCAAGAATGATTGCATCATTGGTGCTGTTGCTGACGCCATATTGCTTGACTTTTTCCGAAAGGTAGAACGCCCGCAGGGTTGGTGAAAGAGTGGTGACGGGATCCAGTTGCCACGTGCCGGACAGACTGGTGCCAGCCATCCACCGGCTGGTATCGAAACGGCCGTCCCAGAAGGCGGTGTCGATGCTGTTGGACGATCCACCGATCAGCGCATGGGTGTCCCAGAAGACATTGCGATAGATTTCTATCGAGGCATAGGGGCCTGCAAGCCAGCCGTTGCCAGTCAGCCTGGCTCCATCGCTTGATGGATCGCTCATCCGGTCTAGATGAAAGGAAACGCCCAAAAGTGCCCAGTCTGCCAGCAGGTAGTCAGCCCCAGCGGAGAACATTGCAAAGCCGCCCCAGCGGCCGTCATTCTGCTTGCGTATATGAGCAGAGGCAGAGCCCTCGAGCCAGACATTCAACCTGAGTGCCTCTGCCTTGAGATCCGGTGTCAGGGCATTTGCAGCTGCATTTATCTGTTCAAGGCTCGTCGCAAAGCCAAGCGATACGCCACGCTCCGTGGGCGAGAAACGTGTTCTGACGATTTCGTTTGCTGTTCGCATCCTGCGTCTTTCACGCAGGCCTGGCACCTTGACGGAGCTGGCGAGCAGTCCTTGGCGCGTCTGGACAAAGCCGCGCACGAGTGTGTCGATTTCCGCCGCCGCCTTTTCCGGATTATAGCCAAGGTTATAGATGACATTACCAGTATTTGAGATTCCAAGGTCGCTGGTAAGTGAGAAGCGGACAATAACCTGGCCAGAATAGGACGGGTTTGGTGTGAACTTCAGATAAAAGCCTGCCGAACCGCCGCCGCCCGCTTGGGCGAACTGGCTGTTTACAATACGCGCTGTACCCGCATTGGAGGGCTCTACAGCCAAAAGATTTGCCGCAATGAACGGCCCGCCGGTTGCGCCTGCGGTAAGATCAATGTTGGCCGGAACCGCTCCAGCAGGCAACGTCAGCTGCTTGTCGGTCACCGTGACGGCACGCGCTTGCACTACAAGCGTGTAACTGACCGAAGCTATGAAGTTGTTGGCATCGATCACCTGGATGGTGAAACTGTAGCTGCCTTCGGTATCCGCATCGAGGGGCCCGCTCAGCGCCCCCGTCGAGACATTAAGGACCATTCCGGGTGGAAGCGTACCCGAGCTGATACTAAACAGGTAGGGCCCCTTGCCGCCGCTCACGGAAATTGAAGTGTTGTAGTCTTCACCGGCCATCGCTTCAGGCAGTGCGCCTGATGCTGGCGAAAAGCTGATAGAGGCAGCTGCTTCCTTGACCTCAAGACTATATGCCGCCTGTCCGGTTGCTTTGTTCGCGTCCGTAGCGGTGATTGTGAAGCTGTAGCTGCCTTCTGCCACAGGCGTTCCGGTCAGGTTGCCGTCAGCAAAAGAAAGCCCCTCAGGAAGGTTTCCTGCCAAGACAAGAACATATGGCTCCAGGCCTCCAGAGGCTGAGAAGGTCTGGCTGTAGGAAACACCCACTATGCCATTTTCGAGGGCTCCGGAAGCAGGTGATAATGTGATGACATCAGCCCGCGTCACCGTCACTGTATAGGTTTGGACCGTGGTTCCATTTTGTGCCGTGACCACCACACTGATGGTATTTTCGCCGATTTCAAGGTTGATTGCGCTTGAAGCGCTGCCGGATGCGACTGCTGAACCGTTCACCGTGATGGTCGCGTTCGGCTGTGTCGCGGCTGGTGTCACTGTCACGGAGGTGACGCTGTTCTCGACTTTTGTGGTGTAATTCAACGTATCGCTTGCAAAGGCCGGAGAAAGCTCACCTTGCGACAGCGTCAGGCTTGCGAGGGTGGCAATGGCTGATGCAGCGCGATTGATGACGACAGTGTAAGTCTGCGTGGTTACGCCATCCTGCGCCGTGACGATGATTGTGATGGTGTTGTCACCGACGCCCAGATTGATGGCGCCCGAGGCATTGCCTGAAAGTACCGCATTTCCGTTCACGGTGACGGTGGCATTTGCGTCAGAAAGGGTAGGCGTGAGTGTCAGCGTGGTGACTGTGTTCTCTACCGATGCGGTGTAGCTGGTGGTGCCGCTGGCGAAGACCGGATCAAGCGTGCCTGCGGACAGGACCAGGTTCGACAGGGTGGCGACGGTTGCGCCAGCGCGGGTGACGGTGACCGTGTAGGTCTGTGTCGTGGTGCCATCCTGGGCCGTGACCACGACGGTGACGGTGTTGCTGCCAACGTTGAGGTTGATGGTATCCGAGGCGCTGCCGGACGTGACGGATGTGCCGTTCACGGTGACGGTGGCATTTGCGTCTGTGACTGTGGGGGTGACGGTGAGCGACGTGACGGCATTATCGACGGACGCGGTGTAGCTGGTTGTGCCGCTGGCGAAGCCGGGCGACAGCGTGCCCTGAGACAGGACGAGGTTCGACAGGGTGGCGACGGTTGCGCCAGCGCGGGTGACGGTGACCGTGTAGGTCTGTGTCGTGGTGCCATCCTGGGCCGTGACCACGACGGTGACGGTGTTGCTGCCAACGTTGAGGTTGATGGTATCCGAGGCGCTGCCGGACGTGACGGATGTGCCGTTCACGGTGACGGTGGCATTTGCGTCTGTGACTGTGGGGGTGACGGTCAGCGACGTGACGGCATTGTCGACGGACGCGGTGTAGCTGGTTGTGCCGCTGGCGAAGCCGGGCGACAGCGTGCCTTCGGACAGGACGAGGCCCGACAGGGTGGCGTCGGTCGAGGGCGGGAGACCTTCCGAACAGCTCACCGTCATCGTCACCGTGGCAGGATCATTTATGGAAGCGCCCGACTTGTTTACGACCGCTTGGAGGATAGCATGGCTAATGCCGTCCGAAATCGTATGGGAGCCGCTGTCGGAGAAGCTGCCGACCTGATCCGAACTTTCGGAATGCACCCAAGTATCTCCGTCTCCGACAAAGAAAGCGGCGAAGGTATTGCTGCCTTGGATGCCGCTGCCAGTAACCGACCAGGTCAGCGTTTCGCCGTCCGCCAGGTTGTACTCACCGAAGAGATCATGGTAGCCCGGTGAGAGAGAGGCTGCGTCGAAAGTTACTCCGGCACTCCATTCGTCGTTGATCTGCGTGCAGTCGTCCGAGAGCGCGTTGGCGCCGGTCGTGCCGGCGCAAAGGGCGAAACACAGGGTGAGGACCAGGAAAGCGAACTGGCCGAGCCGATGGCCCGCAGCCCCGAGGGCGGCATGAACGGCCTGCGCGCTACGGCTCGCGCTATGGCTGCCCGATGATGTCTCGGTATTCGGGAAAGCGCGGAATGTCGCCGCCTTCTGCTTGCCTGCCGTGACCGTCACAGCTTCTGTGCCCCGCATGCCCTATCCCTGCCGTTTTGAGGGGATGTCCCTGGATCTGCCCCCCCCGCCTGTGGAGCACACCCGCGCCGCTCAGTGCCTGTGGAAATCCCTTGTGCGATATCGCTCTCGGACCGGCATTCGCAGCCGGGCCGGAAGTTGTGAATCGCCGATCCATCTGCAACCTGTCGTTAAGTCACCTTCCTGCAGTGTTTTGTTGGCGCAGTCAATGGTTTGCAACCACCGACTGCGCCATTTTTCAGCGGGTGTGACACTACGGCCTGTCGGGGTAGAGGCCGTTGATCATGATGCAGTAGCTCATCGCCAGCGACGGTGACTGGTTGGCGAAGGCGACTCCATTGCCAGTGTTGGCGTTCGTCACCGTGGCGGCGGTGAAGCCCGCGTTGTATGTGAAGTTGATGGGGCCATTACCGGCGGCACCCGTCAATTGCACGTTGAGGCCGCTCAGTTCCACGTCTGCGCTAGGGCTTGTGGATGGTGCATAGATGCTTGCAGCTGGAAAGCCTGTTGTGGGTGCTTTGCCGAGATAGGCATTGGCCGAGAGCGTTGGGGTGCCAACTTCATCCTTGGCATTGAGTTTTGCGGTAACACCCAGCGTACCGGCGGAGGCCGGGACGTTGACTGTCTGAGGTCCACCGCCGGTGCCAGTGAATGTTGCCGTGTGAGTGTGCGGCGGCAGGTTGGCTATTGTAAGGGTTGTTGTCTGCGTGCCGGAGTGGGCGGCGAAAGGCTGCGGGAGCATTCCCGGTCCTGTGCCGTAGTGGAGTATTGCCCGGCCGCGCAGATCCGGCAGTGCGAACTGTCCGCTCTGCGCGGAACCGCCATACTGGGTTCCGATCAGGCTGTAGAGCGCCTGATTGCCGTTGATCGCAATCTGCCGCCCGTCGGCCGGCAGCCAGTTCCTCGGGCACCAGTTGAAGGCAAAGGCACAGACGCTGCCGATATAGGATTCCATGTTGCAGGCCTGTGCCGGAGCTGAGCTGCCGATCACGAGGGCGGTGCTGCCTGCGCCCAGCATGGCGAGGGCGCCGAGGGTGGACAGACCCTGTCCGAAGATACGGGCGGGTTTGAGCTGCTTTCTCATCCTGAACTCCAGTTTGGTTTCATGCGGTCCGGCGCGCACGGCTGGCGTGTGCGTCTGCCGCCCATTGATGGGGACGGATGAGTGGAGTTATCGTGAAGTGCCGTTGCTGTATTTTTCTTGATATAGATTATTATTATTGGCTTAACTTTATTTTTCTTGGATTTCTGCTGTTGCCTGATCTTTCTGGTCTTGAAAAATTTGTAATTTGTTTGACCGGCATGCACAGGTTGAGAGAGTGCGCCTGAGAGCGGTCTGCCTCCGGCCGGTGGCCGGGTGTTCCGGCGGGTAAATGAGGAGCGAGTGGGCGCGCATTGCATTGCGGGCAACGCCTGACAACTGGCCGCGCGGACTTGACCGGCTACTTGACCGGCAGATGCTGGCGAGGGACAGCCGGATGGCGGTGTTATCTTTCGCGCAAGGGCAGGGCGACGGTGTCCTTGACCGTGTTGACGACAATGCGGGACTGCACGTCGGAGACCAGCGTGTTGTCGAGCAGCTTCAGCCGCAGGAAGTTGTCGTAGGCCTTGATGTCCTCGGTGACCACCTTGATGAGATAGTCGACGGCGCCGGTGATGCGTTCACAGGTGACGACTTCCTGCCAGTGATGCACCAGCTTGTCGAAGGTCTCCATGTTCTCGCGGCTGGGCACGGTCAGCTTGACGAAGGCATAGGCGACAAAGCCGAGGCCGACGGCTTCCCGGTCGACAATGGCCGCCACCTGCCGGATGACGCCCATCTCCTTCAGCTTCTTGATGCGGCGCCAGCACGGCGTCTGGCTCATGCCGGCCGCACGGGCAATCTCGGCGATGGATTGGGAAGCGTCCCTCTGGAGAACACGCAGGACGCGGATATCGGAGGGATCAAGAAGAAAATTCTCTGTCATGGGCCTGTCGGGGAAGAAAATCACGGCCAAGGGCTTGGCTGGCGGCACAATAGCACAGAAATCACCCGCGAAAAGGAGGATATTGGTGTTTGAGAAACCGCACTGGCACCCGGGAGTAGAAGGCGGGCGTCAGGCGGCCGAGGAGGGAACCGATGAACGCTTACGCGCCCGTGGTGTCGCTGGACGACAAATATACCGCAACAGGCGGCCGGATCTACCTGACCGGCATTCAGGCGCTGGTGCGCCTTGCTCTCGACCGGCAGCGGCTTGATCATCTTGCCGGCCTGAAGACCGGCGGTTTCATCTCCGGCTACCGCGGCTCGCCTCTGGCTGGCTATGACACGGAACTGACCCGTGCCCGCAAGCATATTGCAGCCCATGATGTGGTGTTCAAGCCCGGGATCAACGAGGAACTGGGCGCAACGGCCGTCTGGGGCTCCCAGAAGCTGAGGCTGCATGGCAAAGGCTCCGATTTCGACGGTGTGTTCGGCATCTGGTACGGCAAGGCGCCGGGCGTCGACCGGGCCGGTGACGTTCTGAAGCAGGCCAATGCCTCGGGCGTGGACCGCAACGGCGGGGTGCTGGCGCTGGCGGGCGATGACCATCTGGCCAAGTCCTCCATCCTTCCGGGCCAGAGCGAGTTCTTTTTCGAGCATGCGGAAATCCCGGTGCTCAACCCTTCCGACATTCAGGATGTGCTCGACTTCGGCCTGCATGGCTTCGAAATGTCGCGCTTTGCCGGGCTGTGGTCGGCACTGATCTGCCTTGCCGATACGATGGATGCTTCGGCGACCATTTCGGTCAATCCGGACCGGCTCCGTTTCGTACGTCCCGAGCAGGACCCCTGGCTGCTGCATGACCTCAACCGTGTGCTGCTCCTCGGCAACCGGCTGGAAACAGAGCGCCTCCTGCGCGACGTGCGGCTTCCGGCCGTTCAGGCCTATGTGCGGGCCAACCGGCTGGACCGGGTGGCCTTCGGCGCCAGCCGTCCGCGCCTTGGCCTTGTCGCCACGGGCAAGGCCTACCGGGATCTGCTGCAGGCGCTGGATCTCATCGGCATCAACGAGCAGCGGGCGAAGGAAATCGGCCTTGCTGTCTACAAGGTGGCGCTCGCCTGGCCGCTGGAGCCTTCGGGGCTGGCCGAGTTCGCGCGCGGCCTCAACAAGCTGATGGTGGTGGAGCACAAGCGCGCCTTCCTGGAGCCGCAGATCAAGGAAATCTCCTATCACTGGCCGGCCGATGCCCGCCCGCGCATCTGGGGCAAGCGCACGCCGGAAGGCGAGCCGATGCTTTCCGACGTGCTGGAGCTTTCTGTTGCCGAGATCATCCGGGCATTGCTCGGCTATCTGCCGGAAGATGTGGTGACCGGCGAGATGCGGGAGGTGAGCACCCGCATGAACACTCAGGTGATGTGGGCGCAGGGCCATGCGGAGCGTGCGGCGCGCATTCCCTATTTCTGCTCCGGCTGTCCGCATTCCTCCTCCACCGTTGTTCCGGAAGGGGCGCGCTCGCTGCCTGGCATCGGCTGCCATGCGATGACGGAGCAGGCGGGCCGCACCACTGACGGGCAGATCGCCATGGGCGGTGAGGGCGTGCTGTGGGTGGGGCAGAAGGACTTTGCCCGCGACACCCACGTCTTCGCCAATCTGGGCGACGGCACCTATTTCCACTCCGGTATATTGGCCATCCGCCAGGCGGTGTCCTCGAAGGTGCCGATCACCTACAAGATCCTCTACAACGACGCGGTGGCCATGACCGGCGGCCAGCCGCATGATGGCCCGCTCACTGTGCCGCAGATGACGCGGCAGCTGGAAGCCGAAGGCGTGGAGCGCATCGCAGTCGTCAGCGAGCGGCCGGAAACCTATACCGGCCGCAAGGATCTGGCGCCTCTGGTGGAGGTGCTGCACCGGGATCATCTGATGGAGGTGCAGCGAGAGTTCCAGAAAGTCGATGGCGTCACCGTCATCATCTACGATCAGACCTGCGCCGCCGAAAAGCGCCGCCGCCGCAAGAAGGGCGCCTATCCGGATCCGGATCTGCGGCTCTTTATCAACGATCGGGTGTGCGAGGGCTGCGGCGATTGCTCGGTCCAGTCCAACTGCCTGTCGGTGGAGCCGGTGAAGACCCGCTACGGCGAGAAGCGCCAGATCAACCAGTCCAGCTGCAACAAGGATTTCTCCTGTGTGAAAGGCTTCTGCCCGTCCTTCGTGGAAATCGAGGGCGCGGCGCTGCGCAAGGCGGAAACACACGGCGTGGACGTGGACGGCCTGCTGGCCGGCCTGCCGCCGGTGGAACTGCCCGGTCTGGAGCGGACGCTGAACCTGCTCATCGCCGGTATCGGCGGCATGGGCGTGACGACAATTTCGGCCGTGCTGGCCATGGCTGCGCATCTGGATGGCAAACAGGCCTCGACGCTGGACATGACGGGGCTGGCGCAGAAGGGCGGGCCAGTGACCTCGCATGTGCGTTTTGCCTCGCTGGCCCGCTCCATCGAGGGGCCGCGCGTTCCCACCGCCAGTCTTGATGTGCTGATCGCCTCCGACATGGTGGTGGCCACCAATGCCGAACAGCTGGCCCTGACCAACCGCTCCGCCACCCGCGTCTTTGCCAACACCCGCGTGGCGCCCACGGCGGAATTCGTGCTGAAGCAGACGCTGTCCTTTGACGAGGCGCGGATGCTGAAGTCGCTGGAGGCGGCCTCCATCCTGTGCAAGGCGGCGGATGCGGCGACGATTGCCGAGCAGCTTCTGGGTGATGGGATCTATGCCAACATGATGCTGGTGGGCATGGCTTTCCAGAGCGGTGCGCTGCCGGTGAGTGCGGAAGCGATCGAGACGGCGCTGCATCTCAATGGCGCACAGGTGAAGGCCAATGTGAAGGCCTTCCGCGCCGGCCGCGTGCTGGCGGCAGCGCCCGAAAAGATCCTCGCCGCCCTGCCGCAGCCGGAAAAGCTGGAGCCGGAAACGCTGGATGAGCGCATTGCCCGTCAGGAGCGCGAGTTGGTGCTCTATCAGGATGCCGCTTATGCAGCCCGCTTCCGCAAGCTGATCAATGCGGTGCGGGCAGCTGATGCAGCGCACGGTCCCGGCACCTTCCGCCTCACCGAGACGGCGGCGGACATGCTCTACAAGGTCATGGCTTACAAGGACGAGTATGAGGTGGCGCGGCTTTATGCCGATCCCGCCTTTGCCGCAAAGCTCAAGGCGCAGTTCGAGGATCCGAAGAAGGTGAAGGTGATGCTCGCCCCGCCGCTGCTGTCGCGGGGCAAGGACCCGAAGACTGGGCGCCCGGCCAAGATGGGCTTCGGCCCATGGGTGTTCACTGCCTTCCGCCTGATGTCGAAGATGAAGGGCCTGCGCGGCACCGCCTTTGATCCCTTCGGCCGTACGGCGGAGCGCCGTGCCGAGCGGGCGCTGGTGGCAAGCTATTCGGCTGACCTGCAGACCATCATCGCGGCGCTGCCCAAGGCCAGCTACGGCCTGCTGGTGGAACTGGCCCGCGTGCCGGATCTGGTGCGCGGCTATGGCCCGGTGAAGGAGGAGAACCTGAAGAAGGCAGAAGCCAAGCGCGGGCAACTGCTTGAGCGGCTCAAGGGAGACACGCCGGAGTTTGCAGCGGCGGCTGAGTAATACCGGCTCCTAGTGAGCCGGGCGCTGCACAGGCCCGGCACAGCAGGCGGCAATCTGCCGGCACCTGTCTGGTTCAGAGTGAACCTGACAGGTGCCGGATTTTCTTGTTTCCGGTTTGCCCTGCCAGATTTCAGAAGAAGGAACCGGCCATCTCGGGCGTGCCCTCCAGGGCGTGGGCCATGAACTCGATGCTGTGACGCAGTTTTTCACGGGTGATGGGGCCGCAGATGCACACACGCACGGTTTCGCCGGGCTGGCTGTCCACGGTGAAGGCATCACTTGCGACAATGCCGAGGCCGGAGTGGCGCATGTGGGCGGCAAAACTGGACCGGGTCCATCCTTCGGTCAGCGGCAGCCAGATGTTGAAGCTGATCGGATCGGCGCTGTAGCTGCCGGCCGGCAGATGCGCTGCGACAATCTTCTGGCGTGCGCTGGTTTCGCTGCGGATGAAGCGCAGGATCATGTCGGCCGTACCGTCTTCGATCCAGCGGGTCGCCAGCGCCATGTTGAGCGGTGAGGCCATGACCGAGTTGGCGCGCATGGCGGCGGCAAAGGGCCAGGCGGATTTGGTGTCGGGGGCGGCGACGAAGGCAAGGCGCAGGCCTGCGCCGATGCATTTTGCCAGCCCGCCAATGTGCCATGTCAGGTCAGGGGCCATCGAGGCCAGCGGCGGCGGCGCATGCAGCGGGATGAAGCCATAGGCGTCGTCTTCAATGATGGGAAGGCGGAACTTGCGGGCAACCGCACAGATCTCCTCCCGGCGCTGCACGGGAATGGTCAGTGTTGTCGGATTGTGCAGGGTCGGGTTCAGATAGAGGGCCTTGGGCGAGCGGGTGGCGCAGGCATGGGCCAGTGCGTCGGGCAGAATGCCGTGCTCATCCATCGGCAGGCCGCACATGCTCAGCCGCAGCTGGGCCGCAATCGAGCGGATGCCGGGATAGGTGATGTTCTCGGACAGGATCACCTGACCGGGCTTGGCCAGCAGGGTCAGGATGGTCAGCAGGGCGGGATGGGCGCCGGGGGTCACGAAGATGCGTTCCTGTGACGGCACCAGAGCCCGGCGGCCCAGCCAGGCGGCGGCAGCGTCCTTGTCTATCTCCGAGCCGCCGAAGCCCTGGTAGCGCAGCAGCGGCACCATGGAGGAGGCGACGGCGCAAAGCCCCTCACGCATGCGCTCGACCAGTTCCGGATCATCCGGGTCGGGCGGCATGTTCATCGAATAGTCGGCGGCAGACAGCCGTCTGGCGTCTGGTGCCGCGTCCAGGGCAAAGCCGCGCCGCTCCCGGTCCTGACCGCCCGTCACGAAGGTGCCGCGTCCCACGTGGGTGCCGATCAGGCCGCGCTTCTTGGCTTCCACATAGCCGCGGGCCACGGTGGTGAAATCCACGCCGAGCCGTTTCGCCAGCTCCCGCTGCGCGGGCAGGCGGTCCCCCACCACGAGAATGCCGCTGCGCAGGTCCATCTCGATCAGATCTGCAATCGCCATATAGCGCGGGCTGCTGCTGCGCCGCAGATCCGGCGTCCACTCGGTCATGGTGATCCCTTCAATTCGCTGAATGACTGTATATTCATGCATTCAATCCCTGTCACCTCTGTTTCGTGGCTACTTGGGGCGCGCAAGTTGCCGCAGGTGCGGCAGCGCGAAGGGGCTGCCATGGCTGGCACCGCATTCTGCCCCGAATGCCGCAATGGGATCTGTAATGGCGGTAAAGCTGCCCAAAGACTGCATATTGACTGGATCAAGAGTATGGCATTCTGCCGGAAGAGCAGGCAGGATATTGTCTGGATTTTGGGCTTCAGATTGCGAGATGTGAGAAATTGAATGCATAATTGAATGCATACGATATGAAAATGACTGCTTTATGAGCGGATTCAATTTGGCATGCTGCTTGCAAAATGAGTGCTGCCCCGAAGAGGAGGGCAGATATTCAGTCACAGGAGCCTTCGATGCCTGCAGTAACCAAACCCGCCCACGAAGCCGGTGATTTTTTTGTCGACTATGAAGAGAAGGTCTTTGAGGACGTTCAGGCGAAGGAAGGCGAAAAAGCCCTGATCACCTTCCATACGGTGGCCTTTGAGGGATCGATCGGCCTCGTCAACCTGCTCCAGGCCAAGCGCCTGAAGCGCAAGGGGTTCGAGACGTCCGTTCTGCTGTATGGCCCCGGCGTCACGCTTGGTGTGCAGCGCGGCTTCCCGAAGCTGGGTGATGAAGCCTTTCCGGGCCACCTCAATTTCAACAACCAGATCAAGGGCTTCATGGAGGAGGGCGGCAAGGTCTACGCCTGCCGTTTTGCCCTGCAGGCGCTGTATGGCCACGGCGAGCCTTCGCTGATCCCGGGCATCAAGCCGATCAATCCGCTGGATGTGCTGGATCTGATCCTCATCCACCGCCGCGACGGCGCCTTCATCCTCGACACCTGGACGCTCTGAGTCTGCTGCGGGGTGCGGGCCAGCCTGCACCCCGGTCTGCGGCCGGTCTGCAGCATGCCGTGAGGCACTGCAGTCCGCCGGAAATCCAACCGAGAAGCCAAGGAGTTCGCCCGTGGCCAGGAAATCAGTCAAGGTCGCCGCCGCCCAGATAGCGCCCGATCTGACCTCGCGCGAGAAGACACTCGCCCGGGTACTGGAGACGATCCGTGAGGCCGCCGGGAAAGGCGTCGAGCTGATCGTCTTTCCGGAAACATTCGTCCCCTGGTACCCCTATTTTTCCTTCGTTCTGCCGCCCGTTCTGTCGGGTCAGGAGCATCTGCGCCTCTATGAGGAGGCCGTCACGGTTCCCTCCGGTGCGACCCAGGCCGTCGCGGCGGCCGCCTGCGAGGCGGGCATGGTCGTGGTGCTGGGCGTCAACGAGCGGGACCATGGCTCGCTCTACAATGCGCAGCTGATCTTTGATGCCGATGGCAGCCTCGTCCTGAAACGCCGCAAGATCACCCCGACCTTTCATGAAAGGATGATCTGGGGGCAGGGCGACGGGGCGGGCCTCACGGTGGTTGAAACCGCGGCGGGCCGCGTCGGGGCGCTCGCCTGCTGGGAGCATTACAACCCGCTCGCCCGCTACGCCCTGATGGCCCAGCATGAGGAAATCCATGTCGCCCAGTTCCCGGGCTCTCTGGTAGGGCCGGTTTTCGCCGATCAGATGGAAGTGACGATCCGCCACCACGCGCTGGAAAGCGGTTGTTTCGCCGTCAATGCGACCGGCTGGCTGACGGATGAGCAGATCCGCTCGATCACCCCTGACGAGCGGCTGCAGAAGGCGCTTCGCGGCGGCTGCATGACCGCAATCATTTCGCCGGAAGGCAAGCATCTCACCACTCCGGTAACCGAAGGCGAGGGGCTGGCCATCGCCGACCTCGACATGAGCCTCATTCTCAAGCGCAAGCGGATGATGGATTCGGTTGGCCATTACGCGCGGCCCGAACTGCTGTCGCTCTCGCTCGACAACCGGCCAGCCGCGCCTTTGACGGTCACCCAACCCGCCTTTTCCCGATTTTCCACCGACCCGGCAGCCGCCGATACAGGGAGCAACACCGATGGACATGCTGCAGCGCCCGCAAGCGACAGAAACCCTGATCAACGAATTGCAGTCCTGCGGAGTGAGGCTGGTTGACCCGAAAGCCGGGCACGAAAGCCGCCGGGGCGGTGCCGGGCCTTCCGACCACAAGGCCATGACTGTTGATGGCATGACGGTGATGGTGCCGGTCCACACGGCGGCGGCTTTTGAAAGCCCCTACATGGTGGAAAAGCCGGATGAGCAGGGCCGCAGCCGCATCAGCCGCGACGGCAAGGTTCTGGCGGAGGTCAGCTTTCCGCTGCGGCCGCGCTTCTATGAGCTGAGCACGGCGGATGGCATCCCCTATTCCAAGATCGCCGTTCTGCATGGCCGTGACGTTCTGGCAACCACCGTGCTGCAGACCTGTATCCGCTATCAGAGCCGCACCAAGACCTGCCAGTTCTGCTCCATCGGGCAGTCCCTCGCTGCCGGGCGGACCATTGCCCATAAAACGCCGGAGCAACTGGCCGAAGTTGCGAGAGCTGCCGTCGAGCTGGACGGCGTGAAGCATATGGTGATGACGACGGGCACGCCGAAGGGCAGTGACCGGGGCGCAGCGGTGCTGGCGGAAAGTGCAAGGGCCATCAAGGCTGCGGTCAATCTGCCAATTCAGGGGCAGTGCGAGCCACCGGAGGATGATGTCTGGTTCGAGCGCATGCGCGAGGCCGGCATTGATACGCTTGGCATGCATCTGGAGGCGGTCACGCCCGAGGTGCGGGCCCGCATCATGCCCGGCAAGGCGCAGGTGCCGGTTTCCAAATACATGAGCTCTTTCGAGGCGGCTGTGAAGGTGTTCGGGCGCGGCCAGGTCTCGACCTATATCCTCGCCGGTCTCGGCGACAGTGTGGAGGCCATTCTGGACATGTGCGGGAAACTGACTGCGCTGGGTGTCTATCCCTTCGTTGTGCCCTTCGTGCCGATCTCCGGCACCCCGCTGGAAAGCCATCCGGCGCCATCGGCGGCGTTCATGCATGCAATTCTCCAGCCCCTGGCGGAAATGCTGGTGACGAGCGGGCTGAAGGCCGTGGACATCAAGGCCGGCTGCGGCAAATGCGGGGCCTGCTCGGCGCTGTCCACTTATGAGCGGAGGCTGACGGCATGATGATCGAGCCGGTTCAGGCCTTCCGGGCTGCTGAATATCAGGTGAAGTTTGCCACCTGTTCCTGGGAGCGGGAGCAAGCCCATGCGCTGCGTCAGGCGGTGTTCTGCAAGGAGCAGCGGATCTTTCGCGGCAGTGACCGTGACGCGATCGACGAGACCGCAATTCCCATCGTTGCACTGGCAATGCTGGGCGTGGTGGCTGATGCGGTTGCTGGCACCGTGCGCATCCATGAGGAGCAGCCCGGCGTGTGGTGGGGCTCCCGGCTGGCGGTCCATCCGGATTACCGCAAGGTTGGCGCCCTGGGGGCTTCCCTGATCCGGCTTGCGGTCTCCTCCGCCCACGCCATGGGCGCGCATACGTTTCTTGCCCATGTACAGGAACAGAACGGGCTTCTCTTCCGCCGGATGCGCTGGAGGGTGCTGGAGGAGGTGGAACTTCACGGCAAGCCGCACCTGCGCATGCAGGCGGATCTTGCGCATTATCCGCCCTGCTACACGCCTCAGGCCGGCTTTACGGCGCTGCCGAGAAAGGCAGCCTGATGATGAGGGCAGAAGAGTTTGACCAGATCGTCAAGGCCTTGCGCTCCAGCCGGGGCATTGCCGCCAAGCGGGAGATCGCCGTTGCGGCGCAGCAGCTGAACCTCGCAGGCGGCCCCGTTGCCGTGGGCGATGACTGCGCGGCCATTGCCGATGGCAGCGGCTATCTGCTCTTGGCCATCGAAGGCTTCATGAACGAGTTCGTCGCCGGGGATCCCTGGTTTGCCGGCTGGTGCAGCATCATGGTGAACCTGTCCGACATTGCGGCCATGGGCGGACGGCCGGTTGCCGTGGTGGATGCGCTCTGGGCACCGAATGAGGCCGGGGCCAGTCCGGTTCTGGCTGGCATGAAGGCGGCCTCGGAGGTCTATGGCGTGCCGGTTGCCGGTGGCCATACCAATCTGACGGCGGACCGCGGGCAGCTCGCCGCAGCCGTCCTCGGCCGGGCCAGCTGCCTGCTCACCAGTTTTGATGCAAGACCGGGAGAGCATCTGGTGGCCGTTGTGGATCATCGTGGCCGCTACCGGGAGCCTTTCAACAACTGGGAGACGGCAACCGGTGCCCCTGCACAGCGGCTGCGGGCCGATCTCGATCTGCTGCCGCAGATCGCGGAGGCGGGCTGGTCGCGGGCGGCCAAGGACATCAGCCAGGGCGGCATTGCCGGCACGGCGATCATGCTGGCGGAATGTTCCGGCGTTGGCATCAGCCTTGATCTTGAGGCCATTCCGGTTCCGCCGGGCATTGCCCTGGAGCGCTGGCTCACCACCTTCCCGAGTTTCGGTTTTCTGCTGTCGGTTCCCGGCCGCCATGTGACAGACGTTCTCGGCCTCTTCGCAAGCCGTGATCTCACTGCTGCGGTGATCGGCGAGGTCAGGCACGGAACAGCCGTGAGCGTTCATTCGTCTGCGGGCTCGGCCATCATCCGCGATTATGCCGCAGAGCCCTTGATGCAGTTCAGGCAAGCGGAGGCCGCCGTATGAGCCGCAGCCTGCGCATTGCCATGCTGACCCATTCGACCAATCCGCGCGGCGGTGTGGTTCATGCCATGCAGGTGTCCGAGGCTCTTGCCGCTCTGGGTCATCAGGTCACGCTGTTTGCTCCCGATGCTTCCGGAAAAGGCTTTTTCCGCCAGCCGAAGGTCCGCATGGAGGCCTTTGCGGTGCCGCAGGCGCCTGCGGGCATGACGGATATGGTGGAACAGCGCATCCGCGACTACACCGCCTTCTTCCGGCAGCGCGGCACGGATGGTTTTGACCTGTTTCATGCTCATGACGGCATTTCCGGCAATGCTCTGGCGGATCTGGCTGCCTGCGGTCAGATTGCCGGGTTCCTGCGCACGGTGCATCATCTTGATGAATTTGCCGATCCGAGGCTGATGGCGCTGCAGGCCCGCTCCATTGCGGCGGCGGATGCGCTTTTCACCGTCAGCCGGCACTGGACGGATGATCTGGCCCGCCGGGGGCTCAGCGCCACCTGCACCGGCAATGGCGTCGATTGCCAGCGCTTCAGGCCGGGCAGGGCGGCAGATGATGGCGCCGGGCTTGCTGCAAGGCTCGGAGTATCCGGGGGCGGCCCGGTCTTTCTTGCCATCGGCGGGGTGGAAGCGCGCAAGAACACGCTCAACATCCTGCTGGCCTTTGCCGAAGCGCGCGCGGTTCTGCCATCGGCCCGGCTGGTGATCGCGGGCGGCGTTTCCCTGCTCGACCACCATGATTACCAGGCCGCCTTCAAGGCCGCACTGGCAGCCCGGCCTGAGCTTTCGGGCGCGGTCCACATGATTGGCGCCGTTGCGGACGAGGATATGCCTCAGCTTTACCGGATGGCCGATGTCCTGGTTTTTGCCTCGGTCAAGGAGGGCTTCGGCCTTGCCGTGCTGGAAGCGATGGCCAGCGGACTGCCGGTGGTTCTGTCTGCCATTTCCCCTTTCACCGAATACGTGCCGGAGGCCGCAGCACTCTGGTGCGACCCGCACAGCCCGTCCTCCATTGCCGGGGCCATGCTCACGGCCCTGCGCCCGGAAGTGGCGGCGCATTGCACCGCTGCGGGCTTCACCGTTGCCGCTGCGCATGACTGGCACAGGGCGGCTGTTGCCCATCTGCCGGTCTATCTGGCCTCACTTGCAGAGAGGGAGCCCGCAAATGCCTGAAATGCGCTTCGTCGTCGTCTGGCCGGATGGCTCGCAGGAGGAGTGCTATTCGCCCTCCCTTGTCATCCGCGATTTTTTCGAGGAGGGGCAGACCTATCCGCTCGATGAGTTTCTGTCCCGCAGCCGCGAGGCGCTGACCCTTGCCAGCGACAGGGTCAAGCTTCGCTACGGCTTTCCCTGTTCGCTGGCGCTGGGGCAGATCGCCCGCATCGAACAGCGCGCCGCTCTCTTCAACACCCCGGCCGCCTGTGTCGCGGTCAGGCAATTCATCCTTTGAGAGGTCCAGTCATGAGCACCCCATCCCTGCAAAGCCACTACAGCGCCGTGATCGTCGGAGGGGGGCAGGCGGGCCTGTCCGCCAGCTACTACCTGTCCCGCGCCGGCGTCGATCACGCCGTCTTTGAGCGGAAAACGGCCGCCCACAAGTGGCAGGACGAGCGCTGGGATGCCTTCTGTCTGGTGACCCCCAACTATCAGTGCCAACTGCCGGACCACCCTTACGACGGGCCAAATCCGGGCGGCTTCATGGTCAAGGACGAGATCCTTGATTATCTGGAGCGTTTCAAGGCCAAGGTGAATGCCCCGATATTCGAGCACACCGGGGTGTCTCTCGTCGAGCAGATGCCCTCCGGTTTCCGCGTCGAGACGAGCAAGGGGGTGGTCACGGCCGATGCGGTGATCCTCGCCACCAGTCTCTATGCCGACCGTTTCATCCCGCGTGCGGCGGAACGCCTGCCGGATCACATCCTGCAAATCCATACCGCCGATTACCGCAACCCGGAAAGCTTGCCGGACGGCGGTGTGATGGTGATTGGCTCAGGCCAGTCCGGCTGCCAGATTGCAGAAGATCTGTATCTGGCAGGCCGCCAGGTGCATCTGGTGACCGGCAATGCACCGCGCTGTGCCCGGTTCTACCGGGGGCGCGATGTGGTCGACTGGCTGACAGACATCGGACAATACGGCATTACCGTCGAACATGACGGAATGACGAAGAAGAAGCATGACACCAACCATTACCTGACCGGCCGTGATGGCGGGCGCGATATAGACCTGCGCAAGTTCGCGCTGGAAGGCATGAGGCTCTATGGCCGCTTCGAAACGGCAAAGGGGGCGACGATGCAGTTCCGGCAGAACCTGCGCCGGAACCTCGATGAGGCAGACCGGGTCTATAACGGCATCAATGCCCTGATCGATCAGCATATTGCCCGCAACAACATCACCGCCCCGCCGGCCAGTGTCTATGTGCCGCTGTGGGAGCCGGCGCAGGAGGTGGCGGAGCTTGATCTGGATGGCGCAGGCATCACCAGCATCATCTGGGCCACGGGCTTCACACCGGACTGGTCCTATGCTGCGGTTCCCATCTTCGACGGCACCGGCTATCCGGTCCAGCGGCGCGGCGTCACCGGGGTGCCGGGCGTTTATGTGCTGGGACTGCCCTGGCTGTGGACCTGGGGATCAGGCCGTTTCCTCAGCATCGCGCAGGATGCCGATTATGTCGCCGGCCAGCTCACGGGCTTCCTGAGGAACAGGGGGCTGCATGAAGCTGCACCGCGTGCTGCACAGGCTGGAGGCCGGGGTCTTTGACAGTCTTTTCCTTGCAGACGGTGCGGGCTGCATTGCCCGGTATGAGTGAAGGCAGTGCTGCTGCCAGCCTGCCTTTGCCCTCCCTGCTGGACAGGGGGTTGTGCCCGGAGATCCTTCTGGGCATGCCGCATCTCACGCCCTTCGGTCTTTCGCGCACCTGGCTTTTGAAGGAGCTGGCGCACCGCCACTGGCTGATGCTCGGGCGCGATCTCGGTATGGACAATGCCGATTTCCGCACACCGGACGGGCAGGAGGCCTATGCGGCCATTTCGGCCCTGAGCTGCAATGTCCGGTTTTCGCAGGCAAGGGCCAACGCGGTCCTGTCGATCGCGGCAAACCTCTACCCGGTCTCGCATGCCAGATGCGAAAGCCTCTTCACCTTGTGTGTGGACGGGGTGCCTGCGGGCGCCGTGGTCCTGCAGTCCGCATTCGTTGCGCGCACTTCCGGGACAAACCGTTCGGTCCGCCGCTCCATGCTCCGCAACGCCAATGTCAGCGGGTCTGTCAGGCCGAGCCGCCTTGCCGGGGCCGCCGGTCTGTTGCGGACACTCGATACCGCCGCGCTGCCTTGCTGGAATGAAACCCTGTTTCAGCCATGCCCGCTTGAAGAGTTCAACGGCGCAGGGCTGTTCTATTTTGCCGAGTTTCTGGCAGCTGCCGGCCGTGCCTTCTGGCAGTGGGAAGGGGCAGAGGCCGCAGCTTTGCGCTTCGAGAGACCACATGTGGTGCTGTTCACGGGCAATATCGACCAGGGCGAAACCCTGCGTATCCGTCTGTGTTCGCGGCAAGAGATTGAGCCAGTGAGCCTTTGCACGGTCGGACGCATGGATGGCTCCGTGATCGCATCCGTCCTGTTCGGTCATGGGGAGGATGACGCTGTATAAATCCGCAAGCTGGTAAGTCCATCCTGAAAGCCCTTTGTGATCCTGCCCGTTCCGGATGCAATGGTCCTTTTCCCTGTCACGCAGCGGCATAGGTGTCTTTCCGGCTGCACGTGCGTCCAATCTCCGGATATGGCAATGTCATGCTTCGTCATACAGAAGCATGACAGGAGGATCGTCATCATCCGTAATCAAAGGCTCTTCCCTGCGGCCGGGGGGCGTGCTCACGCGGGCTGCTTTCGTGGCGGTTATTCATCATGATCGCGCTGCTGCTCGGCGGAACCGGCCTGTTTCTCGCCGGTATGTGGATGATGACCGACGGCCTCAAGCTGGCGGCCGGAAAGGCGCTTGAGGGGCTGTTGCGCAGCGCCACCGGCGCACCCTGGCGGGGCGTTCTTGCCGGCATTGCCGTAACGGCGATCGTTCAGTCGTCCACTGCTGTCACCGTTGCGACCATCGGCTTCGTCAACGCCGGTCTTCTGTCGCTGGCCCAGTCTGTCTGGGTCATCTTCGGCACCAACATCGGCACCACCATGACCGGCTGGCTGGTGGCAACCCTTGGCTTCAAGCTGGATATCGTCAGTCTGGCCCTGCCGCTGCTGGGGGCGGGGATGATCATCCGGGTTGCGGCCGGTTCACGCGGCCGGCTCTCCGGGCTCGGTCAGGCGGTGGCCGGTTTCGGGGCGTTTTTCCTCGGTATCGGCTTTCTGCAGCAGGCCTTTGGTGACGTGGCCGTGCCTGCAGCCTTGTCCAGCCTTGCCCAGTCGCCGCTGCTCGGTATTCCCGTGTTTGTGGCCGTGGGCATTGGCCTCACGCTTCTGACCCAGTCCTCCAGTGCCGCCATGGCGCTTGTGCTGACGTCGAGTGCGGGCGCGGGACTGCCGGTGTTCCTCGGCGCTGCCGCCGTCATCGGCACCAATATCGGCACCACATCCACGGCCGGATTTGCAGCCCTCTCGGCAACGCCGCCCGCCCGCCGGGTGGCTGCCGCCCATATTGCCTTCAACAGCCTGACGGCCTGCGCCGCGCTTGTTCTGCTTTATCCATTATTGCAGCTGGCTCAATGGCTTGCGGCAGATGTGTCAGGAAGTGATTCAGGTGCTGCCGATATCGCCCTGGTGCTGGCTGTCTTTCATACCCTGTTCAATTGCATGGGCCTGATCCTGATCTGGCCCCTGACCGGCAAACTGGTGAACTGGCTGGAGCACCGTTTCGTCAATGCGCAGGAGAAGATCGGCCGTCCGGAGTTTCTCGACCCGACCTTGCGTCCGGTTCCCCAGCTGGCCTTGCGCGGACTGCTGCTGGAGACGGACAGGCTGTCCGGCATCACGCATGCCTTCGCACGCGATTGTCTGGCTGAACCGCGCGTGGCCACCGGCGAGCTTGACGCACGCCTGACCGGCAGTCTCGCGCTTGGCCGGGCCATCCGCAGCTTTATCGAGCACATGAACAAGGAGGCGATGCCGCAAGCAGTCTCCGAGGCCATTCCCGATGTCATCCGCGGGGTGCAGCATCTGGAGGAGGTTGCGCAGTTCTCGGCGGCAGCCGTCTCTGTTGCCGCGTTGGAGCCGGAGGGAGAGGCCCGTCAGGACGTGGAGCGCATGCGCCAGTCTGCACTGAAAGCCCTGACCGCAGGACAGCCTTCCCGGGAGAACCCGCTCCCGCCCGAAATGGTTGAAGCGGCGATGACTGAAACCGAGACACTTTACCAGTTGACGAAGGCTTCTCTCCTGTCCCGCGCAAGCCTGGCAGGCGAACATGTCGAGACGATCGAACGCAGTCTCCTGCAGATCCAGCATATGCGCCGTTGCGTCCGGGCCTCCTGGAAGGCGCACCGGCGTCTGGACCGCTGGTTTCTGACGTTAAATCGGGATGGTGTTCAGCAGGATACGGGAAAACCAGTAGATTAAATAAGGTATTTGATATTGCAATTCTTGATTGTTTTCTTTCGGGTGACCTAACGTTCAATTTTAATGAATTTCTCCGGTTTGATATTGCTTTATGCGTTCATTGTATGATTTTTCCTGTATTAATTTGAGTTTAATGCCTTTGCTTCAGTGTGCCTTGAAAGGTTTTCGTAGGGTTGTTAAATGAACCTCGGCCAGTGGAGTGTCAGGAACAAGGTTCTTCTGCCTGTCTGGATCATGGCAGCCTTCGTCGTTCTCGTGGTGACCATCAATCTGGTCATCCTGCGGGGTGAGTTGGAGCGCGGCCACGTGGAAAAGGTGCGCGCGCTCGTCGAGTCCGCCCGCTCCATTACGGAAGAAAGCTACCGGCTGGCGCAGGATGGGACGCTGAGCGAGGATGCTGCCAAGGACAAGGCACGCGATGCCATCCGGGCGATGATCTTCAATGGCGGTGCGCGCGTCTTCGTCTTTGATGAGACCGGAAACCGGGTGGTCAGCAATACGGTGGCTGAAGAAGGCACCAGCGCCTGGGGCTCCCGCCACACCCAGGACATGATCCGCAACGGCCTGAACGGGGGCGGCGTCACCTATTACAAGGGCGCAAGAACACTGGATGGGGTCACCACCCGCGGCAGGCCAAAGGCCGCGTGGTCTGAGCATTTTGCCCCGTGGGGATGGGTCATTTCCTCTGCGGTCTATCTGGACGACGTGAACACCTCCTTCTGGAACCATCTGCTGCGCTTCGCCTTGATTTTCGGGGCGGTTGGAGTGCTCCTGCTGCTCTGGGTCAATGCCATCGTCGGCAGTATCACCGGTCCGGTGCTGCGATTGACGGCCAATATGAAGCAGCTGGCGGACGGCGACACGCATGTGACCGTTGAGGACATCGGACGCGCCGACGAAATCGGTCAGATGGCGGCGGCCATGCGCACCTTCGTGTCCTATGAGCAGGAGCGCCACGCGCTGCACGGAAAGCTGCAGGAACTGGCCTTCTCCGACAGTCTGACCGGCCTTGCCAATCGCGCCTCCTTTCAGGACCGGCTGCAGTGCGAACTGGACCGCGCAGCGGCAGATGGCACCCATTGTGCCCTGATCGTGGTGGATCTTGACCGGTTCAAGACGATCAACGACACCATGGGCCATGCCGCAGGAGATGCGGTCCTGGTCCAGACGGCGCGGCGGATCGAGAGTGCGGTCTGCGCGCGCGCCTTCATCGGACGGCTCGCCGGCGATGAGTTCTTCGTGGTTCTGCCTGACCTGCCGGATGTTGACGAGGCAATGGCTCAGGCACATCGGCTTGTTGAGGCCATGCGCCAGCCCATGATGGTTGAGGACGCGGTGCTTCAGGTGTCTGTCAGCACCGGCGTGGCCGCCGGTCCCGGCGACAGTGCCAGTGCTCCGGCGCTGTTCCGCTTTGCCGATCTTGCCCTTTACGATGCGAAGCAGGCTGGCGGCAATTGCGCGCGCGCTTACAGGACACAGATGGGCGAAACCATCGAGAAGCGGTTCAAGCTTGAGACTATGATGAATGGCGCGCTCAAGCGCGGCGAGTTCAAAGCTGCCTTCCAATTGAAGATGGATTTGGCCACCGGTTATCCGGCAGGGGCAGAGGCGCTGTGCCGATGGGTTCATCCGTGTTTTGGCAACATCAACCCGGCTGAGTTCATTCCGGTGGCTGAGGAAACCGGCCAGATCATTGCCATCGGTAACATGATGCTGCGCGAGGCCTGCAAGTTCGCGGTTCAGGTCAATCATGCGTCTGCGCGGGCCATGGTCATCGCAGTCAACGTGTCGCCGCGCCAGCTGATGAATGGCGACTTTCTGATCCGGCTGCGTGACTGCCTTGCCGCCACCGGCTGCCAGCCGGAATGGCTGGAACTGGAGATCACCGAAAGCCTGCTGCTGGGGGAGGGCGGCGGTGTGCATGAGACACTGGAGCTGATCGCGGCCATGGGCATCGGCATTGCCATTGACGATTTCGGCACGGGCTATTCCGCACTCAGCTATCTGCACCGCTTCCCGATCACGGCCCTCAAGATCGACCGCTCCTTCATGAACGGTATTTGCAGTGACCCGCAGCAGGAAATCCTGGTGCGGACCATTCTGGCCATGGCCCATGGTCTTGGCCTGGAGACCACGGCCGAAGGCATCGAGACCGAGGACGTGGCCCGTAAGCTCGCTTCGATGAACTGCCGCTTCGGTCAGGGCTATCTCTGGCACCGCCCCGCTGCGGCAGAGGAAACCTCCGGCATCATGTGCGGACTGGCCGTGGCCTGATCCTGGCGAGGCTCGCGGGCGTCATTTTCCCTTGCCGTAAAGCTCCCGCCAGGCGGGCAGCGTGTCGCCCTTTTTCGGGGTGGCGTGATAGACGCCGCGGGCAATGGCACGGGCGAGGCTGGAAGCAGCGGCGGCGCCCAGTTCGATCATGTCCGCCAAGGGTTCTGCCAGCCTGTGGCGGCCGGTGGAGAGCGCAAAGACGAGATCCCCGTCCATGGGCGTGTGCGCAGGCCAGAGGGCCCGGGCAAGGCCGTCATGCGCCATGACAGCCAGCCGTTTGGCTTCTGCCTTGGTCAGGATGGCATCGGTGGCGACAATGGCAATCGTCGTGTTGGCACCGGCGCGTAGGGCATCGAATTTGGTGCGCGGCACGGCTGTGTCTGCGGGGAGGGGGAAGGGCAGTCCGAGGCCGCCGAATTCATCGCCCCGCTCGAAAGGCGCTGCCCAGAAATGCGGGCCATCGCCCATGGTGGCCCGGCCAAGCGCATTGACGGCCACCAGCGCGCCGACGGTGGCGCCGCAGGAAAGGCGCGAGGAGGCGGAGCCGAGCCCGCCCTTGAGATTGGCGGTGGTGGCACCGCATCCGGCGCCATGGCTGCCGAGCGCAAAGTCCAGCCCCGCTGCCTCAAGCGCAGCGCGGCCAAGCTCCCGGTAGGGGGCGTAGTCTCCCCAGTTCTTGTCACCGCCATTCATGAGATCAAACAGAATGGCGCCGGGCACGATCGGCACGCGCACCGGACCGACCTGAAAGCCGCGTCCCATGGCGGCAAGCCCGGCCTGCACACCGGCGCCTGCATCAAGCCCGAAGGCCGATCCGCCGGAGAGCACCAGCGCATCGACCTTTTCCACGGTCTGTTCTGGCTCCAGCAGGGCCGTATCACGGGTTCCGGGCGCACCGCCGTGAATGGCAACGGAGGCCACCGCCGGTTCATCCGGCAGCAGCACCGTCACGCCGGACTTCAGTGTCAGATCCTCTGCCGATCCAACGCTGAGGCCCGGAACATCCGTGATGAGATTGCGCAAGCTGGAGCCTTTCCTGTTATGTCACCGGGGTCATGACCGCCTTCTGATAGGCGGGGCGTGTGGTGAGGCGCTGGTACCAGGCTTCCAGATGCGGCAGATCCGGCCGGTCGAAGGACATGGTGAACCAGGCATAGGCGATGCAGCCGAGCGCCATGTCGCCGATGCCAAGGTTCTCGCCGGAGAGATACGGCGCCTTTGCGAGGGCTGCATCGGGGACCTTCAGCAGGTCCGTGCAGGCAGCAAGGCTCTGATCAATCTCGGCCTGAACCCGCTCTTCCGGTTTGCGGCGCACGATGTTGAGGAAGATGCCACGGAAGGGGCCCGTCAGTGTGGTCGAGGTCCAGTCCAGCCACTTGTCCGCCGCCGCAAAGGCCTTTTCGCCTGCGGGCGTGCCTAATTCAGGCACGAAAGGTGCCTTGCCGTGAGTGCGGGCCATATAGCGGACGATGGCGTTCGATTCCCACAGCACCAGACCTTCGTCTTCGATGCAGGGAACCAGTCCGTTGGGGTTCATGGCCAGAAAAGCCGGTTCCTGGTTGAGACCAAAGGCGCCGCCGGCGTCAATCCGGTCATAGGCGACCCCGAGTTCTTCTGCGCACCACAAAACCTTGCGAACATTGGTGGAATTGATCCGGCCCCAGATTTTCACGTTATTTCATCCCTGAATTCATCCGCCTTGTGCTGCGGATCTGTTTCTCCCACCGCATGCAGTTTAGGGGCCTTTTCTGCCGGTTGAAAAGGGGCATGCCTGTGGCGCGGTTCAAGGTGGCATCCGGCTGCTGCCTTGGCTAGGATGCGGGCAGAAACGGAAGCCGGATTGTGATGAGGCACGGATTTATGCGGCAGTTCAAGAGCTTGGCGCCATTTGCTGCGGGACTGGTGATGGCCGGCATGCTGACCGGCGTGCTGGCTGCTCCCGCACAGGCGGACATTCGCATTGCCGTTGCCGCTGCCTTTTCCGGCCAGTTTGCGCCATTGGGGGATCAGATCCTGGCCGGGGCGCGGCTGGCGGTTGAGGACATCAACGCCAGCGGCGGTCTGCGTGGGGAAAAGCTGGTGCTGGAGGAAGCCGATGACCGCTGCGACCCGGAGCGGGCCACGGCGCTGGCCAATCAGCTCACCGGCAAGGGCGTGCAGCTCGTCATCGGGCATCTGTGCTCCAGCGCCACACTGGCGGCAGCGCCCGTCTATGCGGAGGCGGGACGCATCCAGATCACGGTGGCTTCCGCGCTGCCGCAACTGACCGAAGCACGGCCGGGGCCGGGTTTCTTCCGGCTCGGGCCGCGCGAAGATGCCACCGCGCCTTTCATCGCGGAGCGCCTTGCCCAGGAGTTTGCCGGCAAGCGCATCGGCCTCGTCACCGACCGCAGCGCCTATGGCAAGGACTTTGCCACACGGCTGAAGGCTGCGATGCAGGCAAAGGGGCTCTCTCCTGCGCTGGAGCGGGAATTTGATGCGGGTGCACGGGACCTGAAGCCTCTGGCCTCGGCGCTCAAGGGGGAGCGGCTGGATGTGGTGGTGCTGGGCGCCTATGCGACAGATGCGGGGCATCTCGCCGCCGCCCTCAGTGCCTTGGACATGCAGGTGCCCGTTCTGGCTGGCGATGCGGCCATGGGGATGGAGTTTGGTGCGGCGGCAGGCGAGGCGGCAAGCCGTGTCGAGGTGGCCTTCATGGCCGATCCGGCTGCCGTTCCGGACAGTCCTGCCCGTGAGATTGCCAGCCGCATGCGGGCTGCGGGCATGGTACCTTCTCCTTATGCCACGGATGGCTATGCCGCTGTGCAACTCTTCGCAGCCGCTGCGGATGCTTCCGGCAGCTTCGACTTTGCGCCCGTGGCCGCAGCGCTTCAGTCCGGCAGCTTTGACACGGTCAGCGGCACAGTCTCGTTCTTGCCCGATGGGGACAGGGAGGGCGCGGGCCTTTCCTGGTACCGCTGGCAGGATGGCCGGTTCCGTCCCGCTGATCTGCCGCGTTAACGCTCTTTCAAGAATGCGCCTCCGGGCAATGCCCTCTGGCCGGCACCTGCGCTAGATTGGCCGGCTGAGGCCGTGCGGAGTCCGGCCTCACCAACGTCTGTGCCTGTCTGGTGTGCCGGGGGGAACTCATGCGCCCTATTGCCGTGATCATGCGTTCGCTTGTGCTTGTGGCGGCCTGTGGCGGCCTGTTGGGTCTTGCCACTGCCGCGCCGGTGCAGGCCCGTGCAGAGCGCGTGGCCTTTGCATCGCAGGGGCTTGCGCCGGGCACAATCGTCATCCGCAACAGCGAGCGGCGGCTTTATCTGGTGCTGGGAGAGGGGCAGGCGCTGGCCTATCCGGTGGCGGTCGGCAAGAAGGGCAAGGCCTGGACGGGCCGCACCTATGTGACGGGCCGCTATCTGCGCCCGGCCTGGATTCCGCCCGCGGTGGTGAAGCGCGATTTTCCGGACATGCCGGACCGGATCGAAGGTGGCGCCCCCAACAACCCGATGGGCGTGGCGGCCATGACGCTGGCAGGCGGTGAGTTCGCCATCCATGGCACCAACCGCCCCGGCAGCATCGGCCGCCCGGTGTCCTATGGCTGCATCCGCATGCACAACGAACATATCGCCGACCTGATCCAGCGCGTGCGTGAAAACACCCCGGTGATTGCCCTTCCGTAAGGCTGGCTCACTTCAGCAGGGGCAGGGCGCCGCACAGGCGGTCAACGGCCTTGCGCGGCCCTGCGACAAGGATTGCCTGCGGCTCGTGATCCTTCACGGGGGCTGCAGCGATGCGCGCCGTGTAATCCGCATAGTTCCGCGCCTCGAAGGCGGCACGCATATAGGCAAGGCGGACGGGCATGCTCTCTGCGGCGGCAAAAAGACTTTGAAGATCCCCGGCAGGGGCTCCCAGAATGGGCACGGCCACCTGGGTGATGCCTTCCAGCAGATGGCCTTCGCTGTCCGGTGTGGCGGGACCAATCAGCTCCGGATGCAGCCGTCCGAGGCTCATGCCCAGAATGGCAGCAAAATTGGCCTGCAATCCTTTCGGCAGGCTGGTGGACAGGATTATGACGGGTTTCAAAGTCATGGCAGGGCTCCTTTTGCGGCAGCCATGCCATGCATGCGGAGCCATGGTCTTGGACGAAATTGACCTTTCCGCCTGCCTGTGAAGAGCACGGATCAGTGGCGGATGAGACTGCCGGGCGTGATGCCAAGCTGGCGGCGGAACTGGCGGATCATGTGGCTCTGGTCGCAGAAGCCCACCGCCAGCGCCGCATCTGCCGGTGCCATGCCGTCAAGGATCAGCGCCTGAGCCTGTCTGGTCCGCATGCGCAGAACCATAGCATGGGGCGTCAGGCCGGTGGCGCGGGAGAAGCTGCGGATCAGGTAGGAGGGCGTAAGCCCGGCAAGGGCCGCAAGGCCCTCAAGCGAAAGATCGTCGCCTGAGGCAACGCCTTCCGCAATGCGTTCGCGTACCAGCCTGACCGCCGCCGGTTCCTGACCGGCAGGTCTGAGGGCGGCCCGGCCATGGCGGGTGAAGGCAAGGCCGAGCACGGCCTGCATGGCCTCTTCCACGGCCAGCCGCCAGCCGGGGGCAGCGGGAGCATTGACGCGCTGGGCAAGGCGGCTCAGCGCCTGCGTCAGGTGAAGGCCTTCGTCCCTTGGGGCGACGGTGGCAAAGCCGCGCAGATCCTTGAGGTCCAGCAGGGTCCGCACGGCGGCCTCGCTGGCATAGACCATGTTGTAGCGCACGCTCCCGGCCGCCGCGTGGCCGGTGTGGGGCTCTTCCGGGTTCATCAGCGACAGGGAGCCGGCGGGCAGCAGCATCTGCTCGCCTCGGCAGAGATAACCGCCCACCCCTTCGGCAATGGCGCCGATGGCAAAGCCTTCATGGGCGTGGCGGCTGAAGGTCTGGGTGCTGAAATCGGCTTCGTAAAGTTCAATGCCCTGCAGCCAGCCGAGATGATGATAGCGGTTGGCGCGCATCAGCTGCCCGCCTTGCGCAGCCAGTGGCGTGGATCAGTGGAGGCCGCTGATGGCCCGGCGCTTTCGCCCGACAAAGTGCGCACCAGATCAGCGACGGCATCCAGTGAATGCGCGGCGCGGAACTCGTCCACATGCGGCAGCATGGCCCGGATGCCCTTGGCCTTGGCTTCGAACCCGTCAAACCGCAGCAGCGGATTGAGCCAGATCAGCCGCCGGCAGGAGCGGTGCAGGCGGGAGATTTCCCGCGCCAGATCCTCGTCCGTGTCCCGCTCCAGCCCGTCGGTGATCAGCAGCACCGTTGGCCCGCCCGACAGCACGCGGCGGGACCAGAGGCGGTTGAATTCGTGCAGCGCGGTGGCAATGCGCGTTCCGCCGGACCAGTCGGCCACTCCGGCGGAACAGGCCGCCAGCGCTTCGTCCGGGTCCTTCATGCGCAGCTGCCGGGTCACGTTGGTGAGGCGCGTGCCGAACAGGAACGTGTGCACGGCGGGCCGGGTTTCCGTCAGCGCATGCATGAAATGCAGGAGCAGGCGGGAATACTGGCTCATGGAGCCGGAGATATCGCACAGGGCGATGAGCGGCGGGCGCTTTTCCTGCGGCTTGCGGTGCTTCAGATCAATGATGGCTCCGCCTGCGCGCAGGGTCGCCCCTAGCGTGCGGCGCGGGTCGATGCGGCCTCGTGGAGCAGGGGCGAGACGGCGGCGGCGGATCGTGTCCTTCGGCATCGCCATGGCGCGGAGCGCTGCCTTGGCCGTTTCGATCTCGTCAGCGGTCATCTGGGCAAAGTCCCGCGATTGCAGCAGCTCGCGGCCGGAGACGGTGAAGCGGGCATCCACCTCCACCTCGGGCTGCTCCTCGCGCGGCTCACGCTCGCGGGCGGCCTTGAAGGCCTGGGAGACGCGGGTCTGCCCGGCCTTGGGCTTTTCCGGCGTGCCCCGCGGCGGAGCGACGGGGGAGAGGATGGCCAGCATCTTCTCGATGAGTCCGCGGCTCTGCCAGTAAATGCGGAAAGCCTCGTCAAACAGCACCCGCTGCTCGCGCTTGTGAACGAAGACGGCGTGAAGCGTCCAGTAGAAGTCCTCGCGGCTGGCAATGCCGCTCACCTCCACCGCCCGCACCGCGTCGATGATGGAAGCCGGGCCAGCCGGAAGGCCTGCCTTGCGCAGGGTGCGGGCGAAATGCACGATATTCGCCACCATGCGGCCATCGAGGCTGGACGCCTGTTCTGCTTGCGGGGCGGCGGGTGTGGTCATCGCGCGGGGCTCAGACGTTCGGCATGGCGGTTGCGGTGGATGGCAATGTGCTGCGGATTTCCTCCACCATCTGACGGAGCTTCGAGCCTCGCACCCGCTCGATGTCGTCCTGATACTTCAGCAGAACGCCCAGCGTGTCATTGGCCATGTCTGGGTCCAGCGCCAGTTCGTTCAGCTCGGTCAGCGCCGTGGCCCAGTCGAGGGTTTCGGCAACGCCCGGCTGTTTGAACAGGTCTTCGGTGGCGCGCAGGCGCTGGACGAAGGCGACGATTTCCGCCGTCAGCCGTTCGGGTGCGCCCGGCACCTTGCGCCGCACGATGGCCAGTTCCCGCTCTGCATCCGGATAATCGACCCAGTGGTAGAGGCAGCGGCGCTTGAGGGCGTCGTGGATCTCGCGGGTGCGGTTGGTGGTGATGATCACCACGGGCGGCTCCTCGGCCCTGATGGTGCCCAGCTCCGGCACGGTCACCTGATTGTCGGCCAGCACTTCCAGCAGGAAGGCCTCGAAGGCTTCGTCAGCGCGGTCCAGCTCATCGATCAGGAACACGGGCGGGCCGGAGAGCGAGGGCTCCAGCGCCTGCAGCACCGGGCGTTTGATCAGAAAACGCTCGCTGAAGATGGAGCGGGAGAGGTCTGCATGGTCCGTGTCTCCAGCCGCTTCCGCGATGCGGATTTCCACCATCTGTGCGGCATAGTTCCACTCATAGACGGCAGAGGCGATGTCGAGGCCTTCGTAGCATTGCAGGCGGATGAGGTTGCGGCCGAGCGTGGCGGCCAGAACTTTGGCAATCTCCGTCTTGCCGACGCCGGCCTCGCCTTCCAGAAACAGCGGCCGCTTCATGCGCAGCGCCAGATGCAGCACGGTTGCCAGATCACGGCCGGCGACATAGCCGCCCTGATCCAGCAGCGCCAGGGTGCCGTCGATGCTATCGGGAAGGGGCGTGCGGGCGGTGGTCATGCGGAAGGGCTCCCGGAACGTGCGGCCCGGCCTTCAGGCCGGAGGTCTTGTCGTTGTCCCTAACATATAGGCGCTGCGGGCAAGCGACAGCCCCTTTTGCCGTATTTCCGTGCTGACGTATCGCGGCTGGCCATTGGCACCGGAGGCTGAGGGTTTTGACGGACTTGCGAAGCTGAAGGGGGGCTGGCACGCAAAGAGACGCTGAGGGTGGACGATCTGCGGGGCATGCGGCTGCCGACCCGCAGAAACCTTGAGGGAGAGGACATGACAAAGCTTTTCACGCGAGGGCTGCGCGTTGCGGCCGTGGCGGTGATTCTGTTCGCTGCACCGGGCGCTGGTGTGGTGCAGGCGCAGGGGACACTCGCAGAGGCGGCGCAGGTGGAGCGCGGCAAGCTGATCGCCAAAGAGGCTTGCGCGGCCTGCCATGCCGTTGGTGTGGATGATGCCTCGCCCAATGCGGATGCTCCGGCCTTCCGCGATCTCGGGCAGCGCTATCCGGTCGAGGATCTGGCGGAAAGCCTGGCCGAGGGCATCGTCACAGGCCATCCGGACATGCCGGAAGTGGCGCTGGAAGCGCAGGATGTGACATCCTTCATCGCCTACCTGAAGAGCATCCAGAGCCCAGATGGTGCTGGCAGCACTCACTGAAGTCTGCTGCTAACATATTGAAAAATATGAGGAAGACTCGTTTTTTAATTGCGCGTTTACTTCGCTGGCGCGACACTTTTGCCGTGGTGATGTCAAGGCATGAGGTGTTCCATGGGCACAAGCGAAGACTTCCGCAAGCAGATGGCAGGCTACGGGCTGCTGACGGCTGAAATCCTCTACAGGATGCCGGATCATCCCGCCCTTCTGCAGAGTTTCCTCTGGCAAACCGAGGACAAGGCCCCGAATTTTCCGGAACTGCGCCGTTTCCTGGCTTTCTGGGAGCGGGAAATTCAGGCCTTCATCCACTCGGTGCGTCTGGCGCATCAGGATCTGATCGGCCCGCGTGACGTGCGCTATGCCAAGGGCGAGTTCCTGATCCATTGAGGACCGCCGCCCCGGCACTTTCCACGGCAGGCCTCTCCCCTGCCGTGGATCTTCTTGAAGGTGGAGCCTGACCCTGTCGGGGCTTCATCACTTCTTCTTGCAGCCGCCGCCATCCGGATACGGAGGGCCGTAGAGAATGAAGGCCGAGAAACTGGTGCCGCCGGAAGCAAAGTCCAGCAGATCGTCCGGCAATTCGTCCTGCCCGATGGAGCGCGGCAGCACGAGGACGACTTCGCCCGGGGCCTCTTCAACCACGGTGATCTTGTAGGAGGGGATCGGGTCATTGCCGATCAGCTCCTTGATGGCCGCATGCGGGTTGCTCTTCAGCAGCTCGCGGAAGGCGGCATCGGACGAGGCCCTCAGGATGAGGTGCTTCTCGATGTGCTGGCGGGCCTGGGTAAGCGGATCAAGTTCAGACATGAGCTTCTACTCCCTGGTATTTCTCATGAACTCCGGTCTGCTTCGCCATCCCTTCCGGGCGCTGGCGAAGCATCCTTGTCACGAGATCTACCGGGAGTTTCCGGCGGACGGAGAACTTGACCCCAAATCTGCCGGTCAGGGCGTTTCAGGGCCTTGGCTGTATCCCGAGCCCCTTGCCGTCGCGCATGACGGCGCGGGCTTCCGGCCGGAAATCCGAGCCTTCGCCCTCGTGCAAGACAAAGCCAGGCATCAGCCTCAATGGCGCCTTGCTGGCGCGGATGGCGCGCAGGAGGATGCGGGTGGCGGCGGCATCGGCACGCGGGCGCAGCGGGATGATGTCG
The DNA here is from genome assembly GCF_900185665.1 of Pannonibacter sp. I15F10I1. Classification (NCBI taxonomy): domain Bacteria; kingdom Pseudomonadati; phylum Pseudomonadota; class Alphaproteobacteria; order Hyphomicrobiales; family Stappiaceae; genus Pannonibacter; species Pannonibacter sp. I15F10I1. The sequence goes on from NZ_FYAN01000008.1 coordinate 426,661, forward strand.
ATGGCGCCGAACCGGCCCTGAAACACGTCCAGCAGCTCCTGCAGGCCATCGGCACGGAAGATGACCGTGAGCGTTCCGCCTTCGCGCAGAATGTCGGTTGCCGTCTTTGCCCAGGGCTCCAGCCCCCGCTCGTCCAGCACATGGGCGCTGGCCCGTTCGCCGGACGGGGAGGCGCGGAACTGGCCGGGCTGGTAATAGGGCGGGTTCATGATCACGTGATCGGCCATGCAAGGGGTGAGCCCCGCCGTATGGCGCTGGGAACCCTTGGCGGTGATATCGGCCTCCAGCACGCTCACGCGGGATGCAAAAGCGTTATTGAGGGAATCAGCCAGTGCGCGCCGGGCCAGAAGGGCGGCCAGCGGGTCGATCTCCACCAGAGTGACGCGAATATCAGGCAGGCGCGCTGCCGCACAGAAGCCCGCTGTGCCAACACCTGCGCCCAGATCCACCACATGGCCCTTTGTGCCATCGGGCAGGGCTGCGGCAAGATAGACCGCGTCGAGCCCGGCACGGTGAAAACCCTTTGCGGGTTGCTCGACGGTGACAAGCCCGCCCAGAAAGGCATCGCGTGTGGTGGCAACGCCTTCCGGCAGCGCAAGGGCGGCAAGCTCAGGGGCAGGAGGGACGGGGGCCGAAGGGACGGGGGCAGGAGGGATCTGGCGCGTCACGTCAGGATCTTTCTTCCGGCGTCAGCTCATGGCCAAGGCCCGCGTCGCGCATCAGGCGGCGGGCGGCGGTGATCTGATCGGCAGGGACAAGGATTCGCCGGGGAATCATGGCGAGCGAGCCTTCCAGAATGCTCATGTTGGCATCCGCGACAAAATGCGCGATCCCGGCCTCGTCAAACATCGCTCCCACAGCTGAAATGAGAACCAGATCATTGGTCTTCAGCAGTTCTTCCATGATCCCGGTTTCCCTCTCTGAATAGAGCGCAGTGCAGACATATGGTTTATGCGTCTTTTCCGGTGGTGAACAACACTGTTCACTGCCTTGTCAAACGATTGATCCCTTGCGGGGGGACGCTTGCCGACCTATTGTCCGCCAAAACCAGCCTTGGGAGAGTGTTTTGGCAGCCGTCGCCGCTTCCGCACCCGAATTGAAGAAAGCCAAGCCCGCAATCCAGCCGCTCGTCGATCTGACGGCAGGCGGCATGGGGCAGGTCAACGATCTGATCCTGTCCAAGGCGGGCTCGAATGTCGAGCTTATCCCCGAGATTGCCAAGCACCTGATCGACTCGGGCGGCAAGCGCCTGCGGCCCATGCTGACCCTCGCCATGGCGGACATGTTCGGCTACCGCGGCACGGGCCATGTCATTCTCGCGGCCAGCGTCGAGTTCATGCACACGGCGACGCTGCTGCATGACGATGTGGTGGACGAAAGCGACATGCGCCGGGGCAAGCTGGCGGCGCGCAAGCTCTGGGGCAACCAGGCCAGCGTTCTCGTCGGCGACTATCTGCTCGGCCAGGCCTTCAAGATGATGGTGGACGTGGGCTCGCTGGAGGCCCTGCGCATTCTCGCCGAAGCCTCTGCCATCATCGCCGAGGGCGAGGTGATGCAGCTGGGTGCGGCCAAGGACATTTCCACCAATGAGGCACAGTATCTCAAGGTGATCGAGGCGAAGACCGCTGCGCTCTTTGCGGCTGCTGCCGAAGTCGGGCCTGTGATCGCCGGTGTCGAGGGGGCCCAGCGTGCTGCCGCCCGCCGCTATGGCATGGATCTCGGCCTTGCCTTCCAGCTCGTGGATGATGCGCTGGATTACGGCGGGTCGAGCGCCGACCTAGGCAAGCAGGTCGGCGATGATTTCCGCGAGGGCAAGATCACGCTGCCGGTCGTCGTATCTCTGGAGCGCGGGACGGACAGTGAGCGTGCCTTCTGGAAGCGCTGCCTCGAAGAGGGCGATATCCGCGATGGCGATCTTGAGGAAGCCATTGCGCTGATGCGCCGCCATGGCGCCATCGAGGAAACGATTGTCCGCGCCCGCCAGTATGGCGCCAGCGCCATGGCCGCCCTCGATGAACTGCCGCAGGGCCCGCTGACGGAAGCCCTGCGCGAAGCCGTCGAATTCTGCATCGCCCGGGTGAGTTGAGACTCACCCGGCAAAGGCCGTCATTTCAGCAATATGCTGGTGAACTTTGAAGCCCCGCCCGCCCGCAGATTGATACCGGTGGGCGGGCAGAGCCTTACGACACGCTGACGGCGTAGACGTCTTCCGCAGCAAGCGGCAGCAGGCGGCTGGCCATTTCGGCCTTCAATTCCTCGTGCCGGGCAATCTCGCCGGGTGTCTTGTCTTTCTTGGCGCCCAGGGTGACGAATTCTTCCCTCACATGCCCCGGTCTGATCACGGCCTCTGCCGTCCGCCCGCGATAGCTGAAGCGGAAGACGTAGGGCCCCGGGTGATCGGTGATGACATCCTTGCCGCCAATCGCCTTGTCGACGGTCAGCCGTCCTCCGGTCAGTGCACGGGTCACCATTTCCAGCGCATCGTGCCCACCGGGGCCGGAGAAGGCTGTCACGATCGTGACTTCGCGCCGTTCGAGCGGTGTATCGGAGAGTAGGGGAAACGCTGCCTGCATCGCCTTCAGGGCGTGGGCGACGCCGCCGGGAAAGCCGCCGCCGTGATAGGCGTTGATGGCATCGAAAGTGAAGCCAAGCGGACGGCCGTTGTCCAGAACAGTAATGAAATCAGTCATCTGCAAGGGCTTTCAGGTTGGGAACGAAACGGTCGAGGAAGCTTGTCGTCGCGGGCATGAAATGCGAGCCATGGTGAAACATCGGGTCGAGTGAGGAAAGGATCATCGTTCCGGGCGTCGAGACCTTGTCCTCGTAGAAAATGGCGCGGCCATCACCGTCGCGGGCAAGAACGGTGGCTCCATCCGGCGGCGTGAACCAGCCATGCAGATGCCATGTCACGTCCTTGCTGCCGATCCCGGCCATCAGCGGATGGCTGGCAGCAGCCCCGGTGACGCGCACGCCGAGATCGGCGGCCGGGTCGAGCCACCACCACCAGTTCGTCGGGGTTCCGGTGAAGCTGACATCCGGCAGCCACAGGTCGGACCGGCTCTCGCCAAGCGCAATCACCGTGCCGCCGGCCTCCAGGTGGCGGGCAAGCACGGACTTCTGGGCGATCATCCGCTGCGCTGGCGTGCGGCACGGAACCCAGAGAATATCGCCGGGCTGCAGGACGTCACCGAGTTGCTCGGGCGCGCAGATCACATCGAAGACATCAGTGTAGCGCGCGCCCTCCAGACTGCGGATATGGTAATAGGTGCCACAGGAGGGCGCGACGACGCGCCGCCGTCCGGTCCGGCGCTGATTGCGCATGCCGGTGTAGGTCTCAGGTTCTGCCAGCGGCAGATCGGCCGCGGGTGCGGACGGTGCGGCGGGCCAGGGGTCAATGCAGGCGCCGCCCTGGGTCCAGCCGATGATCCGCCGCATCAACTCGCCCGCGAGGTCCCATTCCAGCCCTATGGAGCCGAGGTCATTTCCGGCGTGGGAGAAGATACGACCGCCTTCCGGCCGCGCCCAGACCCAGTCGACCGGCACGTTTGCCGGGCCCAGCCCGTTAACCGCGACCGCGCCCTCGGGCATCGGATTGCAGCCTCTGCCGTAGAAGCCCGCCACACCCTTGTTGGTCTCAAGCTTCGAGAGCTCGATACCGGAAAACAGCGGATGCTGGTTGACGGACGACAGGTTGAAATCGGCTCGTTTCGGCGCCTCGATTGGCCGGTACTGCGCCATGCCATCCACCAGCGGGCGGAGCATATGGCCGTTGAAGAACCAGCGGCCGCCGGCATTGAGAAAGGCGGCGAGCCCGTCCTTCAACGCCAGCATGGCATTCTGGTCGAGCTGATTGCCGGTGATCAGGCCCTCATGCGCCAGAAGCATGTCCGCAGTCAGCTCCGGCTGCCCGACGATTGTCACCAGGCCTTCGGCTGCGGCCGCCAGCACCGCCTCCGAGGGGGCGTCATAGGCGGATTTCAGATAGATCGTGCTCATGCGGCCTCTATTCCGGCAAAGGCCGGCAGGATTGCCCGCCGCATCTCGCCTGCAGGTCCAGTGATGTCCACCCATCGCATCGCGACACCGTAGAGTTCGGAGAGATTGCCGGGCTCGATCATCTCATCGACGGTGCCATGAATCTCGCGGCCGCCCGGCATCATCAGGAGAACGTCGTCGGCTGCGGCAAGGGCATGGTTCGGGTCGTGGGTGGTAAAGAGGATTGCCTTGTCGCGGCGGAGCCGCAGCGTGTTGAGAAGCTCCAGCGTGCGCGACTGGTTGCCGAGGTCGAGGGCCGAGGTCGGCTCATCGAAAATCAGTGCGGCCGATCCGGTGGCGATGGCGCGGGCGATCAGCACCATCTGCCGCTGGCCGCCGGACATGCGGTCGTAGCGCAGCCCGGCCAGATGGGACGCACCAACCTCGGCCAGTGCTTCTTCCGCTGCTGCGTGATCCTCCGCGGAGGGCTGGCCGAACAGGCCCAGCCGGGCGGCCCGGCCCATGATCACCACCTCAAGGCCGGACAGCTTTGCCTGCGAGGCGCCGTGCTGCGGCACGTAGCCTGCAATTTTCGGTGCGCTGCGGCTGCCTTTTGCCAACGGCTGAAAGCCGAGCATGGCGCGTAAAAGCGTGGTCTTGCCGCGGCCATTGGGGCCGAGGACGGCCATGGAGCGGCCAACGGGCACGTTGAAGGTGATGCCGGAAAACAGCGTGCGGGCGCCGAAGGATACGGACGCATCGTGAAGCCCGATCATGCGCGGTTCGTCTCCCTGAAATGGCGCCGCAGCAGGTAGCCGAACACCGGGGCACCCACCAGAGCGGTCAGGACGCCAAGCGGGATCTCGGCTGCGGTCAGCGTGCGCGCCATGGTGTCAATCAGCGTCAGATAGGCGGCACCGAGCAGCGCCGAGGCCGGGATCAGCGCGCGATGGTCTTCGCCGACCAGGATGCGCGCTGCATGCGGCACGACGAGGCCGATCCAGCCGATGATGCCAGCCACCGCCACCGAGGTGCCGGTCATCAGCGAAATGGCGATGAAGATGTACCAGCGTTCCCGGTCGGGATTGACGCCGAGCGAGCGGGCCTCCTGCTCTTCAAGCGCCAGAAGATTGAGCCGGTAGCGCAACAGCCAGACGGCAGCAAGGCCAAGGCCCATGCCCGGAACGGCAAGCCACAGCCTCGGCCAGGTGGCGGTCGAGAACGACCCCATCAGCCAGTACACGATGGCAGGCAGAGAAGTGTTGGGGTCGGCAACGAACTGCACGATGGACACCAGCGCTGCAAACAGCGCCCCGATGATCATGCCGGCGAGGATCACCGTGATCACCTCGGTGCGGCCGTTGATACGGGCCAGAAGCCCGACCAGAACCAGCGCCGACAGGCCCAGAACGAAGGCCATGCCGAGCAGCACCATGCCGGAATAGCCGAACAGAATGGCAAGTGCGCCGCCGAAGGCCGCGCCCTGGCTGATGCCGAGCACCTGCGGCGAGACCAGAGGATTGCGGAACACGCCTTGCAGTGCCGCACCGCCAACGGCAAGCGCGGCACCCGACAACGCCGCCAGCAGCACGCGCGGCAGACGCACGAGCAGGACGATGCGCTCGTCCATCTCGGCCGGTGCCGCGCCGGGGTTGAGCGCCGCCGCCGCCAGTATCTCGGCAATGCGCGTCAGATCGACGGAAAAGCGTCCGGCGCCGATCGAGAACAGCATGCTGGCGCACAGCGCCAGAACCATGAGCCCGAACGCCCCGATCCGCAGACCGGCCGACCTTCCGCGCCGGTTTTCAGCTGCGGCGATCGTCATCTTACTTCGCCCTGAACTGGGCGTAACCGGCAGCATCGCCCTGCATGCCGATCCACAGGATGCCGTCGATGTCCTCTTCGGTCAGATCGTAGCCGTAGAGCGTCCTGTAAGCCTTCTTCATTTCGCTGCGCAGGTCATACTGGAAGATGTCCGGATGCATCAGATTGCCGAGCCACATCCAGGTCAGCGGGCTTTCCTGGTTTGGCGGATCCCAGCGGTAGCCGCCAAGCGGCATCTTGTAGACGCGCTTTTCCTGAGCGGCCTTTGTCAGCGACAGGATCGGATCCTCATAGACCCGTTCGACGCCAAGCCTTGCCTCGAAGCTGTTCAGGAGAATGACATCGGGGTTCCACTCGGCAATCTGCTCCGGGCTGATCGTCGTGCCCTGGCCTTCGAGATTGGCCGATGCCGAGGCCGCGCCGGTCAGATTGATATAGAAGGCGTTGTAGTTGCCCTTGTCGCCGGAAGCGGTCAGCGTTTCGAGCGCACGGCCGAGATAGAGCACTTTCGGCCGGTTCCCGTCCGGGATGTCCTTCGACTTTGCTGTCATTTCGGCGGCCACCTGATCGCGCCAGCCGTTGATCAGCTCCGCCCGTTCGGGCTTGCCCATCGCGGTTGCCACCATGGCCTGATACTGCTTGGTCTTTTCCTCTGTTCCGTAGGAGATCAGAAGCGCGGTCAGTCCGGCATTGACGATCGGATCGACCAGATCCGGGCCACGGTCTGCCCACTGGATGACCAGATCGGGATTGGTGGCCGCCAGTTCCTCGACGTTCGGAATGAAGTTCGGCGCAGTGATGCCGGAGGGGATGTCCTTGGCTTCGGGGAATATCCTGCCGAGCACACCCTCGACGATCGCCGACTTTGCGGTCGGGTTCATCCCGACCAGCTTCGAGGTTCCGCCATCCATGGCGATGATCGTCGATGCCATCGGGATCGGGATGGATGCGATCCTTTCGGCAGGTTTTGCCAGCACAACCTCACGGTTTTCGTGGTCGGTGATCGTGATCTGATCCGCCATCGAGCTGACCGGCTGGGCCAGAACGAGCGCGAGTGCGACCGGCAGCTTGTTCCATCTGGAAAACATGAAGATCCCCTGAAAGTTTTCTCAGGGATCACATCCTAAATATGAATATAAATGTAAAGATTTTTAATATCCCTGTCATAAATTAGGATGCCCAAGCGTCATGCGATGGCCGGGGTTGATCGCATGACGCCGGCTGCATGCCCAATGTCACGATTGTTTCGGGCGCAAAGAATGCGGGAGTGGCTCACCCGTTGTCCGCTGACGGGACACTTATCCGGCGCTCACTTCGCTGGCTGCAATCCACCAGCCGGGGTGCCGCTGGCGCAGGTCATCTGCCAGTGCGCCCGCTGCCTCCGGCGCGCAGAGGGCAAAGCAGGTGGCGCCGGAGCCGGACATGCGGCAGAACTCTGCTGCCGGGTGAGCTTCCAGCGCAGCCAGCACTTCCGCAATGACCGGTGACAGGCCAATGGCTGCGGCTTGCATGTCGTTGCGGGTCTCCTTCAGCCAGCAGATGAGATTTTTGCGGCTGGAGAATTCCTCAGGCAGTGCGGGCAGGGGCGGATTGTCGCGGCATTCAAGCGCGCGGAACACGGCAGGCGTGCTGACCGCCACGCCCGGATTGACCAGCACCAGGCCGCAGCGGGGCAGGGGGGGCAGCGGAGCAAGGGTTTCGCCGATGCCGGACATGCGGGCCGGCCGCCCGGCGAGGCAAACAGGCACGTCCGCCCCGAGGTCCAGCGTGATGGATTGCAGCGCATCCGAAGGCACCGCGAGGCCTGTGGCCTCCAGGACCAGTCTCAGAGCCGCTGCCGCATCCGCCGACCCGCCACCGATGCCGGAGGCGACCGGCAGATTCTTTTCCAGATGCACGGCAAAGGGTGGCAGAGACTGGCCGGACGCGTTCTGCAGCGCGGCGATGGCGCGCAATACGAGATTGCTGTCCGCCGGGCCGCCGCCTTCCAGCGCGGCGGCAAAGGGGCCGGAGACGGTGAAGGAGGAGCTTGCCGCGGTCCGGAGGCTCAGCTGGTCGCCCGTTTCAGCGAAGATGGTGAAGCTGTCCAGCAGGTGATAGCCGTCTTCCCGCCGCCCCGTAATGTGCAGGGCCAGATTGATCTTGGCTCTGGCAAGGCAGGAAAAAACCGGCGCGGTGTCCGCGCCGGATGATGCTCCGTTCCCCCTCATGGCCGGATCAGCCGCCGTTCTTCGGCGGAGCGCTGGCTTCGACGGCCGCAGGCGTGTCGGGCAGGCCGTTTTCGATCTTGTCGAGGATCTTTACAAGATCTTCCGGCGTGGGGTTGAGGTCGCGGGCATGGTTCCACTGGAACCGGGCCTCGAGACGGCGTCCCACCTTCCAGTAGGCATCGCCCAGATGGTCGTTGATCACCGGATCGGCCGGGCGCAGCTGGACCGCACGCTCCAGTTCCCGCGTGGCTTCCTCGTAGCGGCCGAGCCTGTAATAGGCCCAGCCCAGGCTGTCGACGATATAGCCGTCGCTGGGGCGCAGGCGGACGGCCGTCTGGATCATCTGCATCGCTTCATCGAGCTTCATGCCCTGATCAACGAGCGAATAACCCAGATAATTGAGCACCTGCGGCTGGTCCGGGTAAAGCTCCAGCGCCGTGCGCAGATCGACCTCCGCCTCGTTCCACTTCTTCAGCCGCTCGCGGCAAATGCCGCGGTTGTAATAAAGGCCCCAATGCTCCGGCTGGGGCTTGTCCACCGTGTCGATGCCTTTGGTGTAGACCACCTCGGCCTCTGCAAACATCTCGCGGGAACGCAGCACATTGCCAAGCGCAATGATCGCCTCAAGATCAGCCGGGTCCTTGTCGATGAGGGCCTGCAGATGCTGGCGGGACTCATCCACCTTGTCGAGAGCGTTGAAGTTGAGGCCGATCTGGATCTCCGCGTCCCGCTTCAGCGGTGAACTCTCCGGCACACGCTCCAGGGCGGTGATGGCCCGGTCCGGCGCATTCAGCCGGTTATACAGCCCGCCAAGGGCGAGAGCTGCAAAATCGCCATCTCCGTTGAGATCCAGCGACAGGTTGAGCAGGGCAGCGCCCAGTTCTTCTGCGCCGTCATTGCCGATGGCCGAGCCGAGGCCGCTCAGAAGTTCAGCTATTCCCGTCAGCGGGTCCGCGACAACCGGGCCAAACGTCTCCCCCTTCTCGATCCGCGCGCGGGTTGTGGAGAGGATGGGATGGCTTGGGATCAGCTGATCATACTGGTTGAGGACCGCGAGGGCTTCTTTCTTCTTGCCGGCAGAGGCAAGCAGAATGGCATAGGTATCGGCAACTTTCAGCGCTCCGCGGTCCGCCTCATAGGCTTGCTTGATCCGCGTCAGGGCAATGTCCATACGCCCGGCCTGCTGGGCCATCAGGGCGGCATGGTTGTGCTTGAACACATTGAACCAGTCAGGGCCCTTCAGCGCATCAAGACCTGCAAGCGCCTTTTTCAGGTCGCCCGCTCCAAGGTCGAACCAGGCCTTGGAAACACCGACGGTGAGATCTGCAAGCGGACCGCCGCCATCGCTTTCCAGCGTCTGGGAGGCTTCGCGGAAGCTGCCGTCGCGCGCCAGATCAAGGCTTTTCAGGAGGCTTGCCATGAAGTTGCGGATCTTGAGGGCCTGCATGTCCTCGGCAAGAATGCGTGCATCCTCAAAGTCGCCACTGGCCATGCGCAGCATGAAAGCGCGTTCCACCAGGAGGCCGTTTTCCGGATCGGTGCCGAGCGCCTCTTCAAAAAAGGCGGCAGCCGAGGGAAAATCGTTCCAGCGGGCGGCAAGGCGCGCTGCCAGATAGCTGCCTGCCTGCGTGACGGGAAGATCCTGAGGGGTGCCATATTGCGGCTGTGTTGCTACCGGCTCGCCAGAAGAGGCCTGCACCTGCACCGGGACCATCAGAAGCGCCACGCCAAGCAGCAGGCGGCTGCAGCGGCCCGCGGAAATCTTGCGCTTCTGCGCCGGAACGTCGGTCAACGTCGTCATCTTACCTCTCAGGACCGATGGTATGCGCCATCGTGATTCCATGTGAACCCACATCTTCATGATACGATGGCGGCTTTGTGGCGCCGGGGCAAGCCGGAGCCCCGCCTTTGGTGGTATCACCTGATCACATTTATCACAAAGCTTCGCGATGCCAGCCTGATGATTGTCAGACGTCTTGCCGCATTCGACCTTCGGCCAATTGCCAAGCCCTGTTCAACTGGTGCTTTGCGTTGCGGTGCAAAAAAGCCTTGTGCGCTCCGGTCCGGCATTGCAGGAATAACGGGCGCGAGGTCAGCGTTCAGCTTTCCGCCGGAGGAGGCAGCCCGGTGGCGGGACGCGTAACGGGAGATGCAGCATGACCAAGTGGGTGTATGGCTTCGGCAATGGAACTGCGGAAGGAAATGCGGGTCTGAAGACCCTGCTCGGCGGCAAGGGGGCCAATCTTGCCGAAATGAGCAATCTGGGCCTTCCCGTGCCGCCTGGCTTTACCATCACCACAGAGGTCTGCACCTGGTATTACGACAAGGGCAAGACCTATCCGGACGATCTGGCGCAGCAGGTGGAGCTGGCCCTTGCCGCAGCCGGGGAACTGACCGGCCGCCGCTTCGGCGATGCGCAGAACCCGCTGCTGGTGTCGGTCCGCTCCGGCGCACGAGTGTCCATGCCCGGCATGATGGACACGGTGCTCAACCTCGGTCTCAACGATGTGACGGTCGAAGCCATCGGACGGGCCGCAGGTGACCGCCGCTTTGCCTATGACAGCTACCGCCGCTTCATCCAGATGTACGGCGATGTGGTGATGGGCCTTGATCATCACGCCTTCGAGGAAATCCTCGATGAGGTGAAGGATGAGGCCGGGCACTCGCTGGATACGGATCTGTCCACCGAAGAACTGATCAGCATTGTCGAGCGCTACAAGGCGCTGGTGGAAGACGAGCTGGAGCGGCCGTTCCCGCAGGATCCGATGGATCAGCTGTGGGGGGCGATCGGGGCTGTGTTCGAGTCCTGGATGACCGCCCGCGCCCAGACCTACCGCCGCCTGCATGACATTCCGGCCGACTGGGGCACGGCGGTGAATGTGCAGGCCATGGTTTTCGGCAACATGGGTGAAACCTCCGCCACGGGCGTTGCCTTCACCCGCAATCCGTCCACGGGCGAGAAGGCGCTTTATGGCGAGTTCCTCGTCAATGCGCAGGGTGAGGACGTGGTGGCCGGCATCCGCACGCCCCAGGACATCACCGAGAAGGCAAGGCTTGAGGCAGGGTCCGAACGGCCTTCTCTGGAGGTGCTGATGCCGGAGGCCTTCGCCGAGTTTCAGACCATCTGCGACCGGCTGGAAGCCCATTACCGGGACATGCAGGATCTGGAATTCACCATCGAGCGCGGCAAGCTGTGGATGCTGCAGACCCGTTCGGGCAAGCGCACGGCCAAGGCGGCGCTGAAGATTGCCGTCGACATGGCGGACGAAGGGCTGCTGAGCCGCGAGGAAGCGGTGCTGCGCGTCGAGCCGCAGGCGCTGGACCAGCTGCTGCATCCGGCGATCGATCCGGCGGCAAAGCGCGACATCCTCGTTACCGGTCTTCCGGCATCCCCGGGGGCGGCCAGCGGGGCCATTGTCTTTACCTCGGAAGAGGCCGAAGAGGCCAAGGCTGCCGGCCGCAAGGTCATTCTGGTGCGCGTTGAGACCAGCCCGGAAGACATTCATGGCATGCATGCTGCGGAAGGCATTCTGACCAGCCGGGGCGGCATGACAAGCCACGCGGCGGTGGTAGCGCGCGGCATGGGCAAGCCCTGTGTCTCTGGCGCCGGTGCGCTCCGCATCGATTACCGCAATGGCACCCTCACGGCGGGCGGGCGGTCGCTTGCCAAGGGCGATGTGATCACCATCGACGGATCAACCGGCCAGGTTCTGGTGGGCGAGGTGGCGATGCTGCAGCCCGCGCTTTCCGGTGACTTTGCCACGCTGATGGGCTGGGCCGACGAGGTGCGGCGCATGAAGGTGCGCACCAATGCCGAAACGCCGGCGGATGCACGGGCCGCCCGGCAGTTCGGCGCGGAGGGCATCGGCCTTTGCCGCACCGAGCATATGTTCTTCGATGGCGACCGCATCATTGCCGTGCGCGAGATGATCCTTGCTTCGGCGGAAGAAGGCCGCCGCGCGGCGCTGGGCAAACTGCTGCCGATGCAGCGGGATGACTTCGTGCAGCTGTTCGAGATCATGCATGGCCTGCCGGTGACGATCCGCCTGCTGGATCCGCCGCTGCACGAGTTCCTGCCGAAGTCCGATGAAGAGATTGCGGAAGTCGCCGCTGCCATGGGCATTGACGCGGAGAAGCTGCGCGAACGGGCGCTGGACCTCGAAGAGTTCAACCCAATGCTTGGCCATCGCGGCTGCCGTCTGCTGGTCTCCTATCCGGAGATCGCTGAGATGCAGGCCCGCGCCATCTTCGAGGCGGCTGTCGAGGCAGGCAGGCAGACCGGTGCACCGGTGGTGCCGGAGATCATGGTGCCGCTCGTGGGCCTGAAGGCGGAGCTGGACCTCGTGCGCGGGCGCATCGACGCCATGGCGGAGGCCGTAGCGAAGGAAACCGGCGTTGCCGTGTCCTATCAGGTCGGCACCATGGTGGAACTGCCGCGCGCTGCCCTGCGCGCCGGCGACATTGCCGCCACGGCGGAGTTTTTCTCCTTCGGCACCAATGACCTGACACAGACCACCTTCGGCATTTCCCGTGATGATGCGGCGTCCTTCCTCGGCACCTATCAGCTCAAGGGCATCATCGAGCAGGATCCGTTCGTTTCCATTGACAGGGATGGTGTCGGCGAACTGATCTCCATCGCAGCCGAACGGGGCAGGGCGGTGCGGCCGGACATCAAGCTCGGCATTTGCGGCGAGCACGGCGGTGACCCGGCCTCGATTGCCTTCTGCGAAAGCGTCGGCCTCGACTATGTGTCCTGCTCGCCATTCCGCGTGCCCATTGCCCGGCTTGCGGCGGCGCAGTCCTATCTGCGCCGGACATGAGGCATGGTGGGCAGTGAGGCCATCGCTGCGCTCAGGGCCGGGGGCAAGCTCGCCCTTGCCCGGGCGCTGACCCGGATCGAGACCGGTCACGGGCAGGCGGAGGTGGATGCCTTTCTGGATGCGGCCTGCCGGGAGGGTTCTGGCCATGTGCTGGGTCTGACCGGACCGCCGGGGGCGGGCAAATCGACGCTCACCAACAGCCTGCTGAAGGGGCTGCGGGGCGCGGGCAAGACCACCGGCATCATTGCCGTGGACCCGTCCTCCCGCCGCTCGGGTGGGGCGCTTCTGGGGGACCGGACACGGCTGACGGCTGACCCTGAGGATGCGGGCATCTTCATCCGCTCCATGGCAGCGCGGGACCGGCTGGGCGGGCTTTCGGATCACGCGCTGGCGGCCATTGCCGTCATGCGGGCGGCGCGCGAGGCGGTGATCGTTGAATCCGTCGGCATCGGCCAGTCGGAAGCGGATGTGGCGATCGCGGTCGATACGCTCGTTCTGTGCATCCAGCCGGGCTCCGGCGACAGCCTGCAGTTCATGAAGGCCGGCGTGATGGAGCTGCCCGACATCATCGTGGTGACCAAGGCCGACATGGGCGCCTATGCGGCCCGTGCCGTGGCGGATGTGAAGGGGGCCCTGTCCCTGAGCGACCGGGAGCGCGAGGGCTGGCAGGTGCCGGTGCTGCCGGTCAGTGCGCAGGACGGCAGCGGCCTTGAGGCACTGCACGAGGCGATTGAAGCGCACCGGGTGTTTCTGGAGGCTGGCGGGCTTGCGGCGCGGCGCTTTGCCCAGCGTCAGGAGGCCTGGGTGGCGGACTATCTGAAGACCCGCTATGGTCAGGCCGGAAGCCATCTTCTCGACCCGGCGGCGCTGATCGGCGTGGCGGGTGGCCCCTTTACCGCCATGCGGCTGGCGGACCGCCGTCTGGTGGTCAAGGTGGTGCCGGACGAGGCTGCAACGGAGACCTGACATGACAGAGGCCGGCAGCAGCATTGGCGAAGTCTCGGAACTGACGGGATTTCCGGCCAAGACACTGCGCTATTACGAGGACATCGGGCTGGTGCGCCCGCTGCGGCAGGACAACGGCTACCGTGCCTATTCGCCGGCGGATGTGGAGCGGCTGCAGTTTCTCAAGCGTGCCCGCAGCCTCGGCTTTTCCATCGAGGATTGCCGCAGCCTGCTGGAGCTGCGCCAGAACCCGCACCGGAGCAGCGCCCGTGTGAAGGCTGTGGCCGAGGCGCATCTGGCGGAACTGGAAACCAAGATCCGTCAGCTCATGGATCTGCGCGACGATCTCACCGCGATGGTCGAGGCCTGCCGGGGCGACAGCTGTCCGGACTGCGCCATCATTGACGGGCTGTCAGGGCACTGAACTGACGGCGGATGCTGTTTCCAAGGCTTTCGATGGCTGACGCATCACGCCTTGAAAAGGCTCAAGCGCCGCACGGTCTTACCCGGCGAGGCGGTTGGCCGGGCGCAGGATCATCGGGTCAAGGCTGATGCTCTGGATGAGGGCGGAGACGGTTTCGACCGGGGCAGGGCGGCCGATGTAATAGCCCTGCATGCGCTCGCAGCCGGCGCTGGTGAGGAACTGCACCTGCGGCGCGGTTTCGATGCCCTCGGCCACCACGGTCATGCCGAGGGCCGCGCCCAGATCGATGATGGTGCGCACGATCGCCTGCGCCTGCGGGCTCTCATCCACCGGGGAGATGAAGTCCCGGTCGATCTTCAGAATGTCGAAGGGGAAGCGGCGCAGGTAGCTGAGGCTGGAATAGCCCGAGCCGAAGTCATCCAGCGCGATCTTGAGGCCCAGTTCCTTCAGCCGCTTCATGGCCGTCAGAACGGTGTCGTCCTTGCCGGCGAAGACGGACTCCGTCACCTCGATTTCAAGACGCGAGGGCGCAACGTCAAAGGCGGAGAGGGTCTCGATCACCTGATCGATGAAGCGCGGATGGCGGAACTGGGTCGGTGAAATATTGACCGAAACGGTGATGTCCGGCCAGTTATGGGCATCCCGGCAGGCACGGCGCAGCACCCAAAGCCCCAGGTCGTTGATCAGGCCCGTTTCTTCGGCAATGGGCACGAAGATGGCCGGGCTGATCGGCCCATGGTCCGGCTGGGTCCACCGCACCAGCGTTTCCACAGCGGCAACGCGGCCGGTGCGGCTGTCCAGCTGCGGCTGATAGGCGACCGAAAGCAGGTCATTGTCGATGGCACGGCGCAGGTCGCGGGCGATCTTGTCGCGGGTGTGGACATGCTCTTCCATGGCCGGATCGAAGAAGGACCAGCGGCGGCGGCCATTGGCCTTGGCATCGTAGAGTGCGATGTCCGCCTTGCGCAGCAGTTCTCCTGCGGTGGTGCCGTCCTGCGGGGCAATGGCTGCACCCATGGACAGGCTGACGTAGAGCTCGCTACCGGCAACTCGCAGCGGGCGGCTCAGCTCGTCCTGGATGTGGCTGAGCTGATATTCGATGAGGGAGCGCGAGCGGCAGCCCGACAGGATCATGGCGAATTCATCGCCCGAGATGCGCGCCAGCATGCCCGTGGGCGGCACGATGGTGCGCAGGCGCGCCGTCACCGCCTTGATGACTTCATCGCCGGCCGCATGGCCCAGCGTGTCATTGATGTCCTTGAAGTGATCCAGATCGATGTAGATGACAGCCGTCAGCCCCTTGGCGCTGCGCTCGTCCTGATAGTCCGCAAGAGCCTCCACCAGCATGCGGCTGAAGTAGTCACGGTTCGGCAGACCGGACAGGCTGTCATGTTGGGCGGCGTAGATGGCGCGGGCCTCGCTGTTGGCGAGCTTGCGGGTCGATTGCCTTGCATAGTTCAGCAGAAGGGCGGTCATGGCGGCGATGGCCAGCACGAGCAGAACAAGCACAGGCAGGATGCGCATGAGCATCAGAGAACCGGGACGGGATGAGCGCCAGTTGAGGCGCATCACCGGCTGGCCGGACGGATCCATGACGAGGATTGAGGCCACATCGCTGCGGCTCTGTTGGACCGGCCCTGCTTCAATCCCGGCAATACCTGCCATTCCGGAGAGGCGGCCGAGCACCGAAGGGGTCATGGCGACGAAACTCAGCAGCACGGCCGGCGCATCCCGATCTGCGCCGATGTTGTGGGTCTGCGGAGAGATTGCCGTCACACTGAAGTAATGCGGCCGCCCGCCCGCCAGGACAACACCGTTTTCGAAGATGGTCCGGTGATTGGCCCGGTAGTCCGGCTGAAACCTGTAGGTGCCGGAGGGCGTCTTTTTGAAGCTTGCAATGTAGCTGGCCCTGACCCGGGCCACCGGTCCGCTAAGGGCGTTGAGCAGCGTCTCGTCAAGCCAGTTGGCTGCACCATCATCATCATAGGCGACAATGGCTGACAGATTGCGGTCCAGGATGGCTGTCCTGGTGTGTCCGTGCATTTGAGACAGCGAAATCGCAACCCGGTGCAGCAGCCAGGCGGCTTCTTCCGAGCCGCGCTTTGCCCGGAAATAGGCATCGTCCCAGACCGCGGCGGCTTCCTGCTGGTTGCTCAGCTGGTCCAGCTGCAGCGCCAGCGATCCTTCGATCAGGTTGCGCTCGCTGTCTTCTGCGGCAGTATCGGTCAGGGCCGAAGACCAGATGAGAATTGCGAAAACAAACACGACGGCAAGCAGCATCACGCCAATCACCGGAATGATGATTGTGTTTGCTATCTTTCCTCCCTGCGTCCCTATTCCCTGATCCATGTTGACCCGTCCCCGGCTTCTGAAATTTAGTCTCCGGGAAAAGACTTAAAGAATGGCGGATGGACTTGGTTAAGGTCAGTTCATGAAGAGACAAATTGTAATGCTGCATTGAAGAATGGGCCTGTTGGAGAGGTTCCCCGGCTGTTTTGTTATACCGGCGTGAAGCAATGATTACGTAACGTCATGTTTGGCGTCTAAGCATTTGAAGATTCAGACAGTCTCAGGCACGGCCGGGCCGCCGCAGATGCATTCGGGACCTTTTTCTGGAAGCTGGAACTGGTATTGTGCCGCTGAAACGGGAGATCGCATGGATCAGATTGCGCGAACACGCGGCGGCTGGCCGCAGCATATGGATGAAGATGCCTATGCGGCCGCAATCTTGCGCTGCGCGGACAACATCCT
Organism: Pannonibacter sp. I15F10I1; assembly: GCF_900185665.1. Classification (NCBI taxonomy): domain Bacteria; kingdom Pseudomonadati; phylum Pseudomonadota; class Alphaproteobacteria; order Hyphomicrobiales; family Stappiaceae; genus Pannonibacter; species Pannonibacter sp. I15F10I1. The sequence continues at coordinate 443,610 of NZ_FYAN01000008.1, forward strand.
GCCCATGCACATGGGCGAGCGGCTGATCAACAAGATCTTCGGCAAGAGCCTGCAGTCCCATGCGGCGGGCTTGCTGGCGATCCTTCATTGCCGGGCGCAGCTTGGGGAAGGGGAGGCCGCCACGCTGTCCGTCCTGCAGCAGCAGATGGGCCGCAGCCGCACGCTGGCGAGCTTCATTGGCCTGCTGAAGCTGGCCGGTTATGTGCGGGCGGTTGAGGCCTCCGGCAACCGGCGCGAAAAGCGGCTGGAGCCGACGGAGCTGATGCTGAACGGTCTCAAGACCTGGCTGTCCCACCATCTGGCCTGTGCCGAAGTGGCCGGGCTGCCGCTGCCGGGGCCGGACCTTCATCAGCGTCTGCAGACCGATCCCGTCTATGGCCTGCGCCTTGTGGCCGAGACCCATGACATGGTGCGCCTGACCCGGGAATCGCTGGCGGGGGAAGGTGCCTGGCCCTGGTTCGACCGGTTCGACTGCGGCGACCGGCTGGCGCTGATCCTGCTGAAGGCCCATTACGGCGCGCCGGAGCGGGCGCCCTGGCAGCCCTTCGCCGCACGGCAGGCCGCTGCACAGCTGGGCATCTCCCATTCCCATGTGCGCAATGTCATCAACAAGGCGGAGGCCGCCGGATGGCTGGTGCAGCGCCGCGATCAGGGGGAGCTGCAGCTCTCGCCTGCCTTTCTCACCGGCGTGCGCGACTGGTATCTGATGTTCTGGGGCTGGCTGTGCGAAGCCGCGCACCGGGCGCATGAACGTGGAGCCGGTCCAGCCTCAATGTGACAGCCCTCAGATCAGCTGCAGGCCCCGGAAGCTGATTTCCGCGCCGCGCGCCACGATGATGTGGTCATGCACCTCGATGCCCAGAGGCTTGGCGATGTCGATGATCTGCTTCGTCATCTGGATGTCGGCGCGCGAGGGCGTCGGGTCACCGCTCGGGTGATTATGCACCAGAATGATGGCCGTGGCCGAAAGCTCCAGCGCCCGGCGGATCACCTCGCGCGGATAGACCGGCGTATGGTCCACGGTACCGCGCTGTTGCACCTCGTCGGCGATGAGGCCGTTTTTCTTGTCGAGGAACAGGATGCGGAACTCTTCCCGGTCCGCATGGCCGCTGGCGGCGCGCACATAGGTGACGACCTTGGACCAGGAGGACAGCGGTTCGCGGTCGACGATCTCGCCTCTTGCATAGCGGGTGGCACAGGCCTGCAGCAGTTTCAGCGCATCGGCCACCTTCTCCCCGGCGCCCTTGACCTCCTGAATGCGGGCCGGTGAGGCTGCCAGCACATTGGTGAAGGAGCCGAAACGCTGCAGCAGGGCTTTCGCCAGCGGCTTGGTGTCGCCGCGCGGAATGGCGAGAAACAGGCACAGTTCCAGCAGCTCGTAATCGGCAAAGCCATCCGCCCCGTGCTGGCGGAACCGGTCGCGCAGCCGCTCCCGGTGGCCGGTATAATGCGGCGCGGAGGCGCGCTCCGAAAAGCCGCCCTGCGCCTCATCCGTCTTGTCGCCCGTGTCGTCCTTCGGCATGCCGCGTTCCGTGGTCAGAAGAGCTGAAGAGGGGGTATGCGGGAGGTGTGGCTGCTCCGGTCAGTCTATCCTGCTCAGGCGGCCTTGTCGAAGCCGGGCCGGTGCAGGCCCCTGGGCGAGAGCGTGAAGATCTCGCAGCCCGTGTCGGTGATGCCGATTGCATGCTCGAACTGGGCCGAGAGCGAGCGGTCGCGGGTGACGGCGGTCCAGCCGTCGCTCAGCACCTTCACCTGCGGCTTGCCGAGGTTCACCATCGGCTCGATGGTGAAAATCATGCCCGGCTTCAGTTCGATGCCTTCGCCCTTGCGGCCATAGTGCAGGATGTTGGGCGTGTCGTGGAACAGACGGCCGACGCCGTGGCCGCAGAAATCGCGCACCACGGAGCAGCGCTCCTTTTCCACGAAGGTCTGGATGGCATAGCCGATATCGCCCGTGGTGTTGCCGGGGCGGGCAGCCTCAATGCCCAGCAGCAGCGACTCATAGGTCACCTCGATCAGCCGTTCGGCCGAACGCTTCAGCTCGCCCACCGGATACATGCGGCTGCTGTCGCCATACCAGCCATCGACGACGAAGGTCACGTCGATGTTGACGATATCGCCCTCGCGCAGCGGCTTGTCATTGGGGATGCCGTGGCAGACCACATGGTTGATCGAGGTGCAGCTCGCCTTGGTGTAGCCCCGGTAATAGAGCGTTGCCGGCAGCACGCCCTTGTCGCGGCCGAAGCGGTAGACGAAATCATCCAGCTCCTGCGTGGTCACGCCCGGCTTCACCAGATCTGCAAGGCCGTCGAGGCATTCGGCCGTCACCTGGCCGGCCTTGTGCATGGCCTTGAAGTCTTCCGGCGAATAGAGCCGCACCTGGCCGGTGTTTTTGAGCGGGGCGGTGGCTGCGTCGATATAGGTGACCATAGGTTCCGTTCTGATCCGATTCGTCTCCGCCCTGTGCCGCAGGTCAAGGACCCGCTGCGCATGGGACTTGGAGGACTTGGCGCGCAAGGCCGTGGTGCTCTGGCGCGGGGCACCAGACCGGGGCGGCATGCTGCCTGTTGTCATGGGGCTCGCCTGTCTGTTCTGTCGCCTAATATGAGCGGCCCCGGCTTGCAAGGAAAGATGTGTCAGCCCCCGCAGAAGAATTTTCCTGCCGCAGGCTGGGGGAGGTGGGGGAAAAGGGAAGCGGAAGGCCGTTTCAACAGCCGGAGATGAGCCGGAAACCACCCTTGGCCCGGCCAGCACGCAGAACCGCGACCGATCTTGCTCCGGCCCGGCAACGGCCTGCCGCCTGCCCGGCAAGGGCCTGCCGCCTGCCCGGCGAGGGGCTGCATGTCCGCACCAATTTGCACTTGCAGACGGACGCCTCTGCCGCTACCTCATACCCGCGCCGGAGACAGCCTCCCCGGCCACCGGCCAATGCCCTTTTATCGGGGCCTGACGCCGACCGGACAGGACCCGCCAAAGGGCGCGCCTTTGCTCCGGCCCAGACATGCGGACGTGGTGAAACTGGTAGCCACAGCGGACTTAAAATCCGCCGCCCTCAAACGGCTTACGGGTTCGAGTCCCGTCGTCCGCACCAGGCTGCATCAGCCACCATAACTTCCAAATCGTCCCCCAGTTCTCCGCCCGATCCGTTTGCCCACCCGGCCGGCCATTGGCCGCGGGCGTCGGCATATCTGTTCCAAAGGGACCTGAAACCGCGGATGCCGGTTAAGGCGTTGTGGCGCTTGGGCCTTTGGGGGGCTGGAGGCGCCGGCCGTCCGGAGCCTTGGCCTGAACGCCCCTTGACAAACTTTCATGCAGCCGTTTTGGTAAGATGTCAGACCAATTCGGATTTATCGAACAGGGGGCGGCATGAGGGGTGGCGGGGAGAGCAGCAGACCGGTGATCGCGCCGCTGGCGCCCATGGACCGGGTGCGCCAGGTGACGGAAGCGCTGGCAGCTTATGTCTCGCAGGCCGGACTGAAGGCCGGTGACCGGCTGCCGGCCGAGCGGGAGCTGATGGATGCGCTGGCGGTTGGCCGCTCGACCATCCGCGAGGTCATCCGTCACTTTCAGGCACTCGGGGTGCTGGAAACCCGCAAGGGCAGCGGCACCTATCTGATCAAGCCGGTGACTTCCGCCACGATCCATATGCCGCTGTCGCTGGACACGGCGAACCTGCGCGATGTGCTGCTGAAGACGCTGGAGGTCCGGCGCGGCCTCGAAGCGGAAGCCAGCATTGTCGCGGCGCGGCAGCGGACCAGCGAAGACCTTGCCATCATCGAGCTGAAACTCATGGAGATGGAACGGGTGCATCTGGAGCAGGGCACCTCCGGTCCGGAGGACCTGGCCTTTCACCTGTCCATCTATGATGCCACGCACAATCCGCTGTTCCGGCAGCTTCTGGAGCAGATGCGCGAGGCTTTCGAGCGCTTCTGGGACCGGCCTTTCAACCGGGCGGATTTTGCCCGCCGCTCCTTTCCCTATCACCGCACCCTGTTCAACGCCATTGCCGCACAGGACACGGAAGCGGCGCGGCGCGAAACCTTGAAAATTCTCGATGTGGTCGAGGAAGATATTAAGGAAATGTCCAAATGAATGACGGTTCCAGCCCGTTGGATCCCTTTTCCCTGATCGCGGCTCACGATGAGGCCCATGCTTATGGTGCCGTGGTGCCGCCCATCGTGCAGACGTCGCTTTTTACATTCTCAAGCTATGAGGAAATGCTGGAGACCTACCGCGGCGAGAAAGTCCGCCCGGTTTATTCGCGCGGCCTCAACCCCACCGTCCGGCTCTTCGAGGAAATGCTGGCAAAGCTTGAGGGCGGCGAGGATGCGCTCGGGTTCGCGAGCGGCATGGCCGCCATTGCCTCTTCCATCCTGACTTTCGTTGAGCCGGGAGACCGGATCGTTGCCGTGCGCCATGTCTATCCCGATGCCTTCCGCCTGTTCGGCACGATCCTGAAGCGCATGCGTGTCGAGGTGACCTATGTGGACGGCCACGATGAGGATGCGGTCGCCAGGGCTCTTCCCGGTGCCAGGATCCTTTATCTCGAAAGCCCGGTGAGCTGGGTCATGGAAGCCCATGATGTCGGGGCGCTGGCGGCACTGGCGCGCAAGGAAGGCGTCATCTCGATCATCGACAACAGCTGGGCGACACCGGTCTTTCAGCGTCCCCTGGCGCTGGGCACCGATCTGGTGCTGCATTCGGCCTCCAAATATCTGGGCGGGCACAGCGATGTTGTGGCCGGGGTTGTTGCAGGCTCGGCAGAGCTGATCGGCCGTATCCGCAGCGAAGCTCTGCCTTATCTCGGCGGCAAGCTGTCGCCCTTCGATGCCTGGCTGCTCATCCGCGGCCTGCGCACGCTTCCGGTCCGCATGAAGGCGCATGAGGCTTCGGCGCTGGAAATCGCGCGGCGTCTGCAAGCCCATGAAAGGGTCGGCGAGGTGTTCCATCCCGCGCTGGCGAACCGGCTGCCGCCGGGCCTTGAGGGAACCTCCGGACTGTTCTCCTTCACTTTGCGCGAGGGCACGGACATCGCCGGTTTCTGCAATCACCTGAAGCTGTTTCAGCTCGGGGTCAGCTGGGGCGGCCACGAAAGCCTGATCGTCCCCGGCGAGGTCGTCCTGCAGCAGAAGGCGCAGCCCAATTCGGCACAGGCCTTCGGCATCGACCCCCGATCCGTGCGCATCCATGTGGGCCTGGAGGGAACCACGGCCCTGTGGCGCGATCTGGAGGCTGCGTTCGCTGCCTCCCAAAACCAATAAAAAATCAATGTCTTCAAAAAGAGGGGAAGTACAATGATGAAAAGAATGCTGACAGCGGGCCTGCTGGCCTCGATGATGTCCGGTACGGCACTGGCCGATACGACGCTGAAGCTGGTTGAAGTCATTACCAGCCCGGCCCGGACGGAGACCTTGAAATCCATCGTGGCGCAATTCGAGCAGGCAAACCCGGGAACGAAGGTCGAGATCATCTCCCTGCCGTGGGGCGAGGCGTTCCAGAAGTTCGCCACAATGGTCTCCGCCGGCGAGATTCCCGATGTGATGGAAATGCCGGACACCTGGCTCTCGCTCTATGCCAACAACGGCATGCTGGAGAGCCTGGAGCCTTATCTGAGCGACTGGGAAGTCACCGCAGATCTGTCCGACCGGGCTCTGGAGCTTGGCCGCGACATCGACAACACGGCCTATATGCTGCCCTATGGCTTCTATCTGCGGGCCATGTTCTACAACAAGAAGCTGCTGGCCGAAGCCGGCGTTTCCGAACCGCCCGTGACCATGGACGAGTTTGCCGAAGCCGCCCGCAAGGTCTCCGCCCTGCCGGGCAAATACGGCTACTGCCTGCGCGGCGGTCCGGGTGGCCTGAACGGCTGGGTGATGTTCGGCGCGACAATGGCCGGGTCCAATACCTTCTTCAATGAAGACGGCACGTCGACATTCGACAGCGAGGGCTGGCAGAAGGGCATCAGCTGGCTGATCGACCTCTACAAGAATGGCTATGCGCCGAAGGATTCCATCAACTGGGGCTTCAACGAGATCGTCGCCGGCTTCTACAGCGGCACCTGCGCGTTCCTGGACCAGGACCCCGATGCGCTGATTGCCATTGCCGAGCGCATGAAGGCCGAGGATTTCGGCGTCACGACCATGCCGAAGGGACCGTCGGGCAAGACCTTCCCGACCATCGGCTATGCCGGCTGGTCGATGATGGCCAAGAGCCAGAACAAGGATCTCGCCTGGAAGCTGATCGCGACGCTTGAAGGACCGGAAGGCAACCTGACCTGGAACAAGCGCACCGGGGCGCTGCCTGCCCTGAAATCTGCGTCCGATGATCCGTTCTATGCCAGCGAGCAGTTCAAGGGCTGGTTCAAGGTTCTGGAGGATCCGGACGCGATCCCGACCACCATGCCGACCTATCTGGAAGAATTCGCCTATTTCAAGGATTCCCTGGCGATCCAGACATCGCAGGAAGCCCTGCTCGGCGACATCACGCCGGAAGAGCTGGCCGCCAAGTGGGCGGACTACATGACCAAGGCGCAGCAGAAGTTTCTCGCCAAGAAATAACTGCCCTTTCCCGTGCAGCCTTACCCTGGCGGCGTTCTGCGCCGCCAGGGCCTCACGCCATCCCGACGCGAGAGAAGCGCAGAACGATGACACGCCTTGTTCAGTCCCGGGGCAGGCCGCCCTTGCTGCGGCGCATTGCCCTTGATGCGGAACCCTATCTGTACAGCGCCCCGGCGCTGTTCCTGATCGCCGCGGTCATGCTGGTGCCGCTGGTTCTCGGCATCTCCTATGCCTTCCGTGATATTCAGCTGCTCAACCCCTTTTCCGGCGGCTTCGTCGGGCTGGAGCATTTCCAGACTCTCGCCCGCGACAGGGCCTTCTACCGGGCGCTTTCGAACACGCTGTGGTGGACCGGTACTTCCGTCTTTCTGCAGTTTGGCCTCGGGCTGATCCTGGCATTGCTGCTCAACAAGCCTTTCCGCGGGCGCGGTCTCGTGCAGGCTCTCGTCTTTCTGCCCTGGGCGGTGCCGACATTCCTTGCCGGCCTGAACTGGGCCTGGCTGTTCAACCCGGTCATCGGCCCCTTGCCGCACTGGCTTTTCGCCCTCGGCCTGCGCAGTGAGGCGAACAATATCCTGTCCGATCCGCACCTGGCCATGTGGGGGCCGATCACCGCCAATGTCTGGTGGGGCATTCCGTTCTTTGCCATCACCCTGCTTGCCGCGCTTCAGTCCATTCCGCGTGATCTCTATGAGGCTGCGGCCATCGACGGCGCCGGACCCATCAAGCGGTTCCTCTCCATCACGCTGCCTTTCCTTGCCCCGACCATCGCCATTACCGTGCTGCTGCGCACTGTATGGATCGCCAATTTTGCTGATCTGATCGTGGTGATGACCAATGGCGGGCCGGCGGACCGGACCCAGATCGTCGCCAGCTATATCTTCACCCAGGCTTTCAAGCGTCTTGATTTTGGCTATGCCTCGGCCATCGCGCTGGTGCTGCTGATCCTGTTGCTGGTCTATTCGATGCTGATCGTCTTCCTCCGCCAGACGCTTCTGAAGGAGGATTGAAACATGCATGTCCGCAAATTCTCTCTCGTCGCGGCCCATCGCCTGGCCATTCTCTGCTACGTGGTCTTCGCCCTGTTTCCGCTGTACTGGCTGCTCAAGGTCGCCGTTACACCCAACGATCTGCTCTACAGCGAAGGGGTGCGGATGTGGCCGTCGAGGACGACCTACGAGCATTTCGACTTCGTGCTCCGGCACAGCGCCTTCCCGACCTTCTTCCGCAACTCGGTGATTGTCGCCGGTTCGACCGCGCTGGTGGTAACGCTGATCGCCTCGCTGTCCGGCTATGCCCTGTCGCGGTTCTCGTTCCGGGCGAAATACTGGCTGATCGCCCTGATGCTGATTACCCAGATGTTTCCGCTGGTGATGCTGGTCGCCCCGATCTTCAAGATCCTCTCGCCGCTCGGCCTGACCAACAGCCTGACCGGGCTGGTGATCGTTTACTCCGCCTTCAACGTGCCCTTCGCGACCTTCCTGATGCAGTCGTTCTTCGATGGTATTCCGAAGGATCTGGAGGAGGCGGCGATGATCGACGGCGCGACCCAGTTCAAGGCGTTCCGCCAGATCATTCTGCCGCTCACCCTGCCGGGGATCGCGGCGACCCTTGGCTTCGTCTTCACTGCGGCCTGGAGTGAACTGCTGTTCGCCCTGATGCTGATCTCCGGCACGGACGCGGCGACTTTCCCGGTCGGGCTGCTGACCTTCGTTTCCAAATTCTCCGTTGATTTCGGACAGATGATGGCTGCCGGCGTGCTCGCGCTGATCCCGGCCTGCCTCTTCTTCCTGATGATCCAGCGCTATCTCGTGCAGGGTCTGACGGCCGGCGCGGTCAAAGGCTGAAAGGTTTTCTCATGGCCTCAATCGAAATTCGGGACGTCCGGAAAAACTACGGCGTGGTCGAGGTTCTGCACGGTGTTGATCTCGACATCCAGGACGGTGAATTCATCGTTCTCGTCGGTCCGTCCGGCTGCGGCAAGTCCACGCTTCTGCGCATGATTGCCGGGCTGGAGGACGTCAGTTCGGGCGGCATTCATATCGCCGGAAAGCGGGTCAATGATCTGCCGCCGAAGGACCGGGACATCGCCATGGTGTTCCAGTCCTATGCGCTTTACCCGCATATGACCGTCGCCGGAAACATGAGCTACAGCCTGCGCCTGCGCAAAACGCCGAAGGAACTGATCGCTGAAATGATCGGGGAGGCTGCCGGCAAACTTGGCCTCGAGCCTCTGATGGAACGGCGGCCGAAGGCCCTTTCCGGGGGGCAGCGCCAGCGGGTAGCCATGGGCCGGGCCATTGTCCGCAAGCCGAAAGCCTTTCTGTTCGATGAACCCTTGTCCAACCTGGATGCCCGCCTGCGCGAACAGATGCGCGCGGAAATCAAGAAAATGCACGCGGACCTGGGCGCAACCTCGATCTATGTCACCCACGACCAGATCGAGGCCATGACCCTGGCCGACCGGATCGTTGCCATGCATGGCGGCGTTGTGCAGCAGGTCGGGACACCGCTCGATCTTTATGACCGGCCGGCCAACCTCTTCGTCGCCGGCTTCATCGGGTCGCCGGGCATGAATTTTCTTGAAGGCCGGTACCATCTCGGCAGTGGCGGTGCGGAGTTCCGCCTTGCCGATGGAACAGCCATTCCCCTGTCCCCGCGCGGCGGTCTGGCGGACGGCGCCCCGGCGACGCTTGGCATCCGGCCCGAGCATGTCAGCCTCTCTGACGAGGGGCGCTGGGAGGCCGGTGTCGATCTGGTGGAACCCACGGGCTTCGGCATCATCCTGCATCTGGCCTTGCATGGCCAGGCGTTCAAGGCCTTCACCCTGGACCGCTCCGTCCTCACACCTGCAGCAGGCTTGCGGGTCAGCTTTCCGGCCGAACATCTGCATCTGTTCGACGAAGACGGCAACCGCGTCTGAAGGCGCCAGGGCGTCATCAGGCTGTTGCCGTCTGCCGCCAGCGCCGCCACGGACTGCGCTGCAGAGAGGTTGGTGTCCGGGCGGGCTGAAGGAAAGGGCTTCGTGCTCCTTTACGCCATCACCCGAAAATCGCCGCCAGGATCTGCGCCTCGATCCGGGCAGCTTCGGTGCCAGCCTTGGGGCGCGGGTGGGGGAGGGGGACGGGGAATTCGGCCTTGATGCGGCCTTCGTCGAGCACGATCACCCGGTCGGCGAGGGCCACGGCTTCGGCCACGTCATGGGTGACGAGGATGGCGGTGAAGCCGGTCTGCTGTTTCACCTTGAGGATCAGCTCCTGCATCACCAGCCGTGTCAGCGCATCGAGGGCGCCCAGGGGCTCGTCGAAGGCGAGCAGGCGCGGGTGGCTGACGAGGGCGCGGGCCAGGGCTGCACGCTGCTTCTGCCCGCCGGACAGGGTGGAGGGCCAGACATGGGCCTTGTCCGAGAGCTGGACAGCCTCCAGCGCTTCGGCCACGGGCTGGGGCAGGGTGGCGGTGCGTCTTGCGGCTGCGCCTGTTGCGGCGGACTGACCGGTGTTTCCGGTATCAAGGCCGTGCCTGAGGCCGATGGCGACGTTTCCGGCCACCTTCTCCCACGGCAGGAGGCGCGGTTCCTGGAACATGAGGCGGATGTCGTCCGAGCCCTTCTGAGGGGCCTTGCCGTCAACGGCGATGCTGCCGCCGGTGGGTGTGTCGAGGCCGGTCAGAAGCCGCAGCAGGGTGCTCTTGCCGCAGCCGCTCTTGCCCACGATGGCGAGGAATTCACCCGGAACAACATCAAGGTCAAGCCTCTCGAGAACGGTCAGGCCGCCGAAGCTTTTCGTGAGGCCGCGCACGCGGATGGCGGCGCCGTCTGCGGGACGCTTGTCATCCAGTCCGTCCGGTTGATTCTCTTCCGGCTGGTGGCTCGACACGTGCAGATAGCCTTCCGGAAGGGCGGCGGCAGCGAGTGCGGCTGCCGGGTGGCCATCAAGGAAGGCCGGGAAGTGTCCGTCAGGATGAGGCATAGGCGGGGCTCCAGGCAAGGGCGCGGCGTTCTAGCGCGCGGGTGATGGAATCCGCCAGCTTGCCGAGCAGGGCATAGAGGATGATCGACAGTACGACGGTTTCGAGGATCATGAATTCGCGCGCCTTCATCGCCATGTAGCCAAGGCCGGATGAGGCCGAGAGCGTTTCGGCGACGATCAGCGTCAGCCACATGATGCCGAGCGCATAGCGCAGGCCGACGAAGACGGAGGGCAGTGCGCCGGGCAGCAGGATCTTGCGGAACAGCTCCGTTCGCTTCATGCCATAGGCGCTGCCCATTTCGATGAGCTGCTGGTCCACATTGCGGATGCCGTGCAGCGTGTTGAGATAGATAGGGAAGAACACGCCGATGGCCACGAGGAACAGCTTCGCCCCTTCGCCAATGCCGAACCAGACGATGACCAGCGGCAGCAGGGCGAGATTGGGGATGTTGCGGATCATCTGCAAGGTGGTGTCCGTCGCCTCGCGGAACAGCGGGCTCACCCCGTTGGCAAGGCCGAGGAGGAAGCCGATGCTGCCGCCGATGGCAAGGCCGGACAGGGCGCGAAGGGCCGAGACGCCGAGATGGGTGAAGAGTTCGCCGCTGATGAGCGTTTCCCAGGCCGAGACGGCGACCGCGCTGGGGCGCGGCATCAAGGTGTCGGGCAGCAGCCCGGCGGCAGCAGCTGCTTCCCACAGCAGCAGCACGCCCACGGGAAAGATATAGGGCACAAGGGCAGCCAGCGGGCGCGTCAAGGTTTTGAGGCTTTGCCACAAGGCGCCGGGCCGCAGCTGCGGGCGGGAGGGAAGATCCCCGGCGTAGATGAGATCACTGGTGCTCATGAGAGATGTCCTTTTCTCTGTCCGGCGGTTGGTTCACTCACGTCTGAGGGTCTTCGGGCGTATGGTTCTGTTCTCTCTCTGACCCTTGAGAAAGGAGCGGGGCGCGGCGGTGGGGCGGGAGGAGAACCGTCCCGCCGCGCCCCGGATCCGGCTCAGGTGAACCGGTGTGGCCAATGCGCTTGAGTGTCAGCTTGCGCTGGCCACCTTCGGGCGGAATTCCGGCCGGGCCGTCTCCGTGCCGCCGCGCTGCGGGGCGATGTTCTCGAAGCGCGAGATATGCTGCTGCGGCTTTGCCGAGCCCTTCAGCACGGGGAAGAGCAGTTCGGCGACCCGGTAGGCCTCTTCCAGATGCGGATAGCCGGAGCCGACGATCGTATCGATGCCAAGCGCCTGATACTCGCGGATGCGCTCCGCCACCGTTTCCGGCGAGCCGACAAGGGCAGTGCCTGCACCGCCGCGCACAAGGCCGACACCGGCCCACAGGTTGGGCGATACCTCCAGCCGGTCCCGCCGCCCGCCATGCAGGGCGGTCATGCGCTGCTGGCCGACACTGTCCGACTGGCTGTTCAGCCAGGCCTGCGCCTTGGCTATGTCCTCGTCCGTCAGCTTCGAGATCAGCCGGTCAGCGGCTGCCCAGGCTTCCTCGTCGGTTTCCCGTACAATGAAGTGCAGGCGGATGCCGAAGGAGACTTCGCGGCCCTTGCGGGCGGCAGCTTCGCGCACCCGGTCCAGCTTTTCAGCCACCTGCGCGGGCGGCTCGCCCCAGGTCAGGTACTTGTCCACCCGGCCGGACGCGAATTCGATGGCGGCATCTGATGAACCGCCGAAATAGAGCGGCGGGCGCGGGCTCTGCACCGGGCGGAAGGGCAGGCGGGCGTTGAGGGCACGCACATGCTTGCCATCCAGATGTGCCTCGCCCTTGGCCAGAAGATCCTCCCAGACGGTGAAGAATTCCTCGGCGAAGTCATAGCGCTCGTCATGGGCCTGGAAAATGCCGTCTCCCGCCAGCTCCGCCGGGTTGCCTCCAACCACGATGTTGAGCAGCAGCCGGCCGTTCGACACCCGGTCAAGCGCGGTGGACAGGCGCGCATAATAGGCCGGCGACGCCGTGCCGGGGCGGATGGCAACGAGGAAGCGCAGCCTTTCCGTATGGGCGGCGAGATCGGCAGCCGTGATGAAGCTCTCCTCGCAGAAGATGCCGGTGGGCAGCAGCACACCGTCATAACCCAGCGTATCGGCCGCCTGAGCCACCTGCCTCAGATACTGCGGCTCCGGAGCCCGATGGCCTTCCGAGGAGCCAAGATAGGGCCCGTCGCCGGAAGTGGGAATGAACCAGAGGAAATCGAGTTTATCCGTGGACATGGATCAGACTCCTTGAATGGTGTTGCCGCGGATCAGGCGGACTTCGGCGTCCAGACGGCCGAACGGATGTCGAGCTTGCGCGGAATGATGCCGAGGGCGTGGAAATCGTCGGCAAGCGCCTGCTCGTAGGCGATGTGCTTTTCCTCGACGAAGCTGATGGAACCGTAGTTCTGGCCCTTGCGGGTGGCGACGGTGGTCAGCACGTCTTCCGGCAGGCCGGTGGCTGCAGCGAAGGCCTTGATGGTCCCCGGCAGATCTTTCTGCGCAGCCTCGCCTACTTCGCGCAGGGCAAGGATCAGTTCGGCCAGCAGCTCGCCGTTCTGTTCGGCGAACTTGCCGTTGGCGGAGAGGAAGCCATAGGCCGGGATAACGCCGTCGGCGGTGGCCAGCACCTGCGTCTCCGGCGATTTTTCGGCGCTGGCGGTGTAGGGGTCCCAGATCGACCAGGCGTCGATGGAGCCATTGGCAAAGGCAGGCGCTGCGTCCGGCGGGGAAAGATCCACCTGCTCCACGTCATCCAGCGAAAGGCCTGCGGTGCGCAGCAGCTGCAGGGCGACGTTATGGGCGCTGGAACCACGCTTGAAGGCGAGCTTGCGCCCCTTCAGATCCGCAATCGAGGTGATGCCGGAGTTCTTGCGCACCAGAATGGCTGAACCGGTATCCGAACCCGTGTAGGCACCGGCAAAGACCAGATTGCCACGGGCCGCATGGGCAAACAGCGGCGGCACATCGCCTGTGGTGCCGAAGTCGAGGGCACCCGCGCTCAGCGCTTCCAGCAGCGGCGGGCCGGAGGTGAACTCCGCCCAGGAGACGCTGATGCCGCGCGGGGCAAGGCGCTCTTCCAGCAACCCGCGCCCCTTGAGCAGCGCCACGACGCCGCCCTTCTGCCAGCCGATGCGCACTTCCTTCACGGTCTGCGCGCGGGCGTTGAACGAGGGGCCGAAGAGGCCGAGGGCGGAGGCGCCGAAGCCGAGAAGCAGGGCGTTGCGGCGGTCGAGTGTCAAGGTCATGGATTTCGCTCCATTTCATCTGGGAAAGACCGGAGAACCGCTCCGGCGGGCGGATGGGGCTGGGCCTAGTGGCCCACGGCGGCGGCGTTGAGCTGCGGGCGGCCAAGGAAGGGGGCAAGCTCCCCGGCGGCCTGGTCGAGGCGGGCAAGCACCGCCTCGTTGACAAGGCGCCCGTCGAGATAGTCCCGCTCGCTGGCATAGACGCCGGTGCCCAGCGTCTGCGCGCTGAAGAAGGAGAACAGCGGGCGCAGCTGATGCTCGATGACCAGCGCATGCCTGTCACCGCCGCCGGTGGCGGTCAGCAGCACCGGCTTTCCGGCGAAGAAGTCCACCGGCAGCAGGTCGATGAGGTGCTTGAAGAGGCCCGGATAGCTGCCCTTGTAGACCGGTACGGCGATGATCACCGCCTCTGCGGCCTTCAGGCTGGCAAGAGCCGTCTGGGCATCGGGGCCAAGATCCTCGGCGCGCTGGGCGTTGCCGAGAAAGGGCTGGAAGTCCGAGATGTCATATACCCGGGTGGTGCGGCCGAAACGTTCGGCGGCAAGGCGGGCGGCGGTGGCGGCGAGGACCCGGGTCTTGGACCCGGATCCCGAACTGCCGGAGAGGCTGACGATGGACGGCTGTGTCATGAGGCATGTCCGTTATTGGTCTATAATGTAGATAGACTAAGTAACTTTCATGCCTCCGGTCCATTCCATAGTCGGAGCCGCAAAGAGAAGAACTCCGTTCTCCCTCACACCGGCGGCAGCAGAAGCTTTCCCCTTGCCGGTGCCGCTGCCGTCTGGCCGCCTGCCAGCGGCTGGCTGAGGCGCCGGGCCAGAAGGGCCGCCTGTTCGCGGATCTCCGGAATCGCCGTGATCTCCCAGAAGGCGGCGCGTGTCACCGGACCTATGCCGAACAGGCGGGGATGCGGCTGGCCGCTGGCGGTGAGCAGGCGGGACTCGCTGTCGAAATCAAGGCCGAGGCCAAGCGGATCGATGCGGCCTGTCCCATTCTCCAGGATGTCCTGCAACAGCGGCGTGGAAGGTGTTTCCGGCGAGCGGCGGATGCCCCGGCAGTCGAGGGCTGCGGCGGCCGTCAGGATTTGCGGCTCCCGCACCACGCCGCTGCGCGGCTGATAGGACACCTCGACCGTGCCGTCTGCGGCTCTTTGGGCAGAGAGATAACGGCCCTTGACCACCTTCAGCTGGCCACTGGCAAGGGCCTGCGCAATCCTTGCGGCAGACTGGGGCGGCATGCGGTGGCGGTGCACCTCCCAGAAAGAGGCGAGGTGGCGCAGGAAGATCTTGCGGTTTTCCGCCGTCAGGTGATGCCAGAGCGTGCGGATATGCGGGCGGATGCCGTCCAGCACCTCGCGCCAGTCGCCGCCTCGCGCCTGATGCTCAGCGGCAAGCTTGCGCAGCCAGCGGGTGAGAAATTGCGTGCTTGTGCCAAGCGGAATATCGGCTGCCGACAGCCGCAGCGGATGGGCGCTGCTGTGGGCCTGCGGCAGAAGGCCGTGGCGGGACAGGGCGGTCATCGGCCCCGTGTGGCCCCGGTCGAGCAGGGAAAGCGCCCAGTCCACCATGGTCAGCCCGCTGCCGATGAAGATCACCGGGGCATCGGGGGCAATATCCGGCAGAACGTGCCAGGGGTTGGACAGGGCTGAGCCCGCAGAGGCGCCCGATGGATGGCCGGTGGCCAGCACGGCGGCATGGGCCATGACGGTGGAGCCATCGTCGAGGGTCAGGGCAACGCTGCGGGGCAGGGTCTCGATGGCGGTGCAGGAGGCAGCATGCAGGCGGATGCTGCCCCGCTCCAGTCCGGGGCGCAGCTGCGCTTCCAGATAATCGCCGTAGATGGCGCGGGTGACGAAGCAGGCCGGCGTTGCATCCCCGGGCCGGGTGGCCAGCCATTCGCCGAAATGATCCGGCGCGTCGGCATAGGCGCTCATGTTGCGCACGCGGGTGTTGAGAAGATGGCCCGGATCAACGGGCGAATAAGCGATGCCGCGGGCAATGCGGTCTGCCTGTTCGATCAGCGAAATGCGGATGCGGCCCGCGGTCAGTCTGTCCAGATTGGCTGCCAGCAGCGTTCCACTGGCACCAGCCCCGATGATGGCGATGTGATGCGTCATGCTGCGTTCTCCCGGTTTCTGGCGGCCGGGGCGCGGCATGTGCCTCGCATCAGGACACGTGGAGGGCTGCGATCTTCTCGCTCTCCTCGGCCTCGGCCATCTGTCGCATGGATGCGATGGATCTGGTGTCCAGCACCGAGGCGATTGCCTCGCGGACATCCAGCATGGTCAGCCGCACGGAACAGGCGTTCTCGTCCGGGCAGTCGTGACAGCGGTGATAGGCGGTGCGGCTGGCGCAGTGGATGGGTGCGAGCGGTCCGTCGAGGACGCGCAGCACATGCCCCACCATGATGTCTTCCGCCGGGCGTGTCAGGCAGTAGCCGCCGCCGCGCCCCTTGCGGGCATGGACGAAGCCTGCGTGGCGCAGGTCCGCCAGAATGGCATCGAGAAACTTCTTGGAAATCGAATTGGCGTCGGCAATTTCCGACGACTGGACAACCTGTCCCTCGGGCAGGCCTGCCAGATGGCACATGGCCTTCAACCCGTATTTGCCTTTCATGGACAGCATGGAAACCGGACTCCGCAGGACAATGGACCCTATTCATCCATTTTATTGATCGTCCATATAGACCGGTTTGTTCTTTCTGGCCAGAACCAAAGGCTTTCCGCCACGGCGGAAGGCTGCGCGGCCGGGGAACCGGCGGCGCGGGGGGGAATAGCACTACCCGGTGAGGTTCAGTACCGGGGGCCATGGGCGGAACCAGCGGCAAAACCGGCCAGCGCCAGTGTGCGCGGCAGGTTGCCATCTGTCCGGGTGGCGGCTGTCTGCGCGGGAACGCTGGCTGGGGCTGTCTGCACCCCGCTGCTGCTGCCCGCCATGGCCCCGCGCGGGGAGGCGAGCACGGCAACGACAAGTGCATAGGCCGCAACGAAGGCAATCCAGGCGGCGAGGCGCATGATGTCCTTGCGCGTTGTGGTGCCGTTGGCCGGGCTGGTGGCCGTGATGCGTCGTCCGGTCATGTTCCGTGCCTCCTCTCATGGGTTGTGACGGTGCGTCCGTCATCTGTGCGGCGGCGCAGGCTCGCGCTGCGGCCGCCGGGATAGCGGGGGATCAGCGACAGGTCGGTCAGCAGCGTCTTGCCAACCGGCCACGGGCCGAAACCGGCGTCCGGATTGATATGGCCCGAAGCCCCGAGATCGATCAGCCGTGCGCCCCAGTCATCGGCGAGCCGGCCGGCCCGGTCGAAGGTCATCCAGGGATCGTTGCGGCTTGCCACAACGGCGGCATTGAACTCGAACCGTTCGCGCGGCAGCGGGCCGAAATGGCCGAGGCGCTGGGCGCCGGTGCCGCGTTCCACATCAGCAGGGGCGACCAGCAGGGCGGTGCCGATTTCCACCGAGGGCCAGCGCGCCGCCACGCGGGCAATGGCCGTGGCACCAAGGCTGTGCGCCACGATATTGGCGCCGGGATGCTCGCGCAGATGTCGCACGATGGTCACGTCCCACTGATAGGGATCAGCCGCGCTCCAGTCGTCCTGGCCCACCCAGATGGCCGACGGATCCGTCTTCAGCCACCAGGTCTGCCAGTGATTGCTGCAGGAGCCGCCAAGGCCCGGAATGATCAGGGTGACAGTCATTGCCATCTCCATATGGCTGCTGTTGACACTGTGTTGATCATCTACTGGTTCGCTGTACTTTTGAATTCCAAAGGCAGTGCCCCGAAGAGCATGGGTGTTCTCCGCCGGTCCCGTCCGGCGGGCAAACTCATCTCCGCGACACGTCGACCGGATAGGCCGTGGTGGCCTTGATCCGCTCCATTGCAAAACGGGAGGTGACATTCTTCAGCGGCACGCTTTCCGTCAGCCGCTTGTAGAAGGCGTCGAAGGCGGCCATGTCTTCCACGGCGACCCTGAGCAGATAGTCGGCGTCCCCCGCCATGCGGTGGATCTCCATGACTTCGGGCATGGCGCCGGTGATGCGGGCAAAGCTGTCGCGCCATTCCGGCGTGTGGTCCGCTGCTTCGATCTCGACGAAAACGGTGAGACCCAGCCCGATCCGCTCCGGCGCGACGAGCGCGACGCGCCCGAGGATGATGCCGGTCTGCTCCAGCTTCTGGATGCGCTTCCAGCAAGGCGTGGGGGAGAGGCCTGCCCGGTCGGCGAGCTGGGCAATCGACAAGGTGGCATCCGCCTGCAATGCGGCGATGATCTTGCGGTCGATGAGGTCCAGAGACATGCCTTCTCCAATATGTATATCGAATTAGTAGATATATTTCGCCGGGAAGCTGCTCCTGTCAAGCTGGCTCCGTTCTGCGCCCTTGCGCTGCGGAGCATTGCAAATTCCCCGAAAGGGCTGTGCGGGAGAAAAGTGTTCCTGTTTCCCTCCGCGGCCGGATGCCCTACAATGCGGGCAGCCCCTTCGTGGTTCCCGCCGGATGGTCCGGCGGCCGGTTGCCTTGCAGCCCGGACCGGGGAACAGAGACGCACGTGTTATCTCTCAAGGCACAATATGCATTGAAGGCCGTCATCGCGCTCGCCCGCAACAGGACGGACGAGGTGCAGCTGACGGCGGATATTGCCGAAACCCAGGCGATTCCGAAGAAATTCCTTGAGCAGATCCTGCTGGATCTCAAGCACAACGGGGTGGTCGTCAGCCGGCGCGGCAAGGCGGGCGGCTATATGCTGCGCAAGTCGCCCGACCTCATCACCTTCGGCGAGATCCTGCGCATCGTGGAGGGGCCGCTGGCGCCGCTTCCCTGCCTCAGCCGCACGGTCTACCGGCGCTGCGACACCTGCCGGGACGAGGCTGCCTGCGAGATCCGCCGGGTCTTTGCGAAGGTTGCCGAAGCCAACCGCGCCATCCTCGATAACACCACGATTGCCGACTGCCTGAAGGGTCAGGGGCTGCCGGAATCCAATCCAGCCCGCCTTGTTGGATAAATTTTCTACGATTTCGGCTTTATTGCAGTGGCGGTTTGTTTTTAAACTCGACAAAATCGATAGAGATTAAATGCGTTGATAGCAGGGAGGTTCCCCAAATGACACGCATCAGGTTTCTGAAATCCGCCGCCGCCGTTGCCCTCGCGCTTGCCTTTGCAGCGCCGGCCCCGGCCTTTGCCGCAGACGTGACGCTGCTGAATGTCAGCTACGATCCGACCCGCGAGCTCTACAAGGAATTCAACCCCGCCTTCGCCGCCTTCTGGAAGGAGAAGACCGGAGACAACGTGACCGTGCAGATGTCGCATGGCGGCTCGGGCAAGCAGGCCCGCTCGGTCATCGACGGGCTGGAAGCCGATGTGGTGACGCTGGCGCTTGAGGCCGACATCAACGAGATCGCCTCGGCCACCGGCAAGATCCCCGAAAACTGGCGCAGCCTGCTGCCGAACAACAGCGCGCCCTACGTTTCCACCATCGTCTTCCTTGTCCGCAAGGGCAACCCGAAGGAGATCAAGGACTGGCCGGATCTGGTCCGTGACGGCATCCAGGTGATCACCCCGAACCCGAAGACCTCCGGTGGTGCGCGCTGGAACTTCCTGGCCGCCTGGGGCTGGGCGCAGAAGACCTATGGCGGTGATGAAGCCAAGACGCGCGACTATGTGACCGAGCTGCTGCGCCATGTGCCGGTGCTTGACACCGGGGCCCGAGGCTCCACCACCACCTTCGTCCAGCGCGGCATCGGCGACGTGCTGCTGGCCTGGGAGAACGAGGCTTTCCTGGCTCTGGCAGAGCTGGGTCCGGATCAGTTCGAGATCATCGTTCCGTCCATCTCGATCAAGGCGGAGCCGCCGGTGGCGCTGGTTGAGGGCAATGCCAAGGCAAAGGGCACGGAAGAGGTGGCCAAGGCCTATCTCGACTATCTCTATTCCCCGGCGGGGCAGGCCCTTGCAGCCAAGCATTACTACCGTCCGGCGAGCCCTGAGCTGGCCGATCCGGAGGATCTGAAGCGCTTCCCCGAAGTCGAACTCGTCACCATCGAGGATTTCGGCGGCTGGGCCAAGGTGCAGCCCGAATTCTTCGGTGACGGCGGCATCTTCGACCAGATCTACAAGCCGGCGCAGTAAGAACAGATGGCAGCCATCACTCCACAGGCGCGGTGGCGGTTCCGTCAGCCGAGCGTGCTTCCCGGTTTCGGGCTCACGCTCGGCTACACGGTGACCTACCTGACGCTGATCATCCTCATTCCACTTGCGGCGCTTGCATGGCGCGCCGCCGGGCTGGGGCTTGACGAATTCATCCGCATCGCCACCGACCGGCGCACGGTCGGGGCCTTGCGGGTCAGCTTCGAGGCGGCTTTCATCGCTGCCCTGATCAATCTGGTCTTCGGCCTGATCACCGCCTGGGTGCTGGTGCGCTACCGCTTTCCGGGGCGCGGTGTGATCGACGCGATCGTCGATCTGCCCTTTGCCCTGCCGACGGCTGTGGCGGGCATCGCGCTGACGGCCATCTATGCCCCCAACGGCCCCATTGGCGCGCTGCTGGCGCCCTATGGCATCAAGATCGCCTATGCCTTCCCGGGGGTGGTCATTGCTCTGGTCTTCATCGGGCTGCCGTTCGTGGTGCGCACGGTGCAGCCGGTGCTGGAGGATCTGGACCGGGAAGTTGAGGAAGCGGCGGCGACCCTTGGGGCAGGCCGGTTCAAGACCATCTTCCGCGTGCTTCTGCCCGCTTTGCTGCCTGCCAGCCTCACCGGCTTTGCGCTCGCCTTTGCCCGCGGGGCAGGGGAATACGGCTCGGTGATCTTCATCGCGGGCAACATTCCTTATGTCACGGAAATCGCGCCGCTGCTGATCGTGATCCGGCTTGAGGAATTCAACTATGGCGCAGCGACGGCCATTGGCGCGCTGATGCTGATCATCTCCTTCGTCATGCTGCTGGTGATCAACCTGACGCAGGCCTGGAGCCGCCGGAGATATGGCCATGGCTGATCTTGCCTTTCTGACCCGCTCCTCACCCATCAGCGAAAGCCCCCTGGCCAAGCTGCTGCTGGTGCTTCTGTCCCTGCTGTTCCTGACGGTGTTTCTGGCTCTGCCGGTGCTTGCGGTCTTCAGCGAAGCCTTCCGCAACGGGCCGGGGGCCTGGGTGTCTGCCCTGCAGGATCCGGATGCTCTGTCCGCCATCCGCCTGACCCTGCTGGTTGCGGCCATTGCCGTGCCGCTCAATCTGGTCTTCGGCGTGGCGGCGGCCTGGGCCATCGCCAAGTTCGAGTTCAAGGGCAAGGCATTCCTGATCACGCTGATCGATCTGCCGTTCTCCGTGTCTCCGGTCATCTCGGGGCTGGTTTACGTGCTGCTTTTCGGCTCCGGAAGCGTGCTCGGGCCCTGGCTGAAGGGCTATGGCATCGAGATCCTCTTTGCCGTGCCGGGCATTGTGCTGGCGACGGTCTTCGTCACCTTTCCCTTCGTGGCACGGGAGCTGATCCCGCTGATGCAGGAGCAGGGCACGGGCGATGAGGAAGCTGCGCTCAGCCTCGGGGCCAGCGGCTGGCAGACCTTCTGGCGGGTGACGCTGCCGAACATCCGCTGGGGCCTGCTCTATGGTGTGCTGCTGTGTAATGCCCGTGCCATGGGCGAGTTCGGGGCTGTGTCGGTGGTCTCCGGCCACATTCGCGGCGTGACCAACACCATGCCGCTGCACATCGAGATCCTCTACAACGAATACAATTTTGCCGCTGCCTTTGCCGTTGCCTCGCTGCTGGCCGGTCTGGCGCTGCTGACCCTCATCCTCAAGACCGCAATCGAGCTGCGCTATGCCGGACAGTTGTCCGCCTCGCGCGGCCATTGATGGAGCCTGACCCATGGAGCTTTCCATCCGCAACATCCGCAAGGATTTCGGTGCCGCCAATGCGCTGGAGGATGTGTCTCTGGACATTCATTCCGGCGAACTCATCGCCCTTCTGGGGCCATCCGGCTCCGGCAAGACCACGCTGCTGCGGCTGATTGCCGGGCTTGAAGCACCCAGCAGCGGCCAGATCTTCTTCGGCAAGGAGGACGCGTCGCGCCGCAGCGTGCAGGAGCGGCAGATCGGCTTCGTCTTCCAGCATTATGCCCTGTTCCGGCACATGACCGTGCTGGAGAACATCGGCTTCGGCCTCTCCGTCCGCCCGCGCGCCTTCCGCCCGCTGAAGGAGGATATCCGCAGGCGGGCGCTGGAGCTTCTGGATCTGGTGCAGCTCTCCGGCCTTGAGAAGCGCTATCCGGCGCAGCTTTCCGGCGGTCAGCGCCAGCGTGTGGCTCTTGCAAGGGCGCTCGCCATCGAGCCGCGCGTGCTGCTGCTGGATGAGCCTTTCGGTGCGCTGGATGCGCAGGTGCGCAAGGATCTGCGCCGCTGGCTGCGCGAGATCCACGACACCACCGGCCACACCACGGTCTTCGTCACCCATGATCAGGAAGAGGCGCTGGAGCTGGCCGACCGGGTCGTGGTGATGAGCCGGGGCCGGATCGAGCAGGTGGGCTCGGCCGATGATGTCTATGACAATCCCGGCTCGCCCTTCGTGCACCGCTTCATCGGCGAGGCATCGGAGGTTCCGGTGCGGATCGAGGGCGGGCAGGTGTGGCTCGACGACCGGCCCACCGGCCTTGCCGCACAGGGCGCTGCTGAAGGGGATGGCACACTGTTCTTCCGCCCGGATCAGGTGGACATCACGCAGGGCTGCGGCGGCTGCTTTGCCGGCACGGTTTCCGCCAGCCGCCGCCATGCCGGCTCCCGGCGCCTTGAACTGGAACTCGGCGGCTCGCGCCACAAGGTGGAGATCGACGTTCCCGTCGGCCATCCGGCCTCGCTGCGCAGCCAGATTTCCTTCCGTCCGCTTGCCTGGAAGGTGTTTCCGTCCAATGGCGGGGCCGCCGTCTCCGGTGCGGCCGGGGAGGAGGCAGGCTCCCCCGCATCCGCGCGGGCCGCATCACGCTGAGGGCTGGTTGCCGGGTTCTTTCGCCAGTCCTTTTCGTCAGTTCCTTTCGCCGGGCTTGGGCTTTTGCCCTGGCCCGGCTAGAGTTGCGGCAGTGGAACAGCCGGACAGGATGGCGGCAGGGGCGGCGTGACGTTTGATCAGGGACTTCTTCTGGCGCTTCTCGGCGGCATGCTGGCCGTGTTTGTGCTCGACCGCTGGCGCATCGAAACCGTTGCGCTTGCCGGGCTTGGCCTTGCCTGCGTGTCTGGCCTTGTTCCCGCCAGCGCAGCCTTTGCCGGTTTTGCCCATCCGGCGGTCATCACCGTTATCGCGGTGCTGCTGATCGTCGAGGCCCTGCACGGCAGCCAGATCATCATCCGCTTCGGACAGTGGCTGTCCGGGCTGGGCCTGCGCCCCGCCGGGCTTCTGGCCTGCCTGTGCATCACGGGCGCGGTGCTCTCCACCGTCATGAACAACATCGGCGCCATGGCCCTGCTGCTGCCATTGGTGTTCTCCCTGTCGCAGACCGGCGGATACGACAGCCGCGCCATGCTGATGCCGCTGGCTTTCGCAACGCTGCTCGGCGGTGTCTGCACGCTCATCGGCACGCCCGCCAACCTCATCGTCAGCAACACGCTGAAAGCGGCGACGGGGCAGGGGCTGCCGTTCCTCTCGCTGTTTCCCGCCGGCGCCGTGATTGCTGCCGCCGGATTGGCCGTCCTCCTCTTCTGGTGCCCGCGTATCTTTCCGCTGGTTCCCGCTGGTGCTGCCGGTGGCGGTCCGGAAGACGATCTGTTCGACGTGCGTGAGCTTGCCGTGACGCAAGGCGGGGAAACGGTGGAGGGTCTTGCTGCACGGCTGCAGGGCCGGATCATCTCCGTCATCCGGCAGGAGGCGCATGTGTTTCCGCTGCGCCCGCAGACGGAGCTTCTGCCCGGTGATCTCGTCTTTGCCGAAGCTCGGGCCCGGTTGTTCACGCCGCTCATTGCGGAAGGCCGCCTTGCGCCTGCGGTCAAGCCGGAGCCCGGTGAAGCCCTGACACGGCTTGCGGTGATGCCGCACAGCAGCCTTGCCGGATCGCGCATCGCCGCCATTGCAGACCTTGAGGAGTTGGACCTGCGCCCCGCTGCCGTCACCACCCACGGGCGGCGGCACGAAGGGCGGCTGGCGGACCTGCAGCTTCTGACCGGCGATGTGCTGACGCTCTGCGGTGCAGCTGGCGCCGCACGGCAACTGGCCGAGGATCACGGCCTGATCGTGGTGGAGGCCGCATCCGCTACCACTCCGGAGTCCGTGCCGCAGGCCTCACCGGTGCCGCTGGTGCTGTTCGTGGCCGGGCTTGTGGTGGCCGCCACCGGCTATGTGACACCGGAGGCAGCCCTTGGCGGCACGGTGCTGGTTCTGGCACTGCTCGGCCATCTCGATCTGCGGGTGGCGCTGAAGTCCCTCAACTGGCCCATCATTCTGCTGCTGGCCGCCATGCTGCCGCTTGGTGATGCCATGGAGACGACCGGCACGGCTGCCATGCTGGCCGAAGCGCTGGCCGTGCATCTGGTGCCGGGCCAGTTGCTGCCCGCTGCCATCGCCATGCTGGTGATTGCCCTCGTCATGACGCCGCTCGTCAACAATGCCGCAACGGCGGCGATCCTTGCCCCCGTTGCCCTGCAGACGGCAGCGAGCCTTGGCCTGCCGCCTGCGCCGCTGCTGGCGGCCGTTGCCTTCGGCGCCTCGCTCGACTTCCTCACCCCCGTTGGCCACCACAACAACACGCTGGCCTATGGGCTCGGCGGTTACCGCTTTGCCGATTTCCTCAAGGCAGGCTGGCCGGTGACGCTGGCCGCCTGTGCCGGTGCCATTGCCGGGCTCGCCCTGTTCTGGACTTGAGGCTTTTAGGCTGTGGGGAAGGCCGCGCGCCGCTGTTGCAGCTGACGCTTCCTGTCTAGATTGGGTCTGACAGGCACAGGAGACGAGACGGTGAAAGTTGCGATTGTTGGTGCGGGTATTGGCGGGTTGTCGGCAGCATGGGCCTTGCGCAAGGCCGGTGTGGCGGTGACGGTTTTTGATCAGGGCCCCATCCCCAATCCGCTGGCCACCTCTCATGACGAGCACCGCATCACCCGCCACATCTATCCCGGCCTCGATGGCTACGGCCAGCTGATGCCGGAGGCCTTCCGTGCCTATGACGCGCTCTGGCAGGATCTGGGGCAGCGCCATTTCGAGCCGCGCCCCATGGTGCATGTCTCGCGCGGGGAGGTGAGCTATTTCCCCGCCGCAGAAGCAGAAATGAACGCGCTGGGCATCCCCATCCGCTCCCTGCCGCTCGACGGGCTTGCGGCCATGATCCCGGTGCTGGAAACCTCCGGCATCCGCGAGGCCTTCGAGGTGGGCGGAACCGGCGTGCTCTTCGCCGCCCGCATCATCTCGGCGCTTGCCGCCTGGCTGGCGGAAAACGGCGCGGATCTGAGGCCCCACTCCCGCGTAACGGATGTGGACCCGGACAGCGCCACGGTGACGGTGGATGGCAACCGTGAGAGCTTCGATGCAGTCATTGTGGCCGCCGGTGCCTGGGTGAGTGATCTGGTGCCTCAGGCCGCTCAGCGCCTCGTTCCGTCCCGCCAGCTGGTGCTCTATCTGGAGCCGCCGCAGGATATGGCTTCCGCATGGGCGCAGGCTCCTATCATCATCGACATGGGCAGCGGCAGCTATGGCGCCTATGTCCTGCCACCCTGCAACGGCACCCGGCTGAAGATCGGCGATCACCGCTTCACCCGTATCGGCCACGGCAGCGATGACCGCACGCCCACGGCAGCCGACATCGCCCCCGTGCGCGAGGCCCTGACCGGCACGCTGCGCGGCTCCGAGCGTTACCGGATCATCGAGGAAAAGATCTGCTACTACACCGTCTCGGCAGACGAGCGTTTCGTCAGCGAGCCGCTGGGCAAATCCGGCTGGCTGCTCAGCGCCTGCTCCGGCCACGGCTTCAAGCTCGGCCCGCTGATGGGCCTCGGCGTGGCTGATGCCCTCACCGGCAAACGTGCCGCAGCGGACGTCTCCCGCTGGGCTGCTGGATTAGGCGGGGTGTGAGGGGAGGGGCTGCAACATCCCTGTCCGCCGCCCACATCCCCCATCCCCATCATCCGTCATGCCATGGCTCGACCATGGCATCCACCCCGATGCGTCCCGGCACATTGTGCGCGGGATTGGGCCCCTGTGACGATGAGACCCTTCGAGGTGCTGCCCGTGCGGATGGGAAACGGCATGGGTGCCATGGTCAAGCCATGGCATGACGGAGTGTTTGGGTGGCCCGGAGTGTCAGAACCGGCGCTGCGGCCTTGCGCAGTCCCGCCGCCTCGCCAATGACCACGCCGCCTTCGCGCAAAAACCCCTCCACTTTCGTCATGCCATGGCTTGACCATGGCATCCACCCCGATGCGTCCCGGCATGTTGTGCGCGGGATTGGGGCTCTGTGTGGGTGCGGCATTCGAGATGCTGCCCGTGCGGATGGGGAACGGCATGGGTGCCATGGTCAAGCCATGGCATGACGGAGTGTGTGAGGGGGCAGAGTGTCAGAACCGGCGCTGCGGCCTTGCGCCGTCTTGCGCAGTCCTGCCGCCTCGCCAATGACCACGCCGCCATCATGCGAAAACCCCTCCGCTTTCGTCATGCCATGGCTTGACCATGGCATCCACCCCGATGCGTCCCGGCATGTTGTGCGCGGGATTGGGCCCCTGTGACGATGAGACCCTTCGAGGTGCTGCCCGTGCGGATGGGAAACGGCATGGGTGCCATGGTCAAGCCATGGCATGACGGAGTGTTTGGGTGGCCCGGAGTGTCAGAACCGGCGCTGCGGCCTTACGCCGTCCTGCCGTCTTGCGCCGTCCTGCCGCCTTGCCAATGACCACGCCACCATCACGCGAAAACCCCTCCACTTTCGTCATGCCATGGCTTGACCATGGCATCCACCCCGATGCGTCCCGGCACGTTGTGCGCGGGATTGGGCCCCTGTGACGATGAGACCCTTCGAGGTGCTGGCCGTGCGGATGGGGAACGGCATGGGTGCCATGGTCGAGCCATGGCATGACGGAGTGAGGGGCGGGGCGTCAGAACCGGCGCTGTACCCATTCTGGTCGCCGCAGCCTCCCAAAAACAACAGCGCCCCGATCCATCGCTGGAAAGGGGCGCTGCCGTTTGCTTCGGTCAAAATTCCGGGCTGATTACCAGCCGGCGAGAACCGCGCCGTGGAACGTGTCTTCCACGAACTTGCGCACTTCGTCGGAATTGTAGGTTTCCACGAGGGTCTTCACCCAGGCGGCGTCCTTGTCCTGCGTGCGCACGGCGATGAGGTTCACGTAAGGACCCTTCGGGCTTTCGCGCAGGATCGGGTCCTTGACCGGGTCAAGGCCGGCTTCCTTGGCATAGTTGGTGTTGATGCCGGCGGCATCCACATCCGGCAGCGAGCGCGGCAGCTGGGCGGCGTCGATCTCGACGATCTTCAGCTTCTTCGGGTTCTCGACGATGTCGGCGATGGAGGCCTTGACGCCTGCGTCCTCGCGCAGCTTCAGCACGCCCGCGTCATCCAGCAGCAGCAGCACGCGGCCGCCATTGGTCGGATCGTTCGGGATGGCAACCGTGGCGCCTTCCGGCAGGTCGGTGATCGCCTTGTGCTTCTGCGAATAGACGCCGATGGGGAAGTTGACAGTGAAGGCCACATCCGTCAGCTGATAGCCGCGGTCGGCCACCTGGTTGTCGAGATAAGGCTTGTGCTGGAAGGAGTTGGCCTGCAGATCACCGGCGTTCAGCGCCTCGTTCGGCACCACATAGTCGGAGAATTCGAGGATCTCGATGTCGAGGCCCTTCGGCGCGGCAAGGCGCTTCACTTCTTCCATGATCTGGGCATGGGGGCCGGGGGTGACGCCGACCTTGATCGTCTCGGCAAAAGCCGGGGCGGCAGCGAAGAGGGTGAGGGCAGCAACGGCGCCGGTCAGGGACGCGGCAATGGACTTGAAGAGCATGTGAGCACTCCGGTTCTGGGAAAGGACAAGCGGAAACTTCAATGCCGGGCGCGCTTGTCGAAGCGCCGGGCAAGGCTGTCGCCAAGGCTTTGCACGCCTTGCACGAGAAGGATGAGCACCAGCACGACCGCCAGCATCACGTCGGGCATGAAGCGCTGATAGCCGAAGCGGATGCCGAGATCACCCAGGCCGCCGCCGCCAACGGCGCCGACCATGGCCGAATAGCCGATGAGGCTGACGGCGGTGAAGGTGAGGGCATGGGTGATGGCAGGCAGCGCCTCGGGCAGCAGTACCTTGCGCACGATCTGCAGCGGCGTTGCCCCCATGGCACGGGCCGCCTCGATCAGGCCCTGATCCACGCCCCGGATGGCGCCTTCGATGACGCGGGCAACGAATGGCGTCGCGCCGATCGTCAGCGGCACGATGGCCGCCGTGGTGCCAATCGAAGTGCCTGCAATCAGCCGGGTCAGCGGCACGATGGCGACCACCAGAATGATGAAGGGCGTGGAGCGCGCCGCGTTGACGATGAGGCCCAGCACCGCATTGAGGGCAGGGGCGGCGAACAGCTCGCCCTTGCGGCTGGTGGCCAGGAACACGCCCAGCGGCAGGCCGATGGCCGTTGCCAGAAGGCCGGAAACGGCAACCATGTGAAGGGTTTGCAGCAGGCTGTCGAAGATCAGCTTGAGAATGTGCGGGGGCAGGAAATCAGGCAACATAGCCAAGCACCTCGCTGGTCAGGCCGTGGGAGCGGGCACCTGCCTCAACGGCGGCAAGGGTTTCAGGTGCGGCATCGACGCTGACGACCAGCTGGCCATAGGTTTGGCCTGCGATCTGGTCGATCTTGCCCTGCACGATGGACAGGTCGAGCCCCAGCGTGCGCGAGAAGTGGCTGATGAACGGGCTCTGGCTGCCTTCACCCTTGAAAATGAGGCGCACCAGCGCCTGCCCGCCGGGCTGGGGCGTGCTCTGCAGCCTTGCGCGCAGATGTTCCGGCAGCACGGCGCCGGTCACGGCGGAGACGAAGCTGCGGGTGGTGGGGTGCTGCGGTTCGGTGAAGACATCGAAGGTGCGGCCATGTTCAACGATCTGGCCGCCGTCGATCACCGCGACTTCATCGGTGATGGCGTTGATCACGCTCATCTCGTGGGTGATGAGCAGGATGGTGAGACCCAGCTCCCGGTTCACCTGGCGCAGCAGGTCAAGGATCTGGTCTGTCGTCTCCGGGTCCAGCGCCGAGGTCGCTTCGTCGGAGAGCAGCACCTTGGGATCGGTTGCGAGAGCCCGGGCGATGCCGACGCGCTGCTTCTGGCCGCCGGAGAGTTCGCCCGGATAGCGGTCCGCCTTGCCGTCGAGGCCGACAAGATCCAGCAGCGGGCGCACCCGCCGTTCGATCTCGGACCGGCTGGCGCCGATGATTTCCAGCGGCAGGGCGGCGTTGTCGAACACGGTGCGCCGGGCCAGCAGGTTGAAGTGCTGGAAGATCATGCCGATGGAGCGGCGCTCGGCGCGCAGGGCCGCTTCGCTGAGCTGCGTCAGGTCGGTGCCATCGACGATCACCGCGCCCCGGCTGGGACGCTCCAGCCCGTTGACGAGGCGGATCAGGGTGGATTTGCCGGCGCCCGAACGCCCGATGACGCCCAGAATGCGACCGCGCCCGACGGACAGGTCAATGTCCTTCAGCGCCTCGACGGCAGCATGGCCACTGCGGGCCGGATAGATCTTTGCCACACCCTTGATCTGCACCAGAGGCGCCGGGCTGCCATCCGCCGGCGCGGAGGCAAGACTGTGCGGATCGGGCGGATTGGATTGCATGTTCACGGGGTCAGAACCTGTTGGGAGGGCCGCCTGCAACGCCTTGGAAGGGGCCTGAGGGCGGATTGTGACGCTAATATCCCAGAGCCGGGCCAGCAGCGCGAGGGACCGGGTCATCTATATCGCCTCAATTCCGGATCGGCTTGGCCCAATTTGGAAAATACGGGGAAAAAATTTTCAGAACGGTCCCGGGGGCTTCGTTCAGGCACGGGGGAAACTCCCCGGGGCGCGGCCGGGTGTTCCGAGGTGTATGATATGCCGCACTCCCGGCAGAAGCGGTGGTGGGATTCATGCATGAAGATTTATATGATTAATTCTCTGGTTTCGGCGCGCCGGCAGCTGCAATCCTGCCCCGTCTGTGGCATACAGTTGCGGAGCGGTTTATTTTTCCAAGCGAAATAATTCTGATTAATTTTTTTAATCTGTACATTTCTTGATTTTTCCGACGCATTTCAATTTATGAAAATTTTTTCCTTGTATATGTCGCGTTGT
Organism: Pannonibacter sp. I15F10I1; assembly: GCF_900185665.1. Classification (NCBI taxonomy): domain Bacteria; kingdom Pseudomonadati; phylum Pseudomonadota; class Alphaproteobacteria; order Hyphomicrobiales; family Stappiaceae; genus Pannonibacter; species Pannonibacter sp. I15F10I1. The sequence continues at coordinate 473,605 of NZ_FYAN01000008.1, forward strand.
GGATTTCAAGTAATTGGCCTTTATTCGCGTTCTTTTGATTTTTTATTTGAGTTGATGCTTGTTGCGATTTCAATATCGATATTGATTGTTCAAAAAATCCTGATATTTGTGTCTCTATTCCGTTGGGGGAGAAGAGATAACCGTGAACAGTGCCGTAAGATCTATTGCCGGCAGGATCATGCGATTACGAGGTGATCGCAGAGGGAATGTCGTCGTCATATTCGCCTTGCTTGCATTGCCTTTGATTGCTGCCATCGGTGTTGCTGTTGATTATGGCTATGCCGTCACGGTGCGGACGCAGTTGCAGGCTGCGGCAGATGCGGCTGTGATGGCGGTGGCAAGGGAAGTTTCGCAGACCAGGGATCAGTCCAAGGCAGCGGAGCTGGGGGGCACGGTGCTTCAGGCCAATCAGGAGAATTGGCTCATCAGCAGCGATGCTGCCGTTCATGCGGTCCGCTTTGAGTCCGGCTCTGTCCAGGTGACCGTCTCCGCTCGTGTAGAGACCCATTTTTTGCGCGTTCTCGGGCGCAACACTCTGGAAGTGAGTGTGCTTGCTGAAGCGGGGCTGGGCGGCGCCAACCCCTGTATCATCGTCAAGTCTCCGTCCGCTTCCCAAGCCTTCGTTGTCAATGGGGGCGTGAATATTGCGGCAAAAGAATGCGAGATACACGTCTGGTCTACTGCGTCTCCTGCCGCCATTCTCAATGGTGGGTCAAGCATAAACGCCGCGCGGATCTGTCTGCGCGGGGACCGGATCATTCATAATGGCGGGACTTACAGCAATCTCGAGCGGAACTGTTCCCCTCTTGCCGATCCTTATGAGGGCCGGATCAGCGCTCCGGCCAGCACGCAATGCACGCAGTGGCACGGCAACTTCAATGGCCCCAGTGTCAGCCTGTCGCCCGGTGTCTATTGCGGCTGGTTCAACTTCAATGGCTCGCCTTCGGTGACCTTTCAGCCGGGCCTCTACGTCATCAAGGACGGAGGATGGAACGTCAATGGCGGCGTCTGGCGGGGGGATGGTGTTACCTTTTATTTTGCCGACACATCGAAAATTCAGTTCAACTCCGGCATGGATATCGTCCTGAGCGCGCCGAAGAGCGGGCCTTACGCCGATATTCTGTTCAGCGAGAAGCCGGGCCTGTCATCCTCGCAGTTCATATTCAACTCGACCGTCAGAGAAAACTTCAAGGGCGTGATCCACCTGCCCAGCCGGGATGTCACCTTCAATGCCAGTTCAGATGTGCAGGGCGAACAGTTCCTGCTGGTCGCCAACACGCTGGTGCTGAACTCGATCAACTGGGTGCTGAAGCCCCTTCAGTCAGGCGGTGGCGGCAGCGGCGGCTACATAAGCCGGTAATGCCTGCTCCCGGTGAGACCCGCACCGGGAGCAGCTCCAGCCCGCGCAAACGCCTGAGCCTTATCCTCATTTTGCCCTCAGCCGGGGATGGGGCGTAATCCGGGCTCGACAGGGCGGGTGCGGCGCGGCAATGTCTGGCGCATGTGCCGGCGGGGGGATGCCTGATGCGGCGGTGGTGACGTTGTTCCGGCGGAAAGTCCTGACTTGATTGCTCTGCGCCCAATCCTGAGTGTTCTCGGCTTTCTCTACGCCGCTCTTGCGACGGCCATGCTGGTGCCGGCCATGGTGGATGTGGCCAGCAAGAATGCCGACTGGCAGGCCTTTGTCTTTTCGGCCTTTCTGACCAGCCTTGCGGGCACCTTGCTGGCTCTCGCCATGCGCGGCACGCTGCGCCGGGGGCTGAACATGCGCCAGACCTTCGTGCTGACGGTGATGGCCTGGGTGACGCTGCCCGCCTTCGGCTCGCTGCCGTTCCTGTGGCTCGGCATCGGCTATGCCGATGCCATGTTCGAGGCTGTCTCCGGCTTCACCACCACGGGGGCCACCATTCTGGAGGGGCTGGATTCCCTGCCGCCGGGGCTGCTCGTCTGGCGCTCCATGCTGCAGTGGATGGGGGGCGCCGGGATTGCCATCATGGCCGTTGTGCTGCTGCCTTTCCTGAGGGTCGGCGGCATGCAGCTGTTTCAGACGGAAGTGGCCGACCGCACCGAAAAGATCGTGGCGCGCTCGGTGCAGCATATCCGGCTGATCGCCGGCTGCTATGTGCTGCTCACCTTCGCCTGCGCGCTCGCCTATGCGGCGGCCGGCATGGAGACCTTCGATGCGGTGAACCATGCCATGGCCACGGTGGCGACCGGGGGCTTTTCAACGCGCGATGCCTCCTTTGCCGCCTTTGCAGACATGCCGGCGGTGGTCTGGACGTCGGTCTTCTTCATGATCCTTGGCGCGCTGCCCTTCGTGCTGATCGTCCAGGCGCTGCGCGGGCGGCCGCTGCGGCTCTGGACCGATCCGCAGGTGCGTGCCTTCCTGCTGTTCATGGCCGTGGTGACGCTGGGCCTGACCGTGCATCTGGGCGGCACGCAGGATCTGGTTTTCCACGAAGCCTTCAGAAAAGCGGCCTTCACGGTGGTGTCGATCACCTCCACCACCGGCTTTGTGCTGACCGATTATCAGGCCTGGGGCAGCGCGGTGGCCGGTCTCGTCTTGATGCTGTGCTTTGTCGGCGGCTGTACGGGCTCGACCTGCGGCAGCATCAAGATCTTCCGCTATCAGGTGTTCTTCGGCACGGTGCGCTCGCATCTGCGCAAGATGGTGAGGCCCAACCGGGTGACGCCGGAATATTTCGGCCGCACCCGGTTGACACCCGAGCTCTCCTTCTCGGTTCTGTCCTATCTCATCGTCTATATTGGCGCAGTCGGCGCGGTCACTCTGGCGCTGTCCGTGTTTGATCTGGGCGCCATGACGTCCTTCTCCGCAGCGGCCAGTGCGATTGCCAATATTGGCCCGGGGCTCGGCCCGGTTGTCGGGCCCGGCGGCAGCTATGCGTCGGTGCCGGACGGGGCCAAATGGGTGCTGAGCGTTGCCATGCTGCTGGGGCGTCTGGAGCTTCTCACCGTGCTGGTGCTGCTCGACCGCGATTTCTGGGCAAACTGAAAGGCAGAAAATGGACTTCGAAAAGCCACTCGTTCGCGGGCGTCTGGTCAAGCGCTACAAGCGGTTTCTGGCGGATGTGGTGCTGGACAGCGGCGAGGAGATCACCGCCCATTGCGCCAATCCCGGCTCCATGCTCGGCCTCAATGCGCCCGGCTCGCTGGTCTATCTGTCCCGCTCGGACAATCCGGCCCGCAAGCTCGCCTGGTCCTGGGAGATCATCGAGGCGGACGGAGCGCTGGTCGGCATCAGCACGGCTCATCCCAACCGCTTGGTGGAAGAGGCGCTGCTGGCCGGGCTCATCCCGGAGCTTTCCGGCTTTGCCGGCCTGCGGCGGGAGGTCAAATACGGCAAGAACTCGCGGATCGACATCCTGCTGGAAGGGGCGGACGGCGGGCTCACCTATGTGGAGGTGAAGAACGTCCATCTCATGCGCCAGGCCGGGCTTGCCGAATTTCCCGATTCAGTGACGGCGCGCGGGGCCAAGCATCTGGTGGAACTGGAGGATATGGTGCGCGCCGGGCACCGGGCGGTGATGGTCTATCTGGTGCAGCGGCCCGATTGCAGCGAGCTGGATTTTGCCGCCGACATCGATCCGGCCTATGCGGCGGCCCTCAAGCAGGCCATGGCAGGCGGCGTCGAGGCCCATGCCATCGGCTGCGAGGTGACGCCGGAGTTCATCCGCGCCACCCGCAAGGTTACCATCCGCGCCTGATACCAGCTCCCGATGAGCCCGGCTCATCGGGAGTTGGTCAAGCCCGTGCGGCGCTTGAGCATCTTCAAGGCGTGATGCGTCAGCATCTCAGAGCCTTGGTATGACGAAGCGGACCGGGGCAAATGGCGTCAGCTCGGCAGGGCGAAGTCCTGCTGCGCGCCGCCGGCGACCGGGGCATTGGCAGGGGCCTGCAGCACAACGATCTTCGTGCCGTTGGGCACGCGGTTGTACAGGTCGATCACGTCCTGGTTGATCATGCGCACGCAGCCGGAGGAAACGGCGGTGCCGATCGTCCAGTATTCTGCCGTGCCGTGGATGCGGTAGAGCGTGTCGCGGCCGCCTTCGAAGATGTAGAGCGCGCGGGCGCCCAGCGGATTGTCGAGGCCCGGCGCCATGCCGTTGCGGAACTCTTCCAGTTCCGGCTGACGGGCGATCATTTCGGCCGGCGGCGTCCAGCGCGGCCATTCGCGCTTGTAGGCAATGCGGGCCGATCCGCCCCAGGTGAAGCCGGCGCGGCCGATGCCGACGCCATAACGCATGGCCTGTCCGCCTTCCATGGTCAGATAGAGGTAGCGGTTGGGCGTGTCGACGATGATGGTGCCGGTCGGCTCAGGGCTCTGATAGGGCACGATCTGACGGAAGTACTGCGGCTTGACGCGGCGCAGATCCGCCGCCGGGATCGGGAACTGCTCGTTCGGCATCGGGCCGTACATCTGCAGATATTCCGGCGGAATGTGGCTGTAGGAGGGAGCTGCGCCCTCGTAGCCATCACGGGCGAGGCCGGGCGAGGGGACCGGCTGGACATAACGGGTGTTACAGCCGGCAAGAAGTGTTGCCGAGGCGGCAACCAGAAACCGGCGACGGGAAAGCAGCATTTAAAACCTCAATTCTGATCTGGAGCCGGCGGCATTGTGCTGCACGGGCGCGGCTCCTGGCGACAAGCTCCCCGATTCAACTTTCCGGGGGCTTAATCCGTTCCATTTTCACGAAAAGTTTGATGAACGGGGTTTGGGGGGCGGGTCGTCCTGGCGGGCGGGAGGATCGCCATAAGGCTCCGGCGCTCCCAGAAACAGCGTTCCGGCGGGCACGCTCACCCGTTGCGGCTGCTCCTGCAGGGGAAAGCCCATGATGCCGGTGCACAGCATGATCTTGCAGGGCGCGCCCTGACCGGGCAGAACCGGCGCCCCGTCGTCCGGGGTGCTGGCCTTGGGGGTGATGCTGGCGATGACCCTGTAGGGCGCAGGCTGGAGAGCCTCAAGACTCACCAGTCCCGCCCTCACAAAGGCGGAATGGGCTTGCGCCGGGCGCATTACGGCAAGAGCCAGCACCAGCATCACAAGTGCTGGAGCGAGCGCCAGAATCACCAGATTTCCTCTCAGGGCCGTCATCATGGTCCCCTCATTAAGGGGGAATGTGGCAGCGAGGGGGCGGGTGAAGCCAAATCACCGTGACCGGCGGAGGAGGCGCAGCACGATCGCATCACTGTGGCAAAAAGGGCGCAGATACACTTGGGGCGCAGACACGTGCCTGCGCCCCCATGCTTTCAACTGGCGGCCGGTCAGCCGGCGGTCGTCTTGGCCAGCGGCGGCTGGAACTGCCAGCCCATGTCCCACGGGAAATAGATCCAGGTGTCCTGCGAGACTTCCGTCACGAAGGTGTCAACCAGCGGGCGGCCCATCGGCTTGGCATAGACGGTGGCAAAATGCGCCTTCGGCAGCATTTCGCGCACGACGCGGGCGGTCTTGCCGGTGTCGACCAGATCGTCGATCACCAGCACGCCGCTGCCTTCGCCCTCATCAAGGCCGATGACGCGCGGGTCGATCGGCTTGATCACCTGCAGCGAGCCCTGGTTTTCGTAGTCGTGATAGCTGGCGACACACACCGTCTCGATGGTGCGGATGCCGAGTTCACGGGCCACGATGGCGGCCGGCACAAGGCCGCCGCGGGTGATGCAGACAATGGCCTTCCATTCGCCCTGACCGGACAGGCGCCAGGCAAGGGCGCGGGCGTCGCGGTGGAACTGGTCCCATGAGACGGGGAAGGCTTTCGGCTGGTCCGGGTTTTCCATGGAGGTCTTTTCCTGTTCAGGCATTGCTGAGGGCGGCAGCGACGGCAGCTTCCACGGCCTCGGTTGCGCGGTTCAAGGGATCTTCATCACGGGCGCGGATCACGAGCTGGGTCGAGTAGTGGCCGTCCTGATTGCGGGGATAGGAGCCGATCACCGTTTCGGGATGCTCCTTCTGGATCTGGCGCAGGGCATCGGCGATGCGGCTTTCGGGCAGAGGGGCATCGACACTGCGCGACAGGATCTTGCGGCCGGTGCGCAGGGTGGGCACCACCGCGTCCAGCATGGCCTGCATGATGTTGGGCACGCCGGCCATCACATGCACATTGCCGATGCGGAAGCCGGGGGCCTTGGACACCGGGTTTTCGATGAGGTCTGCGCCGGCCGGGATGCGGGCCATGCGCTTGCGGGCATCGGTAAACTGGCCTGGCGCGTAATGGGCCTCGAGAATGGCCATGGCGCGCGGATCGTAGTCAATGCTGACGCCGAAGGCCTTGGCGATGGAATCGGCCGTGATGTCGTCGTGGGTCGGGCCGATGCCGCCGGAGGTGAAGACGTAGTCGTAGCGGCTGCGCAGGGCATTGACCGCCTCGACGATCCGCTCCTCGTCGTCCGGCACGACGCGCACTTCGCGCAGATCGATGCCGGTCATGGTCAGCACATCCGCCACATGGCCGATGTTCTTGTCCTTGGTCCGCCCGGAGAGGATCTCGTCGCCAATAACGAGAAAGGCGGCGGTCACGATGTCATTGGGCTTGTCGCTCTGCATGGCCTGTTGCCTTTCCGGGCCGTTTACCTTCAGGGATTGCCCGGCTGCTGGCAGCATCCATGCCGGGAAAAACGCTTTATCTCAGGTTTACGGCGCGCTCAAGCATGTGCAGGCGGGCGCCAGCCATAGATCCAGTCCATCCGCTGCAGCAGCGACTGCGGCGAGGACAGGCGCAGCACCGTGTCGCGGGCCAGCGCGGCGGGCAGACCAAGGTGGTAGATGGTGGAATTGGTGGCCGCCGTCTGCTGCACCTTGGCCGAGCGGGGCTGGCGCTCGCGCACATAGGCCTGAAGCGCGGCGGCGGGCTGATCCGGCCGGGCGGCCAGATGGTGCGCGAGAACGATGCCATCCTCGATGGCCATGGCCGCGCCCTGCGCCGCGAAGGGCAGCATGGCATGGCAGGCATCACCCAGCAGGGCGATGCCGCCTTTCTGCCAGATGCCGCCTGCATCGACGGCCCGCAAGGCCCAGCGGAGCCATTCATCCGGCAGCCGCAGCAGGTTCTGGGCCGGTTCAGGCCATCCGGCAAAGCGCTGCAGCAGGTTTTCCTTGCTGGCCGGTTCCGACCAGCCCGGTGCATCCCAGTCTTCTTCCACCAGCGCGACCAGATTGAACTCCCGTCCCTGCCGCAGCGGATAGTGAACAAGATGCGCCTTCCGGCCGAACCAGATGCCGGATCCGGCCAGAAACTGCGGCGGGATCAGGCTGGCCGGCACGGTTGCCCGGTAGGCGGTGCGGCCGGAGAAGACGGGAGCAGGGCCGTTGAGGATCGTCTGGCGTGTTGCGGAACGCACGCCATCGGCGCCGATCAGGGCGTGGGCTTCCAGCGTTTCGGGGGAAGTCGCCCCCTGTGCCAGCGTCACCTGCAGCTTGCCGCCTTCTTGGGAGACCGAGGACACCCGGGTGCCCAGACGCAGGGAAATGGCCGGCATGGCATGGACCGCGTCCAGCAAGGCGCGCTGGATATCGGCACGGTGGACCAGCAGATAGGGCGCGCCGTAACGGTCAGCGGCGGCGGCGCCAAGCGGCACATGGGCAAGAGTGCCGCCGTGCCTTGCGCTGCGGATCGTCAGTTCCTGCGGTTCGAAGGCGTGGCCGCGCACCGCATCCAGCACGCCGAGTGCGGCGAGCACATGCGTGGCATTGGGGGAAAGCTGGATGCCGGCGCCCACTTCCTCGAGCCAGGCGGCCTTTTCGGCCAGGATGACGGAAAAACCTTTTTGTGCCAGCGCGAGGGCGGCGGTCAGCCCGCCGATGCCCGCTCCGGCTATGATGACGGGATGCGTCATGGCCGCTCCTGACCCGAAAGGGGATGCCGGATCAGCGGCGCCCGCCGGGCGCCGCCGCAAGATACATCAGCCGGTCAGGCTTCAGGCGGCTGCCGGAACCCAGACGCAATCCGCCGGATTGGCTTCGGCGGGCTTCAGGGCCGGGTTGAACTTGTAGAGCGTCGAGCAATAGGGGCAGACGATCTGGTCTTCATCGCCCATGTCGAGGAACACATGCGGGTGATCGAACGGCGGATTCGCGCCGATGCACATGAATTCATGCGCGCCGATCTCCACGCTTTCGTGGCCGCTGCTGTTCTGGAAATGCGGGACTACGTGATCCGCCATGGCACCTGTCCAAGATTACTGTCCGGGTCAAAAGATGCGCGAACATACCGCCCCCGCGCCGGAAAGGGTAGGGGGCTTGGCGGATTTCCCGTGCGCAGCGGCGGTCCGCAGGTTCCCTGCCCCTGCATAAGGCAGATCAGCCATTCCGGGGGACTTCCAAGCGGCGGATCTTGCGCCTAAGGTATCGGACAAATTGTCTCTGCCTTTAACGTAAACGTCAGGTTCCGCATGCCCGTCTTCAAATCCGATATCGCCGACATTGCCTACATCGATGAGGGGGAGGGCGAGCCGATCCTGCTGATCCACGGCTTTGCCTCGAACAAGTCCGTCAACTGGGTCAATCCGGGCTGGGTGGATCTTCTGCTCAAGGATGGCCGCCGGGTGATCGCCCTCGACAACCGGGGCCACGGCGAGAGCGGCAAGTTTTATGATCCGGCGGACTATGGCGCGCCGATGATGGCCGAGGATGCCCGGCGGCTGCTGGATCATCTCGGCCTCTCCAGTGTTGATGTGATGGGCTATTCCATGGGCGCCCGCATCACCGCCTTTCTGGCGCTCAATCATCCGGACCGGGTGCGCCGGGCAATCTTCGGCGGCATGGGCTACGGCATGATCACCGGCATCGGGGATGGCGAGCCGATTGCCCGGGCGCTGGAAGCCGAAGGCCTGCAGGACATTCCCGATCGCACGGGCCGGGCCTTCCGCGCCTTTGCCGAACAGACCGGCGCCGACAAGCGGGCGCTGGCGGCCTGCATCCGCTCGTCCCGGCAGAAGATTTCCGAAGAGGATGTCGCCCGCATCGCCCGCCCGGTGCTGGTGGCCGTCGGCACCAAGGACGACATTGCCGGATCGCCGCAGGCGCTGGCGGACCTCATTCCGGGGGCAAGGGTGCTGGAGATCCCCAACCGCGATCACATGGTCGCCGTGGGCGACAAGGTCTACAAGCAGGGCGTCCTCGACTTCCTGGCCCAGACCGCATGAGCGCCCCCGCCGCCACCAGCTTTACCGGTGCCGAGGGCAACCGGCTTGCGGCTGACCGTTTCGGCAGCGGGACAGGCCAGCCGGTGCTGCTGCTGCATGGCGGCGGGCAGACGCGCCACGCCTGGGCGGGGGCGGGTGTCCGCCTCGCCAGGGCTGGCTTCACCGCTTACGCCATGGACCAGCGCGGCCATGGGGACAGCGAGTGGGTGGCCTCCGGCGCTTATGATTTTGCCGACTTCGGCCGGGACCTCTCAGCTGTGGCTGCACAGGTGACGGAGAGCCATGGCCGCCGGCCGGTGCTGGTCGGTGCGTCGCTCGGCGGGCTGGCCGGACTGCTGTCTGAGGGCGCGCAGACGCCGGGGCGGCTCGAAGCCATGGTGCTGGTCGATATCACCCCGCGTGTCGATGCGGGCGGCGTTTCGCGCATTCTCGACTTCATGGCCGAGAAGGTGGACGAGGGCTTTGCCACGGTGGAGGACGCGGCGGATGCCATTGCCGCCTATCTGCCGCACCGGCCGCGCCCGCGCTCGCTGGACGGGCTTGCGAAGAACCTGCGCCTTCATCCCGATGGCCGCTACCGCTGGCACTGGGACCCGGCCTTCATCGCTGCACGCCATGCAGGGGGCGAAGATCTGCGGGCAAAGGTGGAAGCCGAACTCGTCGCGGCCGCAGCCCGCCTGACCCTGCCGGTGCTGCTGGTGCGCGGCGGTCAGTCGGAACTGGTCAGCGAGGAGCATCTCGACGAATTCCGCCAGCTCGTGCCCCATGCCCGGCTTGCCGATGTGGCCGGGGCCGGGCACATGGTGGCCGGAGACCGCAATGACGTCTTCACCGGCGCGCTGCTGGAGTTTCTGCAGGATCTGGCGGTGGAGGCCAAAGCCTGAGTCGGATCAGGGTCTTGAGCCGTTTGGCTGAAGTTCTGATTCTGATTCAACTGCGCCCCGAAAGCTGAGTCGTTTCAGGTCTCTGGCCCGTGCGGTTGAGGCGCTTCTTACGCGCCCTTGAAATCCGGAGTCCGCTTTTCGAGGAAGGCGGTTCTTCCCTCTGCGAAATCGGCGCTGTCAAAACAGGCGATGGCCGCAGCTTCCGCCTTGTCATGATCGGGTGCTGATTGGCCTGCCGGGCTGGTCAGCGCCGCCTTGGTGGCGGCATGGGTCAGCGGTGCGTTTTGCGCAATCGTGGCCGCCAGTTTCCGTGCCTCGGCCTCCAGTGCGCTGTCTTCCAGAAGCTGATTGAGAAAACCCCAGTGCAGGGCCTCACCGGCTTCGATGCGCCGGGCGGTGAAGATCAGTTCCCGTGTCCGCGCCGGGCCGATGAGCGCGGCCACATCCATCAGCGCAGCCGGGGGATAGGCGATGCCAAGCCGGGCGGCGGGGATGCCGAAGCTGCTGCCCTGGCTGGCAAGGCGCAGGTCGCAAGACGCGGCAAGACCGAAGCCGCCGCCGAGGCAATGGCCGCGGATCATGGCAATCACCGGCTTGCGGCAGGCCTTCAGCGCCTCGAAGGCGGCGAGGTTGATGTCCTCATAGGTACGGGCGGCTTGTGCGTTCTTGCGGGTCTCCTCGAACTCGGAAATGTCCGCCCCGGCGCAGAAGGTCTCGCTGCCCGCACCGCGCAGGATGATGACCCGGACCCCGCCATCGGCTTCAAGAGCGGACACGGCAGCGGGCAGGGCGCGCCACATCTCCAGCGTCATGGCGTTGCGGCGCTTTTCATTGGCGATCACCAGCCAGCCGGTGCTGCCTTCAATCTGGATCTCAAGTTCCGGCGGGGGAGTGTGCGATTGTCCTGTCACGTGATATCTTCCCTGTCTGGCGCCTTGAGGGTATGGCGTCCGGTGATGAGTTCTTTTCCTTTTGGCCGGGCTTTGTTATGGCTCGCTCCGGCCTATATGAGGACGGCATGACAGGTCCGGCGCGGCAGAGGCTGCGCACAGGGCCTGCGACAGGAGACGCGCCATGGTGAACACCACTTTCAAGACGGCCAAGCCAACCGTGAGCTTGCATGATCCCGTATGGCATCAGCTTCGGGAAGAGGCCGAAAAGATGGTCATCGGCGAACCGGCTCTGTCGTCCTTCGTTTATGAGACCATTCTCAACCACGGGCGCCTTGAGGACGCGGTGATCCACCGGCTTGGCGACAGGCTGGGCCGGGACGTGGTGTCTGCCTCCCTGATCCGCCAGACCTATTCCGAAGCCCTCAGCGACGAGCCGGAACTGGGCGAGATCTTCCGCGTCGACATGATGGCCGTGTTCGACCGCGATCCGGCCTGCGAACGGCTGCTGGAGCCGCTGCTTTATTTCAAGGGCTTCCATGCCCTGCAGACGCACCGCCTTGCTCACTGGTTGTGGCGGCGCGGGCGCTCCGACTTTGCGCTGTATCTGCAGAGCCGGTCCTCCGAGATCTTCCAGGTGGATATCCATCCGGCGGTTCCTGTCGGCCGGGGTATCTTCATGGATCACGCCACGGGGCTTGTCGTTGGCTCCACGGCCGTCATCGAGGATGATGTCTCGATCCTGCAGGGCGTGACGCTGGGCGGCACCGGCAAGGAGCAGGGCGACCGGCATCCGAAGATCCGCAAGGGCGTGCTCATCGGCGCGGGCGCCAAGATCCTCGGCAATCTTGAGATTGGCCGCTGCTCGCGCATTGCCGCAGGCTCGGTTGTGCTTCAGGACGTGCCCTGCAACACCACCGTGGCCGGGGTTCCGGCGCGGGTCGTGGGGCAGGCGGGATGCGCAGAACCGGCCCGGTCCATGGACCAGCTGCTGGCGGATAAACAGCCTGACGCGTGATCCCCCTGTGGGAAAGCCCATGATTCCGGGGAAAGACGGTTCCGGCGGTTGGCTCACGGCGCTGTTCGTGTAGGTTCCGCACCCGTGAAATACGGGGACCCGAAAGGAGCGAAAGACGTGAAAGCCGACGAAATCAAGAAGCTGGAAGCCTATCTGCAGCGCAAGTTCAACCTGCCGTCCATGAAGGTGAAGGCCCGTCCGAAGAAGGACGATTCCGCCGAGGTTTACATCGGCGACGAGTTCATCGGCGTTGTCTTCCGTGATGACGAGGACGAGGACCTGAGCTGGAGCTTCCAGATGGCCATCCTGGAGATGGACCTCGAGGAAGACGACGAGGATTGATCCGGCAAGCCGCCGCTGCAGCCATGGGCAAGCGGCGCCGGCTGCCGGAACTGATCTGAAAGGGACGTGCCCTGCGCAAAGCTGCAAGGCGCGTCCCTTCTGTTTTCCGGTCTGGCGTAGCCGTCTGGGGGCGTCCAGGTCTCAGTGAGGCAGGAAACTCTCGAAAAGGGCGCCCATCTGCCGGTCCAGCCGGCCCCAGCTGCTGAGCAGCTTCATGTCGAAGCGGTAGCTGGCCACGAGATCCGGGGCGAGGCGCATGTCGCGCAGGCAGCTTGCCGGAGCATCTTTCGGCATTCTGCAGCGGGCGGCAAATCCGGTTTCAAGCCCTGTGCCGTCGTCCTCGTAGAACAGGACGTCTTCGCTGGCGCCCGCCTTGCCGGACATGTCGAGCATGTAGAGACCGGCCTGTCCCACCTGCGGCTTTCCGGCGGCAAGGCGCCGCAGCGTGGTGTCCATCCGCTCCATGACCGTTTCGACCTTGCGGGATGCCATCAGTTCCACGGTGACCGGCAGTTCCGCAGCGGCCCGGCTGCCCCTGTTCCCGCTGGTGCCCGCATAGCCCGTCATGGAGGGCCAGTTGACCTCCAGGGTCAGCCGCTCGTGGAACGAGCCTTCCTTGCGCTGCTCCGGCTTGGGCAGCATGTTCATGGGAACCGTTACCCTGCGGTCGCCAAGCCAGAGCGTGACAAGGCGGGCTTCGGCCGTGCGCAGCTCCATCCGGGTGGAGGCCTGTTCAATCCAGCCGCCAATCATCTTTGCAATATAGGCAAGGGTCAGCAGCACCAGCAGCGTCAGAATCAGGGCGGAATGGAACGGCCGGTAACCTGTTGCCTTGGGTAGGGTGACCGGCATCATGGCCGCCACCTTTCGGCTCTGCGCGCAAAGCAGCCGTCAGCATTTCCGTGCCAAAGCAGGACAGATGTTCCAGAACGGTATGGGCAGACCTGTGATGGTTGCTGCATTCGCTTGGTTTCTGTTCCGTTCGTGACCGCCGGAAACCGGCATGCGGTTTGCACTTCCCCTCCTGTCTCCGTGAGGACAGACTCACGCCCTGATGGTTAACAAGAGGTTAATGCCGTGCTTCTTGAACTGCTGCTTGCCGTTTACATGGGCTGCGCCGGCTTCGTTGCAGCGGGCCTGGTTGGAAGCGCTTATCAACTTGTTACCGACTCGCCACCCAGTTTCCAGATCCCGGCGCATAGTATCGCAGGAATTCTGGGGGTTGTTCTGGTCTGTGTCTTCGCCGGACCCTTCATCATCATGCGCAATGCCATCCGTGGACGGCGGCTGGAAGGGCGCCCGGTCGGGTGGCTGGTGGCCTCCTCCACCATTGCAGGCATGTGGAGCCTGTGCTCTGGTGTCCTCGTAATGCATTTTGCGCTGGGGCTTGCCAACTCGTGGTCGTGATCCCGGTGTGACAGACCGGGAGGAAAACATGACGCTCTACCGCCTTGAAGACCGGACGCCGGAACTTGCTGCTGACGGAGCCTGCTGGGTGGCGCCAACAGCAGTGCTGATCGGGTCGGTGCGGCTGGAGGAGGGGGCGAGCGTCTGGTTCGGCGCGGTGCTGCGCGGTGATAATGAACTGATCCTCGTCGGCAAGAACAGCAATGTCCAGGACGGCTGCGTGCTGCACACGGACATGGGCTATCCCCTGACCATCGGCGAGGGCTGCACCATCGGCCACAAGGCCATCCTGCACGGCTGCACCATCGGCAGCAATTCCCTCATCGGTATGGGCGCGACGGTGCTGAACGGCGCGAAGATCGGCCGCAACTGCATCGTGGGCGCCAATGCGCTGATCCCCGAGGGCAAGGAAATCCCGGACAATTCGCTGGTGGTGGGCATGCCGGGCCGTGTTGCGCGGACGCTGGATGCTGCGGCCGAAGAAGGCCTGCGCAAATCGGCGGCAGGCTACGTGCGCAACTGGCAGAGGTTCAAGGCCGGGCTGGCGCCCCTTTGAACTCACGACTGAATGATGATGGTCCGCCGCAATACGCCCGAAAAGGCGGGAGCCGGTCTCGCGGGGGCGGACCGGCTCCCTGAACCCGGCCGTGGTTGGGATGGGGAGGGTGGGGACGCGGCCGGGCTGTTCTGTCGGGCTCCGGGACGTCCCGGAACGCTTCCGTATGCGGGTCTCAATTTCCGATGCTGGCCACGGTGGTGACGCGGGTATCGGAAATGCTGGTCCAGGCGGCTGCCGATGTCGTGGCCTGCCGCTTCACGTAGCGGTAGGGCGTCGAGTACCAGGGCAGCACGGCCTCGATCTGGTTGTCGAGGATCAGGTCGCCCTGATCCGTGCGGACCGTCAGGACCGCATGGCCTTCGTTGTTGATGTCCTTCACCACCGTGATCAGCAGCGCGCTTGCGGGCCAGCCGGCCTTCATCAGACGGCGCTGCTTTTCGATCACATACTCCTCGCAGTCGCCGACGCCATTGTCCGGAAAGGTCCAGTACTCGGGCACACCGAACTGTTCCATGTCCGTCACGGGACGGATTTCCCGATTGACGGTGGCATTGACCGAAAGCAGTTCCTCGAAGCGCTCTTCCGAGAGCTTCACGACAACTGGCTTGTCGGTGCGGGCCGCGCAGGCTGCGGGATGTTCCTTGCAGAAGACGAGATGTCCCTGCGGCGCTGCCGCAGCTCCGGCCATGGCCATATAGCGGCCGGGATTGGCGCTTGCTGCTGTGGCATAGATGGTTGCCGCAAAGGCAGCACATGCGATGATTGGCTTCCAGATCTTTATCTTCATGTCGTCGCCCTCCCCAAGGCTGACGACACCATTGCATCTGCAATTTTATTTGCGTCTAAGTCAGGTCATCGCTTTTTCCATGATGTTTATCTGAATTTGACTTGAGTTTTTTCTTTATTTTATTTGATTTTGATTTGAGTTTTATATTGATTTGAATAAAATTTTATGGATCTTGCGCAAGTCAATGATTTCAAACTGGATTTTCAGAAATCGGGCGGCTGGGGTTGAAGGCTGGCTCACCGGGAACCTGTCCGGAAGCCGTTTCCGCCTCGCGTGGGCGAGGAAAGAAAGCTGAAACCATACGGGGATTTTCTGTGTTGCCGGGCGTATTTGCCCTGCCGAATTCCTTCCCCGGGAGGCGGCCTCACTCTGCGGCAAGGCGGGGCATGAGCCTTGAGAGGAAGGAATGGTTGAGAGGCCTTGCGCACAAAAAAATCCCGGCTTTGGGCCGGGATCTCTTTGTGGTGTCATGCTGAAAGGCAATGCCGGTTTCCGGTGACTGCACCGGAAGGGCGATAGGGGCCACGCTGGCGCTATGCCGGCGGAGTGCTGCCGTCCTCCGGATCATCAGGCACCATATGCTGTTCAAGCAGGGCCTGATTCTGGATCACGGCAAATTCCAGGGCGATGCCTTCTTCCAGATGGCGGACAACACGCGCCCGCATCCGGCCGAGGGCGATCTCGGTGCCGATCGGCGGACGTGCCGGGCAGGAGAGCGCAGCGCCGGACAGTGATACGTCGATGATGCGGCAGGTATAGGCGGTGCCATCGGGCAGAACGATCCGGGTGATCGGGTTCTTCGGCACGAAACGCTCGTGGCGCCGGTCTTCCGGCAGGTTCAGCTCGTTGCGGTTGGCCAGCCAGGTCAGCACGCTGGCGATCTTGTCACGCTTGCGCGGCGTGTTGGCAAGCGCCACGGCAAAGCCGCCGTCGATCTCGCGTGTGATCGTTCCTTCCACCCGGCCGATATGGTCCAGATAGGCCACCACCTTTTCGCCAACACGTCCTGCCACAGGCGCAATGAGGGCCATGCCGCCGGGCGACATGTTGACGACCTGACAGGGATATTCCTGCCGGTTTTCCAGCATGAAGCGGCCGAGGACGTTCACCTTCACGCGCTGGTGACGGCGCCGGTCCGTGCCCTTGGCGGGCAGACCGGGCGCGGGCCTGGCAGCTTCTGCTGCTGTCATGGATCTTGTTTCCCTATCTTATGCGGGAGGAATCTTGTTCTCCACGGACACGATAGGCGGGGACTATTAACATTGCGTAAGATCAGCCCAAGACTTTTCAGATCTTGCCGCCGTCATAGACAGTCAGATGCCCGACCCGTCTCGTCCCTTCCATCGACGGCGCGGCAAGATGGGCCTGTCCGCCATTGATGATCTGCGGAACAGCCGTGCGGCGCGGGGCAGGGGTACCTGTCAGGAAGGACGGGCGCTCATCAGGCCAGATCAGCCGCAGGCTGGAGATGGACTGGTTCAAAATGGGATGCAGGCCCAGCCAGTAGGGGCGCTCGAAGCTGGCGCTGGCGCCAAGGATGCGGCTGCGGCCTTCGCCCGGCATGTGCAGGGGAAGCAGCAGCATTTCCATCTTCAGAACCTGATTGCGCTCGGTGTGTCCATCCACGCCGATAACCGCCGCCGCAGCATCTTCAGTGATGGCGGCCATGACGGAGGCGAGGGCTTCGCGGTCCTCATTTCCCCAGCCGCGCAGGAAATTGCGGCCTTTCAGCTCGCGGCAATGGGTGGAGCAAAGACGGGTTCCTGCGAGGCGGTAGCGGTAGGTGTCCTGATCGACGGCTTCCAGGATGAAGGTGTCGCCGAGCAGACCGCGAATCCGGCCCGGGTCGATCTCCGACCGGTTCGGGGCGGTGCGGGTGCCGCGCAGTTCGTCCCAATACTGATAAAGGGTACGGTTGACGCCATGCTTCATTTTGACCGGTCCTTCTGCCACTTGTGCGCCGCTGCGGCATGCGTGTCCTTATCTGGGACATTTCTCCGCGCCTGCGCTGGTTCTGCCGGTTACAGAGCATTTACTATGCCAAATGCGCCGGTGGGTGAAAAAATCACCGGGTTTCCTAAAGTTTGAACGGATTTTTAAGGTTACTCCAAGCTTGCGCTTGCTCCGGAAATTGCTTTGGCACAGGCTGATTGCAGCCAGGTGCAAGAGATCCGGACGGCCGGACCGGTCACACTGCGGCGCATTTATCCGGGCCTTGCGGCAGGTGCGGGGTCCGGAACAGGTTATGAGGCGCCCGTTGCCGGCAAGGCGGCGGGCGCCTTGTCTTTGTCTTGTCTTTCCGGGGCAGATCCTTAAGTGTCTGGACATGAACCGGGCATCCTCAATGTCCGCAAGTGAAACAGATGTCAGGATTGAACCGGTCAAAATGAACCAGCCCCAGCCGATTGGTCCCTCCAGTGGCCTGCCGCCGCAAGGCCCGCTCCCGCCAAGCCAGAAGGCCTTCAACATTCCTGCCGTGGTGGCCGTTCTGGCCGGTCTCATGCTGGTGGTCCACCTGATCCGCACGGAGTTTCTGAGCGCGGATGCCAATTACGAGATTCTGGTGCTGTTCGGCTTCTGGCCTGCCCGTTACAGCGCGGAGCTTTTCGGCGCGGGGCTCGTGCCGGGTGGTTATGCGGCGGACGCCTGGTCGTTTCTGACCTATGCCTTCCTTCATGGCAGCTGGGCGCATGTGGGCATGAACATGGCCTGGATGATTGCCTTTGCGCCGCCTTTGGCGGTCCGCCTCGGCACCGTCCGTTTTCTCGCCCTGAGCGCGGTGGCGGCCATCGCGGGCGTTCTGGTGCATCTGGCGCTGCATTTCGGCGAGGCTGTGCCGGTGATTGGGGCTTCTGCCGCCGTGTCCGGGCAGATGGCGGCGGTGTTCCGTTTCGCCTTTCAGCCGGGCGGGCCGATGGCCGGCGGCAACCGCAATGATCCGCGGGCCTATGAGCTGCCGGTTGCGCCCTTGCGCGATGCCCTGCTGAATGCCCGCGTCCGCAATCTCCTGATCCTGTGGTTCGGCATCAACCTGCTGTTCGGCGTGGCGGGCGGGGAGCTTCTCGGTGCCTCCGGGGATATCGCCTGGGAAGCGCATGTGGGCGGCTTTCTGGCGGGGTTTCTCCTGTTTCCCTATTTCGACCCTGTCCGGCGGTTTCGATAATGTGACGTGAAGTGAAGCTCTCCGCCCAATGCAGGATTTGCATCCTCTGCGCTTTTGGGGGCATGATGAACGTCAGGTTACCGCCGGGAGGAACTGGGAGGTAGCCGGTGCCACGTCAGCTATCGGGAGAGCAGCATGACAGTAGCTTCGATTCTCAATACCAAAGGCCGTGACGTGATCACGGCAAGTTCGTCGGCCACGGCCGGCGACATCTGCAAGCTTCTTGCGGAAAAGCGGATTGGCGCGGTGGTGATCACTGATGCGAAGCGGCACATCGAAGGCATCGTTTCGGAACGTGATATCGTGCGTGTCATCGGGGCGGAGGGGCCGGAAGCCCTGAACAAGCCGGTGACGGCCGTCATGACCCGCACCGTGATCAGCGCTTCGGAAGGCGATACGCTCAACAGCATCATGGCCCGGATGACATCCGGCCGCTTCCGCCACATGCCTGTGGTGTCCAGCGGCAAGCTGACCGGCCTCATCTCCATCGGCGACGTGGTCAAGCACCGCATCGCACAGGTGGAAGAGGAAGCCGAGCAGATGCGCAATTACATCGCCATGGCGTAAAGGCCTTGCGTGGCCCCGGCAGGCCTGCCGGGGCTGCGAGTGCCGGCAGGCTGTTTATCTGCCTGCAGGAAACAGGCGCGGATACTCGATCTTGGGGCAGCGGTTCATGATCACCGTCAGCCCGGCCGCTTCCGCCTTGGCGGCCGCTTCCGCGTGCTCGACGTCAAGCTGCATCCAGATCACCTTCGGAAGGCTGGCCAGCGCCAGCGCCTCGGTGACGATGCCTGGCACCGCATCGGACGCGCGGAAAATATCCACCATGTCCACCGGCACGGGAATGTCCGTGAGGCCGGCATAGACCGTGCGGCCCAGCAGCTCCTTGCCGGCGAGCCCCGGATTGACCGGATAGACCTCGTAGCCCTGATCAATCAGGAATTCCATCACGTGATGCACCGGCCGGTCCGCATTGGCGCTGGCGCCGATGATGGCGATGGTCTTCGTCTCTTCAAGGATCTGCCGGATCAGGCTGTCGGGATAGGCGGGCGTCATGGTCATTCTCCGGTCCATTCGGGTTTGCGCTTCTGCAGGAAGGCGTTGATGCCTTCTTCCGCGTCGCGGGCCATCATGTTCTCCACCATCACCGACGCGGCATAGTCATAGGCCTCGCCCAGCGGCATTTCGAGCTGGCGGTAGAAGGCCTCCTTGCCAATCTTCAGCGTCAGCGGCGACTTGGAGGCGATGACCTCGGCATATTTCTGCACGACCTGTTCCAGATAGTCGCCGGGAACTATGCGGTTAATGAGGCCGAAGGACTTGGCGGTGGAGGCATCGATGCTCTCCCCCGTCAGCAGCATCTCCATGGCCTGCTTGGGGCTGGCATTGCGGCTCACCGCCACCATGGGCGTGGAGCAGAACAGACCGATGTTGACGCCCGGCGTGCAGAAGGTGGCCGTGTCCGTGGCAATCGCCAGATCGCAGGAGGCGACAAGCTGGCAGCCGGCCGCCGTTGCAACGCCCGTCACCACCGCAATCACCGGCTTGGGCAGGCGCACGATCTGCTGCATCAGGTCCGAGCACTGGCGCATGATGGCTTCATAGGTGGCGCGGCCCCGGTCTGCCTCGGCGCGGGCCGCCGTCAGCTCTTTCAGGTCATGCCCGGCGCAGAACACCTTGCCCTCGGCCCCCAGCAGGATGACGCGCACCGCCGGGTCAATGGCCGCCAGCTCCAGCTCGGCGGACAGCGCGGTCATCATCGCCCGCGACAGGGCATTCATCTTCTCCGGCTGCTGCAGCACAAGGCGCAGCACGCCATTGTGCAGCAGCTTGCCGATCAGCGGGCGGGTTTCGGCTGCGGCGGTGTCTTCTGTCTTCTGCATTCTGCTTTCCCGGCATGGTCACGATGTGGCCGGAGCATACAGCAGCCGGGCCAGCGGGGAAGCAGGCAAAAGGGGCAGCCAGGTGGCGATGTGTCAGGGATGGGGCAGGGGGAAGCCGTAGCGGGCGCTGAGGGCTTTCAGGATTTCATCCTTGTCATTGATGAACTGCGGCGCGCCGCTTGGGTCCACCGGTTCGCTCGTCAGAACCAGCACCGGCAGGCTCTGGTTTTCAGCGCCGATCAGTTCCGCCACGTCTGCCCGCGGGCGCGGCCAGGCGATGCGGCGCACATCGAGTTTCTGTGCCAGATCAGGAAAGGAGGCGAGGATGCCCTCCATCAGGGCGCAGTGCCAGCAGTAGAACACGTCACCCGGATAGGCCGGGTCCGTGAAGCCGGGACGCAGCAGGAAGAGAATGTCCTTCATGAAAGCTCCTGTGCCTTGCCCGCAGCGGCAGGCGAGGGCCTCCATCATTTGGCCGATGCCCCTCCCGGTTGGCAAGGGCCGCGTTTCCGGCAAGAGTGACCTTGGAACGGGAAGGGGGACGCGATGCAGCCGGTGATGAGCGTGGACGAGGTGGAGGCGTTTCTGCGGGCCGAGTTTCCGCAGGTCTATCTGGACGGGCCGCTCTACGGGGTGGAGGAGATCGCGCCGGGGCTTGCTGCCCTGCGCTTCACCGCCAGCGAGCGGCACCTGCGGCCCGGCGGCACGGTGTCCGGCCCGGCGATGATGGCGCTGGCTGATCTTGCCGCCTATGTGGTGATCCTCGCCCATATCGGCCCGGTGGCGCTGGCGGTGACGACGAATCTCAACATCAACTTCCTGAGGAAGCCCGCGCCGGGCGATCTCATCGCCACCTGCCGGATTCTCAAGCTCGGCCAGCGGCTCGCCGTGGTGGATTGCGCCATCTGCGGGGACGGGGAGGGCGAAATGGCCGCTCACGCCACCGCCACCTACTCGATTCCGCCGCGCCGGCAGGGCTGAAACGGCAAGATTTATGCGGTATTCAGATACCGTTTTTGCAAGTCGTTGATTTGTATATGTAATTCTCGGCATGATGCAAATGTTTCGCCTTGACGGTTTGCTGGCGAACGCGTATCACCCTGCCCGAACACACGGTGTGCCGTGCGGGATCTCTGTCCTGCCAAGCCGCCGTTCTGGTTTCACCGACGATTCACGGATCAGACACATGAAGACCTTCTCTGCCAAGCCGGCTGAGGTCGAGAAAAAGTGGATCTTGATCGACGCTGAAGGCATGGTCGTAGGCCGTCTGGCTGCCTACATCGCCAGCCATCTGCGTGGCAAGCATCTGCCGACCTTTACTCCGCACGTTGACTGTGGCGACAACATCATTGTCGTCAACGCTGACAAGGTGGTGCTGACGGGCCGCAAGTACGAAAACAAGAAGTACTACTGGCACACCGGCCACCCGGGCGGCATCAAGGAGCGTACTGCACGCGCCATCATCGAAGGCCGTTTCCCCGAGCGCGTGCTCGAGAAGGCTGTCGAGCGCATGATGCCGGGCGGCCCGCTGTCCCGCCGCCAGCTCAAGAACCTCAAGGTTTACGCTGGCCCGACCCACCCGCATGAAGCTCAGACGCCGGTCACCGTCGACGTCAAGAGCCTCAACGAAAAGAACGCGAAGAGGGCTTGAGCATGGCTGAGCTGCAATCCCTGGACCAGCTGAAGGGCGCCGTTTCGGCAGCCGTCGAAGCTCCGGTTCATGTCCAGAAGCTGGACGCCCATGGCCGCGCCTATGCCACCGGCAAGCGCAAGGACGCGATTGCCCGCGTCTGGGTCAAGCCGGGCACCGGCAAGATCACCGTCAACGGCAAGGACTACACGGCATACTTCGCCCGTCCGGTCCTGCAGATGATCCTGCGTCAGCCGATCCTGCTGACCAACCGCGATGGCCAGTATGACATCGTT
This sequence comes from Pannonibacter sp. I15F10I1, assembly GCF_900185665.1. Taxonomy (NCBI): domain Bacteria; kingdom Pseudomonadati; phylum Pseudomonadota; class Alphaproteobacteria; order Hyphomicrobiales; family Stappiaceae; genus Pannonibacter; species Pannonibacter sp. I15F10I1. The sequence goes on from NZ_FYAN01000008.1 coordinate 495,620, forward strand.
GCTACCGTCACCGGTGGCGGCCTGTCCGGCCAGGCCGGCGCTCTGCGTCATGGCATCTCCAAGGCCCTGACCCACTACGAGCCGGAACTGCGCGGCATCCTCAAGAAGGAAGGCTTCATCACCCGCGACAGCCGCGTGGTCGAGCGTAAGAAGTACGGCCGCGCCAAGGCCCGCCGTTCCTTCCAGTTCTCCAAGCGCTGATCCCTCAGCTGCTTGTCAGACACAAAAAGAACCCGCTGGTGCGAACCGGCGGGTTTTTTTGTTTGGGGGCATTTCCCCCGTTCGTCATGGCCGGGCTTGTCCCGGCCATCTGCAAGCCGTTGATTTGTAGAGGTCCTCGGCACAAGGCCGGGGATGATGATGGAGAAGCTGGACGTTTGAGAGAAGCCTGATCTGGTGTGAACGGCGGGGTTGCTGGTTTTCTTGGGGCGGTGCCTTTGTACCCCTTACAGCTTTTCCTGAAGCCCGGCGCCTGCAGGCTTCTGCCGCCTGTGCTGGTGGAACGTGACGGGAGCCGGGCGGAAAGGCTCAGGAAACGGACCAGACCCCGGCACAAGGCCGGGGCGGCGCGGAGAGCGGGCGGGCGCTGGGAAACTCATCTCACAGCCTGCGATTTGCACCCGTTATCACCGTCGCTACTACGTAACGAGACGCGGCGCGTTCGCCACGGCAAAGTGCCGGATGCCCCCATGTTGGGGACGCCTGCCCAAATCCCACCATCGCGCCGTCCCGGCCTTGTGCCGGGATCTGTTTGGGACGCACGGCCTCAACACGGCAGCATAGCGGCCTTAAGTCACCATGCTGGAGGGCAACGTGAGGAAGAATGGCGGCCAATGACGATACCGTAGGTGCCAATTATTTGCGTGGGGCATTGACTGCGGCATGACGCTCAAGTCATTTGAAGCTGAAAGGCGCGTCAGGTCGCGGATCGCAAGATCACCCTCACCGTCGGACGATTAGACGAAAAGCCCGCTGGTGCGAACCGGCGGGTTTTTTGTTCTTGGGGGAGGATGCGGAGCGGCGGCGAGTGCTCTCATCTGTTCTCTATGTCGCTCGAATATCGGGTCCCTCAAAAAATGAACTGCTCATATATATATAAGGTCTGCCCAATTTGTGCACTCTATCTATCTAAGAGATTGAAATTGAGAAAAAATTAAAATACTTATTGGGCTATGCTTTTAACTTTGCAATGATGTCTGGGCTGCGCGTTAATCATTATCTCTTCCGGAGCTGAGTGTCCGCGAATTGTCCATTTTTGTTCTCGATAAACGAGCTTTGAGGGGTCTGGTGTATATGCAACATAGAATATAGATTGCTTGACATGTTTTTTATTAATTTCATCAGTGTGATAATATGTTATCTCAATTTCATCTGTATAAATATGTGCGAATTGCTCGAGTATGTCTTTCGCTGAGGAGGTGAAAAAATCAAAATCATAAGCATCTGTGTACACCTCTACACTGGCTAGTGTGACTATATTGATTTTTCCGCGGTCATTTTTCTTTGGAGTCTTAGTTACTTTAGCGTTTCTTATTTCACAACCTGAGGGCGATTTTTCTTTTGATTTTTCACGAACATCAAGACCCTGCCATCCTGGTATTAGCCCCAACTTGTCATGCCGTTCTATGGTTTCGTCTTCCTTCAGGAGCCAGAACTCTTCTTCATCGTATGGTTCTTTTAGCATGGTTCCCATTGGGTGGGCGGCAAGTGTTACTATGACAGGTTGCCCGGACTTATCAGACTTATAGCGTCGGTAAAGATAGGTGATGTCATTCCAAGCGTACAATGAAACGTCCATCCCAACATCAAGCGCTATGGGAAGATCCCAAAGTCCGATCAGCTCGGCATCTGGTGGATACATTTTTCCGTATCTTCCGAATGAATTCCATTCATCAAGTGAGAATTCATGGATGTTTATGCTAATCTTGTCTAACTCATCAGGTTCTAGAAATGATTTGTTGAAATTGCGAGTTGCAGTCGCCCAAGGGCGAAGCTCGCTATATTCGTCGAGGAAAAACCCTATCCAGACTTGATCTGGAGATTTTAGACTTTCATATATGTATCTAGTTATAGTCTCAAGTTCTGAATTATTTACGCGACTGTTTATTTTTGTTTTGTAGTGAATGGTTCCATCTTCTGAATTTGTCGAAATATGCTCAAGTTGAGCATCGAAGGAAAATGATGGAAGCGAAAGGCCTAACAAGATAATTGCGAACATAGCGAATATGCGCATTTTATTCTCCTAAAAAGGAAATATTCATAAATTAATTTACTTTTCGTCTAGGGAGAATGTCAAGAAAAGTGGCCTAAGGCTGTCCTGAGATGGCAACCGCCAGACGTTCGGATCCCCCCTTCATCCCCACCCCTGCCACATAAGTCTCCACCACCGCCCGGTCATCGCCCAGCGTCTGCAGGATGAACAGCTCGTCCGCCAGGGAGCGGGCGGTTTCGGCGCGCAGGGCCATTTCGGGGGTGGCGGCGGGGTTGAGGATGATGATGTCGGCTTCCGTGCCGGGCTCCAGCGTGCCGATCCTGTCTGCGAGGGACAGGCTTTCGGCGTTGCCGCGGGTGGCCCAGTAGAAGGTCTCATAGGGGTGCAGGCGCTGGCGCTGGAGTTGCAGCACCTTGTAGCCTTCGTCCAGCGTGCGCAGCATGGAATAGGACGTGCCGCCGCCGATATCCGTGGCGATGGCGGTGCGCACGCCCGCGCTGTCCATGCGTGCCTTGTCGAACAGCCCGCTGCCGAGGAAGAGGTTTGACGTGGGGCAGAACACGGCGACCGAACCCGTCTCCCGCATCACGGAAAGCTCCCGGCCGTTCATGTGGATGCAGTGGCCGAGCAGGGTCTTGTGGCCCAGAAGGCCATAGCGCTCATAGATGGCGAGATAATCCGCATCCTGCGGGTAGAGCTCCAGCGTGTAGCTGATTTCGTTGAGGTTTTCGTTGATGTGGGTCTGCAGGTAGCAGTCCGGAAACTCGCGCAGGAGCGTGCCGGCCGCCTCCAGCTGTTCCGGCGTGGAGGTGATGGCAAAGCGCGGGGTGATGACGTAGAGCGCGCGGCCCCGCCCGTGCCATTTTTCCAAAAGCGCCCGGCTGTCGTCATAGGCGCTCTGGGCCGTGTCGCACAGGGCGGCGGGGGCGTTGCGGTCCATCATGGTTTTGCCGCCCAGCATGCGCATGCCGCGCCGCTCCGCCTCCTCGAAATAGGCCTCGACCGAATTGGGGTGGCTGGAGCAATAGGCCACCGCCGTGGTGGTGCCGTGGGCAATCAGCGTGTCGTAAAAGGTGCTGGCGATGCGCGCACCATGGGCCTTGTCCGCAAAGCGCTGTTCGGCGGGGAAAGTGTGGTCGTTCAGCCAGTCCAGCAACTGGTCCGCCCAGGAGGCGATCACCTGCGCCTGCGGGAAATGCAGATGCGTGTCGATGAAGCCCGGCAGGATCAGATGCGGGCGGTGGTCGGTGACGGGCGTTCCCTCCGGCGCCTTGGCGGCAACCTCTGCGTAGCCGCCTGCGGCGGTGATCAGCCCGTTCTCGATCAGGAGCCCGCCATCCTCATGCACCGCCAGCGCCCCCTCATCGCCCGCGCCCATGGGACGGCGCAGAAACGAAACGGTGCGGCCGCGCAGCAGCTTTGTGGGGGCGTGAGGCAAGGGTCTGATCTCCTGTGTGCGGGCAGATGGGCGGGGCAGCCGGGATTGGGCATCCAGCCGCCAAACCCTTCCCTTTTAATGAGGGGGAGGGGGCGGCACAAGGGCATGAGCGGTGCGCCTGAAAGCTGCCCGGCACACGAAGATATCTGGATGCCCCGCAAGGCCTCTTGTTTTCCCGGATGGCTCGGCTAGGGTCGCGGGCGCGGGGCAGGCGGCCCCGTGCGTCTGACTTTTCCGGAGTTCCCATGTCTTTCAAGCGTCCCCGTCCGACCGACAATGCGGTGTTCGGCAACAGCGTGACCGGCGGCTCGCATGAGCCCACGTATGGCGGCGTGCTGTCCTTCATGCGCCGGCGTTACAGCCGGGATCTCACGGGCGTGGATGCGGCGGTGCTGGGCATTCCCTTTGATGCCTCGGTGTCCAACCGTCCCGGCGCGCGCTTTGGCCCGCAGGGCGTGCGCCGCGCTTCGGCGATTTTTGATGGCGACCCGCAATATCCGTTCCACGCCGACCCATTCGAGGGGCTGGCCGTGGTGGATTACGGCGACTGCGCGTTCGATTATGGCCGCAACGCCGAGATTCCGGCCTGCATCGAGGCGCAGGCGCGCGAGATCCTGGATCAGGACGTGCATCTCTTCTCCATCGGCGGCGACCATTTCGTCACGCTGCCGCTGCTGCGGGCGCATGTGGCCAAACACGGGCCTCTGGCGCTAGTGCAGTTCGATGCCCATCAGGACACCTGGCCGGATGATGGCGGGCGCATCGACCACGGCACGATTACGGGCCGCGCCGTGCGCGAAGGGCTGATCGATCCGGACAAGTCGATCCAGATCGGCATCCGCACCCATGCGCCCGACACCTGCGGCCTTGAAATTCTCTATGGCGAAGAGGTCGAGCTGCTCGGCGTCAATGGCGTGGTGGAGATGATCCGCGACCGGGTGGGCGATGCCAAGGCCTACATGACCTTCGACATCGACTGCCTGGACCCGGCCTTTGCGCCCGGCACGGGCACGCCGGTGGCGGGCGGGCTGACCTCGCGCGAAGCGCTGATGATCCTGCGCCGCCTCGGGCCGCTCAATTTCGTTGGCGGCGACGTGGTGGAAGTGGCGCCGGCCTATGACCACGCCGACATCACCTCCATCGCCGGCGCCAGTGTGGCCCAGCATTACCTCGGGCTGCTGGCTGAAAAGAAGCGGCAGGGGTGAGGGGATGCCATGGCCTGGCGGCGGTTCGCGCCGGGACGGGGCGGAGAATGCAGCTGCGCAGATGGAAGCACCGGCGTGCCGCATATCCGGCGTCGCCCTGGGCGGAGCGAAGCGCAGACCCGGGGACCACTCGTTTGCAGAGTGGTGAGGTGAGCCGCAGCAGGCAGCACGGGCACATGAGATCTGCTAAGACCAGCTCTCGATGAGTTTGCCTCATCGAGAGCTGGTCAAGCCCGTGCGGCGCCTGCGCAATTTCAAGCCGTGATGAGTCAGCGTCTCGGCGCCTTGGTATGAGCGTCAGCTCCCGAGGGGGCGGCATCTCTCTGCGAGCGAGTAGGCCCCGGCTCAAAAGGCCGGGGCGACGCTGCGGTGAGGGGCAATGCCGTGCGGAACGCCGCTGATCGCGCAGCTCTTATCCGTGCTTGCGGTTGAACAGGCCGGAGGGGCTGCTGTTGTCGTTTTGCGGGGTCAGGGACCAGGCCTTGTAGAGCGGGTGGCTGTCCTTCATCCGCGCGTAGAGCTTCGTCATCTGATGCAGAAAGGCCATTTTGCCGGCATAGGTGAGGGCAGCGCCGCCAAGCGTCAGAGCCAGCATGTTTTCCGCAGCGCCCCACAGCGCCATGATGAAGCCGGCGCCGGCCAGCAGCGACAGGGCGAGGGCGGTGCGGGACATTTCCTGCGGAATGGGTACGAACATGCGGTTCAGCCAGATCCGCTCGCCAAAGGTGGCGCGCACGTGCCAGCGGTCCGTCCGGCGCGGCGGTGGAAACAGGCGCGGATTGAGCCAGAGCCAGATCAGCACGAGGCCGGTGGCCGCCAGTGCGCCGGGCAGGCCGATCATGCTGTGGCTCCACACGGCCAGCAGCAGCACCGGCAGGGTGGCAAAGCGGGTCCACACGCTCCAGCCGCTGGCGTGGCGCTGCCAGACCTTCGCATTCATGCCGAGCCAGCGGATCTGTCCGGCCGGCATGACGGCGGGACGGATGCGGGTGTTCCCCGCCTGCGGCCTCAATTGCCTTGCGTTTTCCATCGTCTTGACGGCGTGCCCCGAAACCGCTCCCTGAGCATCTGCCGCGCCCATTGCGCGGCAGCAATCCGATCCTCCGGATCAGGCCTTTATCTTAACGTAAGTTCCCGGTGCGTCACCCAGGATTTTCACCCGGTGCGCGCCCGGCTTGCGGGCCTTCACCGTGCTGCCGTCCTGCTGGCGCAGCCAGGCATCCCAATGCGGCCACCAGGAGCCGGGGTGTTCCTCCGCCGTCTTCAGCCAATCCTCGTAGGCGCCTTCCGGCTTGCCGCCGGTCCAGTACTGGTACTTGCCGCGTGCGGGCGGATTGACCACACCGGCGATGTGCCCGGAGCCGGAGAGGATATAGTCCACCGGCCCGCCGAAGCAGGACGAGCCCTTGAACACCGAATGCGGCGGGGCGATGTGGTCTTCCTTCGTCGCCAGATTATAGACCGGAATGGTGACCTTCTTCAGGTCCAGCTTCTGGCCGCCGATCTCCATCTTGCCCTTGGAGAGGTTGTTCTCCAGATAGCAGTTGCGCAGGTAGAAGGAATGGTTCGCCGCCGGCATGCGGGTGGAATCGGAGTTCCAGAACAAGAGGTCGAAGGGGAAGGGCTCCTTGCCGCGCAGGTAGTTGTTGACCACGTAGGGCCAGATCAGATCGTTGGAGCGCAGCATGTTGAAGGCGGATGCCATCTTCGAGCCGTCCAGATAGCCGCGCTCGGCCATCCGCTTTTCCAGAATGGCGATCTGCTCCTCGTCCACGAAGACCTTCAGATCGCCGGCATAGGTGAAATCCACCTGCGTGGTGAAGAAGGTGGCCGAAGCGATACGGTCATCACCGGTGGCGGCCATATAGGCCAGCGTCACGGCCAGCAGCGTGCCGCCGACGCAATAGCCGATGGCGTTGACCTTGGTTTCCTTCGTGGTCTTGGCGATCACGTCCAGCGTGCTCAGAATGCCTTCGCGCATGTAATGCTCGAAGCTCTTCTGCGCCTGATGCTCATCCGGGTTGATCCAGGAGATGACAAAGACCGTGTGGCCCTGATCCACCGCCCATTTGATGTAGGACTTCTCCGGCGTCAGATCGAGAATGTAGAACTTGTTGATCCAGGGCGGCACGATCAGCAGCGGGCGCTTCAGCACGGTTTCCGTGGCTGGATCGTACTGGATCACCTCGCATACGTCATTGCGGGCGATGACCTTGCCCGGCGTGAGGGCGAGGTTCTTGCCGAGCGCAAACTTGCTGGCATCGGTCTGGCGGATCTTGATGTCGCCGTGCCCGGCCTTGATGTCTTCGGCCAGAAACTCCATGCCGCGGGCCAGGTTCTCGCCGTTGGAGGCCAGTGTTTCCTTCAGCAGCGCCGGGTTGGTCAGCACGAAATTGGACGGGGACAGCGCATTTGACAGCTGCTGGACGTAGAAATCGGCCTTGTGCTTCGTGTGCTCGTCCAGCCCCTCGGCCTCGCTCACCATGGACTGGGCCCAGTTGCTGGTGATCAGATAGAGCTGCTTGAGGAAATCGAAGAACTGGTTCTCGTTCCAGTCCGGGTCCTCGAAGCGCTTGTCGCGCGGCGGGGGCGTGACGGCGGGCTGCGAAGGCTCGCCCATCATGCGCTTGAGGGAGGAGTTCCACAGATTGATGTAGCCGCCCCACAGCCGCGACTGGGCGTCGATGGCGCGCTGCGGATCGGACATCCAGTATTCGCCGACCTGTGCCAGCGTCTTGACGACGGAGGTCAGCTCGTCCGGGGTCTGGGACGAGGCTTCCCCCTTCTCGCGGGGCTCCAGATAGGCGGCCAAAGCCTTGCCGCCGTTCTCCATCATCTTCGCCAGATTCTGCGCAAGGGCTTCCGGATTGTTGACGATGTACTGCATGACCGGATTGTTCTGTTCGTCTGCGTTCCGGCGGTCATCTGCCATGTCAGGGTTCCCCTCCCTATCGGACTGCTTTTTCTCTGCGCTGCCGGCCTTGCGGCTTTTTGGGCTGCTTTGCTGCGTTCATTATCAATCTTGCCGTTCCGATTTATGACACGGAATGGATCAAGGGCGAACGCTGATTTCTAGCATAATCAACTGATGCTGGCGGGAAATCCGAAAAACACCGGATTGGCGAGTGACCGCGAGCCGTTCGCGGGGTTATAAGCGGCCAGATGTTTTGCGCGCTGGCCCTGGTGCCGTGCGCCTTGCGGAGGTTTGAGACGGTGAGAGCGATTGCGGCTTTGGGTGTGGTGGTGCTGTTGGGCGGCTGCGCAAGCGAGCCGGATACGTCCGTTTTCAGCATGGTGAGCGCGCCCGTTACCGGAGCGCGCCCGCAGAATTCCCTGCCGCCTCTGCCGCCGACGATTGCGCAGGACGGGGAAGACGTCTCCGGCGTGCTGGACAGCGAGGCGCGTGAGGCGAATCTGGAACGGCTGAAGAAATTGTCCGAGGCACGGGCCGCCGGAGCGGGACCCAATGGCACGTCAGCGTCCGCGGCCGAGCTGGCGCGCCTGCGCGATGCCCATGGCAAGGCGGCGCTTCAGGAAATCGAAGGGCAGTAAGTCAAGAAGGCGCCAGGTTGCTGACGCATCACGCCTTGAAGAGGTTCAGGCACCCATACGGGCTTGGCCGGGTTCCGGTGAGGCCAGCTCATGGCGGGCTGTTGAGGGAACACTGTCATAAGCCACCAAAAAAACACGGCGCAGGCCCTTGAAGGTGCGTGCGCAAGTGAAGTGGTGCTGATAAGAAGAGCGCCACACAGCAACAGGCCGCATGCGCCTCTTGCTGCGTCTGACCAGGTGGTCAGCGAATCTGGCGGGAAACAGCCGCCGGATGTGTTCGGCTAGCAGCAGAGGAACGCGAGGCCCGCGCCATGGAAGAGTTTCACAAGACCCGCAGACTGCCCCCTTACGTCTTCGAGCAGGTCAACAAGCTCAAGGCGGCGGCACGAGCGCAGGGCGCGGACATCATCGACCTTGGCATGGGCAACCCGGATCTGCCGACGCCCCCGCATATCGTCGAGAAGCTGACCGAAGTGGTGCAGGACCCGCGCACCCACCGTTATTCCGCCTCCAAGGGCATCACCGGCCTGCGCAAGGCTCAGGCTGCCTACTATGAGCGCCGATTCGGTGTGAAGCTGAACCCCAACACCCAGGTGGTGGCGACGCTCGGCTCCAAGGAAGGCTTTGCCAACATGGCCCAGGCGATCACCGCGCCGGGCGATGTGGTGCTGAGCCCCAACCCCAGCTACCCGATCCATACCTTCGGCTTCCTGATGGCCGGTGCCGCGATCCGCGCGATTCCCGCCGAGCCGGGACCGGAAGTGTTCCATGCGCTGGAACGTGCGGTCATCCATTCGGTGCCCAAGCCGATTGCCGTGATCATGTGCTATCCGGCGAACCCGACCGCCTATGTGGCGGATCTGGAATTCTACAAGGATGTTGTGGCCTTTGCGCGCAAGCACGACATCTTCATCCTGTCGGATCTGGCTTATTCCGAGATCTATTTCGGTGACACGCCGCCGCCGTCCATGCTGCAGGTGCCGGGCGCCATCGAGGTGACGGCGGAGTTCACCTCCCTGTCCAAGACCTTCTCCATGCCGGGCTGGCGTGTCGGCTTTGCCGTCGGCAACGAGCGGCTTCTGGCGGCGCTTGCCCGCGTCAAGTCCTACCTCGATTACGGCGCCTTCACGCCGATCCAGGTGGCGGCAACGGCTGCGCTCAACGGGCCGGAAGACTGCATCGTGGAGATGCGCAACACCTACAAGCGCCGCCGCGATGTGCTGGTGGAAAGCTTCGGCCGCGCCGGCTGGGATATTCCGGCTCCGGAAGCCAGCATGTTCGCCTGGGCGCCGATCCCGGAGAAGTTCCGCGCGCTCGGCAGCCTCGAATTCTCCAAGCTGCTGCTGGAGAAGGCGGAGATCGCCGTCGCACCGGGCATCGGCTTCGGTGAATATGGCGATGACTATGTGCGCATCGGCCTCGTCGAAAACGAGAAGCGCCTGCGTCAGGCTGCACGCAACCTGCGCCGTTTCCTTGAAACGGCGGATGAAACGTTGCACAACGTCGTGCCGGTCAGCGCTGCGCGCTGACCTTCTCACAGGCCGGGGTTGCCCGGCACCCGGACTAAACCGGCTGGCGCCCCGCGGCGGGCGCTGGCCCTCATCAACCGGAACATATCGTCAATGGCTTCAGCTTTGAGACTTGGTGTCGCGGGATTGGGAACGGTCGGAGCTTCGCTCATCCGTCTCCTGTCCAAGAATGGGGATGCATTGGCCCGCAAGTGCGGGCGTCCCGTTGTCCTGACTGCGGTGACCGCAAGGGACAAGACCCGTGACCGCGGCCTTGATCTCACTGGTGTCACCTGGTTCGACGATGCGGCCGAAATGGCGCGCTCGGCCGATGTGGATGTTGTGGTGGAACTGATCGGCGGCGCCTCCGGTGCGGCCGAAGCCTGCGTTCGTGCCGCGCTCACCTCAGGCAAGCACGTGATCACCGCCAACAAGGCGCTGCTGGCCGCCCATGGCGTGGAACTGGCCGAGATCGCCGAAAAGGCCGGTGTCTCGCTCAACTATGAAGCGGCGGTTGCGGGCGGCATTCCCATCGTCAAGACCCTGCGCGAGGCGATGGCGGGCAATTCCGTCACCCGCGTCTATGGCATTCTCAACGGCACCTGCAATTACATCCTGACCCGGATGGAGCGCGAGGGCCTGTCCTTTGCCGAGTGCCTCGCCGATGCGCAGCGCCTTGGCTATGCGGAAGCGGATCCCACCTTCGACATCGAAGGCAACGACACGGCGCATAAGCTGGCGCTGCTGACGAGCCTCGCCTTCGGCTGCAAGATCAGCGCCGACGACATTTATCTGGAAGGCATCAGCTCCATCACCACCGCCGACATCAAGGCGGCCGACGAGCTGGGCTACCGGATCAAGCTTCTGGGCGTCGCCCAGGTGACCGAAAGCGGCATCGAGCAGCGCGTGCACCCGACCATGGTGCCGAAGACCTCGGCCATTGCCCGCATCGACGGCGTGCTGAATGCCGTTGCGGTGGATGGCGACTTTGTCGGCGGCGTCGTGCTGGTCGGTCCCGGTGCGGGCGGCAATGCCACGGCATCCTCCGTTGCCTCGGATATCGCCGACATCGCCCGCGGTGACATTGCCCCGGCGCTGGGTGCGCCGAGTAACGTGCTGACGGATTACAAGCGTGCGGGCATGCGCCTGCATGAGGGCGGCTACTACATCCGCCTGTCCGTGTTTGACCGTCCGGGCGCCTTTGCCACCATCGCGCGCTGCATGGCGGATGCGGATATCTCGCTGGAATCCATCGTTCAGCGCCGCCGCCGTGCGCCTGGCAGCCTTAATGGTGCCGAAACTGAGGTGCATGAGGCTCAGCCTGTCATACTGATCACGTATGAGACATCCGAAACGGCGGTCCGTCAGGCGCTGGAGGCCATCGAGGCCAAGGGTGTCGTGGCCGACCGGCCGCAGATGATCCGGATCGAGAAACTGTCTTAAGACCATCCATTGCGGATGATCCCATTCATGTGTTCAGGGGATTGCAATGCCGAAGAAAGAAGCCGCCGCCGCATCGAGCTCGCTTGATCGCATTCTGACGCTGGAGCTGGCCCGCGTGACCGAGCGTGCCGCTGTCGCCGCCGCCCGTCTGCGTGGCCATGGCGACGAAATGGCTGCCGACCAGGCCGCCGTGGACGCCATGCGCCGCGAGTTGAACAACCTGCCGATCGACGGCACGGTGGTGATCGGCGAGGGCGAGCGCGACGAAGCGCCGATGCTCTACATCGGCGAGGAAGTCGGCACGAAGCAGGGCCCGAAGGTGGATATCGCCCTCGACCCGCTGGAAGGCACCACCATCTGCGCCAAGAATCTGCCGAACTCGCTGGCCGTGATCGCGCTGGCCCCGGCTGGCGGTCTGCTGAATGCGCCGGACAGCTACATGGAGAAGCTGGCCATCGGACCCGGCTATCCGGCCGGCATCATCGACCTTGATGCCCCGATTGCCGAGAACATTGCCAATGTGGCCAAGGCCAAGGGCGTGAAGATCTCCGAAATCACCGCCTGCGTGCTCGACCGTCCGCGTCATGCCCGCCTGATCGAGGACATCCGCGCCACCGGTGCTGCCATCCGCCTGATCGGCGACGGTGACGTGGCTGGTGTCATCCACACCACCGACCCGGAAGAGACCGGCATCGACATCTACGCCGGTATCGGCGGCGCGCCGGAAGGCGTGCTGGCGGCTGCGGCGCTGCGCTGCATCGGCGGCCAGATGCAGGGCCGTCTCGTCATCACCCGCGACGAGCAGGTGGAACGCGCCCACCGCATGGGCATTTCCGACATCAAGCGCAAGTATCAGCTTGAGGAAATGGCTTGCGGCGACGTGCTGTTTGCCGCTACCGGCGTGACCGATGGCAACTTCCTGCAGGGCGTGCGCTTCGGCCGCGACCGCATCACCACCCACACCGTGGTCATGCGTTCTTCGACGGGCACCGTGCGTTACATCAAGGCCCAGCATACCCAGGTCGAAAAGTTCCATCTGGACTGAGCTGGAGGGCAGGGCGTGACAGGTGCCGGACCTATTGCAGGTGCCGCTTCGGAAACCGGGCGCACCGTGCTGGGCGTGACACGTTCTGCAAACGGACAGATCTGGCGTGAGCGGCTGACACAGGCGCAGTCGCTCACCGCCCTTGCCATGGCGCAGCGCTTCGGCCTTGCCGATGTGATTGCCCGCGTCATGGCCGCCCGCGATGTGGCGCTGGAGGAGGCGGAAGCCTTTCTGGACCCGACTCTCAAGGGGCTGATGCCGGACCCTTCCAGCCTTGTTCACATGGATGAGGCGGTGGCGCGGGTGGCTGATGCCGTCCAGTCCGGCACCCGCATTGCCATCTTTGGCGATTATGACGTGGACGGTGCCACGTCTTCCGCACTGCTCTCCCGCTATCTGGCCGAGGTGGGGCAGGAGGCGGTGATCCATATTCCCGACCGCATCATCGAGGGCTATGGCCCCAACGGCCCTGCCATCGAGGCACTGCACCACGATGGGGCACGGCTGCTGGTGACCGTCGATTGCGGCAGCACCTCCTTCGAGGCTTTCGAGACGGCGGCAAGGCTGGGGCTGGATGTGGTGGTGATCGACCATCACCAGTGCGGCGTGGAACTGCCGCAGGTGCGGGCGCTGGTCAATCCGAACCGGCAGGATGACCTGTCGGGGCAGGGGCATCTGGCAGCCGTTGGCGTCACCTTCCTGTTTCTCGTCGGTCTCAACCGCGAACTGCGCCGGCGCGGTGCCTTTGCCGGACGCCGGGAGCCGGACCTTCTGGCGCTGCTCGATCTTGTGGCCCTCGGTACGGTCTGCGATGTGGTGCCGCTCAAGGGGCTGAACCGGGCCTATGTCACCAAGGGCCTCATTTCCATGCATGCCCGCTCCAACCCCGGCCTCGCGGCGCTGGCGGATGTGGCGCGGGTGGGCGGCAAGCCGTCTTCCTATCATCTGGGCTTCCTGCTGGGGCCGCGCATCAACGCGGGCGGACGCATCGGCGATGCGGCCCTCGGCGCGCGGCTTCTGACTACTCGAGACAGCGCGCAGGCCCGCGCCATTGCCGAACAGCTGGACCGGCTGAATGCCGAGCGGCAGGCGATGGAAGCGGTGATGCTGGAAGAGGGCGATGCTCAGGCCGTCATCCGCATCCAGACTGAAGATCCTGCGGTGCTGCTGACCGGCTCGGACGGCTGGCATCCGGGCATCGTCGGGCTGATCGCCTCACGTCTCAAGGAAAGCCACCGCCGCCCGGCCTTCGCCATTGCCTATGACGCCAGCGGCAAGGGTACCGGCTCCGGCCGCTCGATCCCGGGCGTCGATCTTGGCCGGGCCGTGCGCAGGGCGGTGGAAGAAGGGCTTCTGGAAAAAGGTGGCGGCCACGCCATGGCGGCGGGTCTCACCGTCCGGCGTGAGCGGGAAGGCGAGCTGACCGCTTTCTTCAACGAGATGCTGCGCGAAGATGTGGAAATTGCCAGCGCCAGCCGGGAGATGAAGGTGGATGCGGCGCTGACGGCCGGCGGGGCTACGATCGAGCTTCTGAACAAGCTGGAACTGGCAGGACCGTTCGGCGCAGGGCATCCGGAGCCGGTCTTTGCCTTTCCGTCACACCGCATTTCCTATGCGGATGTGGTCGGCAACGGCCATGTGCGGGCAACGCTGGCCGGTGCTGATGGCCAGACGCTGAAGGGCATCGCCTTCAAGGCGGCGGAAAAGCCCTTTGGCGAGGCGCTGCTGGCCGGGCGGGGCAAGACGCTGCATGTGGCGGGCAGCCTGTCCATCGACACCTGGCAGGGCGCGCAGCGGGTGCAGCTGCGCATTCTGGACGTGGCGGACCCGCAGGTGAACCGGCTGTGAGGGACCTGCAGGCAGCATAGGGCGCGCGAGGGCAGGTTTTGCGTTTTTCTGCCCTATTCGCATTGCATTAACCATGCCGTAAGAGGCACGCGGTAGAGTCATCTGGCTGAAGGATACAGCGCGGGGATCTGATGAAGAGCCAGGACGAACTCAGAGCGGTTTTTGCGGAACTTGACCGTTCTGCCGATCGGGCGCTCGCTGGCCTTGCCAAGGTCCGCGCTGGAGTGGATGCCGATCCTGCGCCGCTGCCTGCCACCTTCATCCCCGTGCCCCTGCAGGAATGCCTGGCAGTGGCTGCCTTGCTCAGCCTGTTCAAGCTGGGCATCCCGGGCTGAGCGCCCGCAGATCACCTTTCCGTCTCTTTACCAGCGCTCTTAAATCGGTCATGCAGAAGGGGTAAGTTTGCCCCGCAACAGCATATGGACCGGCCATGACTGACTTTCCGATTGCCCTCTGCGCCTTCAATCTCGGCTTCGCACCGGCCTCACCGGCGGAGTATGTGGCCGCCATTGAAGCCCGCATGCAGCGGGCAAAGGAGGGCGGTGCACGGCTTCTGATGCTGCCGGAATATGCCATCGAGGCCTGCCTCTCCTTCAAGCCGGATGGACTGGTGCCCACCTCGGAACTGCCGTTCCTGGCCGGGATTGCGCAGGAGATTGCCCCGCAACTGGCGGATCTGCCGCGCAAATACGGCCTGTCGCTTCTGGCCGGTTCAACACCCTGGCCTGCGGAAGACGGTGGCTTCACCAACCGGGCCTGGCTTTACACTCCGGAAGGAGAGGCCCATTCCCACGACAAGCTGGCGCTGACGCCCTTCGAGAAGGATCCGGAGAGCTGGACGCTCAAGCCCGGCAAGCGGCTGAGGGTGTTCGAGCTGGAGGGCGTGCGCATGGCCATGCTGATCTGCCTTGACGTGGAAATGCCCGCATTGTCCTGTCTGCTGGCACCGGAAAAGATCGACCTGCTGCTGGTCCCGTCCATGACATCGCAGCTTTCCGGCTATCACCGGGTGTTCGATTGTGCCAAGGCGCGGGCAGTGGAACTGATGACCTGTGTTGCCGTCTGCGGCGTGACGGGCGCCTCCACCGGCACGACGCAGAATGACACCAACATCTCCGGTGCGACGCTGTTCACCCCTTGCGAAGCCGAGCTGGGTTTCACCGGCATTGCAGCCACCCTGGCACCTACCGGAGGCACTGCCGGGGAGGAGCCCTTCCTCATCGTCCATCCGCCGCTCGATGCGGTGCGCCAGCTGCGTGCCGGCGGGGCCGAGGTCTGGCCGGGCAGCTGGAGCGCGGAGGGAATCACCGTGGAACGCGAGGATCTGAACGTCTGACGCCAAGGCGCCGGAAAGGCAGAAAACCGCGTCTGCCGTGAGCCGGAACGGAGCTTTTTGCAACTTAGCCGGCAAATTTTTCGGATTATCCGAGGTGACTTAACGGAATGTCGCATTATGGACGTCATTCTGTCTGAGGATGCCTTGACTTGCCGGTTCGAATGAACATTTCATAAAGGCGAGCGTTTTCATTTGAGCCTTTAAGGGTGGTGTTTCGTCCCTGTCAGGCCTCCTCTTTCACACGGTTGAGGGAAAGGACGTCCGATGGTGGACAGTGCGACCTCATATCTGGACCCGGCAGTGACGTCCCAGTCTACCACACAGCGTCTGTGGGGCCTTTTGCGCGGCCTCTTCCTGCGCCCGGCACGGCTGCAGATCGCGGCCCTGTGCCATCGTGTACCCAACGGCCAGCTGGAAGTGCTGCTGGTCGCCTCACGCGGCACCAAGCGCTGGATCCTGCCGAAAGGCTGGCCGGAGCTGGACCACCGCTCGCACCGCACGGCCATGATCGAAGCCTTTGAAGAGGCGGGGGTGACCGGAAAGGTGTCGCAGGAGCCCTATGGCCGTTTCCGCTCCACCAAGGGCCTCGACAGCGGCTTGCGCGTGGACACGGATGTGCTTGTCTTTCTGATCGAGGCGCAGGCACAGGCTGAGGACTATCCCGAGGCAGGCGAGCGGGAATGCCGCTGGCTGCCGGTTGCCGAGGCGATCAAGCTGGCCAGCGAACCGGGTCTGGTGGATATTCTGAAGCGGCTTCAGCGCGACCGGGTTACAGCTGCCTGAAAATCTGCAATAACGGCGCCAATTCATGAAAAACCTGTCGCGGGTGCTCTTTTGCGCCCGCTTGTAGGACGTCACTGGGGACGCCAAGAGGCGCTGCACATTGAAGAAACCGGAAACTCAATCTGCCCTCGACAAGGATCTGGACCGGATCGGTTATATCGAGGATGCAGCCGGAACGGCTGCGCGCCGTCTCGTTGCGCCCGGCCTCTCCTTTGTCTTCATCATGGTCTGTGCGCTCGCCGCCTGGCAATTCGTCGGTGGCGGCGTGTCCGGTTCCATGCTGATCGCCGCTGCCGCGCTCGGCGCCTATATGGCGCTGAACATCGGCGCCAATGACGTCGCCAACAACATGGGGCCGGCGGTCGGCGCGCGCGCCCTGTCGCTGGGGGCGGCTCTCGCCATCGCGGCGGTCTGTGAAACGCTCGGCGCTCTGCTGGCGGGGCGTGAGGTGGTGAACACCATCTCCAGCGGCATCATTCATCCGCAGGATCTCGCCAATCCGCACGCCTTCATGCTGGTCATGCTCTCGGCGCTTGTGGCAGCCGGTGTCTGGGTCAATCTGGCCACCTGGATTGGCGCGCCCGTCTCCACCACGCAGGCCATTGTCGGCGCCGTAGCCGGGGCTGGCGCGGCAGCTGCCGGCATTGCGGCGGTCAACTGGACGACGCTGGGCGGCATCGCCGTCAGCTGGGTTACATCACCGGTGCTTGGCGGCATTCTGGCTGCTGTCTTTCTTGCCTTTGTCCGCAATGTCACGATCTACCAGCCGGACAAGATCGCTGCCTCCCGTGTCTGGGTGCCGGTTCTGATCGGCGCCATGACGGGTGTTTTTTCCACCTATCTGGTGATGAAGGCCTTTCCGGCCTCCGGGCTCCGGCTGCCTGGGGCCATGCTTGCCGGACTTGCGGTCGCCGTTGTGTCCTGGCTACTGGCCCGGCCCTATGTGCGCCGTCAGGCGCGGGGCATGGAGAACCGCAACCAGTCTGTCCGCCGCCTGTTTTCCCTGCCGCTTGTCTGCGCGGCTGCGCTCATGTCCTTTGCCCATGGTGCCAATGATGTGGCCAATGCGGTGGGCCCGGTGGCTGCCATCGCCGGGGTTATCCGCTCCGGCCATATGGTGAGCCAGGTGGAAATCCCGCTCTGGGTGATGATCATCGGTGCCATTGGCATCTCGCTGGGGCTTGTGCTGTTCGGCCCGCGCCTCATCCACCTTGTCGGCCAGCAGATCACCAAGCTCAATCCGATCCGGGCCTATTGCGTGGCTCTGGCAACGGCCGTGACGGTGATCCTTGCCTCCGCTCTGGGCCTTCCTGTCAGCACCACCCATGTGGCTGTTGGCGGCGTTTTCGGCGTCGGTTTCTTCCGTGAATGGGAAACCCAGCGTGTCGGCACCCGTTTGAGCGTCATGGCCGATGGTGCGGGCAAGGGCAAGCGTCTGCGTCCGATCAGGAACCGCGAAGAGCAGAAGCGCCGGTTCCTCGTCCGCCGCGCCCATTTCATGACGATTCTGGCGGCATGGGTCGTGACAGTTCCCGCTGCTGCGCTGCTCGGCGCCGGCGTGCTTGTGGCTCTCTCCTTCCTGCTCGGCTGAAGGCTCTCCGCATCATGACAAAAGCCCGGAAGCGGTGGCGCTTCCGGGCTTTTGTGTTTCTGCATCAGGCGGGCGTTGCGCGTTCTTTCAGACAGCAGCCTTCGCCCCCAGTTCCAGTGCTGCATCTTCCATGTGTTCCAGCACGTAAGGCAGGAAGCTGCGCCAGGATTCGAGCACGAAACTGTCTTCGGCAATCCGCCACAGCACCACTTCCGCCTTGTGGCAGAGGGTGCGGGTGACCATGCCCACCGGGAAGGCGGCGAGGCTGAGATCAAGAAAGACGCCGGTGTTGAGCAGCCAGACGGCCTTTGCGCCCGAGACAAGCACCGCGTCCTGCCGGTGCGAGATATCCGTGACCGACGCAGCGAGGCCGGAGACGGCGCTGTCTGCAGCCGCCTGAAAGGCGTCCAGCTCCGCTTCAGGGGCCAGCAGCAGCCATTCATCGGGTCCAAGCCACAGGGCCGCCTTGCTGCCGGCAACAGCTGCCGTCAGCGGTGTCTGGGGCAGGGCGGTGCCAAGAGCCGCAGCGATGGCCTCCTGCGCCGGGGCGCGGCCCCGGAAGGAGAGCCGGGCCAGCGGCGCGCAGCGGGAAACGCTCAGGCCTTCGTAACGCAGAACCGGGGTTTCGCCTGCGGCAGGGGTATAGATCTCAGCCATCGAGACGGGTTCCTTCCGGGTCATACATCACAGGGTCTACGATCTTCACGGCAATGGCACCCGAGGGCATCGGCACCTGCAGAACCTCGCCCATGCGGCTGCGGCCATCCTTGACGACACCAAGGCCGATGGTGCGGCCCAGTGCCTCGCTCCAGTAAGCCGAGGTCACATGGCCCAATGCAGGCGTGCCCTTGGCCGGGTTCGCCTCGGCGGTGATCTGCGCGCCTTCTTCCAGCATCCGCTTGGGATCGACCGGTTGCAGGCCAACGACCTGCTTGCGGCCCGTGGCCACAAGATCCGGCCGTGCCAGCGAGCGCTTGCCGACGAAGTCGAACTTCTTCTTGCCGATGGCCCACTCGAGGCCCGCATCGGCTGGCGTCACGGTGCCATCGGTTTCCTGGCCGACGATGATGTAGCCCTTTTCCGCGCGCAGCACGTGCATGGTTTCCGTGCCATAGACGCAGCCGCCGTGCTTTTCGGTTTCGGCCCAGATCATCTCCCACACCTTGGCGCCATGGCGGGCGGGGACATTCACTTCAAAGCCAAGTTCGCCGGTGAAGCTGACGCGGAACAGACGGCAGGGCAGCCCGGCAAAGCGGCAGGTGGCAACGCTCATATGCGGGAAGGCCTCTGCCGAAAGATCCAGTCCCGCGACGAAGGGCGCGATGATCTCGCGTGCTTTCGGTCCCTGCACGGCGATGACGGCAAACTGTTCCGTGGTGGAGGTGATCCACACATCGAGGTCCGGCCATTCCGTCTGGAGGAAGTCCTCCATCATGGCAAAGACGCGCGCTGCGCCGCCCGTGGTGGTGGTGACGTGGAACCTGTCCTCCGAAAGCCTGCCCACCACGCCATCATCGATGATGAAACCGGCTTCGTTGAGCAGCACCGCATAGCGGCAGCGGCCCGGCTTCAGGCCCTTCCACGGGTTGGTGTAGAAGCGCTCCAGAAACTCTGCCGCGTCCTTGCCCACCACTTCGATCTTGCCGAGGGTGGAAGCGTCGAACTGGCCGGCCGTCTGCCGTGCCGTGCGGCACTCGCGGGCGACGGCGGCATGCATGTCCTCGCCTGCCTTGGGGAAATACCAGGTGCGCTTCCACTGGCCCACGTCCTCGAAGACGCCGCCCTGCTTCACCACCCAGTCATGGGAGGGCGTGCGGCGGACGGGATCGAAGGCATCACCGCGCGAGGACCCGGCGAAGGTGCCGAAACTCGTCGGCGTGTAGGGCAGGCGGAAGGTGGTGAGACCCACCTGCGGCAGAGCCGTGCCAAGCGCGCCGGAGGCAATCGCCAGCGCGTTGAGGTTGGACAGGCGGCCCTGATCCGTCGCCATGCCGGTGGTGGTGTAGCGCTTGATATGCTCGATGGAATGCATGCCCTCGCGCACCGCCAGTTCCACGTCCTTGGCGGTCACGTCGTTCTGGAAATCGACGAAGGCCTTCACGCGGGAAGCATCACGGTCATGCGGCAGGGCGCCAAGGAAGCCGCCGGTGGCAGCTTCCGCCCCATCGGCGCGGATGCTGCGCACCTTCAGCGGGGTTCCCACCGCCTTGTTCGCCGCCTGCTCACCGGCGGCATAGCCATCGTTGAGGACAGCGGCAAGGCCGTTCACGCCCCGGCAACTGCCGGCGGACCGCTCGTTCTGGACGCTCACCCCCGGCAGGAAGGCCTGCATCTCGTCATTCCAGACCACCTTGCCACGGGACTGGGAATAGAGGCTGACGGCTGGCGTCCAGCCGCCGGACATGAGAATGGCGTCGCAACTGATGTCACCGGCGGCCGCCACGCTGCCATCCTCGCGCAACCGGCCCAGCAGCGCCTTGCTGACGCGCAGGTGTCCGGAGGTGCCGGTGACGGTGCAGCCGGTTTCGACCCGGATGCCGAGCCTTGCAGCTTCCGCGACCAGATGCTCCGGCGGCGTGCGGCGCAGGTCGGCGATGGCGGCGATATCCACGCCGGATGCGGCGAGATCGAAGGCTGCCGTCCAGGCGCTGTCACAAGCGGCAGCGACCAGCACGTTGCGGCCAACCTTTGCGCCATAGCGGTTGAGATAGGTCCTCCCAGCGCCCGCCAGCAGGATGCCGGGCCGGTCGTTTTCCGGGAAGACGAGCGGACGCTCATGGGCGCCAGCGGCGATGACGACTTCCTTCGCGCGCACCTGCCACATCCGCTCACGCGGCAGGGCGGGATCGGGTTGGGCGATATGGTCCGTCACCCGCTCGGCCAGGGCGACGAAGTTCTGCACGAAATAGCCGAAAGCCGTGGTGCGCGGCAGCAGGGTAACGTTGCCGCGTGCAGCGAGCGTGGCCAGCGTTGCCGCCGCCCAGTCCGCCGCCGCATGACCTTCGACGGTGGCGCCAGATTCTGCCAGCAGCGAGCCGCCCATTTCCGCCTGCTCGTCGCACAGGATCACCCGTGCGCCGCTTTCGCTGGCGGCAAGGGCAGCGGCAAGGCCTGCGGGGCCTGCGCCAATCACCAGAACATCGCAATGCGCATAAGTGTTGGCATAGCGGTCCGGGTCGGCGAGCTTCGGCGGCTTGCCGAGACCGGCGGCGGCGCGGATGACCGGCTCATACACCCGGTCCCAGAACGCCTTCGGCCACATGAAGGTCTTGTAGTAGAAGCCCGCCGGGAACAGCGGCGACAGCACATTGTTGACCGCCCCCACATCGAACTCCAGCGAGGGGAAACGGTTCTGGCTGACGGCCGTAAGGCCCTCGTACAGCTCCACCTGCGGGGCGCGCAGGTTCGGCGTCTGGTCGCCGTGCCGGTAGACGCCCACCAGCGCGTTGGGCTCCTCGGAGCCCGCCGTGACGATGCCGCGCGGGCGGTGATACTTGAAGGAGCGGCCGGTCAGATGCACCCCGTTGGCGATGAGGGCCGAAGCCAGTGTATCGCCCGCAAGGCCGGTCATTTCCTTTCCATCGAAAGTGAAGCTGAGGTGGCGGGACCGGTCCACCCGTCCGCCGTTGCCGGTGCGCATGTGGCCGCCGCGCGTGCTGTGGCTGGTCATTTCGCGGCCTCCCGGGCAAGGGCTTCAAGATCCGGCATCGGTTCCCCGGCCTTGTATGTGCAGATGAACTTGTCGCTCACCGTGTCGCGCACGGCATTGAAGAAGCGCCCGCAGCCATGGGTGTGGCGCCAGCGCTCGGCATAGAGCCCGCGCGTGTTGGAGCGCATGTAGAGGAACTGGGCCCATTCCTCGTCATTGAGGGCGGAAGGATCGGCCGGGCGGGCGATATGCGCCTCGCCGCCGTAGCGGAATTCGGTCTCGGGCCGTTCGACGCCGCAACAGGGGCAGAAAATCAGCAGCATGGAGAAAGCCTCAGTGAGCCACGGCGGCAGCGGCCGCCTCGTCGATCAGGCGTCCGGTGCGGAACCTGTCCAGGGAGAAGGGGGCGTTGATGGGGTGCGGCGCGCCGGTTGCAATCGTGTGGGCAAACACATGGCCCGAGCCCGGCGTTGCCTTGAAGCCGCCCGTACCCCAGCCGCAGTTGACATAAAGCCCCGGCACCGGCGTCAGCCCGATGATCGGCGAACGGTCCGGCGTGTTGTCAACGATGCCGCCCCAGTTGCGCAGCATGCGCATGCGCCGGAACATGGGGAACAGCTCGCAGATGGCATCGAGCGTGTGGGTGGTGATGTGCAGCCCGCCTGCCTGCGAATAGGAGACGAACTGGTCCGTGCCCGCGCCGATCACCAGCTCGCCCTTGTCGGACTGGGAGATATAGGCGTGAATGGTGTTGGACATGACCACGCAGGGGAAGGCGGGCTTCACCGGCTCGGACACCAGCGCCTGCAGCGGATTGGATTCCAGCGGCAGCTTCAGCCCGGCCATGGCCATGACGACGGAGGTGTTGCCAGCCGCAACGCAGCCGATCTTTTTGGCGCCGATGAAGCCGCGTGAGGTTTCCACGCCGGTGATCTCGCCGGAAGGCGCACGGCGGATGCCGGTGACGGCGCAGTTTTGAATGATATCCACCCCAAGTGCATCGGCCGCGCGTGCATAGCCCCAGGCCACCGCATCATGCCGTGCCGTGCCGCCCACCCGCTGCAGGGCCGCGCCCATCACCGGGTAGCGGATGTTCTTTTCGATGTTCAGCGGCGGGCAGAATTCCTTCGCCTCTTCCGGCGTCATCCATTCGTTCTCGACCCCGGCCAGCCGGTTGGCGTGGATGTGGCGCTTGAACACCTGCACGTCATGCACCGTATGAGCCAGCATCATCACGCCGCGCTTGGAGTACATGACGTTGTAATTGAGGTCCTGCGACAGGCCGTCCCACAGATTCAGCGCATGCTGGTAGAGGGCGGCGCTTTCCTCCCACAGGTAGTTGGAGCGCACGATGGTGGTGTTGCGGCCCGTGTTGCCGCCGCCCAGCCAGCCCTTGTCCAGCACGGCCACATTGGTGATGCCGTGCACCTTGGCCAGATAATAGGCGGTGGCCAGCCCATGGCCGCCCGCGCCGATGATGATGACGTCATAGGCGGCCTTGGGCTCCGGAGAGCGCCACTGGTGGCCCCAGTTCTTGTGCGCGCTGAAGGCGTTTTTCGCCAGTTCGAGAAGGGAATAGCGCGTCATGGCCGCCGGCAGGCTCCTTGTCATGGTGTGCCGCTGCGCCGCCGCCGGGCAGGGCTTGTTGTCTCAGTGTGACTGACGCGGGCGGCTGGACACAAGGGGGCCTCCCGTCAGAACAGGTCTCTCACTTTTGCCAGCAGCAGCGCAACATCCTAACCTCAGACAGTCCTGCAATGGTCAGAATCCGACATGTCCGCCGCACCGGCCGCAGAGACCGGAAAATTCTGATGGAACAGGGCTCTCTGTGTGACTGGCTGGACAATTTGTGTCGCGTTTCGTGACAGGCTCCGCCGCTCGATCTGTTACCGGGGGTGGCTGACATGAACGTCACTGCTTATAACACGGCGATCATCATTGATGACTTGCCCATTGAAGGAGGGGAGATCCCATGGAAGTTCGCGCCGCAGTCGCCGTTCAGGCCGGCAAGCCGCTGGAAGTCATGACCGTCAATCTGGAAGGCCCGCGTGCCTTCGAGGTTCTGGTGGAAGTCAAGGCCACCGGCATCTGCCACACCGATGATTTCACCCTGTCGGGCGCCGACCCGGAAGGCATCTTCCCGGCGATCCTGGGCCATGAGGGCGCGGGCGTCGTGGTGGAGGTGGGCAAGGGCGTCACCAGCCTGAAGCCGGGCGACCATGTGATTCCGCTCTACACGCCCGAGTGCCGCGAGTGCCCGTCCTGCCTGTCGCGCAAGACCAACCTGTGCACCGCCATCCGCGCCACGCAGGGCCAAGGCCTGATGCCGGACGGCACCTCGCGCTTTTCCATCGGCAAGGACAAGATCCATCACTACATGGGCTGCTCCACCTTCGCCAATTACACGGTTCTGCCGGAGATCGCGCTCGCCAAGGTCAACCCGGACGCGCCCTTCGACAAGATCTGCTACATCGGCTGCGGCGTCACCACCGGCATTGGTGCGGTGATCCACACCGCCAAGGTGGAGATCGGCGCCACGGCGGTCGTCTTCGGCCTCGGCGGCATCGGCCTCAACGTCATTCAGGGCCTGCGCCTTGCCGGTGCGGACATGATCATCGGCGTCGACATCAACAACTCCAAGAAAGAATGGGGCGAGCGCTTCGGCATGACCCATTTCGTCAACCCGCTGGAAATCGGCGAGGACATCGTTCCCTACATCGTCAACCTGACGAAGCGCGGTGCCGACACCATCGGCGGAGCGGATTACACCTTCGACTGCACGGGCAACACCAAGGTGATGCGCCAGGCGCTGGAATGCTCGCACCGCGGCTGGGGCAAGTCGGTCGTCATTGGCGTCGCCGGTGCCGGGCAGGAAATCTCCACCCGCCCGTTCCAGCTCGTCACGGGCCGCACCTGGATGGGCACCGCCTTCGGCGGCGCGCGCGGGCGCACGGACGTGCCGAAGATCGTCGACTGGTACATGGACGGCAAGATCGAGATCGACCCGATGATCACCCATCTGCTGCCGCTGGAAGACATCAACAAGGGCTTCGACATGATGCACTCGGGCGAGTCCATCCGCTCCGTCGTGGTCTATTGAGGGGCGGGCGATGAAGACCGTTTCCGAAAGCCGCATGTATGGCGGCGTGCAGGGCGTCTATACCCATGACAGCAATGTCTGCGGCGTGCCGATGACCTTCGCCGTCTACCTGCCGCCGCAGGCCAAGGCGGGGCGTGTGCCCTGCCTGTGGTATCTGTCGGGCCTGACCTGCACCCACGAGAATGCCATGACCAAGGCCGGGCTGCAGGCCCATGCGGCCGAGTTCGGTCTGGCCATCGTCTTCCCCGACACCAGCCCGCGCGGCGAAGGTGTCGCCAATGACGAGGCCTATGATCTGGGGCAGGGCGCCGGTTTTTATGTCAACGCCACGCAGGACCCGTGGGCACCGCATTTCCGCATGGAAGACTATGTGGTGCGCGAGCTGCGCGATCTTGTGGCCGCGTCCTTCCCCGTGACGGACAGCCACGGCATCACCGGCCATTCCATGGGCGGCCACGGCGCGCTGACGCTCGCCATGCGCCACCCCGGCCACTATGCCTCGCTCTCGGCCTTCGCGCCGATTGCCCACCCGTCCGCCTCGGACTGGGGCCGCAAGCAGCTGGGGGCATATCTCGGCCCGGACGAAAGCCTGTGGCGCGGCCATGATGCGGTGCACCTTTTGGCGGACAAGGGCTGGTCTTCGGACCTTCTGGTCGATCAGGGCCTGTCCGACCAGTTTCTGGATCTGCTGAAGCCCGAGGCCCTCGCAGAAGCGCTGGGCCGCACCCGCACACCCTCCACGGTGCGCCTGCAGGCGGGCTATGACCATTCCTACAACTTCGTCGCCACCTTCGGCCGCGATCACGTGGAATGGCATGCAGCACGGCTGAAGTAACGCTGCAGGGCTTTATGCGATGAGCAAGGGGCGGGGCCGGGAACGGCTCCGCCCTTTGCCGTTGGTGCCTCCCGTTCCCCCATCCGTCGCAACCCGGAAAGCGAGCGAATTCCAAAAATATTCCTGTCCGGACAAGGGCTTGCCGGTCTGGTTTCGGGTCGTTCCGGCTTCTCCCGCCGCCTAGCTTGCCGGTGTTTTCAACCGGAGAGCAGATCCATGCAACTGAAAGACAAGGTCATCATCATCACCGGCGCCAGCAGCGGCATCGGCGAAGCGGCAGCGCGGATGTTTGCGGCACGCGGGGCAAGGCTCGTCCTCGGCGCCAGACGCAAGGACAGGCTGGAGGCGCTCGCCGCCGAACTCAACGCGGACGGCGGCGCAGCCGTCGCTGTCTCAGGGGATGTGGCTGAGGCGGAACATGCGCAGGCGCTGGTGGATGCCGCCCTCGGCCAGTTCGGCCGCCTCGACGGGGCCTTCAACAATGCCGGCATGGTGGGGGACATGGTGCCGCTGCCGCAGATGAGCCCGGCCAACTGGCACAGGGTGCTCGAGGTGAACCTCACCAGCGCCTTCCATCTGGCACGGGCGCAGATCCCGGCCATGCTGGCAGACGTCGGGCAGGGCGCCATCGTCTTCACCTCCACCTTCGTCGGCCATGCGGCGGGCCTGCCGGGCATGGCAGCCTATGCGGCTGCAAAGGCGGGGCTCATTGGCCTGACGCAGGTTCTGGCCGCCGAACACGGCGCGGCGGGGCTCCGCGTCAACGCGCTGCTGCCGGGCGGCACCCGCACGGACATGGCGCCGCAGGATCAGGCCTCGCTGGACTGGGTGGCCGGGCTGCATGCCCTGAAGCGCCTTGCCCGGCCGGAAGAGATCGCGGCTGCTGCCGCTTTTCTCCTCAGTGACGATGCCTCCTTCGTCACCGGCACGGCAATGACCGCCGATGGTGGCAATTCCATCTCCAAGACCTGAGGGAAGCTCCCGGTGTGGCAAACGCACCGGGAGGCTGATCTTCAGCGCGGCCGCACGAAGGCCGCGCTGAGCAGCACGGCGAGCCAGCCGCAGATCATCAGTGAGCCACCCGTGGGCGCGGACATGGCAAACAGCCGTTCAGCCGTGAGCGCCCGGCTGACCAGATCCCCGCTGAACAGCGCCACGCCTGCCAGCAGCAGCACGAAGGCCACGGGCAGCAGCGGCACCCGCCGCAGCTGCGCCAGCGCGCCAAGGCCCAGAAACGCCGGGGCGTGGAACAGCAGCATGCCGGCGGCCACGCTCATAAGCCCGGTTGCATCCATATGCGTGCCAAGCGCCGCCAGCGCGACGCCTGCCGCCCCGCAAAGCCCAGCCGCCACCATCCCCGCCCGGAACAGCGGATGCGTGGCCTGTGACACCGCATTGTCAGAGGGAGAATCTTGAGAAGAAACCTGCATCCTGAACCGCCATCAGCCAAACCCGGCACCCCACGGCGCCCTCGGGAGAGTATCTGTCCCGGCAAATCTACCGGTGGCAGAGGGGCGTGTCGATGTGCGGGGGAATGGCAAAGAGACGCAGGGGAGGGGGGCTATGCCGCTATTGGAAATTGAGCTCGAATAGGTGTTTGACAAATCATCTGCATAATTCTTGCTACACCAATGCTGCAATCAAGCTTATGATGACGCCTAGAAATAAAATAGAAAATGTAATTCTAAGGATTAGGCTTACCCACATACGAAATTTAGAAAGTATCCATCCAGCGATTATGGCAGGTGAAACTGTGGCAAGGAAGCGAATAGATGTATGCCATTCAGGGTTCACCGCATACATGTTTACGATAATACCAGTCAATGCGGCCCCGATCAGAAATATAGTTGATGCTCTGCCTTCATCCTGTTCTTTTTGATATTCAGCCTCCGATAGGTAGCGGTTTCCAACGCGATATCTTGCCATTCCCCTGTGCTCCATTCCTCTCATACTGGATATCTGGATACAGAATAATTATGTGCAATTAGAGGGGGTGTTGGTTAAGTTCCACAATTAAAGACCGGATGGCTTCAGAAGTAATCGCGTCTGGGCATCCTTTTACCTTCCTCCGCGCCGCGCCGGCCTTGTGCCGGCGCCCGTGAGGGGGCAAGAGAAGCGAAAGCTACCATCCCCTTTATGAACTGCCAGCAACTGCCGGAAACCGGCGTCACACGGCGTCCGCGATGAGATGCGGAGAATATGGTCAGGACGGCGAAGTTGCCCAGTCTTCGTGCCCGTGCCTTATCCGAACAATGAGAATATCGCCGCTTTCGGTAATCCTGTAGATGATCAGATGCGCCTTGAAGGGATATATGCGCATGGGCGGCGTCAATTCCGGGCGTTCTCTTGCCAGCTGGGGATTTGCTGCGATCAGGTCAAACAGCTCGAACAGCTGGTCATGGTATCTTCTCGCCTGTTCAGCACCAAAAAGGCGTAAGCCTGTTTCGGCAATGCCGATAATATCCTCTTCCGCTTCAAGGGACAGATGAAAGCCCATGAATCAGCCGCTGCGCGGTGCTGCTGTCCGTGTCAGCGCTGCCTCGAACAGCTCTTCTTTCGAGCGGCTGCCCAAGCCGCTCTGCAGACCTTCGTCCACATGGCGCTGCATGGCCGCGATCTTGTTGCTGCGCTCCTGATCCTTGCGGATCAGATCAAGCACATAGTCGCTCGCATTCGCATAGTGGCCGGTGCGGGCCTGCTCCTCCACCCATTCCTTCACGGGATCTGGCAAGGATACATTCATGGTCGCCATCGGCATCACCTCCATCCGGATATCATGCCATATGTGGCAGGGCTTGTCAGGCTCTGGGTAGTCCTCCGTGACTGATCTTCACCGCCAAATAACTGAAAGTTATAAATCTGTTGAATTTTCAAGTAAGATTTATAAGGATATTATGTTATTTAATTATGGGGATATGTTTCTGAATTAAGAGTGGTTTTGTTCTGTATATCAATAAGAAATATCTAAAAAGCTCGGGTTTTATTTTATCTTTTTTTTATCTTTTCTTTTTGGTTTTTCTGGAATTCTTTCCCTAACTTTTAATGCTTTTTTTTCAACAAGGAAGGCGCGTTGGAGGAAAACCTCTATGGCGTAGAGTAATTCAGAAATTTCTTTGGGTTCTGGCATCCAGCCCCGGTGTGCCGCAGCATTTCCAGCATCCGCAATCACACTTAGGATGTCGTGTTCCGTCGACCCGATCCAGCCTCCCGATTGCAGTTCGGCGAGTTTTTCTTGAAACGTCTTGGCTGGATCGATTCCAAGAACTTCAGTGCCGCGGTCTAAAGCAGTGCGAAGCCCGATCGCTGTCAGAATGTAGGCTTTATTCTCATAGGTGGTGTACATTTGGTCGAGAATATTTTGAAGTTGCTCGTCAACATTGCCGATAGAATCAAGCCAAATGGGTCGGTTTTTACTGTCAGGCCTTGGATAGGTGACTTTTGTCCTGTTGGCTACGCCCTGCTCTTCACCATTTTCGTCGTACCACTGCTCTACATCGATTTCATTCCAACTGTCGTGTAGATAAAACACTGTCTCGCATCCTTGACACTGTAGTAATGAATGGTCGACACCGCCACACATTGAGTGGCCGTAACGGTCCTCCCATGTCCACGGAACATAGATGTGGCCGTGAACATCGCATGCTCGTTCACCGTCACACGTGGGGCAATGCTCTTTTACTGGATCTTTCGCTTCTCTGGTCATTTTTCTCATTAGCTTCCGCTTTGTTATTTCATGTCTTATGGGCTGAGCTGAAAATAGACGGACAGTTCTGGCTCATTGCTTTTAAAAATTTCTATTCATGGGCCATCTGTCGATTTTATCCTGCAGAATGTGCAGGTTCGAAGAAGCAGCTGCAACGTCAAAAGCTAGTTTTTTGTTCAGGGCAGCAATACAATTTCCATACAACACAGATTTTGCACCCCAGCCCAGTCCCCCGGGCCGGGGCATCATATTCCCATAATTCCTCACTCCCTTACGCCGCCTTCAGCCCGCGCTTTTCCAGCAGCGCGTCAATGTCCGGGCCACGGCCGCGGAAGGATTTGTAGGCTTGTTCGGGGTCCTGGCGGCCGCCGGCGGAGTAGATGAAGTCGTGGAGGCGGGTGGCGGTGGCGGGGTCGAAGATGTTGCCGGTTTCCTCGAAGGCGCCGAAGGCGTCCGCGTCCATCACTTCCGACCACATGTAGCTGTAATAGCCGGAGGAATAGCCTTCGCCCGAGAAGGCGTGGGCGAAATGCGGGATGCGGTGGCGCATGATGATCTCGTCCGGCATGCCGATTTCCGCCAGCGCCGTCTTTTCATAGGCCGTGACATCAATGCCCGCCGGGTCCGCGATCTCGTGGAGATTGAGGTCGAGGAGGGCGCAGGCGGTGTATTCCACCGTGGCAAAGCCCTGATTGAAGTTGCGTGCGCCCAGCACCTTGTCGAGCAGCGCCTTGGGCATGGGCTCGCCGGTCTTGTAATGCACGGCAAAGCGGGACAGCACCTCCGGCTGGCTCAGCCAGTGCTCGTAAAGCTGCGAGGGCAGTTCCACGAAGTCCCGCGCCACGGACGTGCCGGAGATGGACGGATAGGTGACATTGGACAGCAGGCCATGCAGCCCGTGGCCGAATTCGTGGAAGAGGGTGCGGGCATCGTCAAAGGTCAGCAGAGCGGCCTCGCCATCGGCGCCCTTGGAGAAGTTCATGACATTGACAATGATAGGAGTGACCTCACCCTTCGCCCGGTGCTGCGAGCGGAAGGCGCTCATCCACGCGCCGGAGCGCTTGGAGGGGCGGGCGAAATAATCGCCGAGGAAGAGGCCCACATGCTTGCCGTCGCGGCCAAGCACCTCGAAGACGCGCACATCCGGATGATAGACCGGCAGGCCCTTCTTCTCCTCGAAGGTGAGGCCGAACAGGCGGGTGGCGGTGTCGAAGGCGGCTTCGATCATCTTGTCGAGCTGCAGATAGGGCTTCAGCTCCGCCTCATCGAGGTCATGGTCGCGCTTGCGCACCTTTTCGGAATAGTAGCGCCAGTCCCACGGGGCGATGGGGGCGTTGTTGCCCTCCGCGCGGGCGGCTTCCGCCAGCTTGTCGCGCTCGGTGCGGGCCTGCGCCACGGCAGGCGCCCACACGCGGGTCAGGAGGGCGCGCACGGCCTCCGGCGTCTTGGCCATGCAGTCGTCCAGCTTGTAGGCGGCATAATGCGGATAGCCGAGTAGCTGCGCCTTTTCGGCGCGCAGGGCCAGCGTGCGGGCCACGGTTTCGCGGTTGTCGGTCTCGCCGCCGGTCTCGCCACGTGCGGCCCAGGCCTTGAAGGCCTCTTCGCGCTTTTCCCGGTTGGTGGAGAATTGCAGGAACGGCTCGATGGAGGAGCGCGAGAGGGTGATCACATGCTTGCCCTCCAGCCCCCGGTCGCGGGCGGCGGCAGCGGCTGCGGCAAGCAGGAAATCGGGCAGGCCGGCGCGGTCTTCCTCCGTTTCCAGCACCAGCTGATAGCTGGATTCATCCTTCAGCACGTTCTGGGCAAAGCGGGTGCCGAGGGTCGCCAGCTCCTGGCCGATTTCGGCCATGCGGGCCTTGCCGGTCTCGTCCAGCCCCGCACCCGAGCGGGTGAAGCCCAGCTTGTAGCGCTCCAGCACCCGCAGTTCCTCAGCACTGAGGCCGAGGTCGTCGCGCCGCTCCCAAAGGTCAAACACGCGGGCGGCCAGCTTCGGGTTCAGCATGGTGTCGGAGCCGTGCCTGGCGAGCTTCGGCGCCATGTCGCGCTCGATGTCCTGCAGTTCGGCATTGGTGTGCGCGCCAGTCAGGTTGAAGAAGGTGCGGGCAACGCGGGACAGGTCCTCTCCAGCCGTTTCAAGGGCAATGATCGTATTGGAAAAGCTTGGCGCCTCTGCCTGATCTGCGATGGCGTTGATCTCCTTGCGTGCGCTCTGCATGGCCGTTTCAAAGGCCTCGCGGAAATGCGCCGGGGTGATGTCAGCAAAGGGCGGCAGGCCAAAGGGGGTGGACCAGACGGTGAGGAGCGGGTTTCCGGACATGAGATTTTCCAATGGTTGGCGGCAGGCGTTCTGCCTTCATATGGGGCAAGAGTTTCCAGATGCCAAATGCGGGCGGTTTCGGAGGGGGCCTTGTGTTTCGTAACCCTCTCCATCGTCACCCCGGACGGGAGCGGAGCGGAGATCCGGGGCCGGTGAGCCAAGGTATATCGGCTCTGGCGCTGGGGCGGTGCAAGCAGCGCCCGGGCTCACCGGTCCCGGCTCGCGCTGCGCTTGGCCGGGATGACGGAGGAGAGGGTGGGCGTGGGTTGCCAGCTGTTTCACCACATGCTCGTGCGGGCGCGTTCCGGCCATTCCTTGTCATAGGCCTCGCCGCCGACGCTGCCGTCCGACAGGCTGGCGAGGATCTGGCCCGGCGTTGGCAGGGTGCTGGAGTCCACATGGGCGGCGGCGTCCCACAATCCGGCGCGGATGATGGCGCGGGCGCATTGAAAGTAGATGGTTTCGATGGAAATGACGAGAACGGAACGCGGCCGCTTTCCCTCCATTTCCAGCCGGGTCAGCAGCGCCTCATCAATGCTGACAACGGCGCGGCCATTGACGCGCAGGGCGTTGCCATGGCCGGGAATGAGGAACATCAGTGCCACGCGCGGATCGCGCACCACATTGCGCAAGGAATCGATCCGGTTGTTGCCGCGCCGGTCGGGCATCAGCAGGGTGGTGTCATTCTCGATGATGACGCAGGAGCCCTTGTCGCCGCGCGGCGAACAGTCCAGCCCCTCCGGCCCGCTGGTGGCCAGCGCGCAGAAAGGCGCGGCTTCGATCAGGCGGCGGTATTCCGGCGTGATGCGCGGGCTTTCCTTGACGGTGGAGGCGGGCCCCGCAGTGCCATAGAGTTTTTCCAGATCGTCAATGCTGGTGATGATGCTCATCGTGCCGGTGTCCCTGATGCCTTTGCCGGGATACAGGTAATCCTGATCCGCCCGGCCCTGCCAGTGGTTTTCTGGTGGCGGGCCGCATTCTCAGTCTGGGGAAAGCCGTTGCAGACCATGGACCATGCCGCCGCAGAAGCAATGCCGCCGCTGGGCATCATCATGCTGGACACCGCCTTTGAGCGGCCGCCGGGCGATGTGGGCAATGCGGCGAGCTGGCCGTTTCCGGTGCTGTTCCAGACCGTCAGCGGTGCAACGGCGCGCAAGGTGGTGGGCGGGGATGATGCGGATCTGCTGGATGCTTTCGTGGCCGCCGGAGAGGCGTTGCGTGAGCAGGGTGCTGCGGCGCTCATCACCTCCTGCGGCTTTCTGGCGGCGCGCCAGCCGGTGCTGGCCGCCCGTCTGTCCCTGCCGCTGGCCACCTCCAGCCTGTTGCAGATCCCGGTGATCGCCAGTCTCCTGCCCAGGGGGCGAACGGTGGGTGTGATCACCTATGATGCTGGCTCCCTTGGTCCTGCGCATTTCGCTGGCGTGGGCGCAGATCCGGCAACGCCGGTTGCGGGCCTGCCGCAGGGTGGGGCGTTTCGCGCTCTGATCGAGGGCGGGGCGGCCTATGACGCACCCACACTTCAGGCGGAGCTGGAGGCGGTGGCGGCGCGGCTGATTGCGGAGCATCCCTCCACCGGCGCGCTCTTGCTGGAATGCACCAACCTGCCGCCGTTCTCGTCAGCCCTGCGCCAGCGCTTTGGCCTGCCGGTCTTCGACATCCTCACCCTCGGCCACTGGCTGCATCAGGCGGCCTGCGCGCGGATCTGAAGCGCTGAACCAGATTCTGCATTGGTTCAGCGCTTTCTCCTGTCTCCGGAGTCTGCCGTTACCGTTCGCCGTTGTGGGGTGAGGCGCGCGCGCCGGGGCGAAGCGTCAAACCATCTCCAGATTACCCGCGAAAATGATGGGCATTTGCACAGTCTTTGGGCGTGCCATTTGCTTAGCTTTGCCGCTTGACAGACTGCCGCATCGTCCAACAGGATGAACCAATCTTGAAAATGGTTCGTTCAATGGTCCAGACTGTGCCACATCCTGACAATGCCAATTACGCGCTGGAAAAGCTGCGCGACATGCTGCGCGAAGGTGACTTCGGTGCGGATGGAAAGCTGCCGACCGAACGGGCGCTTTCGGCGAAGCTCGGCCTCGGGCGGCGCGCCATCCGCCGTGCCCTCGAAGTGCTGGAGGCGGAAGGGGAAATCTGGCGCCGGCAGGGGGCGGGCACTTTTGCGGGGCAACGGCCCGGCGGCCTTGCGCAAGGGGTTGATGCGATTGTTGCGGGAACCGACTTCATGGAAATCATGGAGGTGCGCCTGCGGATTGAACCGCAACTGGCGCAGCTGGCGGCACTGCGGGCCAAGCCTGCGGAGCTGGCGCGCATGCGTGATCTTGCCCGGCGCATCAAGGAGAGTGATGACGCAGATGCCCGCGAGTTGTGGGACGGCGCCCTGCACCGGCAGATCGCCCAGAGCGCGCGCAACGGGCTGTTCCTCACCATTTTCGATGTGATCAACCAGGTCCGGCAGGATGAGGCCTGGCAGAACATCCGCGAGCGGGCCCGGACAGGCTCCGGTATCAGCATGGCCTATGCACAGCACGAGGACATCATCGCAGCGATTGCCGCGCGTGATCCGGCGAGAGCGGGAGAGGCGATGCGCCAGCACCTCCTGATGCTGCAGGAGCGCCTCATCCGCGCGACATCGCTCGACCACGAAACGCCTGCGCCAGACGCGGCTGACGAGGCAATTGCCTCCTGAGACTTCGCCGGGCGGAAACCGCCCGCAGCAGAGATCACCGGGCGGCCTCCGCCCCAAGCAGAAATCACCGGGCGGAAACCGCCCGGATGACGGGACAAGCCGGCGCAGACAAGCCGGTCCCTTGTGAGCCAACAGAACCAATGGAACAGAGGAGAATGGCATGACCCGACTTTTGCGCCTGACGACCGCGCTTGCCTTTGGGGCGCTTTCGGCGCTGCCCGTTGCCGCCGCCGAGCTGAAGATCGGCCTGCAGGATGATGCCGATGTGCTGGATCCGGCGCAGTCGCGCACTTTTGTCGGCCGCATCGTCTACACCGCCATGTGCGACAAGCTGGTTGATGTGTCGCCGGATCTGAAGATCATCCCGCAGCTGGCAACGGAATGGGCCTGGTCGGAGGACGGCATGGCCCTGACGATGAAGCTGCGCGAGGGGGTGAAGTTCCATGACGGCACGGACATGGACGCCGCCGCCGTGGTGGCCACCATCGAGCGCAACATGACGCTGCCCGAGTCCCGCCGCAAGAGCGAGCTGTCCTCGGTCGAGAAGGTCGAGGCAGCAGGGCCGCTGGAGGTCGTGTTCACCCTGAAGAAGCCCGACGTGACGCTGCTGGCCCAGCTTTCGGACCGGGCCGGCATGATCGTCTCTCCGGCAGCAGCTGAAAAGCTTGGGGCCAACTTTGGCTCCAGTCCGGTTTGCGCCGGGCCGTTCAAGTTTGTCGAGCGCATCCAGCAGGACCGGATCGTGCTGGAGAAGTTCCAGGACTACTGGAACAAGGACAATGTCTTCATCGACAAGGTCACCTATCTGCCGATCCCGGATTCCACCGTCCGGCTCGCCAACCTGCAGTCGGCTGACCTGGACATGATCGAGCGCCTTGCCCCCACCGATGCTGCGGCAGTGCAGGCGAATGCGAGGCTCACCTATGCGGATGTGGTCAACATCGGCTACATGGCGCTTTATGTGAATATCGCCAATGGCCCGCGCGCCGACAATCCTTTCGGCAAGGACAAGCGCCTGCGTCAGGCGTTCTCCCTGTCCATCGACCGCGATGCCCTGAACCAGATCGTCTATGAAGGCACGGCCGTTGGCGGCAACCAGCCGTTCCCGCCGAACAGCCCGTGGTTCAATGCCGCGCTTCCCGTTCCCGCCCGTGATGTGGAAAAGGCCAAGGAACTGATGCAGGAAGCCGGATACGACCGCGTACCCATCGAGCTTCAGGTCGCCAACAATCCGGTTGCCCAGCAGATGATGCAGGTGGTGCAGTCGATGGTGGCGGAGGCGGGCTTTGATGTCAGCCTGAAGTCGACCGAGTTTGCCACGCTGCTCGACGAGCAGACGCGCGGAAACTATCAGCTGTCGCGTTCGGACTGGTCGGGCCGTGTTGATCCGGATGGCAACATCCACCAGTTCATCACCTGCAATGGCGGCATCAACGACACCAAGTACTGCAATCCGGAAGTCGACCGGCTTCTGAACGAGGCGCGCGCCTCGACGGATGATGCCGTGCGCAAGGAAAAGTATGATGCGGCGAGCGTGATCCTCAACGACGATATGCCCATCATCTATCTCGGGCACCAGTCCTGGATCTGGGCGATGCAGAAGAATGTCACAGGCTTCGTTGCCTCGCCGGACGGCATGATCCGCCTTGTTGGCCTGAAAAAGGAAGACTGACGGAACCGCCCCCTTGCGGGGCTGGTTTCTGTGCGTCCACGGCGCTGCGGAGCCTCCTCCGCAGCGCTCCCCATCCCACCTGTGCCGTGAAGGATGGCATTCATGCCTGTCTATATTGCGAAGCGTCTGCTGGTCGCCATTCCGACGCTGCTGATCATTTCCATCTTCGTTTTCTCGCTGCAGAAGCTTCTGCCGGGCGATCCCGTCCTCGTGATGGCCGGGGAGGAGCGTGATCCTGCGGTTCTGGAAATGCTGCGGGAGAAATACCGCCTCAATGATCCGCTGCCGGTCCAGTATCTGACCTGGCTTGGCGGCGTCATGACCGGGGATCTCGGTGTATCCCTGCGCACCAATCAGCCGGTGACCGAACTCATCGCCCAGAAGCTGCCGGTCACCATTCAGCTTGCCGTCATGTCGATGATCTTTGCCTTCCTGATCGGCGTGCCGATGGGCATCCTGGCGGCGGTGAAGAAGAACACGGCCATCGACTATATCGCCAGCATCATAGCCCTCTCGGGCCTGTCGGTGCCCAATTTCTGGCTCGGCATCATGCTTATCCTGCTGGTGTCGGTGAATCTCGGCTGGCTGCCGGCCTCGGGCTTTGAATCGATCTTCGTGGACCCCGTCCGGTCGCTGCAGACGATGATCATGCCGGCCTTCGTGCTGGGCACCGCGCTGGCGGCGACGCTGATGCGGCACACCCGCTCGGCCATGCTCGGCGTCCTGTCGCAGGATTACATCCGGACGGCGCGGGCCAAGGGGCTGTCGCCGCGCGAAGTGGTGCTGTCGCATTCCTTCCGCAATGCGCTGCTGCCGGTCGTCACGCTGAGCGCGCTGCTGTTCGGCGAGCTGCTGGCCGGAGCCGTTCTGACGGAACAGATCTTCACCATTCCGGGCTTCGGCAAGCTGATCGTCGATGCCGTCTTCAACCGGGACTATGCGGTGGTGCAGGGCGTCGTCATGTGCACGGCGGTTGGCTTCATCGCAATGAACCTTGTTGCCGATGTTCTCTACGTCCTTCTCAATCCACGGCTGAGGGCAAGCCTATGACCGCGATCGAACAATCGTCCGTGGCGGCAAGGCCCGAAGGCAGCCGCTCCTGGAAGAAGCTGCGCGCAAGCCGCAGCGCGCTGACCGGGCTCATCATCATCTCCTTCTTTTCGGGGCTTGCCCTTCTTGCGCCGCTGCTGCCCATCGCCGATCCGGTGGCCACCAGCTGGTCGGCGATCCGCAAGGCCCCTTCGGCGGCCCATTGGCTCGGCACGGATGATCTGGGCCGGGATATCCTGTCGCGGATGATCTGGGGGGCAAGAGCCTCGCTGATGGCCGGTGTCTTTTCGGTGCTGATTGCCGTCGGCATCGGGGTGCCTCTCGGCATTCTGGCCGGCTATTTCGGCGGCTGGGTGGATCTCGTCATCTCGCGCGTCACCGAGGCGCTGCTGGCGCTGCCGTTCCTGATCATGGCCATCGCCCTTGCGGCCTTCCTCAGCCCGAGCCTCACCAATGCGATGATTGCGATTGGTCTGTCGGCCATGCCCATTTTCGTCCGGCTGACACGGGGGCAGGTGCTGGCGGTGAAGCAGGAAGACTATGTGGAAGGCGCCCGGTCTGTCGGCCTTGGCCACATGGACATCATGCTCCGCTACATCCTGCCCAATGTTACAGCGCCGATCATCGTTCAGGCGACGCTGACCGTTGCCACCGCCATCATTGCCGAGGCGAGCCTCTCGTTCCTCGGTCTCGGGCAGCAGCCTCCGGCGGCCAGCTGGGGCTCCATGCTGAATGTGGCGAAGAATTTCCTCTCACAGGCACCCTGGATGGCCATGTGGCCGGGTGCCGCGATCTTCCTTGTGGTGATCGGCTTCAACCTCCTTGGCGATGGCCTGCGCGATGCGCTGGACCCGCGCGAACACTGATTTGCAGAAGAAGGCAGAGACATTGACTGAGTTCACCACACGGCCGGAAATCCTCGGCACCTTCGGTGTTGTCACCTCGACCCACTGGATCGCCTCTGCGGTCGGCATGAGCATTCTGGAAAAGGGCGGCAATGCCTTTGATGCGGCGGTTGCAGCAGGTTTTGTCCTGCAGATCGTCGAGCCGCATCTGTGCGGGCCCGGCGGCGACATGCCGGCGGTCATCTATTCAAAGAAGACGGACAAGGTGGAGGTGATCTGCGCGCAAGGGCCAGCCCCGGCAGGTGCCACCATCGCGCATTACACCAGCGAAGGGCTGAAGCTGATCCCCGGTGACGGGCTGCTGTCCACCGTCATTCCCGGTGCCTTTGATGGCTGGATGCTGATGCTGCGCGACTATGGCACCCTGTCCCTGCGCGAGGTGCTGGAGCCTGCCATCTACTACGCCGAGCACGGTCATCCGATGCTGCCGCGCGTATCGGCGACCATCAAGGGGCTGGGTGATTTCTTCGAGAAGGAATGGCCGACCTCATACGAGACCTGGCTGCCCGGCGGCGCGGCACCCGAGCCGCATGCCAACTTCCGCAATCCGGTTCTGGCGGAAACCTGGAAGCGCATCATTGCGGAAGCGGAAGCAAAGACCGGCCGCGAAGAGCAGGTGGAGGCCGCACGTGATGCCTTCTACCGGGGCTTCGTCGCCGAGGCCATCGGCAACTATCTGAAGACGGCAGAGGTGATGGATGCGAGCGGTCAGAAGCACAAGGGCGTGCTGACGGCTGACGACATGGCGAACTGGAGCGCCACCATCGAGGCGCCGCAGACCTTTGATTACCACGACTGGACCGTCGCCAAGACGCAGGCCTGGGGGCAGGGGCCGGTGCTGCTGCAGTCGCTGGCGCTGCTCAAGGGCTTTGACATTGCCGCGATGGAGCCGGCCGGTCCCGATTTCGTCCACCATGTGGTCGAGGCGATGAAGCTCGCGTATGCGGACCGCGA
The DNA here is from genome assembly GCF_900185665.1 of Pannonibacter sp. I15F10I1. Classification (NCBI taxonomy): domain Bacteria; kingdom Pseudomonadati; phylum Pseudomonadota; class Alphaproteobacteria; order Hyphomicrobiales; family Stappiaceae; genus Pannonibacter; species Pannonibacter sp. I15F10I1. Next base: position 534,458 of record NZ_FYAN01000008.1, read on the forward strand.
GGTCTATTACGGCGATCCGAAATTCGGGGAAATCCCGGCGGAGTTCCTGCTTTCAGAAGGCTACAACAGCGAGCGGCGCAAGCTGATCGGGCCTGAGGCCTCGTTCGACCTGCGCCCCGGAACCGTGCCCGGCTACGAGCAGCAGCGCGATGCGACCATGGCCATGCTGGCCGAGTTCTCCGGCCGGGGCGCGGTCTATGAGCCGACCATGGCGCATCTGACCGAGAAGAAGGGCGATACGGTCCATATCGATGTGATCGACCGCTGGGGCAACATGGTGGCGGTGACCCCCTCCGGCGGCTGGCTGCAGTCATCGCCGCTGGTTCCGGGGCTTGGCTTTGCGCTCAATTCGCGCGCGCAGATGTTCTGGCTGAAGGAAGGGCTGCCCACCTCCCTTGCTCCTGGAAAGCGCCCGCGCACGACACTGACGCCATCCATTGCACTCTATCAGGGGCGGCCGACGCTGGCCTTCGGAACGCCCGGCGGCGACCAGCAGGATCAGTGGCAGCTGCCGTTCTTCCTGCGCTATGCCCATCACACGAAGAACCTGCAGGCGGCCATCGATGCGCCGCTGTTCCACTCCACCCATTTCCCCGGCTCCTTCTATCCGCGCACGTCCGAGCCCGGCCACATCATGGTGGAGGAGAGCTTCGGCGAGGCGGCAATTGCAGAGCTGCGCCGGCGCGGGCATCAGGTGACCGTTGCTGACAGCTGGTCGGTCGGGCGGCTGACGGCTGCGCGCCGCGATGCCGATGGCCTGCTGCGGGCGGCGGCAACGCCGCGCCTGATGCAGGCCTATGCGGTGGGGCGCTGAGCCATGACCTGGTCCATCGTTGCCCGTGATCCTGAAACCGGCCACCTCGGCATTGCCGTTGCCAGCCGCTTCTTTGCGGTCGGCAACGCCGTCCCCTACATGCGCGGCGGGGTAGGGGCCGTTGCCACGCAGGCCTTCGTCAGCCCGCTTTACGGGACAGATGGCCTGGCGATGCTTGGTGAAGGCAAGAGCCCGCAGGAGATCATCGAGTTTCTGACGGGACGCGATGACGGCGCCGAACAGCGCCAGATGCATCTGATCGACGCTCAGGGCCGCAATGCGGTCTTCACCGGCAAGAAATGCGTCGACTGGGCCGGGCATCTCCTCGAGGACAACGTGTCCGTGGCTGGTAACATGCTCGCCGGTCCGCAGGTGCTGGAGCGGACCCTTGCCGCCTACAGGGACCTGTCAGCCGCTCCCTTTGCCGAGCGGCTGCTGGGTGCGATGGATGCAGGAGAAGCGGCAGGCGGCGACAAGCGCGGCCGGCAGTCTGCCGCTCTCGTCATCTACCGCGATCAGGATCACGCCTGGCTCAGCATCCGCGCCGATGACCACGCTGAGCCGCTGCCGGAACTCTGGCGGCTCTACCGGGTGGCGCAGGAGCGTTACCTGCATGTGGCCGAGACCATGCCGACGCGGGAAAACCCGCATGGCCTCATCGACCGGACCGAAATCGACCGGAAAATCGCAAGCCTCGAAGCCGAACGGCAGGCGGCCGGACGTGCTTCTTCTTCCTTCGCGACGCCGTGGACACCGTCATGACCAATCCTGACCTGACCAGCCAGCCCGTTCTCTCCGTCCGCAACCTGACCACCGCCTTCCGCACGGATGGCGGCTGGAGGCCGGTGGTGCGCAATGTGTCCTTCGATGTCTCAGCCGGAGAGACGCTGGCCATCGTCGGGGAGAGCGGATCGGGCAAGAGCGTCACATCCCTGTCGGTCATGCGGCTGCTGGCGCCGAAGTCCAGCCGGATCGAAGGGGAGGTGGTGCTGAATGGCCGCAACCTTCTTGATCTGTCCGAAAAGGCGATGCGTGGCGTGCGCGGCAACGAGGTCTCGATGATCTTTCAGGAGCCGATGACCTCGCTCAATCCGATCTTCACCATCGGCCGCCAGATCTCCGAGGTGCTGACGCGGCACAAGGGCATGACCAAGTCCGCAGCCCGTGCCGAGACGATCCGCATGCTGGAGCGCGTGCGTATCCCCAATGCCGCCAGCCGTTTCGATGAATATCCGCACCAGTTTTCCGGCGGCATGCGCCAGCGTGTGATGATCGCCATGGCGCTTGCCTCCCGTCCGAAGCTGCTGATCGCCGATGAGCCGACGACTGCGCTCGACGTGACGATCCAGGGGCAGATCCTTGATCTGATCAAGGAGTTGCAGGACGAGGAGGGCATGGCGGTTCTCTTCATCACCCATGACATGGGCGTGGTGGCCGAGATCGCTGACCGCACCGTGGTGATGTTCCGGGGCGATGCGGTGGAGACTGGCCCGACTGCGGATATCTTCCATCGCGGCCAGCATCCCTACACCCGTGCGCTTCTGTCCGCCGTGCCGAGGCTCGGTTCCATGGAAGGCGAGGCGGCGCCCTTGCGGTTCCCGGTGGTGGACACGGCCACCGGCGTCATCACCGCACCTCCTGCTCCCGCAGCGCTTCCCGGGCACAGCCAGCCCGTGCTGCAGGTGAGAAACCTCGTCACCCGCTTCCCGGTGCGTTCCGGTCTCTTCAACCGGCAGACCGGCGCCGTGCATGCGGTGGAGAATATCTCCTTCGATCTGCGGCAGGGGGAAACGCTTGCCCTCGTGGGGGAATCAGGCTGCGGCAAGTCTACCACGGGCCGTTCGGTCATGCGGCTGATCGAACCGTCGTCCGGAGAGATCCAGCTCGATGGTTTTAACGTCCGGGAACTGGGGGCCGCGGAGCTCCAGCGGATGCGCAAGAGCGTGCAGATGATCTTTCAGGATCCGTTCTCCAGCCTCAATCCCCGTATGACGGTTGGCCAGGCTGTTGCGGAGCCTTTCCTCAAACACAAGCTTGGCGGCGTCCGGCAAGCGGCTGAAAAGACGGACTATCTGCTGGAGCGGGTGGGGTTGTCAGCATCCATGAAGAACCGCTATCCGCATGAATTCTCGGGCGGCCAGCGTCAGCGTATCGCCATCGCACGGGCGCTGTCACTGGACCCGAAGGTGATCGTTGCGGACGAAAGCGTGTCGGCTCTCGATGTGTCAATCAAGGCGCAGGTCTGCAACCTGCTGATGGACCTTCAGGAAAGCCTGGATCTGGCCTTTCTCTTCATCAGCCATGACATGGCCGTCGTGGAGCGTGTCAGCCACCGGGTGGCCGTGATGTATCTCGGCGAGATCGTCGAGATCGGTCCGCGCGCTGCCGTCTTTGAGAACCCGCAGCATCCCTACACGAAGAAGCTGATGGCGGCCGTGCCGGTGCCCGATCCGGCCCGCCGGGGCATTCGCCGCGGCATTGCCGCCGATGAACTGCGGAGCCCCGTGCGCGCCAATGGCTACCAGCCGCCGGTGCGGGAGTACCGGGAGGTTTCAGACGGCCATCTGGTGCAGGTGGCTTGATCAGTCGACGATGAAGAGCTTCGCCCCGGTGGTGGTGGAGGAGCGGTGCGGTTCGGCGTTGTCGGCCACCTGATAGCTCATGCCCGGATTGAGCAGAAAGGTGCGGCCATCCTCCAGCTCGGTCAGCAGTTCGCCCTCAAGGCACAGGAGGATATGGCCCTTGGTGCAACAGTGGTCGGCGAGATAGCCGGGGGTGTATTCCACCATGCGCACCCGGATGCCGCCGAAGTGGCGCGTGCGCCAGAAGGCGGCGCCGGTCTCGCCCTTGTGTTCCGTCCGCTCCACGGCATCCCAGTCCGTGGTGCCGAAGGGAATGCCGTTCATATGCATGGTACTGCCCTTGTCATTCTGGACGTGTCAGCGCGCCCGGTAGGCCCGCAGCATCGAATAGCTGTAGAGCGCCAGCGCCGACCAGATCAGCACGAAGGCGGAGAGCTTCACCGGGTTCATCGGCTCGCGGAACACGAAGACGGCGATGAGGAAGATGATCGTCGGCGTGATGTATTGCATCACGGCAATGGTCGAAAGCCGCAGCAGCTTGGCTGCATTGGCGTAGATCATCAGCGGAATGGCCGTGGCGATCCCGGCCGAGGCGAGAAGCCAGGTGTCCAGCTGGGTGCCATGGGTGAAGTGGCCGGTGCCGGAGCTTTCCAGCCAGAGGACGAAGGGCACGGCGGGAATGCTCAGCAGCGCCACCTCCAGGAAGAAGCCCTGATTGGGCCCCACCGGCAGCGTCTTGCGCAGGAAGGCATAGAAGCCCCAGCTGACGGTCAGCGTCAGCGAAATCCACGGCAGCCGCCCCGCATCCCATGTCAGGATGCCGACGGCCACGGCGACAAGTGCGATGGCGGCGATCTGCGTGCGCGACAGCTTTTCCTTGAGGACGATGGCGCCCAGCAAAATGCTGAAAAGCGGGTTGATGAAATAGCCGAGGGCACCCTCAATCGCCTGTCCTGAGCCGACCGCATAGACATAGGTGCACCAGTTGACGGTGATGAGGCTGGCGGTGAGTGCGGCCATGCCCATGGTGCGGGGTGAGCGCACGGCCGCTTTCAGATCTCCGATGCGCCGCGTTGCCAGCAGGATCAGGGCGGCGCAGGGGACGGACCAGACCACCCGGTGGGCCAGCACCTCGAAAGGCGAGATATGCCCCAGTGCCTTCAGATAGATCGGCAGCAGGCCCCAGAGGCCGTAAGCGGTGAGGGCATAGGCAAAACCCTTGGGGGTGTCGCCGGTCTGCTGCGGAACGGGGGGCGTGTCCATCGCCATGGGGCCTGACCTTGTCTTGTTGGGCTCCTTCCATAGGACGGAACCATTCCCGGTTCCAATTCATTCCACTTGTGTCTGCATCAATCATGTTCATGGCTGACGGAGGACGCCATCTTGCTGCCGGTTTTTCCGTGCTTTGCTGAAATGGCATGGTGTAAGATCAAATGCGTGGGCCATTGACGGTTCGAGAGGTTTCGCGGATGCGTAAGATTGCTTTTTCGATCGCCCTTGCCCTTGGGCTGCTTGGCGCTGGCGCTGCCAATGCCTGGACAGCGCAGGCAACGGCTGACCTGAACATGCGCTCCGGGCCCGGCACGGGCTATGCCCCGCTGCTGGTCATTCCCCGCGGCGCTGTGGTCGAGGCAGGAGCCTGCAGCAGCTGGTGTCAGGTGTTCTATGCCGGCTACCGGGGCTTCGTGAGTGCCCGTTATCTGGCGCCCGCAGGCGGTGGATACTATCAGCCCGTGCCGCCGCCGGTGGTCGTCGTGCCGCCGCCCTATTATCGTCCGGCACCGCCCCCCCGCTACCGTCCACCGCATTACCGTCCGCCGCACCACTACCGCGACAGGCCGCGGCATTATCACTGGGAGCGGTCCTGGTAAGCAGTTGCTGAGGTGGTGACATTCCATCGAATGTGCAGTTCTCCTGCACAGGTGGAGAGACAATACACCATAAGGTCCGTGGCTCTGTCTGCGGACCTTAATGCTGACCGGAGCCTGCTGGTGGGCTCGCCTGGCTCAGGGCTTTCCCAGCCGTGGCAACAGCTGTGGCAAACGGTGTCCGAAAACACCCAAAAGAAACCACATAAGCTGTGACTTCTGCCACAGTTCCGGACGCATTCTTCTCTAAATCATGTATCTGCAAATGGAGATTCGTCATGCCTGTTTCCCGGCTGGGACGGCATGTGAAAGGAGCACTGGAATGGCACTCAAGACAAAGGCCCCCTCAAACAGCCGCTCGCTTGCGCCGCACAGCGCGGCGCGAGGGCTGGCGCTGGGTCTGGGGCTGTCCCTTCTCGGCAGCGTTTCTGCCTTCGCCGCGGATCCGGTCGCCATGGTGCTGGACCGCTCGGAAGGCGTTCAGGCGTCTGCCTTTACCGAACTTTTCCCCGGAGATGCCGTGGCGCTGGGCAGCGAAGGCTATGTCGATCTGCTCGACTACACCTCCTGCCGCGAGGTGCGGGTGACGGGCGGAACGGTGACGGCCGTCAGCTCGGGGCTCGAAGTGGCCGAAGGCCAGGAGACGGAACTGCGTCCGGGCAACTGCCTGCAGCAGCAGACAACCAACGCCGATACCGACGCCAGCAAGGGGCTTGCCACGACCCTGCGCAGCGTGCGTCCGGAAAACAAGGTGGCTGCGTCCCTGATGCTGCGCTTCGGCGATGATCTGAAGGAGCGCTATGACAGCGTCATGATCTCCGTCGATGGCGGTGAGCCGAAGGAATACAAGCTCGACGACACCGCCCTGTCGGAAATGCCGTTGACGACGCCGGAAGATGCGGCTGCGGCCATGGCAGGCGGCACCGTGCGCAATTCCGTGCCGGTTGAGCTGATGTTCAAGCCGAAGGAAGGCGCAGGGGACGCTGAAGTGCGTCAGTTTACGCTCGACCCCTCGGGCGTTGGCCGCGATACTGCTGTTGTCGTGGTGAAATGAACTGAGCCGGGTGATCCTCGTTAAATGACCGGGTCCGGGCGGGCACAGACCGCCGCAACAGAACGTATCAGGCTGAAGGCCGCGATGGTGCTCATCGCGGCCGTGCTTGGTATTGTGTCCGGCTTTGCCTCGATCCATGCGATCTGGGAAGGCTGGATGACGGACCGGCTGCTGCAACTGCGCGCGGCTGCCGAACCCCTGCCGCAGGACCGGTTTCCGGTGGCTGTCGTTGGCCTTGACCAGGCGGCGCTGACGTCCAAACGGCTTGAGGCGATCCCGCGGGTGTTCATGTCCCAGGCCTTTGCCGAGGCGGGGTCCGGATTGTTCGAGGCGGGGGCAAAAGCCATCGGCCTCGATTTCGTTTTCGCCTTCAGCGCCGATTCCTTTGCGGACCCGCAGACAGGTGAGGCGCGGCTGCGCGGCTATGACCGCCAGTTCCTGCAGTTCCTGTATCAGAACCGGGGCCGTGTCGTCGTCGCGCGCACCTCGACCGGGGTGCCGCACCGGTCCATTTCGGCAACGGCCGGCAATGAGGGGGTGCGCTCCACCGAGATTTTCACCAGCAACGACGGAGTGGTGCGCCGCCACAGACCGGCGGTGCCGCTGGAGAACTCGCCTGCCTTTGTGGACGCCATGCTCTCGCTGATGGGCGCGAGTGTCGCCGAGCCCTACATGCCGCTTCCCGGTGCCCGGCTGGCCTCGACCGTGCCTTACCTGTCGCTGGTCGATGTGCTCGACATGATGGACAGCGAAGAGGGCCGGGCGAAGCTGCATGAATTTGCCGATGGCCGCGCCATTCTCTTCGGCAGCACCTTGCCGAATGAGGACGAGCATCTGTACCTCGACCGCTATCTGCCGCGGGAAGGCGTTCCGGGCGCGATCGAGGGGGCGATGGGCCGCCCGCCGGTGCGAAGCGCGACGTCCGGCGTCTTCATTCTGGCTGACCTGGTCGGCGCGCCGCTGACCGGCCGCTTTGCCACGGATGCGCCTTTGGCAGCCGTTGCGGGGCTGATCATCGCCTTTGCGCTTGCCGGTGCACTCGCCGGGTTGAACCTGCCGCTGCCGAGCCTGCCTTTCGTGGCAGCCGGGCTCATCGGCGGCGGCCTTGCCATTGCCTTTGCGGCATTGATGGGCGGCAGTGTCCTGCCCGCCGGCGCTGCGCCCTTTGCAGGCTTCATCGCGCTGATGGTGGCCGGTGTGGCGCAAGTTGCCGTGCTCAAGCGCCGCGAGCGTGAGCTGGTGCGCCTCTTTGGCCATTATCTGTCGCCGCAGGTGATCAAGACCATGGCCGAGCAGGAGCGCCTGTCGGATCTGGGCGGCGAAACCCGCCGCGTGGTCGTCGCCTTCATCGACATCGTCGGCTTCACCCGCATGTCGGAACAGCTGCCCGACCGTGAGGTGGTGAAGGTGGTGAACACCTGTTTCGAGGCCATCGGCGGTGAGATCACCCGCTTCGAAGGCTATATCGACAAATATATCGGTGACGCCGTGATGGCGATCTGGAACGCGCCGAATGACGTGGAGGCGCCTGAGCAGCACGCGGTGGATTGCGCCCTTGCGGTGGTTGCCATGCTGCCTGAGCTGCGCCGCCGCACCGGTCAGCCCGGACTGGATCTGCGCATCGCGATCAACGCAGGCCCCGCACTGGTGGGCGATATCGGCGGTGAGACGCGCCGTTCCTTCACCGTCATGGGCACCACCGTCAACACCGCCAGCCGCATCGAGACCATTGCCAAGGAAGCCGCCGTGCGCCTTGCCTTCAGTGGCTCGGTGGCGGAAGGCCTCAATGCCCCTGCGCTGCTGCCGCTCTGGAAAGGCACCTTGCGCGGCCTCTCCGTCGAGACGGAAGTGCTGACCCTCGACGATGCCGCACTCTTCATGGAAGAGAGCGGGCCGCGCCTGCTTCTGAGCGATGAAGACCCGGACCTGCCGGAAACCGGCATCCGCAGTGCAGCCATCTGAGGCCATCATGCAGGGCGCCCGGCGGTGTGCCTGAGGCTTGCATTTCTTCAATTCCCTGTTATCTATCGCGCAGCGGGCCGGGCCCCTCTGGCGATGCGCACTGAACTCCAAGAGCAGGCGCCTCGTGATGTCGGACCGCATCAAGTGCGCTTGATGCCATGCCCGGACTGCCGCCTCGCGGACAATCACGTGTCATGACACGGCGCCGTCACGCGAGTGAGGCAAATCTTGGATATCCTGTTTCTGCTGTTTCTCGACAAGCCGCTGTGGATGTGGCTGGTCTTCCTGTCTCTGGTCATTGCGCTGCTGGTGTTCGACCTTGGTGTCCTGCACAAGGACGACCACGAGATCGGGGTTGCCGAAAGTCTCAAGCTTTCGGCCATGTACATCATTCTCGGCCTCGCCTTCTCCAGCTTCATCTTCTGGCAGATGGGCGGGGAGGCGACCGCGCAGTATCTGACCGCCTTCGTGGTCGAAAAGACGCTGGCGATGGACAACATCTTCGTCATCGCGCTCATCTTCGGCTTCTTCGCCATCCCGCGCATCTATCAGCACCGGGTGCTGTTCTGGGGCATTCTGGGCGTGATCTTGCTGCGCGGCATCATGATCGGCCTTGGTGCCACCATCGTCGAGCAATATCACTGGGTGCTGTATCTCTTCGCCGCCTTCCTGATCTTCACCGGCATCAAGATGCTGTTTGCCGGCGACGAGGAGCACAAGATCGAGGAAAACGCGCTGATCCGCTTCCTGAAGCGGCGGCTGCCGGTGACGGACGAGATCCACGGCCACAGCTTCATCGTGAAGCAGAAGGACCCGGAAACGGGCCGCCTGAAGCGTTTCGTCACGCCGCTGCTGCTGGCGCTGATCGTGATCGAGATCGCCGATGTGGTGTTTGCGGTGGATTCGGTTCCGGCTGTCTTCACCATCACCACCGATCCTTATGTGGTCTACACCTCCAACATCTTCGCCATCCTCGGCCTGCGTGCGCTCTATTTCGCGCTGGCTGCCATCCTGCACCGCTTTGCCTATCTCAAATATGCGCTGTCGATGCTGCTGGTCTTCATCGGCTCGAAGATCTTCATTGCCAAGTTCATGGGCTGGCAGAAGTTCCCGCCGGAATGGTCGCTCGGGATCACCTTCGCGATCCTGGGCGCTGGAACCTTCTTCTCGCTCTGGAAGACGGGCAGAGCGGAGAGCCGTTAAGGCCCGGATTTTCCAGATATGTCCCGCCGGCAGATTGGCGCTGCCGGCGGGATTTTTGCTTGGGCAGGCCGGTTGCGGGGCTGGCCGCATGGCTCCTGATGCCGGGTCTTTCTGTGCCTCAGGCTCATTGGAGACCCATATGAGATCCACCCCAAATGTGCCGTTGCCCTGCGGGCTGGTCCGGCTCTAGATGGACTGGTGAAGCGGGAATCTGCCCCGCACAGAAAGCCGTGATGGGAGAAGATGCCTTGAACGCCCGTGCCCTCAGCAACGCAAGCATGCACCCGGCAGCAGCTGCTCCGGCTGCTTCTGTTGCAGTGCTTGAAGGTGATGCCAGCGGCTTTGCCGGTTTCGGCTTTCCGCGGCTGGCCGGGCATCTGGCTGCGGTCACAGCTCCGTGGATCGCCGCCGGGCTGCGGGTTGAAGGTCTTCCTGCCGGGCTTGCCTTCGGGCTGCTGCGAGGAGACGAGGCGCTTCTCTTGTCGCTGGTGGTCGCCGCACCCTTGCGCGGCCAGGGGCATGGCCGGAGGCTTGCGGCCTTGTTCGCCAGTGAGGCGGCCAGACGCGGTGCGCAGTGGGTTGATGTGGGCTTTTCCTCACGCATCGCCCACCGGGAGGCGCTGGCAGGCTGCCTGACCGCAGCCGGATTTCCCGCGCCGGAATTGCTGGAACTGATCACGACGGGCGAGGCGGGGGCGATGCTGGAAGCTGTGAACCAGTGGCCCAGCATGATGCGGCGCCTGCGGGATCCGGACAGCGCAAGTTTCGAGCCCTGGCGTCCGCTGGATGCGGCGGACCTTGCCGCTGTCAGGACGTTATCGCAGGAGCCGGGATACAGGCCCGGCATGGCGCCTGAGGCTGATCCTGAAACCTTTGACCCGGCCTGCTCCATCGCGGTGCGCCGGGAGGGGCAGCTGATCGGCTGGGTGGTGGCGGAGGGGCTGCCCGTGATCACGCTGGACGCTTACCGGAACCGGAAAGGCGTCAGCTACCGCTCGGCCTATCTGACGCAGAAGCTCTGGCATACAGGGCTGATGGTCGGCGCTTACAGGGCTGCCTTCGAGGCTCAGGTCAACGCCTATGGGCCTGATTCAATTGCCGTTTTTCACACAGGCATTCCGCGCATGGCGGCCATGGTCCGCCGCCGGTTCGGGCCGATTGCGCTGCAGGTGGACGAGCACTGGCGCACGAGGCAGCCGCTGGCCCCCCAGTCCCTGGGGCCAGCCTTAGGGTCAGGCTGTTCCGGATTTTTACAACAAGGAGAAGAGAAATGGAAAATATTGATCTGAATGCCCTTTTCGGTGTCGATACGGTCGAAAAGGTGCGCAAGCGCCTGAATGAGGATGCTGCCTTTCTGGCGGAAGCCCAGGCAGATCTGAACGCTGCCGTGAAAGCCCATTACGGCCTGGAACTGCCGGTTCCACTGGGTGTCTGTGAAGGTCCTGACGGCTGGACCGCCTGCTTCCTTCCCGGCGATGCCCTGGCCGACAGTGAACTGGACCTCGTGGCCGGTGGTTATCCTGCAAGGCCGTCGATGAAAGATCTTGGAAAGAATAACAAGATCAGTTTCGGCTAAGCAGCTTCAGCCGCCACCCTTGGAGAGCCGCAGGGTGGTATCAGCCTGAGCCAGAATGGCGGGATTGTGGGTCACGATCAGAACCCCGGTCCCGTCTTTCCGCAGGGCTTCGAGCAGCCGTGAAATCTGATCCGGATCAAGGCCGGTGACCGTCTCGTCCAGGATCAGGAAGTCAGGCCCGCGAGCCACGGCCCGGGCAATCAGCAGCCGCTGCACAAGGCTTTGCGGCACGACACCTTCGGCCACCAGCGTCTGTACGCCCATCGGCAGCGTGGCGATTTCCTCTTCCAGTCCGGTGACGCGCAGGGCGCGGGCGATGGCCTCGTCCCGGAGCGGCGCCATGCCCAGGATGGCGGCGCGGATCGTGTCGAGACTGATGCTTTCGTCCTGAAAGACGCAGCCGATGCGGCGCCGGTAGCTTGCCAGGTCGAGCTGGCCGAGTGGCTGGCCGTCCACCAGAATGCGTCCGCGTTTGGGGCTCTGGAAACCCAGAAGCAGCTGGATCAACGTGGACTTTCCGCAGCCGGATGGCCCGGTGAGGGCCGTGACCGCGCCGCGCCGCACTGTGAGGCTGACATTCTCCAGCACCTTTTCCGGCGCCTCATGATAGCGGAAACTCAGGTCTTCGCAGCGGATTTCTTCAATGGGCGCAATGGCGCCCGGCAAGGCAGCACTGGCCGTGCTGTCCTCCAGCCAGTTCAGCCCTTGCGGATTGTGCGGCAGAAGGGGACGGCTTGCCTGCACGGCGGCGGCGGCCAGTGTGGCTGCGGCGATTACCCCTCCTGCGATGGCAAGGGAGCCTTCCGGGCCTGCGGCAAGCCAGGCCGCAAGTCCCGCAGCTCCCGTCAGCAGGACTGCGAGGGCAGAGCGGCACGCGCCGAGCCGCAGGTGCCGCCGCTGCAGGGACCGGACCTCTGTCTCGATCCTTCCCGTCTTCTGCAACAGCCAGCCCGCTTCCCCCATCAGCCGCAACTGGGGCAGGGCGGCTGCGGCGAGGCTTGAAGTCTGCTGCAACTCCGCCGAGGGATGTTTCATCGCCGCTTCAAGGTGCAGCTCCTGCCGCATCAGCCAGAGCCGGAGGGCAAGTCCGGGCAGTATCACGGCAGCCGCTGCGGCAAGGGGGGCAAGGCCGGTGGCGCACAGCAGGCCGAGCGCGGGAAGCGCAAGGCCCAGCCCGGAAAGCCGCCCGCCCTTGCGCAGGCTGGCCTTGCGCGCCTCTATGACCTTGTTTGCAAGTTGATCCGCAACAGATGCCGCCGAGGGCTGGTTCAGCTGGGCTGGCGTGGCCCGTGCCAGCCGCTGCCAGATGGCGGAGGCGCTGGCCAGATCCGCGAGCCCAAGGCGGCGCAGATCCGCAGTCTGCCGAAGAGCCGCTGCAAGTGCACCGCCCGACGCCATCAGGGCAAGCCCGGCGCCTGCGGAGAGCGGGGAGGGGGCGAGGATGAGGGCAGCAGCAGGGGCATTGAAAGCCAGTCCCGCCAGCAGCGCGGCGCATGCTTCCTGCCACAGTGGAACGGCGCGTCCCAGCGGCGCAACAAGCGCGAGGGCTTGCGGCATCACATCGCCGGGGACCGGCGCATGGCCTCTGCGGCCATCGGCCTGCACCAGAACCGGCCTGCCATTGCGTGTGTCGATCACCTGTGCCCGGCCACTGTCCTGCGCAAAGACGATGATCAACCCGCCATCCAGCAGGGGCCATTGCTGCCTGCCGTCTGATGAGGGCATCAGCCGGACGCGGCGCAGAAGCAGTCCTTCATCCAGTGCGGCACGGCGCAGATCCTCTTCGCCGGTATGGTCCGCCTGTGCGGCAAGGCGGGCAAGGCGCTGTGCGGTGTCAGGCATCGCGGCCTCCCAGCGTGAGGGTGTGAGTGACCGTGCCCGCCGTCAGTGCCCTTGCGCCGCTGAGGACAAGGGCCATGCCGGAGGCGGTCAGCCGCTGGCGCAGGCGCTCTTCCAGATCCGTTTCCAGCGCATCCAGGGTCTCGTCCAGCACCAGAACCTGCGGGCGGCGCAGGAGGCTGCGGGCGATCATCAGCCTTCGCAATTGCCCGCCACTGAGGCCGGGGCGTGCAGGCGTGAGCATCAGCGCAAGGCCGCCGCGCGGGGCCAGCACCGGCCACAGCTCCACCGTTTCGAGCGCGGCCATCAGGTCAGCATCTGCCAGGCCGCTTTGGCCGAGCCGCAGATTGTCCGCCACGGTGCCTGCGAAAGGCGGCAGGGGCCGGTCTTCATGCAGAACGAGGCCGGGCCATTGTGCCGCTGCAGCGCTGATGGGTGCGCCGTTCAGCGATATGTCTGCGCCCGGCATCAGCTCAAGTCCGGCGATGGCGCGCAGCAGACACGACTTGCCGCTGCCTGCAGGTCCCGTCACGGCCAGCGTTTCACCGGGCCCGAGGACAAGGGTTTCCTCGTCAAGGCGCAGTGTCAGTTCGGCGGAGGCCGGACGCGGCAGGACTTCGGCTGTTTGCGGGCGCGTGCCGTCCTTCAGGTCGCGCAAGGTGGCAGCCAGGGCGCGCAGCTGCGTCAGCGCCGGGGCAAGCCCGCTCAGCTTTCCGGCCTGCCGGTGCAACGTGGCGGCGAGAAGCGACAGCCCCAGAACGCTGCCAGCCGTGGCGCCTGCAAGACCGTGCAGGGCGGAGGCGCCAAGTGAAACCAGAAACAGAAGCGTCTGCAAGGCGTTGAGCCTTGCCATTCTGCCGCCCGACTGCTGCGCCTGATCAAGGCTGACCGCATGGGAACCGGCAAGGCGCAGCGCCAGCTCATCACTGCGCCCGCCGCAAAGCCATGTTTCGATTCCGGCAAGCATCGCTGGCGGTGGAACGGCAGGCGGCGTTTGAGCCAGCTCTTCCAGCGAGCCTTCCATCCGCGACAGCAGCGTGCCCCGGCGGTTTGTCATGGCGAGGGTCAGCAGCGCTGCGCCAAGGCCGCAGAGGCCAACCGCGAGCCCTGAAAGGCCGAAACCCATGCCAGCGGCGAGGGCCAGAAGCAGAAGGCCGGGGGCATCGGCCATGCGCGAGGCCCGGCAGCCTGCGGCATCGGCAACTGCAGGCAATGTCATCAGGTTCGCCGTCTGGTCCGGCGTGCGGCGGGCAAACCAGTCCAGGTCCTGCGTGGCCATGAAGGCGCCTGCCTGATGCTCCACCCCCTGCGCCAGAGCGCGGCCCGCCGCTTGCCCTGCCCGGTGGCGGGCAAGAGCCGCCGCGCAGACGCCTAGCCCGGCAGCGGATAACAGCAGCAGCGGCGTTGTGGTCTGCGTCAGGGCTGGGCCGTGACTTGCGAGCAGAAATGCCGTCAGCGCCACCGCTCCCTGCAGCGTCAGGGTAGCAAGCGCAGCCAGAGCAAGACCCTTCCGCATGGGACGGAGCAGGGCGGCGAGCGGATGCTGTTCCCGTCTTCCTGCCCCAGCAGAGCGCAGCGGCTGCACCGTCAGGATGATGCCGGTGTAATCTTCGGCAAATTCGTGGAGCGGCAGCACCAGAGGGCCGCAGCCGGGGTCGTTGATGCGCACATGACTGTCCGTCACCGCCTCGATCACGACGAAATGGATGAAGCGGCTGTGGGCGATCACGGGCAGCGGCTGGCGGCGCAGATCTTCCAGCGTCCGGCGGTAGGCCGCTGCGTGAAAGCCGTTCTGCTTCGCCAGCGTGATCAACTGGCGGGCGGTGAGACCAAGCCGCGTCGAGCCCGCCTGCTGGCGCAGAGCCTCCAGCGTTACCGGACTGCCGTGATGGGCGAGCAGGATCGCCAGCGCCGCGATCCCGCATTCGGAGGTTTCGCCCTGCCGGATATCCGGCGTGCGGAAAACCCGGTTCTGACGGTTTTTCTGGCGGCTTTTCTGGCGGTTTCGCAATCGGGACAGAAGGGGCAGCATGGCGGGGCCGGACAGTCTGCAGCACGGCGGCTGGTGGGCTTTCGGGTCAAGGTCCGGGCAAGGAGTTGGTGCCTGCTTCGTCCCTGGAGAGTGATGGAGGACTTGGCGGCCGCACGCAAGCCTTGCGCCGGGGCTGGCGGCCTGCAATCTGTCTCAATCTGCCTCGGCAGCATCAATCGGCGGTGAGGAAACGGCGCATGACGCAAAAGCCTGACAAGACAGCGGCTCCAACGCCGGAACAGGCTGCCCCCATGGCCCCGAAGGGGGCAGGGCTGTTCAGTGCTCCCGCGCTCGCCCGTCTTTCGGCGACGGAAGATCTCGACCGTCCGGCCCGGCTTGCGGCTTTGCCCCGCGCAGGCGTCATGCTGGCCGCTGCCCTGACGGCTGTTGCGGGCGGTGTGGCTCTGCTTTTGCGCTGAAATCCCGCCGCAAGGACCAGGCAGCAACATGCGGAATACTACCAGTTTGACCGGCTTGCGGCTTCCGTGCTGACTGCGCCGGGCCTGCGAGCCCCTGCGAGTTTGCGCGCCGCGCCGTCCTCCCCACGGCAGTGTGCAGCTTGAAAGAGCCTCAGAGCCGGACTTTCCCTGACCACTTGCCCGAGGGCAGGCCTGTGCAAGCCATTGTGTGCGGCCTGATCCCGGCCCTGAATTCTGCCTTGCCGCATCATCCCGCCGGCTGGCGGCAACCCCGTGGCAAACTGTCATGGAAGTGCCAAGCCACCGCAACAATCCGGGTGCAGGATGCATGCGCAGGCTACGCGGAGGTGAAATGTGTTTTCGCTGCAAGGTCACAAGGCACTTGTCGTTGGAATTGCGAATGAAAACTCCATCGCCTACGGATGCGCCCGCGCGCTGAGGAGCCAGGGCGCCGATCTGGCGGTCACCTGGCTGAACAGCAAGGCGGAGCCCTATGTGCGGCCGCTGGCAGAGGAACTGGGGGCGGAAATCGTTGCGCCGCTCGACGTCGCCCAACCCGGCCAGCTTGAGGGCCTGTTTCAGGACATAGCCGAGCGCTGGGGGCGGCTGGACACGCTTGTCCATTCCATTGCCTTTGCCCCGCGGGAGGATCTGCATGGCCGGGTCATCGACTGCTCGTCCGATGGGTTCTCGCTGGCCATGGACGTGTCGGTCCACTCCTTCCTGCGGATGATCCGGCTGGCCGAGCCGCTGATGCCGGACGGCGGCTGCTGCCTGTCCGTCAGCTTCTTCGGTTCGTCCCGCGTCGTGCGCCATTACAACATGATGGGCCCGGTGAAGGCCGCGCTGGAAAGCGCGGTGCGCTATGCCGCAGCCGAACTCGGCCCGCAGGGCATCCGCGTTCACGCCCTTTCGCCCGGACCGCTGAAGACCCGCGCAGCCAGCGGCATCGGCCATTTCGATGAGCTTCTGAGCCTTGCCTCCGAGCGGGCGCCCACGCATCAGCTTGCCACCATCGAGGATGTGGGGGCCATGGCCGCCTTCCTCGCTTCCCCCGCAGCCCGCAACCTGACCGGTGGTGTCCATGACATCGACGGCGGTTTTTCGATCACCGCTTGAGGAGACGCCGTCATGGCCAATGTGTTTGATCTGTTTGATCCTTTCCTCCAGCCGCAGGTCCCGCGAGCCGAGGGAGATGTGATGGCAGCGCTGCAGGGCGCGCTCACCTCAAGCGAAACCGAGATCGGCGCCGCATCGGCCACGGTGGACATTCTCAACACGGCCGTGGCGATCCACTCCCGCAGGATTTCCGAAGTGCATTCGCAGCGCGGCAAGGAAACGGTGGCCGCCGCCCATGCGCTGGTGGATGGCCTGCTGCTGCGCCAGAGGGACGGCGCCCTTGCCCGTGACCTTGCCGAATATGCCCGTGATGCGCTGGAGCGCCTGGTGCTGACGGCCGATACGCTGCGCAAGCGCGGCGACATCTTTCTGGAGCATGAGGCGGCCGGCTGCCCGCCCGTGCTGATGTATGACTATGAAGTCGTCATGGACGGCAAGGATCTGCCTTATCCGTCCAACTACATGCTGCTGCGCATCGTGCCGCCGGAAGGCGTGACGGTGAATGAGAACCGCCGCCCCTATATCATCATCGACCCGCGTGCCGGCCATGGTCCGGGCATCGGCGGCTTCAAGGCGGACAGCCAGGTGGGCGTGGCCCTGCGCGCAGGCCACCCGGTCTATTTCGTGGCCTTCCGTCACATGCCGGAGCCGGGGCAGTACCTGTCCTATGTGGTGCGGGCGGAGGCCGAGTTCGTGCGCGAGGTGATGCGCCGTCACCCCAAGGCCTCGCGCCCGGTGGTGACGGGCAACTGCCAGGGCGGCTGGGCGGTGCTGCTGCTGGCCGCCACCAATCCGGACCTGACCGGGCCTGTCGTCATCAATGGCGCGCCTGTTGCCGCCTGGGCGGGCAAGGTGGGTGAAAACCCCATGCGCTACAATGCAGGCGTTCTGGGCGGCACCTGGGTGCCCATGTTCCTGTCGGATCTGGGCGGCGGCATCTTTGACGGCGCGCATCTGGTGCAGAATTTCGAAATGCTCAATCCGGGGCGCACGCTGTTCCGCAAATACACGGACCTGTTCCGCGACATCGACAAGGGCGATGCGGCCTTCCTCGAGTTCGAGAAATGGTGGGGCGGCTTCTTCCTGATGACCGAGCCCGAGATCCGCTGGATCGTCGAGCAGCTTTTCGTCGGCAACCGCCTCGTCAAGAACGAGGCCCGCATCGAGCCGGGCCGCCCTGTGGACCTGAAGCAGATCCGGGCGCCTATAATCGTATTTGCCAGCCACGGCGATAACATCACGCCGCCGCAGCAGGCGCTGAACTGGATCATCGAGACCTATGCGGATGTGAACGAGATCCGCATCCGTGGCCAGCGCATTGTCTATATGGTGCATGATCAGGTCGGGCACCTGGGCATTTTCGTGTCCTCGCAGATTGCCCGCAAGGAGCATTCCGAGGTGGCCTCGACGCTCAAGACCATCGAGGCGCTGGCGCCGGGCCTTTATGAAATGCGCATCGAGGATGTGACGGAAAAGGACGGGCGGAAGCACTTTACCGTCGGCTTCGCCGAGCGCAGTTTCGATGACATCCGGGCGCTGGACGACACCGTGGCCGACGAGCGCCCCTTCGCCGCCGTTGCCCGCGCCGCCGAAATGCAGGCGCAGGCCTATGACATGGCGGTGCGGCCGGTGGTCCGTCAGATGGTTTCCGGCACGGCTGCCGAAATGAGCCGGGCTCTCCACCCCATGCGCCTCAACCGGGCGCTGGCCTCCAGCCGCAATCCCCTCATGCGGCCGGTGGAAACCCTTGCCGGAAAGGTGCAGGCGGAGCGCAACAAGGCCGCTGCCGGCAATCCGTTCCTTGCCGCTGAAGCCCTCTGGGTGCAGGCCACCGAGCAGGCGATCGACTTCTGGCGTGACACCCGCGACATGGCCTATGAACTGACCTTCCATTCCATGTGGGGAACGCCCTGGGCCCGCGCCTTTGGCCGCACGCACGAAACCCGCCGCACGCTGAAGAGCATTGGCGAGTTGCGTGGGCTGCCGGAAGTCGCCAATGCGCTGATGCAGATCGAGCAGGGCGGTTTCCCCGAGGCGGTGATCCGCATGCTGGTGCTGCTGGCCGAGAACCGGGGAGAGGTCCGCCGCGACCGGCTGGAGCGTTCGGCCCATGTGCTGACCAAGGACGAGCCCTTCCGCTCGCTTGGGGCTGAACACCGGGCCATGATCATCCATCAGCAGACCCTGATCGCCACCTACGAGACCGAACGGGCCATCGAGACCCTGCCGCTGCTGCTGCGTGAGCCGGCGGAGCGGGAACTGGCCCTCAAGGTGGTGCAATATATCCCCGGTGCCATCGAGGAAATGTCACCGCGCACCCTCGCCCTGTTGCAGCGATTCCGTCAGGTGCTGCAGCTGGCGCCGGTGACCGGTGACGTGGCCGAAGATCCGCTGGCCGTGATTTCCAGCGAAGGCGCGGGCGAGCAGGCCGCAGGAAATCTGCCGCATTAGGCGTGAACCCTGTCTGCGGGAACTGCTATGAAATGAGATGCAAGGCGCCCGCCGGACTGAAGAATGCGGCGGGCCATGGGAGGACACGGCATGAAGGGTGCACTCAGCCCGGACGCAGCAGCGGCGCTGATCCCGGAAGGGGCGAGCGTGATGATCGGCGGTTTCATGGCCGTTGGCAGCCCGGAGCGCCTGATCGACGCCATGGTGGCGCGCGGGGCAGGTGGTCTGACGGTGATCGCCAATGACACGGCCATGCCGGGCAAGGGGATCGGCAAGCTGATTACCGCCGGGCTGGTCTCCCGCCTGATTGTCAGCCACATCGGCCTCAACCCCGAAACACAGGCGCGGATGATCGCGGGCGAGATCGACTGCGAGTTGGTGCCGCAGGGCACGCTGGTGGAGCGCATCCGCGCCGGCGGCATGGGGCTTGGCGGCGTGCTGACGCCCACGGGTCTGGCGACCGAGGTGGAAGACGGCAAGCAGGTGATCGAGGTCGAAGGGAAGCGCTATCTGGTGGAGACCCCGCTCAAGGCGGATTTCTCCCTGATCGGCGCCTGGCAGGCCGATTATGTCGGCAATCTCAGCTATCTGCTGACGGCGCAGAACTTCAACCCGGTGATGGCACTCGCCGGAAAGACGGTCATCGCCGAGGCCGAGAGCATTGTGCCTGTTGGCGTGATCCCGCCGGACGGGGTGAAGACGCCGGGTGTGCTGGTCGACCATCTTCTGGTCCGGGCAGCGTGAGGGAGGCCAGCATGGACAGCAAGGAACTCATCGCCCGCCGTGTTGCGCAGGAAATCCGGCCGGGATCGCTGGTGAACCTCGGCATTGGCCTGCCATCGATGGTGGCGAATTTCGTGCCGGCGTCTGCCGGTGTGTTCTTCCAGGCCGAAAACGGCGTGATCGGCCTTGGCGCCCGTCCGCCGGAGGGCATGGAAGACCGGCATCTGACGGATGCGGGCGGCGGCTTTGTCACGGCTGTGCCGGGGGCTGCCAGCATCGACAGTGCCATGAGCTTCGGCCTGATCCGGGGCGGGCATCTGGACATGACGGTTCTGGGCGGGCTGCAGGTCGACGAGGCCGGGCATCTGGCCAACTGGAAGGTGCCGGGCAAGATGGTGCCGGGCATGGGCGGCGCCATGGATCTGGTGACGGGCGCGGCGCGCGTCGTCGTCGCCATGCAGCATGCGGCCCGCGGGGAATCGAAGATCGTGCCGGAACTCACCCTGCCGCTGACGGCGCTGCGCCGCGTCGATCTGGTTGTGACGGATCAGGCGGTCATCGAGCCGATGAAGGAGGGCCTGTTCCTGCGCGAAAGGGCGCCGGGCGTCAGTGTTGAGGCGATTGTGGCCGCCACAGCCGCAAGGCTCGTCATTCCAGACCATGTGCCGGAAATGATCCTGGCCTGAAGACACACCGAGCGCTCCAGAGGCTCAAAGCCTGTCAGGATGTGGCGTCAGAACGGCAGGATCAGCGGCACCAGCAGCACACTGGTGAGAAGGGTGATCAGCGTGAAGGGCACGCCGATCTTCATGAAGTCGCCGAAGCGGTAGTTTCCCGGTCCCACGACCAGCGTGTTCACCGGCGAGGATACGGGCGTCATGAAGGCGGCGGAGGCGGCCAGGGCCACGGTCATGGCAAAAGGGTAGGGCGAGGTGTTCATCTCCTGCGCCACCGCCAGAGCCACCGGCGCCATCAGCACGGCAGTTGCCGTGTTGGAGATGAAAAGGCCCAGAACGGAGGTTGTGGCGAAGAGCGCGGCCAGCACCAGATGCGGGCTTGCCTCTCCCAGAATGTCCAGCAGCAGGCTGGCGGCAATATCGACCCCGCCGGTGCGCTGCAGCGCCAGCGAGAAGGGCAGCATGCCGACGATCAGAATGAGGCTCTGCCAGTGGATCGAGCGGTAGGCTTCTGCCATGCCGATGCAGCGGAACAGCCCGAGCAGCAGGCATCCGAACAGCGCGGCCTGAACATTCGGCACGATGCCGGACACCATCAGAGCGATCACCAGCGCCAGCACGGCCAGCGTCCGCGGGGCCCGGTGGCGGGCATGGACGGCATTTTCGGATTCGGCCGGCAGGTCCAGCAGCACCAGATCGCGCCGCTCGTCCGCCAGATTGCGGATCGACCGCCAGGGACCGGCAGCCAGCAGCGTGTCGCCTGCCTGCAGGACTTCGGCGGTGACAGCTTCGGGCACCGGTTTCGTGCCGTGCTTCATGCCAATGACCGACAGGCCATAGACCGAACGGAACTTCGCGCTCATCAGCGTCTTTCCGGTCAGGCGGGAGCCCGGCGGCACAAGGATCTGCGCCATGCCGATTTCCTGCGTGGTGTCGGCAAGCCATTGCTCCGTCACCGGCAGTTCCGCAAGGCCATGGGTTCGGGCAAAACTGGCAAAGTCAAAGCCGGATTTTTCGCTGCTGACCCGCTGGTCGATCATCAGGATGTCGCCGACCTCCAGCACGGTGGCGGCCTGGGGCGAGATCAGCTTGCGGCGGAACAGATTGCCCCGTTCGATGGCGATGATGTTGATGCCGGCACTGGCACGCAGGTCCAGCGTGTCGAGCCGCCGGCCGGAAAGTCCTGAGCCGGGCATCACCTGCAGCCGGTGCTCGCGGCCGCCGATGGCATAATCCTCCACCCAGCTTCTGAGGGCGGCACGGCCTGAGACTTCCGCCGTTTCGCCGGGAGAGAGAAACCGCCGCGCCGCCAGCATGTAGAGCACTGCCAGCAGCAGCACGGGCACGCCAAAGGGGGTGAAGGCAAAAAAGCTGAAGCCCTCATGCCCCTGCCGGATCAGTTCGGCGTGAATGACAAGGTTTGGCGCTGTGGCGACGAGGGTCATCATGCCGCTGATCAGCGCCGCCATGGACAGGGGCATCATCAGCCGGCCCGCCGGAATGCGGGCCTTGCGGGCGATGCGCAGCACGATGGGAATGAAAATGGCGACCACCCCGGTGGAGGACATGAAGGAGCCGACACCGGCCACGATCAGCATCAGCAGAAAAATCAGCCGCGCCTCGCTGGCGCCTGCCCTGAGGGTGAGCCAGTCGCCCAGCCGCTGCGCCACGCCCGTGCGCACCAGCGCTTCGCCAATGACGAAAAGCGCCGCAATCAGCACGATGTTCGGGTCGGACAGCCCGGCCAGCGCCTCCTGCATGCTGATCACGCCTGTCAGCGGCAAGGCGGTCATCATGATCACCGCCACAACATCCATGCGCGGCCGGTTGACCGCAAACATGATCACCGCAGCGCCAAGGAGGGCAAGAACCTGAGCAAGCGCAGACATGGGCAGAACCTCGTTGGCGGCAGGGGCAGGGCGCGGGGATGACCGGGGCATCATCCCCCAACAGGGGCAGACTGGCAACCGCCGGAGCCTCCCAGAACCTTGTTGTGCCCGCGTGAGACGGGCGGCCCATTGTCCGGGCGCCTGTGTGATTTCATGGCTTTGCAGGAAGATATTATACTGCTTTGGAAGCCGTGAGGGCGAGGGCGGTGAAAGGAAGAGCGGTGCCTGCGAGCGCAGATGCTCTTGCGGGCTCCCGGCCGGATTTTCGGGCCGCACTCTGCGCAATGGACAAAGGCTGTGGTCAAGCGGCACAAACTTGCTTAGAGCTTCACGTCCGGAAACCTGCAGCCGCCCGAGGAGTGCCCGAGTTTGCCCGATATCCATCTCACGCCAGCTGTTGCAACGGCTCTGTTCATCGTGGCCTGTCTTGCAGGCTACAGCTACAGGCGTGTGTGGAAGGCAGAAGGCCCCAGGTGGCAGCTCTGGCTCTACGGATTGCTGGCCGCAACAACGCTGCTGGTTCTGGCTTTCGTGCCTCTGGTGCCAGGCCGCTAAGGTGATGGGGTGCTGAGGTGCCGGGGCGCTGAGGTATTTGGCACCGGCAAAGCCTGGTGAGGCAGCAGGAAGGTCAGGAGGCCTGATTGGCCTCCGCCATCTTCTGGCGCTTGCGCGGGCAGGCCATGCGCTCATGCAGCGGGCTGTTCGGATCGATCTCGCGCTTGCACACAAGGCAATGATCGGCGCCGGAAATCGCGTTCAGTCCGCCGCAGCTTCCCTTGATGGTGCGCCCCGACACGATCACCCCGATCGCCATGCCCAGCACCACAATCAGGAACAGAACAAAAGCGATCGCGAGGGTTGCCATGGGTGCTGTCCTTGCCTGTTCAGGCCGTCAGGGATGCCAGACGGCTGCTTTCGCTGGTGATGAGCTTGGCGCCGGAGGTTTCGATGAACATGACCGCAAGGCCCTGCGTCTCGGCGATTTCCAGCCCGCGCTCACGGCCCAGCACCAGCATGGCTGTCGCCCAGGCGTCCGCCAGCATCGCGTTTTTGGCCAGAACGGTCGCAGACACGGTCGCGTGGGTGATCGGACGGCCCGTGGTGGGGTCGATGATATGCGAGTAGCGCTTGCCGTCAGCTTCGAAATAGTTGCGGTAGTCGCCCGACGTGGCCATGCCAAGCCCGGACACGCCGATCTTGCGATGCACCCCGGCTTCGCCGGCGAGCGGAACCTCGATACCGATCTGCCACGGCATGCCGGCACCATTGTGGCCCGATGCGTAAAGGTCGCCGCCGATCTCGATCATGAAATCGGTCAGGCCGGCCGTGCGCAGCACCTCTGCCACCTGGTCGGCGCCATATCCCTTGCCGATGGCCGAGAGATAGATGCTGGTGCCGGAAGCCGACTTGACGAGTGAGCCATTGGCCAGCGTCAGCATGCGGGACTGGCCCACGATGTCCATAACCGGAGCAATGTCCGCATCCTGCAGCGCGCGCTGCTGCACCTGCGCTGCGCCAAATCCCCAGAGGTCGATCAGCGGGCCGGAGGTGATGTCAAACCGGCCTTCGCTGGCCTGATGCACGGATTGCGCGGCGCTGAGCACGGTGTTCATTCCGGGCGACAGGTTCAGCGGCTCGCCGGCTGCGGCGGCGTTGATGCGCGACAGATCCGAGTTCTTGTCCCAGTTCGACATGGCACGGGTCACATCGGCCAGCGCGGTCTGAACTTTTGCACTCAGATCCTTTGCGTCCACGTTCTGCCCGTTGCTGACAGCCGTGATGTTCCAGGTTGTACCCATGGTCTGGCCGGACAGCTTCAGCAGCTCAGACCCCGGCTTGCAGGCAGCAAGTGCGGCCGTCATGATCAGGAAGGATCGCCGGGAAATCGAGGTCAGACCAGACACTGGAGTTTCTCCATCTTATGAAAACAGGGGGCGCAAAGCGCCAAGAGTTTGGTCGTGAATACGTCGTGATGCCAGTCTCTGCAACTGAAACCGTAATGGGGCAAAAAAAAACAGGACATGTCCCGGAAAAGGTTCCGTTTTCGAAGAAGGGAAGGCATAAGGGGGATAAAATCACTGGGTAGAGATTCAGGTGCAGAAATTTTCGCTTCGCAAAGGTCTCCAGCTTCCGATCCTCGGTGCCCCAAGCGCGGGTGAGCAGGACGGACCGGCTGTCAGCACCGTCGCCATCCTGGGCGCGGATTACATTGGTCTAAAGCCACGGCTTCTGGTCGCTGAGGGCGATGCAGTCGGGGCAGGGGCCCCCATCCTCACGCATAAAGACACGCCCGAGGTGATGGTCACCTCGCCTGTGAGCGGGCGAATCAAAGCCATCAACCGCGGCGCGCAGCGCAAGCTGATCAGCGTCGAGATTACGGTTGATCCGGCGGCCGCCGAGCCGGTGAACTTCGGACAGACCGGAGACATCAGCACCCCGGAAGGAGTGGTGGAGCGGCTTTGTGCCAGCGGCTTGTGGACATCTTTCCGCACCCGTCCCTATTCCAAGATGCCTTCGCCCGAATCCCGGCCTGCTGCGATTTTTGTCACGGCAATGGACACCGAGCCTCTTGCGGCAGATCCGGTGCCTGTGATTACCGCCCGCGCCGAAGCCTTCGAGCGCGGCTTGCAGGCAGTCGCCATGCTGACGGAGGGCAAGACTTTCCTGTGTCACGAGGACGGCGCAAGCTTGCCGGGCGCATCGGTGCCCGGTGTCGAGGTGGCGCAGTTCAGCGGGCCGCACCCGGCTGGCCTTGCCGGAACCCACATGCATTTTCTGGCGCCGCCAAGTGCTGCACGGACCGTCTGGAGCATTGGTTATGCCGATGTCATCGCCATCGGGCAGCTGCTGCTGACCGGCTATCTGGACAGCTCCCGCGTTGTGGCCATCTGCGGGCCGCTGGCGGCCAATCCGCGTCTGGTGCGCACCATTGCCGGCGCGTCGATGGCCGAACTTACGGCCGGTGAGAACCCGGCCGGCGTGCCGGTGCGCCTCATCTCAGGATCGGTGCTGAGCGGCCGGGCCGGTGCCGGCGCCGAGGCCTATCTCGGCCGTTATGCGCGGCAGGTCACGCTGATCGAAGAGGATCACAAGCAGATCCCGCTCGGCTGGATCCGGCCGATGGCTTCCAAATTCGCTGTGCAGCCGGTACTGGGCTCGGCCTTCACGAAGAAGCTTTATGCGCTGACCACCAATCTGAACGGCGGCCGGCGCGCCATGGTTCCGATCGGAACCTTCGAGCAGCTGATGCCGCAGGACTATCTGCCGACGCAGCTGTTGCGCGCGCTTCTGGTGATGGACACCGACGAGGCGCAGGCACTCGGGGCGCTGGAGCTGGACGAGGAGGACCTCGGCCTGGTCGGGTTTGCCTGTCCTGCCAAATATGAATACGGCATTGCCCTGCGCGATTGCCTGACGAAGATCGAAAGAGAGGGCTGATCGCGTGGGTTTGCGCAGTTTCTTCGACCGGATCGAGCCGCATTTCACCAAGGGAGGCCGCTATGAGCGGTTCTTCCCGCTTTATGAAATGGTGGAAAGCTTCCTCTACACCCCCCGCACAGTGACGACTGTGGCACCGCATGCACGGTCCTACATCGACATGAAGCGGATCATGACCTATGTGGTGATCGCGACCATCCCTTGCATCCTGATGGCGCTTTACAACACGGGGCTGCAGGTCAATCTGGCCATTGCCAGCCATGGCGCGAGCGGCTGGCGCGCGTCCATCATCGAGGCTCTGGGGATCGGCTTCGATGCCGCCAACCCTCTGGCCAACATGCTGCATGGCCTGTTGTACTTCCTGCCGATCTATATCGTCACGCTCGCCGTCGGCGGCGTCTGGGAAGTCCTCTTCGCCACCGTCCGCCGTCACGAAGTGAACGAGGGCTTCCTCGTCACCTCGATGCTTTATACTCTTATCCTGCCGGCTTCGACGCCGCTGTGGCAGGTTGCGCTCGGCATCTCGTTTGGTGTGGTGATCGGCAAGGAAGTGTTCGGCGGTACGGGCAAGAACTTCCTCAATCCGGCGCTGGTCGGCCGTGCTTTCCTGTATTTCGCCTTCCCGGCACAGATGTCGGGAGACTCGGTCTGGACGCCCGTTGACGGGTTCTCCGGCGCCACGGCGCTGGCCGTCGTTGCCGCTGAGGGCCATCAGCAGCTCGTCACCTATGGCATCACGTGGATGGACGCCTTCATCGGCACCATTCAGGGCAGCCTGGGCGAGACGTCGACGCTTGCCTGCCTCATCGGCCTCGCCTTCCTGCTTGTCACCCGCATTGCCAATTACCGGATGGTGCTGGGCTGCATGGCAGGGATGATCGGCTTCTCGGCCCTGCTCAACTTCATCGGATCCGACAGCAATCCGGCCTTTGCCATGCCCTGGTACTGGCACCTCGTGACGGGCGGCTTTGCCTTTGGCCTCGCCTTCATGGTGACGGAGCCCGTTTCGGGATCCCATACGAACGCCGGCCGCTATGTCTATGGGGCGCTGATCGGCGTGATGGTCGTGATGATCCGCGTGATCAATCCGGCTTTCCCCGAAGGCATGATGCTGGCGATCCTGTTCGGAAATGTTTTCGCGCCCTTGATCGATCATTTCGTCGTCAAGGCCAACATCAAGCGGAGGGCGCGGCGTCTATGAGTGACCAACGCGAAACGCTCACGGCAAACACGCAGAAGGGGCCGATCGGCCGCTTCCTCGCCCTGCCTGCCGATTCAACGCCGAAGACGATCTTTGTGGCGGTCGTCCTCTGCCTCGTTGCCTCGATGGTGGTGTCTCTGGCGGCTGTCAGCCTGAGGCCGCTGCAGCAGCAGAATGCCCTGCGCAACCAGCAGATCAACATTCTGCAGGTGGCCGGCCTTTATGAGCCCGGCCAGGACGTTGCCAAGGCCTTTGCCGTGTTCGAGCCCGGAGTTCTTGAGCTAGAGACCGGGCGGCTGACTGACAAGTTTGACCCGGCCACCTTCGATAACCGTGCTGCAGCGAAGGATCCGGAACTCTCCGTTGCCCTGACCGATGACCCGGCTTCGATCGTGCGTCAGGCCCGGTTCGTGTCTGTCTATATTCTTCGCGATGCCAATGGCGCCGTGGATAAGGTGATTCTGCCCATCCATGGCTATGGCCTGTGGTCCACGCTGTACGGCTATGTTGCCATCGAGGCGGATGGCAGCACGATCTATGGCCTGCAGTTCTATCAGCACGCGGAAACGCCGGGCCTTGGCGGCGAAGTCGACAACCCGCGCTGGCGTGCCCAGTGGAGCGGCAAGTCGATCTACAATGACGCCGGAGATGTGGCGATCACGATTTCGCGCATGGCTCCTCCCCGGGGGCAGGAGCATCACATTGATGCGATTTCCGGTGCCACGCTGACTGGCCGCGGTGTTGAGAATCTCGTCCGCTTCTGGATGGGCGATAGGGGCTATGCTCCCTTCCTCGCCAATGTTCGCGCAGGAGAAATCTGATGGCGCAATCACGCAAGTCCATGCTGGTCGACCCGCTGGTCGACAACAATCCGATCACCTTGCAGGTTCTTGGCATCTGTTCGGCACTGGCGGTGACGACCTCGCTGCAGCTTTCCCTGGTGATGGCGCTGGCGGTGACCTTCGTGACATCGTTTTCCTCGATGTTCATTTCGGTGATGCGCAACCAGATCCCGACATCGATCCGCATCATCGTGCAGATGGTCGTGATCGCCAGTCTGGTGATCGTGGTGGATCAGGTGCTCAAGGCCTATGCCTTCGAGATCTCGCAGACGCTGTCGGTGTTCGTCGGCCTGATCATCACCAACTGCATCGTCATGGGCCGGGCCGAAGCCTTTGCCATGAAGAACCCGCCGGTGGCTTCCTTCATCGACGGTGTCGGCAATGGCATGGGCTACGGCCTGATCCTGATGATGGTGGCCTTCATTCGTGAACTGTTCGGGTCAGGAACGCTGTTCGGCGTGACCGTGTTCCAGACCGTGAACAACGGCGGCTGGTATGTGCCCAACGGCCTGCTGCTTCTGCCGCCTTCCGCCTTCTTCGTCATCGGACTGATCATCTGGGCCTTCCGCAGCTGGAAGCCGAAGCAGGTCGAGAAACGCGAATACCGCATTCAGGTCGTGGAGCAGCACTGATGGAGCAACTCTTATCCCTCGCGGTGAAGGCGGTTTTCGTTGAGAACCTGGCCCTGTCGTTCTTCCTCGGCATGTGCACCTTCCTGGCTGTGTCCAAGAAAATCGCCACGGCTCTGGGCCTGGGCATTTCCGTGATGGTCGTGCAGACCATCACGATCCCGGCCAACAACCTGCTGCTCACCTACATTCTGGGGCCCGGCGCCCTGGCATGGGCCGGGTTCCCGGATGTTGATCTCAGCTTCCTTGGCCTGATTGCCTATATTGGCGTTATCGCGGCCATGGTGCAGATCCTGGAAATGACGCTCGATAAGTATTTCCCGCCGCTCTACAACGCACTGGGGATCTTCCTGCCGCTCATCACGGTGAACTGCGCCATCCTCGGCGGCTCCCTGTTCATGGTCGAACGCAACTACAGTTTTCCCGAGTCCATGGTCTATGGTGTGTCCTCCGGCTTTGGATGGGCACTGGCCATTGCCGCCATGGCAGGCGTGCGTGAAAAGCTGAAATATTCCGACGTTCCCGATGGCCTGCAGGGCCTTGGGATCACGTTCATCACAGCCGGGCTGATGGCTCTGGCATTCATGTCCTTCTCGGGCGTGAACCTCTGAGGCTGGACAGATGCAGACTTTCACCCTCGGCGTTCTTTTCTTCACCCTGATCGTGCTGGCGCTGGTCACGCTCATCATCTTCGCGCGTGCGCGGCTGGTGTCTTCAGGCAATGTCAACATCACCATCAACGGGGAGCGGACGATTTCGGTTCCCGCAGGCGGAAAGCTTCTGCAGACGCTTGCGGCTGAAAAGCTGTTCGTCCCCTCCGCCTGCGGCGGCGGCGGCACCTGCGCGCAGTGCCGCGTGCGGGTGCTGGAAGGCGGCGGCTCGATCCTGCCGACCGAAACCTCCCACATTACCAAGCGCGAAGCAGCCTGCGGCGACCGCCTGTCCTGTCAGGTCGCGGTCAAGCAGGACATGAAGATCGAGGTCCATGACGAGGTCTTCGGCGTCAAGAAGTGGGAATGCACCGTCCGCTCCAACAACAATGTTGCGACCTTCATCAAGGAACTGGTTCTGGAACTACCCGAAGGCGAGGATGTGAACTTCCGCGCCGGCGGCTACATCCAGATCGAGGCTCCGGCGCATGTGGTCAAGTACAGCGACTTTGATGTGGCCGAGGAGTACCGCGAGGATTGGGACAAGTTCAATCTCTGGCGCTATGAATCGCGCGTGGACGAGGGGCTTGAGCGCGCCTATTCGATGGCCAACTATCCGGACGAGAAGGGCATCATCATGCTCAACGTCCGCATTGCCTCGCCCCCGCCGCGCGCCGAAGGCGTGCCTCCGGGCAAGATGTCGTCCTTCATCTTCAACCTGAAGCCGGGCGACAAGGTCACCATCTCGGGCCCGTTCGGCGAATTCTTCGCCCGCGACACCAAGAAGGAAATGATCTTCATCGGCGGCGGTGCGGGCATGGCGCCGATGCGCAGCCACATCTTCGACCAGTTGAAGCGCCTGAAGAACCGGGACCGCAAGATCACCTTCTGGTACGGCGCCCGCTCCAAGCGCGAAATGTTCTATGTCGAGGATTTCGACGGCCTTGCTGCCGAATTCCCGAACTTCGAATGGCATGTCGCCCTGTCCGACGCGCTGCCGGAGGATGACTGGAAGGGCTACACCGGCTTCATCCACAATGTGCTGTACGAGCAGTACCTCAAGAACCATCCCGCGCCTGAGGACTGCGAATATTACATGTGCGGTCCCCCGATCATGAACCAGTCGGTGATCAAGATGCTGCTCGATCTGGGCGTCGACCGCGAAGACATCATGCTGGACGATTTCGGCGGCTGATCCTGACAAGAGCCGCCGGGCCAATAAGCGCCCGGCGGCTTTTTCTATGGCAGGGTTTTATGCCGGCTCCAGATGGGCTTGCCTGACGGGCAAGCTGGTAAAGCGCGATGCGGCGCCTGAGAAATTTCAAGGCGTGATGCGTCAGCATCGAAAGCCTTGCTATCAGGCCCATGGCATTGGCCCTGATCAATCATCGAGGCGATAAGGAAACT
Source organism: Pannonibacter sp. I15F10I1 (assembly GCF_900185665.1). Classification (NCBI taxonomy): domain Bacteria; kingdom Pseudomonadati; phylum Pseudomonadota; class Alphaproteobacteria; order Hyphomicrobiales; family Stappiaceae; genus Pannonibacter; species Pannonibacter sp. I15F10I1. The sequence goes on from NZ_FYAN01000008.1 coordinate 564,833, forward strand.
CGAGTGTCTGACCCTGCTGCCCCCCATTCCACTCCGCAGATCGATGAGACGTGCTTTGCAGCCATCGACGAGGACCGGCTGTTCTCTGCGCCCGTCAGCACCCATCCGGCACGGATCCTGATCCTCTACGGGTCGCTCAGGCCACGCTCCTTCAGCCGGCTGTCGGCCGAGGAGGCCGGGCGCATCCTGACGAGGTTTGGCGCCGAGGTGCGGTTCTTCAACCCTTCGGGCCTGCCGCTGGTGGATGATGGGGTGGATGCCAGCCATCCGAAGGTGCGTGAGCTGCGCGATCTGGTGGCCTGGTCGGAGGGCATGGTCTGGTCGAGCCCGGAGCGCCATGGCGCCATGACCGGCCTGATGAAGACCCAGATCGACTGGATCCCGCTGTCGGATGGCGCCGTGCGGCCGACACAGGGCAAGACCCTCGCCCTGATGCAGGTCTCGGGCGGCTCGCAGAGCTTCAACGCGGTCAACCAGATGCGCATCCTCGGCCGCTGGATGCGGATGCTGACGATCCCCAACCAGTCTTCCATTCCGAAAGCCTTCCAGGAATTCGACGACGAGGGACGGATGCGCCCGTCGCCCTTCTTCGACCGGATTGTCGATGTGATGGAGGAACTGGTGAAGTTCACGCTCCTGACCCGCGGCCGGTCGGACTATCTGGTCGACCGTTACTCCGAGCGCAAGGAAAGCGCCGAGGCTCTGATGAAGCGCGTCAACCAGTCCGCAGCAACATGAGGTGAACAGCCTCACGCCGGGTGCCACGCAGGTTCAAGCCGGAGCCTGAAGACAAGAGGGCCGGGAGATGAAAATGAAGCTGATTGGGGCCGAAGAGGTCAACAAGGCGCTCACATGGCCGGCGCTTGTGGAGGCCATGCGTGCGGCGCACCGGTTGGCGGAGCCTGCGGTCAAGGACATGCATCTTGCGTCCGGCACCGGCAATCTTCTGGTCCGTTCCGCCTGGTTCCCGGGCAGGATGCTGGGCGTCAAGGCCGTCACGGTGTTTGCCGGCAACCCGCGCGCAACGCCGCCGCGCCCGGCGGTTCAGGGCAGCTTCATCCTGTTCGACGGAGACAGCGGCGCGCCGGTGGCCGTCATCGACGGCGCGGCCATTACCGCATGGAAGACCGCCGCAGATTCGGCTCTGGGTGCGGATCTTCTCGCCCGGCAGGATGCAAGGGTTCTGCTGATGATCGGGGCGGGTGCCATGGCCGAACCCCTGATCCGGGCGCATCTGTCGGTGCGGCCCTACAGCACCGTTCTTGTGTGGAACCGCAGCCGGGAAGGGGCGGAAGCGCTGGCCGGCAGGCTCGCCACTCTGCCGGCGGAGGTGAAGGTCTGCAGTGATCTGCGCGCGGCCATGGCGCAGGCGGATGTGATCAGCAGCGCCACGATGGCGCAGACGCCCTTCATTCCAGGTGATGCGCTACCCGAAGGCTGCCACCTTGACCTCGTTGGCGCCTACCGCCCGGACATGCGGGAGGCGGATGATACCGCGCTTCAGCGCTCACGCCTCTTTGTCGATTGCCGCGATACCACTGTGGCCGAGATCGGCGAGCTGCTGATCCCGATCCGCAACGGGCTCATCACCGCCGGTGACGTGGCGGGCGACCTCTTCGACCTCGTGGCAGGGCGCGCCGGGCGGGGCGCAGACACCGAGATCACCCTCTACAAGAACGGCGGCGGCGCCCACCTCGATCTGATCACGGCACAGCTGATCCATGATTTGCTCGACGGCGTGCCGGAGTGAAGCTGTGCGGCCATGAGAAGCCCAGGGTGCGCGGGGATTTCTGAAAACAACATTCCTCAGGCTTTCCGGGCGTGGAGCATTGCGTGACACCACGCCCGGTTAGTGCAGCTTGTCAGAGGATGGAGACCTTGCCGGTTGCAATCTCGTAGATACCGGCAACGGATTTGATTTTGCCGGACGCGTGGAAGTCCGACAAGATTGGTCCGGTCGTCTCTGCCTTCTGGGCGTTGAGCCGCGCATTCTGAGCTGTTGCAGCGGCAAGCAGGTCTGCCGGATTTTCCGGCATGACATCATAAACCGCTGGACGGATGGCGTTAACAAGGCTGGGCAGGTGGCCGGGCGGCAAGGTGTTGTCGTGGATCGACTTGATCGTCGCACTCACCGCACCACAGGACGAGTGTCCCAGCACGAGGATTGCCTTGATGCCGAGAACCGCCGCAGCGTATTCAAGACTGGCCAGGCCGTCCTCATTGATGAAGTTTCCGGCAACGCGGACGACGAACAGATCTCCGGGACCTTGGTCGAAGATCAGTTCGGGAACGACGCGGGAATCTGCGCAAGTCACGATTGCCGCGAAGGGCTGCTGTCCTTCAGAGCGCGCCGTACGGCCTGCCGAATGGTCCGTGTTGATGGCTTCGTTGGCAACATAACGGGCGTTGCCGTCAGCAAGAGCCTGCAGTGCCTCGCTGGTTGTTTGCGGCCGGGGGATGCTGCAGCTGCAGTGTCGCTGGCAAAGGCTGAAGACATGAACGGCGCGGCGAGACCGAGCGCCAGCCCGCCCTTAAGAAGACTACGGCGAGCGATGGAAAAACCCGAACACTCCTGACACATGATATTTCCTCCTCAAAAGCCAGGACAGATGAGCCGTCCTCAGGCTTGCTCCGGCCAGGGCCTTTTGGCGCCAAGTGGCTGGTTCTCAATATTCTGCCCTGATTTAGGAGGGCGATTTTCGTAATATAAATTATTATTATTATTATTATTGTATTTTATATTTACTGTCTCCGAATGTGAGGTTTTTGAGCGTGAAACGCATATTGATATTATGCGTATTATATATGTGGATTTGCAATAGTTGAAGGGGCTGACATAGATAGCGTTTGCAGTTTTACTTGAACCACCAGTTTTGCAGGACGCTGACGAGATTGGCAACGGGACGATGGTTGAAGCGCCACTCGCACTCCTTGATGAAGAGGTGGAAGTGCTGCTGGGGAATGCCGTTGTAGCCCCTCAGATGCCGCTTCGCCTGGTTCCAGAAGTTCTCGATACCGTTGATGTGGTTGGCATCTTCGGCAAAGAGTTCCGAGTGGTTGATCCGGACGTGATGGAACTCGGAAACGTCCAGCACGTCATAGGC